>NZ_KI914868.1:87722-96932 GCF_000520555.1 Arthrobacter sp. Br18 | reverse complement strand
ACAAGCCGAGCGTGCCGTCGCTGCGACGGTGGCTTGCCTTTCTCGCGCAGCTTGAGCCGCTGCGGACCGCCGGGCTGGAGCTCGCACGGGAGCAGATGAAACTGGGCCGCATCTCTTCCGACGACGCGGGCAGGGCTTTCGAGCGGGGGCTCGCCCTGGCGTCGCAGCGGGAACGCGCAGCTGCCACGGGACTTGATCGGTTCGAGCCGCGAAGTCACGAAAAGATGATCGGACGCTTCACCGGCCGTTCCCATCACGTCCGCGACTACCTGAGAACCGCGCTCCCGGACGACGTCCTGAAAGCACGGCGGTTCGACGCCGGTTCGACGGCCGGCCAGATGGGTTCACTGCAGCGCCAGCTCAACTACAAATCAGGCGGTCTGCGGGTGCGTCCGCTACTCGAGACGTATGGCGAACTCATTACCCTAATCATGCCCTGCGTGCTGGTGAGCCCCGATTCCGTCGCGAGGTTCTTCCCGGCGAAAGCAGGCCTGTTCGACCTCGTCGTCTTCGACGAGGCGTCGCAGATCCGCGTGGCCGACGCCGTCGGCGCAATGGGGCGGGGACGCGTCGTCGTCGTCGTGGGTGACAGCAAGCAGATGCCTCCCACCTCGTTCGCGGAAACCACGATGGAAAAGGACGAGGAGACCGAACTCGCCAACGAGACGGTGGAGGACGAGGAGTCCATCCTGTCCGAATGCGTGCTGGCGCGCGTGCCGCGGCAGTGGCTGTCCTGGCACTACCGCAGCCAGGACGAGTCGCTGATCGCGTTCAGCAATCAGCAGTACTACGACAGCAAACTCTCCTCCTTTCCCGCTCCGGTGCACGGTCCGGCGAGTTCCGCCATCGACGGTTACGGGATCAGTTTCATCCGGGTGGACGGGCAGTTCAACCGGTCGGGGGCGGGGAAGCTGCTGCGGACCAACCCTGTGGAGGCCGAAACGGTGGTCCGGGAGATCCAGCGCCGATTTGCGGCGTCGCCGGGTGTCTATCCGTCGATAGGCGTGGTCACGTTCAACCTGCAGCAGCGTGCCCTCATCGAATCGCTGCTGCGCGACTCCGACGACCCCCGCGTCGCAGACGCCCTGGACGCCGCCGACGGCCTCTTCGTCAAGAACCTTGAAAATGTGCAGGGGGACGAGCGGGATACCATCCTCTTCTCGACCGGTTTCAGCAAGAACGACCGCGGCTACCTGCCCCTGAACTTCGGGCCGCTGAACCGCAGCGGCGGCGAGCGGCGGCTCAACGTCGCGGTCACGCGTGCGCGCCGCCAGGTCATCGTGTTCTCCAGCTTCGATCCGTCGGACCTGCGCGCTGAGGAAACCTCCTCCGTGGGCATCAAGCACCTTCGGAGCTACCTCGAGCTCGCCGCCCACGGCACCGGAGCGCTGCCGTTCGACGGGCGCCGCAAACCCGCCGTGGACCGGCACCGGGAACAGATCGCGGGGGCCCTGCGCGAGCGGGGCCTGCTGGTGACCACCGACGTCGGGCTTTCCGATTTCAAGGTGGACCTCAGCGTCGCCCTGCCCGATGCGCCCGAGCGGCCGGTGATGGCCGTGCTGCTGGACTCGCCCGCATGGGCGGCGCGGGGGACTGCCGGAGATCGGGACGGACTGCCCTCGGATGTGCTGTCGCGCATGCTGCGCTGGCCGGCCGTGGAGCGGGTGTGGCTGCCGGAGTGGCTGGCCGACGCGGACACCGTGGTGGGGAGGCTGGTGGAAGTGGCCCAGGGGATTTCCACTGTCGGGGCTGAGGTTCCGCCGGTCGAGGTCCGGGTTGAGGCGCCGGAGTCGGTGCCGGAGACGGCAGCCAACAGGACTGAAGCGGGGGAGGACGAGGCGCTGTTTCCCGAGTTCACCGCCGTGCGTGGTGCGCCGTCGGCGACGGTGATCGATGCCAAGGTCAGCAAGTATGTCGCGTGGACCGTTCGGGGGACGGGCGGCATCGACGTGCTGGATACGCTGAGATCGTCCTCGTCCTCGTCCTCGTCCTCGTCCTCGTCCTCGACGTCGCGGGCGCTGGTTACTGCCGTCGTCGAGCAGATCGTCGAAGCGGAAGGCCCGATCCACACGGTCCGGCTGGCAAAGCTGGTGTGCGCGGAATTCACGCTGAACAAGGTGAACAACCAGCGGGCCGGCTCCGTCCTCGCTCTGGTCGATCGCCGGAAGTACAGGGTGGATGCGGACTCGTTCGTCTGGCCTTCGGGACGGGACGCGTTGACCTGGGACGGCTACCGGGAGAACGGACTGGAGACGGACCGGAAGATCGAGCATGTCAGCAAGGTCGAGATTGCCAATGCGATGGTGGACGTGTGCCATGCGGCGGCGGGTATTCGGCTCGAGGAGCTCAAGCGGCAGACGGTTCGCTCCTTCGGTGGGATCAGGGTCACCACCGGGATCGGGGAGCGGCTTGAGGATGCAATGCGCGATGCCGTGAAAGCCGGCAAGCTGCGGATCGACGACGGCGGGCTCATCCGGGCCTCGTAGCATTCCCCCCGCTGTCGCGGCGCGTCACCTGGCAGTCGTGGACCGACGGATATGAGTTACAAAAAGTTTCAGCGATGGTCCGCTGAGCGGTTGTCTGAGCGAAAGCATAGGGTGGGCGGATGACCACCAAAGAGCGAGGGACGACGCGCAAGCGCCTCCGCGACTGTCCCGTCTGCGGAAGCAAATCATGGCCGATCGCCTATGGAATGATGACCTCGGAGGCGCAGGAAGAATCGCCGGAAACGGTGTTTGCCGGGTGCTGCATCACGCCGGAGCAGCGGGTGTACCCGAGGACCGGGCGGGTCGAGTTCGGCGTTCCGAAGTGGCAATGCCAGAACGCCGAGTGCAGCCACGAGTGGTGGTGATTCGTTGTGCTTTCACCCGTGGAGATACGTCGCTCAGGGAGCAAGTGCTTAAGTCCACTTCTTAGCCCAGCGCAGCATCACTGGACGCTGCCTGCACGCGAGGCTTCGAGAGCCGGATCTGCCCTGAAGCGCCCTTCTGCATGCTGGCCTTCAACCCTGCTTCGTGAGCCTGGGCAAGGCACCATGCCGGCAGGCCCGTGCCGAGGAGCTGTTTGAAGGAGCTGCTATCGCTGAAGTGCGGCCCTGCCACCGCGCCGAACAGGGCCGCACTGACACCCTCCTTCAGGTGCAGGTCGGAATCCGTCAATGCAGCGAGCCATGCCGATTTAAGGGCGCCCGTTTTAGCCACCTGCGTCAAATCGGCGCTGGGTAGAAAACGATCCACATGGCGCTTCATCCGTTGATGTTTGGTCAATTTCGCCTGCGTTGCCGATGCTTGAACCACGACGGCGGGCTTCTTTTCTGTTTCTGGGGGACGCGGTGGGATGGGGACAGCCACTTGAGGTGCCGGCCGAACTGTTGCAGGCACCTGCAGGAGGCCGGCCAGTTCGGTGTGAAGCGCCGCTAGCTCAAGATGGATCTCCCTCATCCGCCGGTCTGCGTTCACTCCCGCCAGTGGTGCGCCCGCTCCGAGCTTCTTCGTCACACCCTGGGACACCGCGCACCGGAACTCCTCCGCGAGCATCTCCGCGAGGCGTAGCCTGTCGTCGTCGGGCACGAGAAGCGGCACAGGGCTAAATCGCGTTGAGACTGTCTGCGCGAGATCCTCCAGCGATCCGAACACCTTGCCGAACCGAAGCCGCTCCTGGACGGTCGCCGCGCCGATCTGAGGAGAGTAGACACTCTGGAACGGGTTTACCGCCAGCAGGCCGACGTCGGGAAAGAAGGTTTCGCGGAGGGATCCCCGCAGCACGCGGCGGATCGCGTCGAGCTGCCGCGCCACCTGTTCAAGTGGATTCGGAACGCTGGCCCCGTTTCCCAAGGTCCACGGCGCGCCCGTGTCGGCTACCTGAGAAACTGCGTGCGGGTACCTTTTCCATTCGCACAGGATGAAGGTCCCTTTCGCCGCATTGTAGAAGAGCCAGTCGACCTCGGCGACCGGCAATCCTGGAGCATCGACGCGGCAGTTACTGAAGGCCCAAATATCGTTGTCGAGCAGTTGACGCAGCCGGGTCACATCTACGGGGGCAGGCACATGCGCCGCGGTGTTCTTCGATGGAAAGTACAGCAACCGGAATTCCTCCATTGGCGGGGATTGTGGGTGAGGCGGGAGCGGAAAGTCAGGACGGCTCGAGCAGGAGGAACAGGCCTGCAAGAAGGGTCGGAAGCGCCCCGGATAATATGCCGAGGACTGTCACGAGCATGGTGAGCACCCAGCCGACCCGCCGTCGCCGCGCCTGGTCTATGGCGCGGCGCAGCGAGTCGAACGCAACGGCGATGCTTGCCGGTTCCTGGAGGATTGGCGGGTCGCGCTTCCAGGTCTCGGGAAGAACAGCGGCAGCGGAAACGATGGCGACCTGCTGCGGCGTCAGGGTTGAAGGACGACGCGTCAGCCAGCGCAGTAGCTGACGCGGGGTGAGGACTGCTACCGTCTGGTGTTTTTCCTTCACCGTCACACTCTTTGCACCCACAACCACAATGGCGGCAGTGACCTGCAGATCGCGGCCGACCGAACGTGAAAGCAACTTTGCGGCGCGATCCGCCTCGTACACCGAGTTGTGGATGTGAGGCTGCCGTTTGCCGGAGACCATGAAGGTGGTTCTCGCCGTCCAGACCGGCTGATCGGCATGCCGCTTGGTGTTCAGCGTGACAATGCCGGTGGGCCCGATAATTACATGATCGATGTCCGAGGATCTGTTGCCGACCGGCACAGCATGCAGCACGGTCCACTCCGGCCCGAGCGACGCAAGGATCCGACCGACCTCCTGTTCGCCAAGTGCGCCCCAATACCAGGGAGTGCTCTGGGTCCCGAGTGGACGGGCGCCGAATAGCCGACCCACCCGACCGCGGGGAGGATCGAACTGGTGGCACGCAAGAAGCTCCTCGATGACAGCTTGACCGGGGATTCGCTCGCTGAGCGGTCCCCGGGGAAGCCCGACGTTTTCTTGCACGGCCGGTGATAAAGTTTCCCCAGCCGTCATGCCGTCTGCAGTTCTTCCAACGGATTTCCCCCCATAGTGCTATCGCTGTTCGAAATCTACCGGTCAACCGGCAGCGAATCCGCGCATCCGGGCCCGTGAGACCAGCAGGATTGGGTCAGGATTTGCACAACCTCGGGCCAGTCCATCGGAAAAGCCGGCCCGTCAGAAGCCCGGCACATCCACCAGCGCCACGATCGCGATCATCGGCAGGACCGACAGCGCCGTCGTCACGAGGGCGGCTTGACGCGCGATGCCTCTCCCGCGGTCGTACCGGATCGCCGCAATGAGCACATTCTGCGCCGTCGGCAGGGCAGCGAAAAGGGTGACCGCGAGCAGCGGAACAGCCTCCATCCCGAAGACGAAGCGCCCGACAAGGAACGCCAGCGCAGGGTGGACAACGAGTTTGAGAAACGTCACCAGACTGAGGTCGACGGCGGAAACAGGCTGGGCCGTCCGCAAGCCCGCCGCAAGAGAGAGACCGAATGCAATCAGCGCACCCGGCACGGCGACGCCGGCGACGAGCTCGACCGGTTCAAGGAGAAGCGGAGGAACAGTGATTCCTGTCCCGGATACTGCCATCCCGAGAAAACTGCCGATAGTGATGGGATTCCGCAGCGGACGCAGGAGGCGCTTGCCCACCGACTCGGAAATTTTCGCGTTGATGTCCAGGATCGCGTAGGCAACGGGCGCGACCACCACCACCTGGAACAGCATGACGGGCGCCACGAGGGCCGCGTTCCCGAAGACGAACACCGTGATGGGAATGCCGAGGTTGCCGGCATTCACGTACGACGACGACAGCGCGCCGATCACGGTGTCTCCCGTGCTCCGTTTCAGCGCCCAGTGCGCAATGCCCGCGTAGATGAACGCGACCAGCGTGGTGGAAATGGCGGTGACCGCCAGGGTCGGCGACACGACGTCCGCCAGATCAGCCGAGATCAGGGTGACGAACAGCAGGGCCGGCGTGCCGGCGAAGAAGACCAGCCGTGACAGCACTTCCTGGGCGCCGCGGCCGAGAACGCCAAGCTTGCCAAGGCAGAAGCCGACGCCGATCACTGCCGCGATGACGAGGAAGCCCTGGAGAACCCCACCCACGAATACTCCCTATCCGGCGGGCCGTCGCCAGCCCTGATCGCCGGCAATCTGCGAGCCAACCCCTTCCTGAGCGTAGTGGCTGGCCAGCAAGCTGAGCGCATGTTACCCGTCGCCGAGGATGGACCTCAGGGTGTCGGCGTTCCGCACCGCGTTCCCGCCGCCGTCGTTGTTGAAGTACACGTAGATGTCCTTGCCCGCGCCCTGCCATTCGCGGATCCGGTTCGCCCACCAGTGCAGGTCCTGGTCGGAGTAGGAGCCGCCGTAGAGGTACTCGGAGTCTGGCCCGTGCATCCGCAGGTAGACGAACGGCGCGGTGGCGCGCAGGACGCACGGCAGGTTCGCGCCGCTCATCACGCAGTACGCCGCACCGTGGCGCTCCAGCAGTGCGTACACGGCGTCGTCGTTCCAGCTGTCGTGGCGGAATTCGACGGCGACCCGGATCCAGTCGGGCAGGAGACCGAGGAAGTAGTCGATCCGCGCGTCATCCCGCGCCAAACCAGGAGGGAGCTGGACGAGCAGGATGGCGCGCTTGTCGCCGAGCTCGTGCCAGCAGCGGACGATGCGCTCCACCCAGACGTCGGGCTGGTACAGCTTCTTCCCGTGGGTGAGCCCGCGGGGTGCCTTGACCGAGAGGAGGAAGCCCTCGGGAAGCCTCCTGCGCCAGCTGGCGAACGCGGTGTCGCGGGGCCAGCGGTAGAAGCTCGCGTTGAGCTCCACGGTGCCGAAGCGCTGGACGTAGTAGCCGAGCCGTTTGCTGGAGGCAGTTCCGGCCGGATAGACGACGTCGTTCCAGTGGTCGTAGCTCCAGCCGGAGGTGCCGATGTGGATGCCCATGATCAGCCCCGCAGCGCCGGGTCAGAACAGGCGGACATCGATCGAAGCCCGACTGCTCGAGGAACTCATCGACAGGCCAGGATCAGCGCCTGCGTCATCCCCGTTACCCGGCGTCGGCGTCACGAACGCATCGAAACGCTTCGCTGGTCCGCAACGTCGAGTCCTACCCTCTCGTGACTCGCGGGCCATGATGGGAGGCACTGCTACTTCGTCTCTGCTGCACGCAATGCGTCTGCAATCGATGCGCCTGGGTGCTCCGATCGATATTGCCGAACGGCATCGGGGTCAGCGACTTTGGCTGATTTCCCGAAACCACCGATATTGCCGATAACACTTGTCGATGCGGCCCATACCACCAACGCGAGGCCGGCCAGGGCGAGACCGATTACCAATTCATCGAACACGAAACCAACGACGATGGCAGCTATAGCGAGAACTGCGGCTGAGGAACTAATTGCCATTTTCATAAGTTCAGTCCTTTACGATCCTTGTTTATTCGAAGCATTCATTCTGAATTGCGGCGATACCGAGGAGCTCGGCTCCGAGGGCCGCAAGGGCGCCGCCCGCGGCTTGCATCTTTTCGTATTTGAAACTGGCGCCCCACAGCAGCTGCACCGCTTCAGAAACTCCTCCCAACTCGTTCGCCAACTTCTTGATCTTGAGAATCTTGGCAGCGGGGAGAGCAACGCCCGCAATGGCGACGGCGATGGCCCCAGCACAGCTGAAGACGTTTGCCATGGGCTGGACCGTCTCTCCGCCCGACTCTCCTGCAGCGTTCCTCTCGGCAAGCCACGTTCGAGTCGCATCATCACCCTGCTCGAGAACACTGTCAGGAATGGACAGCAGAAGGGTCATACCCTCCGTGAGCAGAATGAAACCTATAAAAATGGAGTGATTGCGATTTTTTGAGTTCGTCATGCATCCCCCTGAGATTGTCTGCATTTCGACTGATTATTCTCCCGATCCTCGCCACTCTTTATCACTTCGTTATCTCAGTCAACCCCGCTGCGCCATTCCTGCCACAGCGGGGAGGCGGACAAGCTCCATATCTGGCGGTCAGTTCCGCAGCACCCACGCCGCATTGTCCGGCTCCAGCCAGCCCTCCACCGCCTGGGGTGCAGCGCTAATGAGCACCGAGCCCGCGGGCAACCGCGCGGGCCCATCACCCATGGCGACGGCGACGAAAAACTCCGGTCCGCGCTCGCAGATGAGCAGGTTCCCGTCTTCCACCCTCCAGGTCCCGCCGTCGTCCCGGGTGAAGATGCCCTTGGTGGCGAGTTGCCGCCGCAGCTCGAGCGCGGAGACGACCAGCCGGAGCGTCGACTCCGGATCCTCCCGATGCACTTCGACGGCGGAGGACCCCCACGACGCCGGCTGGGGGAGCCACGGGTCGGACGCCGGTGCGGTCAGCGAGAAACCGTGGGAGGATTCCGCCGAAGCCGTCCACGGAAGGGGGATTCGTGCACCGTCGCGTGAAACTCCGCCCCGCGCCCACATAGGGTCGACGCGGGCTGCAAGCGGCACATCCACCTCGGGCAGACCGAGTTCCTGACCCTGGTAGATATAGGCGCCGCCGGGGAGGCCGAGGAGTGCGAGCAGGCCGGCCCGGGCCCGCGCGGTACCTCGACTGCCGCCACCGAAGCGCGTTGCCGAGCGGACGATGTCATGGTTCTCGAGCGCCCAGGTGGGGGCGGCGCCGTGCTCCCGCCGTGCCGCCTCGAGCTCGCGCCCCACGGAAGCCCAGGCCGCGGCGTCCCAGATGAGGCGAACGAAGGAAAAGGCGAACGCCTGGTGCATCTCGTCGCCGCGCGTGTACCGGGCGGCGCGATGCGGTTCGAGGTTGACCTCGCCCACGAGGACACGCTCCGGGGTGTAGGAGTTCGTGAGCGTCCGCCACCGCCGGTACACCGCGTGGACCTCCTCCTGATCCGACACCTGCGGATTGGACCGCAGCCCGTCGACGACGGCACCGGCGGTGGGTGCATCGGGAAGGCCGTCGGCCTTGAAAAGGGCATGCGCGACGTCGATGCGCAGCCCGTCCACGCCCCGATCGAACCAGAACCGCAGTACGCCCTCGAAGTAGTCACCCACCGCGGGGTTGCGCCAGTTCCAGTCGGGCTGCGCGGGGGAGAACAGGTGGAGATACCACTGCCGGTCCGTGGCCGAGTCCGGGTGCACGCGGCTCCACGCCGACCCACCGAAAACGCTCTGCCAGTTGTTCGGGGGAGTGCCATCGTCGGGCCCTTCCTCGAAGTGAAACATCGCCCGCTCAGGCGAACCGGGAGCGGC
>NZ_KI914868.1:55604-87622 GCF_000520555.1 Arthrobacter sp. Br18 | reverse complement strand
CCTGCCGGAACAGCGGGTGCTCGGACGAGCAGTGGTTCGGGACGACGTCGAGCAGGACGCGCAGCCCCAGCGAATGTGCGAGGTCAAGCACCTGGTCGAACTGCTCCAGGGTGCCGAAGAGCGGATCGACACCGCAGTAGTCGCTGACGTCGTAGCCCTGGTCCACCTGGGGCGAGGGCTGGAACGGCGTCATCCACAGACCGTCCACGCCGAGTGAGGCGATGTACGGCAGGCGGGCGAGGAGGCCCGTGAGGTCTCCCACGCCGTCGCCGTCCCCGTCCGCGAACGACCGCGGATACACCTGGTAAATGACCGCCGATTCCCACCAGGAACCACTCACTTGGTGGCTCCGGAGGTGAGTCCCTCGACGATGCGGCGCTGGAAGATCAGCACCATGATCACGAGAGGGATGGTGACGATCACGCCGGCCGCCATCTGCTCGCCGAACGGCGCCTGGAACTCGGTGGCACCGGTGAACTTGGAGATCGCAACCGTGGCGGTCTGGACCGTCGGATCATTCACCATGGACAGGGCGATGATGAACTCGTTCCAGCTGTGGATGAAGGTCAGGATCGCGGTGGTGAAGACGCCCGGCGCGGCCAGGGGCAGCAGGACCTTTCGGAACGCCTGCCATTTGCTGCAGCCGTCGATCATGGCGGCTTCCTCGAGATCGAACGGCAGCGCCTTCATGAAGGTGGTCAGATTCCACACGGCCAGCGGAATGGCGAAGGACAGGTTTGGCACGATCATGGCCTGGTAGGTGTTGATCCAGCCGATATCGGTGAAGAGCCGCAGCAACGGCACGACGACGGAGATCCCGGGGAACATCGATGTTGCGATGATGACGCCGAGGATCACCGACTTGAACCGGAAGTTGAGCCGCGATATGGCGTAAGCCGCGAAGATGCCCAGCACCAGGGCCGCCGCCGTCGTCACACCGGCCACGATCAGGCTGTTGAGCAGTGCCTGCCCGAACAGGGTGGAGCCGTCGAAGACCTTGATGTAGTTCTCGGCCGAGAACGGCTGGGGAAGCAGGGTGTTGTCGAAGATATCAGCCGTCCGGCGGAAGCTCGACACGAGCATCCAGTAGAACGGCGCCAGGCAGTACACGAGGATCGCGGCGAGGCCCAGGTACACGGAGTAGGACTTCCAGCCACGTTTCCATGCCACGCGCTGGGGGGCGTCATCCGGTGTTTCCACGGGAGTGAGGACGGGAATCTGGGTCATCAGAGTGCCTTGGCCTTTCGGGTGCGGGTGGCCCGGCGCAGTGCCCGCACCTCTTTGGTCCCGGCGACGTCCGCGCCGAGGAGCTTGACGAAGACGATGGCAACGAGCGCCACGTAGAGGAACAGGATGATCGCGAAGGCCGACGCCGAGCCGTAGCGGAGCTGGTTCGACTCGTCCCACGCGAGCATCGAGAGCGTTTCGACCGATTCCTTGCCGGGACCGATGAGCACGAACGGGAGGTCGAACATCCGCAGTGCGTCGAGGAGGCGGAACAGGACGGCGACGAGAAGCGTGGGCTTCACGAGGGGAAGGGTGATCGAACGGAACTGGCGCCAGAAGCCCGCACCGTCGATCTTCGCCGCCTCATAGATCTCCTCCGGAATGATCTGCATGCCCGCGAGGACGAGGAGTCCGATGAAGGGGGCGGTCTTCCAGACTTCGGCGATGATGACGGCCATCTTCGCGGTCAGGCCTTCGGCGGTCCAGAGGATCTCACTGCCGATGAGGCTGTTGGCGATACCGTCCGACTGGAAGATCCACCGCCAGAGCAGCCCGGAGACGGCAGTGGGGATGGCCCAGGGGATCAGGATGCTCGCCCGGAGGAAGCTTCGGCCCCGGAAGGCCCGGTTCATCGCCAGGGCGAGGCAGAGCCCCAGGACCGTCTCGAGCGCGACCGTGGTGACGGTGAAGAAGGTGGTGTTCCCGAAAGCGTTGAGGAAACGGGCGCCCGACTCACCGACGAAGAGATCGGTGTAGTTGCCGAGCCCGACGAAGATCTCGCCCTCGGCGACGAAGCCGCTGGCATCGAGGCCTGACTGCTCACGGAACATCGATTGGTACAGCGCCGAGACCAGGGGGTACGCGATCACGAGTGCGAGCACCAGCAGGGTTGGTGAGAGGAGCATCGCGGCCATCCGGCCTTCGCCTGCCGAGCGCTTACCGGATTTCTTCCGTCCGGGCGGCCGGGTGTCCGGGGTCGGCCGCGAAGCCGCGGCGGTTCTCGTACTCATGGGGTCCTCACTGGGAAGCAGGTTCGAAGGCGGGTGGTGTCCGCCCGGGCGAGCCCGGGCGGACACCAGGGGAGTTACTCGGCGGACAGTTCCTCGAGCTTCGCCTGCATGTCGGCAAGCGCAGCCTCGGCATCCTTCTCGCCGGTCAGCGCCGCGTACGCCTCTTCCTGGATAGCCGTTGTGGTGGCGCCGTACTGGACGACCTTCGGGCGGGGCTGGGCGTTTTCAAGCGATTCGAGCAGCGTGGGGTAGAAGGGCCGCTGCTCGACGACGGCGGGGTCCTCGAGAAGTGAGGCGTAGACCGGAGCACGCGAGCTCTTGTCGAGCCGTGCACGGGATTCCTCTTCGCTGGTGAAGAACTTGATGAAATCCAGGGCCGTGGCCTTGTTCGTGGTGAACGGCGAGACGGCGAGGTTGCGTCCGCCGAGCGTGGAGACGCCGGGGTTCTCTCCGATACCCGGTACCGAGCTGATGCCGAACTTGTCCACCACCTGGCTGGAGCCGTCGGTGGCGGTCAGGGAGGCGTAGACGAACGGCCAGTTGCGCAGGAACACCACATCCCCGTCCTGGAAAGCACGGCGTCCCTGCTCCTCGAGGTATGTGATGGCGTCGCTCGGAACGAGGCCGTCCGTGAAGGCATCGCTCAGCTGGGTGAGGCCGGCCAGGGCTTCGGGGGTATCGACTGTCGGATTGCCTTCGTCGTCGTACACGGCACCGCCCGCCGAAGCGACGGCTTCGGTGAAGTTCACGGTGAGTGCCTCGTTCTTGTCGAACTGGCCCGCATAGCAGGACATCCCCTCGGCTTCGGGAAGCGCCAGGACGGCGTCACAGGCCGCTTCCATCTCGTCCCAGGTCCCAGGTGGTGCATCGATTCCCGCCGCCTGCAGGAGATCGGTGCGGTGGTAGAGCAGTGCGCCGTCCGTGTAATAGGGGGCTCCATAGAGTGTGTCGCGGTAGGACGCGGCATTGACCGTCGCGGGAATCATGGTGTCGGTGGGCAGCGCATCGTCGGGCAGGGGCAGGATCCAGCGGTTCGCCGCGAACTCGGAGGTCCAGACGACGTCGAGGTTGAGCACGCTGAAGGTGTCCGATTCGATCTGCGCGTTCTGGATCAGTTGCTGGCGCTGCTGGTCCGCAGAATCCGGCAGTTCGATGAGGGTGACCTGCTCATCGGGGTGCTCGGCGTTCCATTTGTCGAGGCTGTCCTGGGCAGCTCCGGAGGCGTCACGCGAGGAGACGTAGTTGATGGGACCGCGCCCCTCGAATTCGGCTTCGGATGCGGCTGCGCCCTGCGAGGACTCGGGTGCAGCCTCTCCGCTGCCGCCGCCGCAACCCGTCAGAGCGAGGGCCGAGATCGTGAGTGCTGCGGTGGTGGAAAGAATGTGCCGGGTGTGGCGACGTTGCCTCATGTAGTGCTCCTTGGTGATTGTTTTTGTTCTGCAGGTGATACTTGGTGCTGCCGCTGGGAACCGGCCCGCGGTGCCGCCGTCGATCCGCGTTCGATGAGGCGGTGCGGCATGATCCTCGGCCCGAGGTCACGGGATCGAAGAAGCTTCTTCACGGCCATTTGTCCCATGTCCTCGAGCGGCTGCGCGATGGTGCTGAGGGGCGGATGGACGTGCTGGGAAGTCGAGGTGTTGTCGAAGCCGAGGACGGAGACGTCCTCGGGAACCCTGCGGCCACGCTTCTGGAGTTCGTTGACGACCGCGGCACCCATTTCATCGCTCATGGCGAAGACGGCCGTGAGCTCGGGCTCCTGCCGCAGCAGTTCCTCGAGGCCGGGTGCTCCGCTCTCGTAGAAGAACGTGCCCTCCGCGATCACCGGGCTGCAGCCGGCTTCGGCCATGGCGCGCTCGTAGCCGCGCCGGCGGGGCCGGGCGACGAAGATGGACACCGGATCGCCCGCGAGCAGTCCGATCCGCCGATGGCCGAGCTTGAGGAGATACCGCGTGGCGTCGTAGGCGGCAAGTTCGTCATTGATCGCGACGCTCGGCGACCCCGACTTGTCACTGATCGCCACGGAGATGATGGGGATCGCCGGGCCGAGGAGTTGACGCATGTCGTGAGTGATGACGGCAGAGATGAGGATGACACCGGCGGCCCGGTAGGTGCGCAGCGTCCGGAGGTAGCCCGCGATGTAGGCCGACTTCAGGCCGGTACGGCCGAGCATGACGGCGTAGCCGTGCTCGCGCGCGGCGTCTTCGACGCCGCGCATCACCTGGGAGGCCAGGGCGTCGGACACCATCGGGGCGAGCAGGCCGATGACGGAGGTCTGGCGCGTCTTGAGTGTCCGGGCGAGCGAATCGGGCTCGTAGTTGAGCCGCAGCACGGCGTCTTCCACCCGTTTGCGTGTCTCGTCCGAGTATCCGACGAGACCGTTGACGACGCGGGAGACCGTGGCGGGGGAGACCCCGGCCTGCTTGGCGACATCCCGGATAGTCGTCATGGTTCCTCCCCTCTGAGGCGTTACGCGAACGGTTTACGTAAACGGTTTCGTGAGCTGCAGCACTAACCGTAAATCGACTATGAAGAAAATGCCGTGCGTTTCGTAAACGCACCTGGAAGCCACGGATCAGGGGTCGATGACGGTCGCCTGATCGAAAGGTGCAAGATCATGGCCGGCGTTCTTCCGCCATCCAATCCGACGAATGAAGCTGGCGGGATCCGACCCACCCCGAGGGCGTTTGCTCCAGCCGTCGAAGATTTACGTTGTGGGAGTTCCAGCCCAGCGGGCAGGATGATCGGGGGAGAAGCAGACGGGAAGGCACATCGTCATGGCCAGATTCGGCGGACGAACCAAGCCACACGGGGTCGGCCGCGTGGTCGGATTGGTGCTGGGATGGACTCTCGTGCTGATCGGTCTCGCCGCACTGGTCCTTCCTGGCCCGGGACTCCTGGCGCTCGTTGCCGGGCTGACCCTCCTCGCGCAGCAGTACGAGTGGGCTCGGAAGTGGCTGCAGCCCGTCAAGACGAAGGCGTTCGCCGCGGCCGCGCAGGGGGTGAAGTCCAAGCGGAATATTGCCCTGAGCTTCGGCGGTGCGCTTGTCCTCATAGCGCTCGGGGTCCTCTGGGGCCTGCAGCCGCCGATGCCGAGCTGGTGGCCGCTCGGCGAGCGCTGGTGGCTGCCCGGCGGCTGGAGTGTGGGCTCGAGCCTCATCCTCTCGGGGCTCCTCGCCGCCGCGTTCATCGTGTACAGCATTCGCCGCTTCCGGCCCAGAACGTCGTAGAGCGGGCCCGCGCCCGGGAGGTTGCGTAGCGCTCCGTCGCAGCATCAACTGCTCGCTCCCGGAGGCGAGACTGCTAGCCGACCGTCGTCGCTCGGGGCACCAGCACCGGTGGGAGCAGGACCGACTCCGCTGATGAACCCTCCATTCGCTGCAGCAGTGCTTGGACACTGAGCCTGCCCATCTCGCCCAGCTCCGATCGCACTGAAGTCAGCGGGACGGGCAGGGTTGCCGCGAGGTCGATGTCGTTGTACCCCACCAGCGCCACATCCTCCCGCAGCTTCCTGCCGGCGTCGCGGATCGCACCCATGGCGCCCAGGGCAATGAAGTCGTTCACCGCGAAGATCGCGGTGGGAGGTTCGGCCAGCTTCATCAGCTGCGTCCCGGCAGCCAGACCGCCCCTGGTGTCGAAACCGGAACTGATGACGTACCGGTCATCGATCGGATAACCCGCCGCCTCGAACGCCCGCCGGAACCCCTCGGTGCGTTCGATGCCGGTGCTGGCCAGCAGATCCCCCGCGATGACACCAACCCGCCGGTGACCCAGCCCCAGCAGGTGCTCGGCGGCAAGGCGCCCACCACGGTGATCATCGGTGGTGATGGACAAGTGCCCCTCGAGTTTCCGCATCACCAGCACGTAGGGGACCCCGAGCTTCTGCAGCTCGAACGCAGCCGTGTCGCCGAGGTGCGAGTCGCCGATGATGACGCCGTCGATGCGCCTCGAGAGCATGGCGTCAAGGCGTGAACGGCGGTGCGTGGCGTCGTCGAGCGTGTTCGCCACGACGGTGCTGTACCCGGCGGCACCGGCTGCGACGTCGATGCTCTCGTAGATGGTGGCCAGCACGATGTCGGTGAGGCGGGGAACCAGGACGCCGATGAGCCGGGAACTTCCGGTCCTCAGGCCCGCCGCGCCGACGTCACGCCGGTAGCCGAGCATCGCCGCGAGTTCCCGCACGCGCTGGACCGTCTCGGCGCTCACCCCGGCGGCGTCGTCGCCCAGCGCCCGCGAGGCTGTCGAGATGTGCACCTGCGCGTGGCGGGCCACTGTTGCCAGGGTGACGCGCGGATGCCCCGCGGAGGCAGTGTGCTGTGCGATGGCGGGACTCCTTCATTGGACTTACAGGCAGTGTAGGGGCACCAGCGCGTGGAGCGTGCAAAGGTTTGCGGGTAAACAGAGCCCTTCGAACTTAATTCATTGGAAACCTTGACGAAATCCCCGACATCTAGTGTGATATAGATCATATTCCATCGGCATCACCCGGCCTGGCACGCTTCTGCAAACGATTGCACCACGGATGAGGAATGTATGACGAGCGACCACGACACCGGCACCATCGAGCGCCTCGATTCGGGCATCACGGAACTGGCCGGATACCGGGATCCGGACCGGAACGGCTGGACGCGCGAAGTGTTCAGCGCTCCCTACCGGGAATCACGCCAGTGGACAGCAGCACGGATGAGGGACGCCGGACTCGACGTCTCGACCGACCCCGCCGGCAACATCATCGGGCGACTCGAGGGAGCCAGTCCGAACGCACCCGCCCTCGTTACGGGATCACACACCGACACCGTGGACGGCGGTGGGCGGTTCGACGGCATCGTAGGTGTGGTGGGGGCGATCGAGGCCGCACGTCAACTGCGGGAGTCCGGAACGCGGCTCTCCCGGGACCTGCTCGTGGTGGATTTCCTCGGCGAGGAATCCAACGTCTTCGGCCTGAGCTGCCTCGGCAGCCGCGCCGCCGCACGGGAGCTGACGCCGGCGGATCTCGACCGGAAGGACTATCGCGGGGTCAGCCTCGGCCAGGCCTACACGGACTTCGGCCTCGACCCCGATGCGCTGACGCAGGTCCAGTGGGCGAGAAAACCGCTCCACGCCTTCCTCGAACTGCACATCGAGCAGGGGCCGACGCTCGAGCAGCGGCAACTGCCGCTCGGGATCGTCACCGCCATCACCGGCATCGAACGGTTCATCGCCACCTTCTCCGGCAGCGCGGACCATGCGGGGACGACGGCGATGACGGACCGGCAGGATGCGATGATCGCTGCCGCCGAAGCCGTCCTGGCCGTCCGCCGCGAGGGCTGCGGTGCTCCCACCCACGGAGTCGCCACCACCACCCGCGTCGAGTCCGAATCGCGCTCGCCGAACGTGGTGCCGTCCCTGGTGCGCATGATGAGCGAGGTCCGCAGCGTCGACACCAGCTGGCTCGGCGGTGTCAAGGGCCGGCTGACCGGCGAAATCCTCGCCAAAGCCGGGGAATACGGTGTGGACGTCAATTTCGACTGGTCGACCGACAACGAGGTGGTGCACGCGAGTCCCGGAGTCCAGGACGTCGTCGCGTCTGCGGCGGACACCCTCGGCATCCCCTGGATGCCCATTCCCAGCGGGGCGACCCACGACGCCGTCCACATGGCGACGCTGGCGCCGATGGGCATGATCTTTCTCCCTTCACGGGCAGGCAAGAGCCACTGCCCCGAGGAGTGGAGCGACACCAGCGACATCGCGACCGGCGTCACGGCGCTGGTCCACGCACTGCAGGCCCTCGACACCGCCGACCTGACACGGGTGACGGCAACCCCATGAACATCCTTCTCAGTTCGGAGCAGCCATGAAAACAACACTCACGCCCGAGGGAGCATCCACGGACATCCTCGGCATCGCGAACCTGCCGGTCCTGTGGGTCCTGGCCATCGGCGTCTTCGGCGCCATCATCGTGCAGTCCCTGGTCTACATGAAGGCCGCGAAGAAGGCAGGCCCGGCCGCCGACATCTCGGCCGCGGAGCTGAAGGACTCGTTCCGTGCGGGCGCAGTGGCGGCGATCGGGCCGTCCCTCGCCGTCGTGCTGGTCAGCATTGCGCTCCTGACCCTCTTCGGCACACCGGCCGTGCTGGTGCGGATCGGGCTGGTGGGATCGGCGGCGACTGAATCGGCATCCGCCAGCCTCGCAGCGGGCACCATGGGCGCAGCCCTCGGCGGGCCGGACTACACGCAGGCGGTCTTCGTGGTGGCCTTCATGGCCATGAGCCTGTCGGGCGCCGGGTGGATGCTCGCCACGCTGATTCTCACGCCCATCCTCACACGGGGAGACTCGAAGCTGCGCAGGGTGAATCCCGCCCTCATGATGATCGTCCCCGCCGCGGCGCTCATCGGGGCGTTCGCGAGCCTTGGCGTCGCCGAGTTCGGCAAGACACCCGTCCACATCATCTCCATCCTCGTCTCCGCGGCGACCATGTTCGTCTGCCTGCTGCTCGCCAAAGCGATGTCGGCGTCCTGGCTGCGGGAGTGGGGGCTCGGCATCTCTATCCTGGTGGGCCTCGCCGTCGCCTACATCGCCCACACCTCCGGCATGGCCCCGGCGGCCTAGGCAGTATTCCTCCTCGAAAGGGAAAAACGATGTCTTCACGCACTGCCGCGGCCACCTCGGGCTCCATCGCCGAGTTCGACCGCACCACCACCCGCTGGGGCCGGATCACCATGATCACCGCCCTCATCCTCTCCCTCGCTGCACCGGTCTATCTGGTGTTCTCCACGGACCTCGGCATCACCGGGAGCATGATCTGGGCCGCCTACCTCGCAGTGGCTGCCGCCTTCTTCGTGCTGTGGTTCGTGGAGCCCATCACCTATTTCCCGGTGCTCGGCCCGGCCGCCATGTACCAGGCGTTCATGATCGGCAACATCGCCAACAAACTCCTGCCCTCGGCGCTGGTGGCGCAGGCGACCATCGGAGCGAAGGCCGGTACCAAGCGCGGAGAGTTCTCCGCCCTGATGGCCATCTGCGGCGCGGCGATGGTGCACGTGTTCTCGATGCTGCTCTTCGTCGGGGTGCTCGGCACCTACCTGGTCAGCATCATCCCGGCGGACGTCGTCGACGTCGCCCGCCTGTACATCTTCCCCAGCATCATCGGAGCGGTCCTCGTGCAGCTGATTGTCACAGTGCGGCAGCCCCGCGTTACCGTGATCGCCTTCGCGGTCGCCCTGCTGGTCCTCTTCGTCCTGGTGCCCGCCGTCCCGGCCCTCGCGAAGCCCGCCACCGGCATCGTCGTGCTGCTCACCGCGACGCTCGCCTGGTTCCTGCGCTCCCGCAAGGACGCTGCGGCGCCCACTACGCTCGTCAACTAGACCTCCTCCCGTCCCCCGAAAGGAAACCCATGACCATCGACACCGCCGTCTTTCACCTCTCCGAAGCGCACGAATCCTCGATGCACGAGCTCTATCGGCACCTCCACGCGCACCCCGAACTGTCCATGCAGGAGACGCACACGGCAGCGTTCATCCTTGAAAAACTCACCCACCTCGGACTCGATTCGTTCCTGTGCGGCGGAACCGGCGTCGTCGGGATCCTGCGCAACGGCGACGGTCCGGTGATCGGCTACCGCGCCGACACCGACGGCCTGCCGATGCAGGAGGACACCGGGCTCGATTACGCGAGCACGACGACGGGCGCGCTGGCCGACGGCACGGAGGTGCCGGTGATGCACGGCTGCGGGCACGACACCCACATCACTGTGGCGCTCACCGCGGTGCAGCTGCTGACGGAGAATCGGGACGCGTGGGCAGGAACCGTGGTGTTCATCTTCCAGCCGGGGGAGGAAACCGGGGCCGGGGCGAAGGCGATGGTCGAGGACGGGTTGTGGGACAAGGCGCCCAAGCCGTCGATCATCTACGGACAGCATGTGTGGCCGGGGCTCGCCGGGACGGTGAACATCAGCAAGGGCACCGCGATGGCGATGGCGGATTCCTGGAAGGTGATCGTGCACGGGAAACAGGCGCACGGCTCGCAGCCCGAGCAGTCGATCGATCCCATCGTGCTCGGCGCGCACATGGTGGTGCGCATTCAGACGATCGTGGCGCGCGAGGTGCACCCCATGAAGTCGGCGGTGGTGACCGTCGGCACCTTCCACGGCGGGTTGAAGGAGAACATCATTCCGGCATCGGCGGAGTTCTCGCTGAACGTGCGGACCTTCGATCCGGAAGTGCGCGAGCGGGTCCTCGGCTCGCTGCGGCGGATTCTCGCAGCAGAGGCTGACGCGTCGGGGGCGCCGTCGCCCGAGATCTCAGAGATCTCGAGTTTCCCGCAGTGCTACAACGATCCTTCCTCCACCGCGGACCTGATGGACGTACTGGGCGGAGTGCTCGGCGAGGACGCGGTGATCGAGTCGCCGCCGGTGATGGGCAGCGAGGACTTCGGGCTCCTCGCCGAGGCCATCGGAGTGCCGAGCGTGTACTGGTTCTTCGGCGGCCACCCGCAGGACAAGCTCGACGGCGACACCCCGCCTCCCGGGAACCACTCGCCGTTCTTCGCGCCGCAGATCGAGCCGACGCTGACCACCGGTGTGCGGGCGGCGATGACGGCGCTGCTGTCAAAGGTCGGGACCGCTTCATGAGTGAAGCACCTCCGGGCAGCGCAACCGGCACCGACATCTGCACGATGTCCGCCACCGCGCTCACCGGTGCCATCCGACGTCGGGACATATCGGCGCGGGAGGCGCTCGGGGCGCACTTCGCACGGATCGACGAGGTGAACGGTGCAATCAACGCCATCGTGACGCAGGACCGCGAGGGAGCTGCCGAGCTGGCGCTCGCGGCGGACGAGCTCGCGGCGTCGGGCGCCGACCTCCCGCCCCTGCACGGCCTGCCCATGACGCACAAGGACACGAACAACACGAAGGGCCTGCGGACCACGCAGGGCTCGGTCATCTTCCGGGATTTCGTGCCGACGTTCGACGACCTCATCATCGGCCGGCTCAAGGCCGCCGGTGTGGTGACGACGGGCAAGTCGAACGTGCCGGAGTTCGCGGCCGGGTCGCACACCTTCAACGAGGTCTTCGGCACGACGGTCAACCCGTACGACCTCTCGCGCAGCGCCGGCGGCAGCAGCGGGGGAGTGGCGGCGTCGATCGCGGCACGGATCCAGCCGCTCGGCGACGGCAGCGACATGGGCGGTTCGCTGCGCATTCCGGCGTCGTTCTGCAACGTGGTGGGCTACCGGCCGTCGCTCGGGGTGGTGCCGATCGCACCCACCCGTAACGCATGGTCCTGGCTGGGCCGGGCAGGGCTCATGGCGCGCGGTGTCGAGGATATCGCGCTGGGCATGACAGCGATTGCCGGCCCCGACGCCGCTTCGCCCTACGGCTATCCGGTGCTGGGTCCGTTCAGCGCTCCCCTGCAGCGGGACCTGACAGGGATGCGGATCGGGTGGTCGGCGGACTTCGGTCTCGGTGTGCCGGTGGACCGGGAGGTGCTGCGCGTCCTCGAAAGCCAGCTCGCCGTGTTCGCGGACCTCGGCGCGACCGTGGAGGAAGCCGCCCCGGACCTGCGCGACGCCGACGAGGTGTTCGGTACCACCCGGGCGTTCGACTTCGCGCTGAACTACGGCGACCTGGTCATCGAGCACGGCGAGGTCATCAAGCCCGAGGTGAGGTGGAACGTGGTGAAAGGGTGGGAACTGACAGGGCAGGACCTCGTGGACGCAGCCCTGGCTCGTACCCGGTTGGACAACAGTGTGCGGCAATTCTTCGGAACGTTCGACGTCTTCGCGAGCCCGGCCACCCAGGTGCTGCCGTTCGATGCCGTGGAGCGGTATCCGACGTCGGTCAACGGGGTGGACTTCGAAACGTACCTCGACTGGATGCGGTCAGCGTGCCTGATCTCGGCGACCGGGCTGCCGGCGGTGTCGGTTCCGGCCGGCTTCAGCGAGGGCGGCCTGCCCGTGGGCCTGCAGCTGGCCACGGCGTCCGGCAGGGATGTCGAGCTGCTGCAGGTCGCATACGCATTCGAGCAGGCCACGGGCTGGGCTCAGCGGGCACCTGAACCGGGCTGACGAGTCGCGGATGCAGCGTCTCCTAAACGAGCTGCGGGCTCCGCATCGACACCGCCGAGGTCAGCATGGAACCGGCGGCCGTCACGGCGTCGATCACCGGAAGGCCGAGCTTGCGGCGGAGTACCTCGGCCATGCCGATGCTGCTGAGGCCGGTGCTCGCCTGGAGGATGACGCCGGCCCCGGCTTCGGCGAGCATCTGGGCCCCCGCGAGGGTGTCGAAGATGCCCGTGGGCAGGAGGAAGCCATTGGGAGTTTCCACGCCGTCGGGCCCGTCGATGAGGACCATCCGTTCCCCCAACGCGCTGGAAACCGGGCTGGGCACTGAGTGCTTGAGGCCGAGGACGCCCACGCGGCCGCCGAAGGTGAGGGCCGCCGCAGCGGCTGCCGACCCGGCCCCGATCACCGGAATGCTGACGACGGCCCGGGCTTCCTCGAGCCCTGGATCGGCGGTGCAGCTGATGATGAGGGCGTCGACTTCTCCGGCCATCTCCCGAGCCAGGTCAACCACCTTGGGACCCGCTGCCTCAAGGGACGCGGCGTCGTGGACTCCGTAGGGCTGATCGGGAATGCAGCGCGTGGTGACGTCGAACCCGAAGGTGGTATTCAGCAGGCGGCCGTGCGTGTGGAGCAGCCGCTGGTCGGTGGTGGATAGTGCCCGAATGAGACCAACTCTCATGGTGGAGCCTTTCGCGGAGTGCAGGAAGGGAGCCCTGGTCGGCGGACGCCGATCAGGAGCAGGGAGTGGGAGCAGGCGACTGCCGGAGCTGCCCGAGGATCTCAGCGAGTTCGGCCAGCCGGTGCGCCCGTGCCGATTCCGCGGGGGTGAAGGGCTGGCCCTCGCGGGAGAACATCAGCGGCCCGTTCCAGGCAGTGGGAACTTTCAGGACGGCGGAACCAGCACGAGCGCTTGCGTGCCGGTGTGGTGGAACGACGTCGGCGCCCAGCAGTTCGGAGATGGCGTCCGGAAGCCTGTCAGGATGACGCGCGAGGTGCGTCGCCAGGTTCAGCGCACGCGTCTGGCCGTCAGCCAGCGCCAGCGGTGTGGTGGGCCAGACACCGACCACCACGGGGTGCACAGAGATTCCGAGGGTGTTGACGTTTCGCCGGGCCAGTTGGTGGGTGATCTGCTCAAGGGCGCCGGGTCGATCGGCCAGCACCACCCTCGCCCGCCAGAGTGCGGGCGCCGCGGCCGGCCTGCTGCGGTGGTGGAGGGCGGGGGGCATGCAGCCAGGAGCGCAGCAGGCGCATAGCCGACGGCTCGGCCACCCAGATGACAAGGGCTGTTGCTGCCACGGCCAGGACGGCGACTTTCGCAAGATAGGGCAACCCGGTATCGACCACCAGGGCGTGAACCACCAGTTCGATGGGAAGCATCACGGCCACATTGGCCAGGGTGAGTCGGGTTCTACCCGGCTCGGGAAGCGAACCGCACGAGTCGCAGCGAAGCTCCGCTGTCGGGAACTGCTTGATTTTCCGCCTCATGAACCCAGTATTGCGAGCCGCCGTTGCCGGAAGGTTACGGCGAGGTGAATTAGTGGACGTACAGCTCCGCCTGTCGTTTGGGCCTCGGGCGCCGAGGCGGCTTGGGCTTCGTCTCCTCATGCACCACAAGGACCGGACACGGCGCATGGGCAACGCAGGCCGTACTCACGGAGCCGAGGTGCATGCCCCGGATACCGCCGTGTCCGCGCCGGCCGACGATCAGCATCTGCGCGTCGGCTCCCGCTTTGACGAGCGTGGCCGGAGCCGGGCCGCGCTCCAGAGCGGTGGTCATCCCGGGAGGAGGCTCAGCTCCGAAGGCTTTCTCGAGGGCCTCGTGGAGGATTTTCGTCGCCTTGCCCTCGAACGTGTAGAAATCGGGCGGGAGGTACCCGGCAAAGAGGGGTGGAAAATCCCAACAGGAGACGGCGTGCACCCGTGCCTCGAGGGCCGGCGCGAGCTGTGCCGCCAACCGTAGCGCAAGAATGGAAGGTTCCGAACCGTCAACGCCGACGACGATTCGAGGCCCCTCCGGAGTGGTGTCCATGGCAGTTCTCCTTTGGTGGACAGCGCCATCCGGTGACGCTGGATGATACTGCTCATTTTACGTCTCCGGCGCACTTCCTGACCCGGCGGGAGGCGTCTTTTCCGGGGGACCCGGGGGGGCGCCAGGGCACCCTCCGGGCAATGCCTCAGCGGCCACGGTCGTACTCGAGCCGGATCTTGACGAGCATGCCCTCCGGTTCCGGAGCGCTGGTATCCGCTGCGGGAGCGGGCTCTCCTTCGGCAGGGGGCTCTCCTCCGGGAGGGGGTCCACTCGGGAGCACATTCGTTGTCGCGTACAGGTACTTGCCGTCGATTTCGACGTCGGCCGGCGACGCTGCTTCGGTGAACAGCGTCGGCGTGCTGGTTCCTGCTGCGATCACGGAAATGCGGCCGGCGAACAACTCGGCTACAAAGATGTTCCCCCGCTTGTCGATGGCCAGACCCGTGGCCCCCGTGAGACCGGTCGCAACCTTCGTGATCTCCCCGGACCATGGATTGACCCGCAGCACTGAGCCGGACCCGGGAGCTTCGGGTACTCCCGGAAGTGACGTGACGTAGAGGAACCCGTCGTCACCGATCTCGATGTCGGTGGGTACCGGTTCGGAATTGAAGGTGGAACCGACCGTGCACTCCGGAAGTACAACGTTCTTGAACTCCGGAACCTGTTTCAGGAAAGCCTGGAGCGAAGCCAGCACTTTCGTGTCGACTGCGATGGGCACCGGCGGGAGTGCGGCAACCGTTCTGATGGCACCGTTGTGCTTGTTCACTGCGAGGATCGCATTGGCCCCGGCATCCGCAACATAGATCTCGCTGCGGGATGGAGCCGTGGCGAAGGGATGCGAATACACCTCTCCACCGCGCGGCCCCGTCAAGAGGACGGCTTCAGTCGGCAATGGACAGGTGTCCTTGACGCCCTGGAAACCATAGGCGGCCTTCTTGTCGGGGTCGTTCTTGACCTCATACGCATTCAGGTCTGCGAGCTTCGATACCGCACCCCTCTTGTACACGCTGAGGTTGGCAACGTCGGGACGTGGTTCGTCCGGACCGCCGATGCTCTCGGTGAAGTAGATGCTGCCCTTGTCCACGGAAACGCCCCCTACCTCGGTCCCCGGATTGCTGTAGAGCTCGGCTGGGTTGCCCTTCCGATCAACTTCCGTGAGCAGACCACCGAAATTCTGGGAGACGTAGGCGGTGTTGCCGCGTCCGACGGCAACGCGCAGGGGGCCGGCGAAACCCTCGGTGAGTATGGTTTCTTCGCCTGCTGTGACAGTCCAGCCGCGGTGCGAGTGACGGTCATCGGCAGCGGCGGTCGGCGCGGTGGCTGATACAAAGGCGATGCTGAGCAGGGCTGCAGTCAAAATGGACGTGTTTGTATCCTTCATGATGGTGTCCTATGGGCGATACGGGTGAGAGACTGACGTCCGGTCCCAGCAACCGAGCAGCGGGCATACCGCTGGTCTAGGCCTTCTACGGACACTGCGAAGTCCGGTAGGCGTGTGCTTTATGCTACGCCGGGGTCAAACGAGCGTCCAGAGGTCGGTCAGCCCACGGTTCCAGGAATCGTGCGCGGGATCAGCGCCGCTGCCGCCCTGCCGCCCCAAGAAGTTGCGCAGATGTGGTGGGTGTACGACGGCGACACCCACCACGTGTGCACAAGTTTCGGAGCCACGTGGTGGAGGGGCTGTGGGGAAACGAGCGTGCGGGGAAGGGGGCCGTGCCGGACACGTGAGGAGCTACTGGTGTGCTTCCTCATCCCAGAGCGTGCTCATTTCGGTCAGTGCGCGATCCATGATGGCGAGCATGGCTGCCTGCGCATCCACCGGGTTGCCACGCTGGATGGCGCTCGCCACATCGACGTGCATCTGCAGCGCCTCTTCGTGCGGGTGCTCCGGCATGAGCCCGTAGTGCGTGCGGCCGGTGAGAACCTCCGCCACGAGTGAGTTCAGCTTGCCGAACATCTCGTTGCCCGAGCTCGAGAGCACCAGGCGGTGGAACCGTATGTCGAGCTTCAGGAACAACTCGGTATCCCCGTTCTGCCCCGCCGCCCACAGCTTCCCGGCGAGCCCCATCAGCTCGCTCGCATCCGCGAGTGGCGCACGCAGGGCGGCGAGCCGCGCTGCCTGGGGTTCGACGGCGGTCCGCAGCTCGGTCAGCGATCTCAGCTGGGCCACGCGCCCGGGTGATGCCAGGCGCCACCGGATCACCTGGGGGTCGTAAAGGTTCCATTCCGTGGCCGGCAGGATTTGTATTCCGACGCGCCGACGGGACTCGACCATCCCCATCGACGCCAGGACCCGCAGGGCTTCACGGATCACGGAGCGGGACACGCCGAAGCGCTCCTCAAGCTCCTCGATCCGCACGACGGACCCGCTGGCCATGTCCCCGGCGCTCACGGCGAGGCCCATCTTGTCCACGATCGATGCGTGCAGGCCCGCGAAGGCAACAGTGGGTGCGACGGTGAGGACCTGGGATTGTTCGGCCGTGTGCATGTCGGACAGCGTACCAAGCGCATACCAATGAACCCTCCTGGTTGCATAAGTATGATCTAACTCACTACCATTGCTTTTTATAGCAGATGTAAACGCGCATCTACTCCTGGCGCCGCCAACACCGGTCGCTACTCAATGAAGAGAGCTGGAGAAACAGTGCAACGCAAAACTTTGCGGGTCGCCGGAATGACGGCGGTCACAGCCATCCTTGCAGGCGGATCCTTGGCGGCGTGCAGTGGCGGCGGGGGTGACGAAGCGGCTTCCGAGACCGTGCGCGTCACCCTTGCAAACCACGTGTGGACCGAGAAGATCATCGAGTCCATTCCCGAGTTCGAGGAAGAAACCGGCCTCACCGTCGAGCTCACCCAGCTGGGTGAGGACCAGTTGTCCGCCCAGTACAACGTGCAGCTCAACGCCGGCACGGATGAGATAGACGTCATGATGTACCGGCCGCTGCAGGAGGGCAAGCTCTTCGCGCAGAACGGTTACCTTGCCGATCTCACCGAGCGGGTCAGTTCCAACCCCGAGTGGGAATGGGACGATTTCCAGGACGGCCCCGTCGATTCCACCAGCTTCGAGGACCAGGTGGTAGGCGTCCCGACGATCACCGAGCGCGAAGTGCTCTACTACCGCACGGACCTCCTCGAGCAGGCCGGCCTCGAAGTGCCCGAAACCCTCGAGGACCTCGAAGCCGCTGCCAAGCAGATCAATGAAGCAAACCCGGACATCGCGGGCTTCGTCGCACGCACGGGCAAATCACCGGCGGTGACGCAGTTCTCCAGCTTCCTCTACGGATTCGGTGGCGACTTCATCGACGACGAGGGCAACTCCGCCGTCGCCTCACCCGAGGCGAAGGAAGCCTACGAGTACTACGGACGCATGATCAACCAGTACGGACCGGCGAACGTCAGCACCGACATGAGTTGGCCCGAGGCGATGGCCATCTTCACCCAGGGCGGCGCCGCGTTCTACACCGAGGCCGACAGCCTGTACCAGAACGCCACCGACCCTGCCAACTCGCAGGTTGCCGAGACGGTCGGATTCGCGCCGATGCCTGCAGGCCCTGCAGGGTCGAAGCCCTACAACGTTCCTTCGTGGGGCCTCGGCATCAACGAAGCCTCGAACAACCAGGACAACGCCTGGAAGTTCATCGAGTGGGCCACCAGCAAGGACATGGTCCTGGAGATCCAGCAGGCGGGAGTTCCCGGACCGCGCAACTCGGTCTGGTCGGACCCCGCCGGCACCGAGACCTACCCCGAGGACCTCGCTGCAGCCATCGAGGTCAGTGCAGAAAACGGCGTCGGGCATGACCGCCCGCTGGTCATCAACGTCGGCGAAGCCCGTGAAGTGGTCGGCGACCCGATCGTGGTCGGCATCACCGGCGGCGACGTCGCTGCGGCAGCAGACGCCGCCGACGAAGCGTTCCAGCAGTTCCTCGACGACGAACGCGAGTAGACAGACCCGCACCGCCCAGCGCCGTCGTCGTCCCGGTCAGCAAACCAGGCACGACGGCGCTGGGCGCCGTCACTGAAAGCCCCGCCGGTGAAATCCCGGCGGTGGAATCTCTCCGCTGAAATCCTGGCGCTGAGATCCCGCCGGGGCGATCCCGCCGGGGCTACTCCGATCCGGACAACCGGCGGCCCCGAACAGTTCCCCGTCGCTCCAGACTTCTCGACCTACCAGCCCTCAAGGATGTGGATCATGGCTGTCACCTCTCTACCGGCCAAGAGAAAACCGCAGAAGCAGAACGCGTGGAAGGCCTACTCCGACTGGGCGAACAACCACCGCAAATGGCTCTTCGCCGCACCGGCCATGATCTTCGTTGCCATTCTCATCATCTTCCCGCTGGGCTGGACGCTGTACCTCAGCCTCACCGACTCCTCCGGATCGGTGCGCGCGGAATCGGAGTTCATCGGCTTCGCGAACTACCTCGAAGTGCTTTCCGACGGCGACCGCTTCTGGCCCGCGGTAGCGCGCACCTTCATCTTCACCAGCGTGGCGCTCCTCGTGCAGATGGTGCTCGGCATGTGCATCGCCCTGCTGCTGTGGCGCCCGTTCAAGGGTGAGAAATGGGTCCGGGTGGCCATTCTCCTTCCCCTGGTGGCAACGCCTGTGGCCGTCGGCATGATGTGGCGGCTGATCTTCGATCCGAATATCGGCTTCGCGAACCAGATGCTGGGCCTCCTCGGTATCCCCGCCCAGCCCTGGCTGTCGGGTGAGCACACCGCACTGCCCACCGTGATCTTCATCGATATCTGGCAGTGGACGCCCATGGTGGTCATCATCCTGCTGGCAGGCCTCACCTCGCTGTCCGAAGAGCCTGATGAGGCCGCGAGGATCGACGGCGCCAGCGCCTGGCAGCGTTTCCGCTTCATCACCGTTCCGCTGCTGATGCCGACCATCATCGTGGCGATCCTCCTGCGGAGCATCGACGCGCTGAAGACCTTCGACCTCCTCTACGCCACCAAGGGACGGGGCGGCGGATCCTTCAACGAGGTGGAAACCCTCAACATCTACGCCTACGGACTCAGCTTCGACTACAACGACTACGGGTTGTCCTCGACCGTGCTGATCCTCTTCTTCCTGATCATCATCGCCGCCATGTGGGTCCTGACCCGCCGCCGGAAGGACGTGCAGTAATGAGCGTTGTCACGCCGAAGATGCTCCGGCCCGGTTCGGGCGCAGACGCCCCGGGCACATCGACACCCCGGCGGAGAAAGCCGCTCCGCTCCCGCGCCTACAAGGTGTTCCGCGTCGTTGCGTTGATCGCAGTGGTCGCCGCCTTCCTGGCGCCGCTGGCCTGGATGCTGCTGGCCTCGCTGAAGACCAACGTCGACATCTACGACGCCAGCAAGACCCTCATCTTCACGCCGACGACGGCGAACTACGAGACCGTGCTGGGCCGCAACAATTACTTCTCCTTCGTGATCAACAGTTTTTGGGTGGCGTTCGCCTCCACGGTGCTCTCGCTGATCATCGGCGTACCCGCCGCCTACTCGATGAGCCGGTTCGCAATGCGCCGCTCCGCGCTCGTGGTGCTCATGGCGCGCATCATCCCGGGCGTGAGCCTCCTGGTGCCCTGGTACTACGTGTTCTCGAACCTGTCCCTCGTGGGCGGCTACGGCGTACTGATCCTGTCCCACATGTTCGTGGCGCTTCCGCTGATCGTCTACATCCTGATGTCCTACTACGACTCCATGCCCCTCGAACTCGAGGAGGCCGCGCGCGTGGACGGGCTGACGCACATCGGCGCCTTCCTGCGGGTTACCCTCCCGCTGTCGGTGGGCGGTATCGCGACGGCGAGCATCCTGGCGTTCATCTTCTCGTGGAACAACTTCATGTTCGCCCTCGTGCTGTCGGGTGCGGATACCAAGACCCTGCCCGTCGCGATCTTCAACTTCGTGGCCTACGCGAGCATCGACTGGGGAGGCCTCATGGCGGCCTCCGTCGTAGTGACCATCCCCATCATGGTGATCGCCCTGTTCACCCAGAAGTACATCGTGTCCGGCCTGACCGCCGGCGCGACGAAGGGCTGAACCATGGCTGATGAGCCACCTCCCGTCATCGTAGTGATGGGGGTGCAGGGTTGCGGCAAGAGCACGCTCGGCGCGCTCCTGGCCGAGCGGCTCGCCGTTCCGTTCGTCGACGGCGATGCCCTGCATTCCGAGAACAACATCGCACTCATGGCCGCGGGAATTCCCCTGACGGACACCGACCGGCTGCCCTGGCTCAGGGCCGTCGGGGAGACCCTCAGCAGCGGCGCCGGCACGGGAATCGTCGTCGTGTGCTCGGCACTGAAGCGCTCCTACCGGGACCTGCTGCGGAGCTACGTGCCGGGCGTCGTCGTCGTTCATCCCTACGGTCCGATCGAACTGGTGGCCGCGCGCATCTCCGCCCGCGAGCACGAGTACATGCCGCCGTCGCTCCTCACCTCGCAGTATGACGCCCTCGAGGCCCTGCGGGAGGACGAGGCGGGCATGACCGTGGACATCGCCTTTCCGCCGACCGTCCTCGTGGACCGGATCGCGGATTCCTTGACCGAAAGCAGGGGCCATGCGCATCAGCAGGATTGAAACCTTCCTTGTCCCCCCACGCTGGCTCTTCGTGCGGGTGGAGACCGACAGCGGCATCGTGGGGTGGGGAGAGCCTGTGGTGGAGGGCAGGTCCGAAACCGTGCGCACCGCCGTCGAGCAGCTGTCCGAACTGCTGATCGGGGCCGACCCGCTGCGGATCGAGGACCTGTGGCAGGTCATGACCAAGGGGTCCTTCTACCGCGGGGGCGCCATCCTCGCGAGCGCCGTCGCCGGTCTGGACCAGGCGCTCTGGGATATCCACGGGAAGTCGCTCGGCGTACCCGTACACCAGCTGCTCGGGGGACACGTCCGCGACCGCATCCGCATGTACGGCTGGATCGGGGGCGATGAACCTGCAGAGATCGCCGACGCCGTCGAAGCACAGATGGCGGTGGGCCTCACCGCTGTCAAGATGAACGCCAGCGGACGGATGAGCCCGCTGGGCAGCGTCGCGGAGATCGACGAGGTGGTGGAGCGGGTCGCCGCCGCGCGTGAGGTCCTCGGTCCGCACCGCGATGTCGCCGTCGACTTCCACGGCCGCTTCACCCTCGCGAACACGCGCAGGGTGGCGCCCCTGCTCGAGCCGCTGCGGCCCCTGTTCCTCGAGGAGCCGACCGTCCCCGAAAATTCGCACCTGATCGGCGGGCTCACGCGGTCAACCTCCATTCCGATCGCCACCGGCGAGCGCCTGTACAACAGGCAGGAATTCCTGCCCGTGCTGCAGGCCGGCATCGCGGTGGCCCAGCCGGATCTCTCCCATGCCGGCGGCATCACCGAGGTGCGGAAGATCGCCTCCCTCGCGGAGATCTACGACGTCCAGCTGGCACCCCACTGCCCGCTGGGTCCGCTGGCGCTGGCGGCCTGCCTCCAGGTCGGGTTCGCCACGACGAATTTCCTGATCCAGGAGCAGAGCATCGGCATCCACTACAACCAGGGCGCCGAAGTGCTGGACTACGTGCTGGACAAGACGCCGCTCAAATTCGTGAACGGCTCCGTGGAACGGTTGACCGCACCGGGCCTCGGCATCGAGATCGACGAAGCCGCGGTCCGCCGGGTGGACAAGGCCGGGCACGCGTGGCGGTCGCCGATCTGGCGGCACGACGACGGCTCCTACGCCGAGTGGTGACCCGCGCTCCCAACCTGCCGCCCCTTTTGAAAGGACACCTGTATGACACCGAATCAGTTCACCCGTGAACTAGGCGCGGCCAGGCTGCTCGCCATCGTCCGGGGAAACGACACGCAGGCGGCAGTGCGCACCGCCGTCGCCCTCGTGGAGGAGGGCTTCCGGTATCTCGAGGTGTCGCTCAACACCGCGGACGCAGTCGATGTCATCTCAGCCGTGCACGACGAAGTAGGTACCGGGGCTACGATCGGCGCGGGGACTGTGCTCTCCGTCGACGACGTCGCGAGGGTCGCCGCAGCCGGAGCGCAGTTCATCGTCACCCCTGCCCTCGCGCCGTCGGTTGCCGAGGCTGTCCGGTTGGATCTGCCCGTTCTCGCCGGGGCGTTCACGCCCTCGGAGGTGTATTCAGCCATGGACCGGGGTGCGGCAGCGATCAAGCTCTTTCCCGCCTCCCTCGGCGGGCCGAGATACCTGTCCGCCCTGCGCGATCCCTTCCCGGATATCTCGTTCGTGCCGGTGGGCGGCGTCGACGAAAGTGCCGCGGTCGACTATCTTTCCCGGGGTGCGCTCGCGGTGGGAATCGGATCGCCGCTCATCGGCGACGCGGCGTCCGGCGGGGACCTTCCTGCGCTTCGTGTACGCGCGCGGCAGTTCCTCGCGGCGGCAGCCGGACTCCAGCAGTGAGTGCAATCCCTCCTCCCCTGACGCCGGTCGAGGTGCTGACCTTCGGGGAGACCATGGGGTCCCTCCGTGCCGCGGGGCCGGTGAGGCTGGGCGGCGATATGTCCATGTCCCTCGGCGGGGCCGAAACGAACGTGGCGATCGGCCTCGCGCGGCTCGGCCACTCCGTGCGGTGGACGGGACGCCTGGGGGACGACGAGGTGGGAGTCTTCGCCCTCCGCACCCTGCGCGCCGAGAACGTCACCACGGACGCCGTCGTGATCGACCCCCACCGGACCACCGGCCTGATGCTGCTCGAATCCCGACTATCAGGGGTGTCCCGGGCCCTGTACTACCGCCGCTCGTCCGCAGGATCAGCGCTGACCGTCAGTGATCTCGAGGCGTCCCTCGAGGCGGCGCCCCACATCCTCCACCTCACCGGAATCACGCCCGCCCTGTCGCCGGAAGCGGCCGACGCCGCGCTGTGGGCGGCATCGGAGGCGCGGCGCCGTGGCATCCTGGTTTCCTTCGACGTCAACTACCGCTCGAAGTTGTGGGACCCTGCCGCGGCATCGTCAGTGCTCACGCGGCTAGCAGGGTTCGCCGAAATCGTCATCGCGTCCGACGACGAACTGGAACTGGTCTCACCCGGTACCGATGAGGAATACGCCGTGCGCGCCCTCCACGAGAGGGGAGTGCGGGACGTGATCATCAAGCGAGGTGCTGACGGAGCGACCGGCTGGTCCGGGGGAGTGGCGATCCACCAGGGTGCTGTGCCGGTCACTGCCGTGGACACGGTCGGGGCGGGGGACGCCTTCACGGCGGGCTACCTGTCCGCGCTGCTCGACGGCGACCCCATGGAGGCGCGACTGCAGCGTGGGGCGGTCCTCGGTGCTTTCGCGGTGGCTGCCACCGGCGACTGGGAGAACCTTCCCACCCGTAGTGAACTCGCCCTGGCGGACCGTACCGCCGGCAGCACCATCCGCTAGAACCATCCACGCTGAAGGAGAATGCCGTGAAGATCACGAGTGCCGAAGTCATCGTCTCAAGCCCCGACCGCAACTTCGTGACCCTGAAGATCACCACCGACGAGGGACTCACCGGGTTGGGTGATGCAACGCTCAACGGGCGGGAGCTGACCGCTGCCGCCTACCTCGAGCACCACGTTGCCCCGCTCCTCATCGGCCGCGATGCGCATCGCATCGAGGACACCTGGCAGTTCCTCTACCGTGGCGCCTACTGGCGGCGCGGACCGGTGACCATGGCCGCGATCGCAGCCGTCGACGTCGCGCTCTGGGACATCAAGGCGAAAGCCGCGGGCATGCCGCTCTACCAGCTGCTAGGCGGTGCAAGCCGCACGGCCGTGCGCGCCTACGGCCATGCGAGCGGGCGCGACATCCCGGAGATCATCGACTCCGTGCACGAGCACCTGGCCCTGGGGTACAAGTCCATCCGCATCCAGACGGCCGTGCCCGGGATCAACGCCGTCTACGGTGTTGCCGCGCAGCCCAGCGCCGGCGGAACCAGGTACGACTACGAGCCGGCGCAGCGCGCCGCACTTCCCGCTGAGGAGGACTGGGACACCCGCGCCTACCTGCGGCACATTCCCACAGTGTTCGAGGCCGTCCGGAATGAGTTCGGACCGGAGTTGCCGCTGCTCCACGACGGTCACCACCGCATGACGCCCATCGAGGCCGCACGGCTGGGCAAGTCGCTCGAACCGTACGACCTGTTCTGGCTCGAGGACTGCACCCCTGCCGAGAACCAGGAGGCGCTGCGGCTGGTTCGCCGGCACACCACCACGCCCCTGGCGATCGGTGAGGTCTTCAACACGGTCTGGGACTACCAGACGCTGATCCAGGAGCAGCTGATCGACTACGTACGCTCCGCCGTGACCCACACCGGCGGAATCAGCGCCATGAAGAAGATCCTCGACTTCGCGGCGCAGTACCAGATCAAATCCGGGATCCACGGGCCCACCGACATCTCGCCCGTCGGCATGGCTGCAGCGCTGCACCTGGACATGGCCATCCACAACTTCGGCATCCAGGAGTACATGCGGCACGGCGACCTCACCAACGAGGTCTTCGAGCAGTCCTTCACCTTCGCCGACGGGCACCTGCACCCGGGGGACCAGCCCGGACTCGGCGTCGAGCTGAACATGGAAGCAGCTGCCGCGCACCCCTATGATCCGGCCTACCTGCCGTTCAACCGGCTCAAGGACGGCACCATCCACGACTGGTAGGAGGGGCGGGCGGGTGCCGTCTGGGTCCACCGCGTCCCGTCGTCCACCGCGTCCTCGGGGGATCCCGTAGGCGGCGCCGGTGTCCCGTTTGCGTCCCGTCCGCGTTCTGTCTGCGAAGTTGTGCAGCAGTGGTCGGTGCACGACGGCGGCACCCACCACATGTGCACAAGTTTCGAGCTCCAGGGCGTTGTCCGGCAGGCGATGTCGTCCTCCGCCCCTGAAGCCCCTTGAGGTTCGTGCTCCGGCCGGCTCCCTGGTGATGGGCGAATATTTCCGAGACGGTGCGGAGTGCGTGCCGCGGGCCGTCTCCGCAACAGAAACTGGTCATGCCAGGGGGGTGAGCCCAGGCTGGTTCAACACGGCGCGTTCAGCGAGCGCTGCAAACCGGCGCGTGGCGGGTGAGAGGTAGCCATGCTCACGCTGCACCAGAGCAATGATGTCGTAGAGAGGCTCCGAGAAGGGGAAACTCCGGATCTTCGGATCGGGGCCGAAGGATCGGAGTATGCCGCTCGCCATCATCGAGTCTCCCGCTCCTGCGGCCACGAGGTTGTACGCCGTTTCCGCGTGTTCAACCTCCATGTTTGCTTCAATGGTGAGGCCGGCAAGGCTGGCCCGCTCCCGGAGTTGCCTCCGCGTTGGATCATTCCACCCGGCATGGGCGTCATAGAGGACCAGCTTCGCTGCGGCAAACTCCTCGATGGTCACGGCTCCGGCGTCTGCCTCCCGGGTCGTTGAGAAGTAGCGGACCTCGTCCTGTGCCAGCTTCTTGAACCGGAGATTGTTTCCGCTGACCGGCAACACAACGAGCCCGCACTCAATCTCTCCTGATGATATTGACTGAGCCACCAGCTCTGAATTGAGCCCGATCATCCGCACGCGTACATCGGGATACTTTTCGTGGAAACCAACCACCAGGTTGGCCAGATCATAGTTCGCCGCATAGCGGAGCACGCCGAAAGTCGACACTCCCCCCGTGAGGGAGTGCAGCGACTTGACGGCTTCCGACCCTCGCCGAGCGGCGTTGACGCAATCCAGGGCATGGGGCCTCAATTCGTCCGCAGCCGCGGCTGGAACAAGCCCCTGCGAACTGCGGAGGAAGAGGCGAATACCCAGCTCCTCCTCGAGCCGCGCAATGGATTCGGACACGGACGCCTGGCTCACGAAAAGCTCACGTGCGGCTTTCGAGATGGACCCGCAGCTGTACACGGCGAGGAAGGCATTCAGCTGGCTAAGAGTCACAGGGTAAGCCTATGGGTTATATAACCACAGGCAGGGTTCCCCTATGATCAGCGGCCCCCTATGCGCACTGCATGGAGTTGAATGCCACCTACGCACCGTTCATCACTGGCACCTATGAATGTATAAAGAAGCCCGCCATCGGAGGAGTTCCGGCTCAGCGGCTGCCCGACGTTGTCTCGACGGTATCGGACATGTTGTCCGCCATCGAGAAGAAGGGCCTCGATGCGTTTCTCGGGTATTCGCGCTCGCTGGATAACTGGGCGGGGAGCGATCTTGAGATGAGTGCAGAAAGCCTGAGAAGAACCGGTGACCTACTGAAACCCGAGCTGCGCAGCGCACTGGAAGCCGGCGCGGAACGCACACGGAAATTTGCTGACTTGCAGCGTGAACACCTGAAGGACTTCGAGACAGAAGTGCTGCCCGGCGTGTTCGCGGGCCAGAGATACATCCCGGTGCAGCGCGTGGGTGCCTATCTTCCCGCCGGAAGGTTCCCGATTCTTGCCAGCGCCTTCATGACGGTGGGTGTGGCAAAGACAGCGGGAGTGCCTACCGTCGTCGCCTGTTCACCGCCGACGACGCCCACCGCTGGAAACCCCGCCGTGTTCTATTCGGCCTACCTATCGGGGGTGGACCGTGCCTTCGTGGTCGGAGGTGTCCAGGCGCTGGCCGCAATGGCGTTCGGACTGCTGGGAGAACGGCCCATGGATATGTTGGTGGGCGCAGGAAACGCCTATGTCACTGAAGCCAAACGGCAGTTGTTCGGACGGGTGGGAATGGACCTGCTGGCCGGGCCTTCGGAAGTCGCCGTCATCGCCGATGAGACCGCCGATCCGACGCTGGTGGCCGCTGACCTCCTGGGTCAAGCCGAACACGGTCCGCAATCTCCGGCAGTCCTTGTCACCACGTCACGGGAGCTCGCCCGAGCAGTCATCGCCGAGGTGGACCGGCAATTGCTGGATCTGTCGACCGAAGCGATCGCCGGACCGGCGTGGCGGAACTATGGATCGGTGTACTGGGTAGAAGACCGGGAAACCGCCGTGGAGGTAATGGACGTGCTCGCCCCGGAGCATCTGGAGGTCATTACCTCCGATGACGACTATTTCCAGGAGAATCTCACCAACTACGGATCCCTCTTCCTCGGTCAATGGTCCACCGTGGCCTACTCGGACAAGGGAATCACCGGCACCAACCACGTTCTCCCCACCGGTGGAGGGGCACGCTCTTCCGCAGGTTTGTCAGTCTCCCGGTTCCTCAAGCCACTGACGTTCCAGCGGGTCGACATGTCAGCGACGATGCAGCTGGCTCCCCTGGTCTCTGAGATCTCCTCCTACGAGGAGATGGAAGCCCATCAGAGAACCGCGGATCTGCGGATAGCAAGGTTTCACGCCAACACGACAGCAATCGAGGATCGATCATGAAGCAGGCACGAAACGTCAGGCGCGCTGTTCCTACGATGACAGTGGGACTCCTTGGGCTCGCGCTGAGCCTTACCGCGTGCGGCGGGGGAGAGGAAGAACAGGCCGGCTCGGAGGGCAATACGACGGTGACCATCGCGACGTCGAACGATGCCCCCTTCTCTTTCACCAACGAGGCAGGCGAGCTGACGGGAATCGACGGTGAAATGATCAACTGGATTGCCGAGAAGAAGGGTTGGGAGATCGAGGTTTTCGTCTCGGATTTCGCGACCCTGATTCCCGCGATCCAGACGGGCAAAGCCGACATAGTCGTCGACGCCATGTACATCACTGACGTGCGGAAGGAGGAGGTGAACTTCACCGACACCTGGTACCAGCAGGGAGAAGGCATGGTGGTACCGGGTGATTCGACCATGACCAACCGTGACGATGCCCGCGGTTCGGTGATCGGGGTGCAGACGGGTACCACGTTCATTGAGCTCGCGGAGTCCCTCGAGCCCAAGGAAATCAAGTACTTTGACTCGCAGGCGGCCCTTCTGACGGCGGTCGAGAACAAGCAGGTGGACGTCGTCTTCACCGACGCAGCAGTCGTCGCCTACAGCCTGGTGCAGAACCCGAACGACCAGATAAAGATCGTCGACCCTTACGAGCCATTCTTCCCGGGTTTGATCGGCGCAGCGGTGCCCAAGGAGAACACCGAGATACTTGAGGAGCTGAACTCCGGATTGGCCGAGCTCAAAGCCACTCCGGAGTACCTGGAGATCCTGACGAAGTACGGCCTCACGGAAAGCAACGCTGTCGACTAGCCCTTGCCGCTCCTCATCATCCTGAAGGAAAGGTAGGCAATGGAATTCATCCAAAGCGTGATCGGGTACTTCCCGCGGCTGTTGGCGGCTTCACCGATCGTGGTGCAGTTGGCCCTCGGTGCGATGGCGCTGGCCCTCGTGCTGGGTCTACTGCTGGCCCTCGCGAGAATATCCAAGATCAAGGCGCTCAGGGTAATTGCCCTGATCTACGTGGAGATCATGCGTGGTACACCGCTGTTGGTGCAGCTTGTCTACATCTTCTTCGTACTGCCGGCAATTGGTATCGATATCGATCCGGTTCCTGCCGGAATCCTGGGACTGGGTCTGAATTACGCGGCCTACCTGTCGGAGGTGTTCAGGTCAGCCATCCTTTCAGTCGAGGCAGGGCAGACGGAAGCAGCTCTGTCACTCGGGTACACGCCGTCGAAAGCGCTCTGGAGGATTGTGCTTCCGCAATCATTCGTGGTGTCCCTCGGCCCCATCGGCAACTACTTCATCGCCATGGTCAAGGACACCGCGCTGACGTCCGTCATCGCCGTGACCGAGATCCTGAAGACAGCCAATGTCATCAACGCGCAGACTTTCGAGACAACCGCGGTATACACCGCGGCCGCCCTGCTCTACCTGCTCATCAGTCTTCCGCTTTCCCGAATTGTCAGCGCGTTGGAGAAGAGGGCGAGGGTCCATGTCTAGCGAATTGATTGTCAGTGTCCGCCAGGTCCACAAGACTTTCACCGTCAGAAGGGATCCCAGCTGGTGGCAGCGCCTTCGAGGACAGAAGCGCGAGGTGAACATCATCGAAGTGCTGAAAGGCGTGGACCTCGACGTCCACAAGGGCGAGACCGTCGTCATCCTCGGATCGAGCGGCTCGGGGAAGAGCACGCTCCTACGCTGCCTGAACAAGCTCGAAACCATCGATGACGGCCGCATCCTCGTCAACGGGCACCTGGTGGGTTACGAGGAGCGGGCCGGACAACTGGTCGACGAAAAGGCGTCCGTCACAGCGAAGAAGCGGACCGACCTCGGCATGGTCTTCCAGCAATTCAATCTGTTCCTCAACAAGACCGCTTTGGGGAATGTCATGGCGCCTCTACAGGACGTGAAAAAAATGTCGAGGGAGGAAGCACGTGGAATTGCCCTCGAGAACCTGCAGAAAGTGGGTTTGATCGATCGGAAGGATAACTACCCGTCGAAACTTTCCGGTGGGCAGAAACAACGCGTCGCCATCGCGCGGGCCCTTGCAATGAATCCGAGTGTGATGCTCTTCGACGAACCGACATCGGCGTTGGACCCTGAGTTGGTGGAAGAGGTTCTCGCGGTCATCAAGGCCATCGCGGCGCAGGGCACGACGATGGTGATCGTCACCCACGAAATGCAGTTCGCCCGGGACATTGCCGACAAAATCGTGGTGATGGATCAGGGCGTCATCGTCGAAGAGGGCACGCCCGACCAGGTGTTCTTCAACCCCAAACACGCGAAAACCTATGCCCTCCTGAAACGGTCAGGGCTGGCAGTGAGACCGCCGGGAACCCTCGGCGAACAGATCGGTGAGGCAGGCAAGCTTTAGAGGCGATCCTCGCTCAGGCCTCCGGCGGCAACGCTTCGTGGTGCTCGCGGCCCTTGGTGCGGCGGTCTTCCTTCATTTCCGCTTCGAAGAGGTGGCGTTTGCCCTCGACGAGTTCGTTCCGGGCCCGCTTCTCGAACGCCTTCAACTCCGCGTAGTAGTGGTCGTCGTAATCCTCGACGATCTGGAACGTCCAGCGGCCCTCGATGACGTTGCGGCCGATGATTTCCTCATTCATCGTGTCCGCCAGTTCGGTGTGGCCGGCTTTGCGCAGCAGTTCCACGGCTTCGCCGAGATTGAGGTCGGCCTTGCCCGTGAGCCGGTGGAAACCGTAGAGGTAACCCCTCGCATGCTCGATCACCTCGAGCGCCTCGGACAGCTTCCCGAGGGCCTCGATGGTGCCGTCGGTAGCGCCGTCAGGCCGCTGGTGGTTGGTGTCGGGGCCTGGGGTGTCGGGAGTAGCCATACTGCTTACGATATACGCGGCAGGAGCCCCGCGGTGTAGACAATTCCCGGTGTGCGTTTTCGCAGGACAGCTCTGCACTAATTGGAGTTGAACTGCCTGCGATCAAGAGTAATACTCGATATGCCTCCGGTGTGCTCAGCGTCACAAGAGCGGACACCCCGGAAACCACAGCATGGTCAAGGCGTACCGTGTCAACGGAGACACCGAAGGAGTAGCCCGCATGAGTTCCACCCAGTCCACCCCCGCCAGGCGCGAGGAACCCGATGTCAAAGAGTCGGGGCTTAAAAAGGTTGTTGTCGCATCCATGGCAGGCACCGTCGTCGAATGGTATGAGTTCTTCCTCTACGCGGCAGCCGCCACGCTCGTGTTTGCCACGGTGTTCTTCCCGAACGCCGAGACCGAGTTCGACGCCATCATCGCCGGCTTCCTGACCTACGCCGTCGGGTTCGTGGCTCGCCCCATCGGCGGCATCGTCTTCGGACACTTCGGCGACAAGTACGGCCGCAAGCAGCTGCTGCAGCTGAGCATCATCCTCGTGGGTGTGTCGACCTTCGCGATGGGCTGCCTGCCGACGTTCGACCAGATCGGCTACTGGGCTCCGGGACTCCTCGTGGTGCTCCGCTTCATCCAGGGCTTCGCCGTCGGCGGCGAATGGGGAGGCGCCGTCCTGCTCGTGGCCGAGCACAGCCCCAGCAAGTCACGCGGCTTCTGGTCCAGCTGGCCCCAGTCAGCCGTGCCGATGGGAAACCTGCTCGCCACCGGCGTGCTCTTCATCCTCTCCTCGACCCTCTCCTCCGAGGACTTCCTCGGCTGGGGCTGGCGCATCGCGTTCTGGCTGTCCGCCGTGATCGTGATCGTCGGGTACTATATCCGCACCAAGGTGAACGATGCACCGATCTTCCTCGAGGCACGCAAGGAAGTAGTCGCAGAAGAAAAGGGCTACGGCGTCCTCGAGGTCTTCAAGCGCTACCCCCGCGGCGTCTTCACCGCCATGGGCCTGCGCTTCGCGGAAAACATCCTGTACTACCTCGTCGTGACGTTCAGCATCACCTATCTGCGACTGGTGGTGGAGACCGACACCTCCCGGATCCTGCTCCTGCTGCTGATCGCCCACTTCATCCACTTCTGCACCGTGCCGCTGGTCGGCAAGCTCTCGGACCGCCTCGGTCGCCGCCCGGTCTACATGGCCGGCGCCCTGCTTGGAGCGACCTGGGGCTTCTTCGCCTTCCCGATGATGGACACGGGCAACGAGGTCATCATCCTGGCGGCCGTGACCATCGGCCTCATGTTCCACGCACTGATGTATGCGGGGCAGCCGTCGATCATGGCCGAAATGTTCCCCACACGCATGCGGTACTCCGGGGTATCCCTCGGCTACCAGGTGACCTCGATCGTGGCCGGCTCGCTGGCCCCGATCATCGCCACCGCCCTGCTGCAGGAATACGGCTCCTCGACGCCGATCGCCATCTACCTCCTCTGCGCCTGCGCAATCACAGCGTTCGCCGTGCTGATGCTCAAGGAAACCCGCGGCATCTCACTGCACGACGTCGACGAAGCTGACGCCAAGGGCACGGCCGACCTGCTGGCGGCATCAAAGAAGTAAACCCACCGCACGACGACGACGGCGGGGCCCT
>NZ_KI914868.1:37471-55504 GCF_000520555.1 Arthrobacter sp. Br18 | reverse complement strand
CCCCGCCGTTGCTGTGTCGGGCGTCAGGAGGCGAGGGCGGCCGCTCGTCAGGAAGCCAGGGCGGCCGCTCGTCAGGAAGCCAGGGCGGCCGCTCGCTCCGCGATCTCCCTGCGGATCGCTCCCACTACGGCCTGGACAGCTGCCGAACGAAGCGATTCCGGGCGGGCGACCGCCCAGATGGGCAGCTGACGCTGAAACTCGACCGGCAGGACAGGGACGAATCCCGGGGCGTCAGCCACCAGAAAGCTCGGCAGCAACCCGATGCCGGCCCCGGCCGCAACTGCCTCGACCTGCGCGAAGATGCTCGTCGACTGGAAGGTACTGACGGGCATGGGCAGCTGGGACGAGCGGTGCCCAAGTTCACTGACCTGCAGGGCGGACTCCACGTAGGACACGAAGCTGTGATGGCGGATGTCCTCCAGCCCCGCGGGCGCCCCCCTCTCCTCCAGATACCCTGGGCTGGCATACAGCCGGAGAAAGTAGTTCGTGAGGAAGACGGGATCAGCGTTGGCGATTTCCGTGCGTCCCACCACCACCTCCAGGTCGACGCCCGAGCGGTTCTGGCTCACCTTGCGGGTGGCGCTCAACATCTCGATATTGAGCCGAGGGTGGTCGCGCTGCAGCCGGACCAGCGCCGGCGTCACGAACCTGCTCCCGAAACCGTCGGGCGTGCTCACCCGCACGAGGCCGGACAGCGCGTCGTCGTCGTGCGCGATCCGAGAACTCAGCGCACCGAGGCTCACCTCGATCGCCTCGGCTGCCTCGACGGCTTCGGTGCCGAGGACGGTCAGTTCCCACCCCTGCGGAGTCCGTTCGAGGGTCCGGCCGCCGAGCTGCCTGTCGAGGGCGAGGATCCGCCGCGAAATGGTGGTGTGGGTGGTGCCGAGTGATTCGGCGACGGCGTTGAAGCGGCCGAGCCGGGCCACGGTCAGCAGGATCAGGAGATCGTCGGGGCTGGGCAGACGTTTGAAGTCGACCACGGGTCCTCCTGTTCGTGAGTCGTATCGGGAGCCTGAGGCACTGTGTGCAAAAACAAACACCGCGTCTGTGACATTTCCCCTTGATCGCACTCTATCAGCGGCGCATGCTTGAGCAAGCGTTCACACCACAAGCAAAGGAGCTTTCACCATGGCAAAAATCGGCTGGATCGGCCTCGGAAACATGGGCGGTTCGATGTCCGGGAACCTCGTCAAGGCAGGGCACGAGGTGCGGGGCTTCGACCTCAATACCGACGCCGTCGCCGCTGCGGAAGCCCTGGGAGTGAAGCCGGCGTCGAGTATTGCCGATGCGGTGGAGGGCGCCGACGTCGTCTTCACCATGCTTCCCAAGGGCGAGCATGCGCGGGCTGTGTACCTGGGCGACGACGGCGTGCTGGCGCACGCGGATACGCGCACCCTCCTCGTTGATTCCTCGACGATCGACATCGAGTCGGCCGGCGCGCTGCACGCAGCGGCGTCCGAGGCCGGATTCCGCTTCGTCGACGCCCCGGTGTCAGGTGGCATGAGCGGCGCGAAGGCGGCGACCCTCACCTTCATGGTCGGAGGCGAGGAGCAAGCCGTGAAGGATGCCAGCGCCTTCATCGAGCCCATGTCCAAGAACATCATTCCCACCGGAGGGGCCACCACCGGCCAGGCCGCGAAGATCTGCAACAACCTGATGCTGTTCATCAACCTCGCCTCCACGGCGGAGGGCGCTGTGCTGGCCGACCGCCTGGGCCTCGACAAGCAGGTGTTCTGGGACATCGCCTCGGTGTCCTCGGGCGACAGCTGGGCACTGCGCACCTGGTACCCGGTGCCGGGCGTCGTGGACACCGCCGCATCCAACAACGATTTCGCGCCCACCTTTACCACCGAACTGGCCAACAAGGACATCGGACTCGCCATCGCAGCGGCCAAGGACACCGGCACGCCCCTGGAAATCGGCGAGCACGTCCAGCAGCTCTTCCAGCGCCTCGTCGACTCCGGCCAGGGCGGCAAGGACTGCTCCATGATCATCAAGCTCGTCGACGGCTCGATCTCCAACTGACTTTCCCGCTTTCATGAAAGGCACTTCCATGCAGCAGATTCCGCACTACATCAACGGCCAGCGCGTCGCCGACGCCGACCGCTACGGGCCCGTGTTCAATCCGGCCACCGGCGAGCAGGAGAAGGAGGTGGCGCTGGCGTCGCCAGCGCGCGTCAACGAAGCCGTAGCTGCCGCCGAAGCAGCGCTGGCGGGATGGCGTTCAGCAAGCCTCGCCAAACGCGCCAACGTCTTCTACCGCGTCCGGGAACTGCTCAATGAGCGGAAGTCCGAGCTCGCGGCAATCCTGACGAGTGAGCACGGCAAGGTTCTCTCCGACGCCGAGGGCGAGATTTCCCGCGGTCTCGAGAACATCGAGTTCGCCACCGGACTGTCCCACATGCTCAAGGGAGAGCGGTCCGAGCAGGTATCCACCGGCGTCGACGTGCACTCGATCCGCCAGCCGGTGGGAGTGGTGGCGTGCATCACGCCGTTCAACTTCCCCGCCATGGTGCCGCTGTGGATGATCGGCAGCGCCATTGCCTGCGGCAACACCGTGCTGCTCAAGCCGAGCGAGAAGGACCCCTCCTGCGCGGTCTTCATCGCGGAGATCTTCTCCGAGGCCGGACTGCCCGACGGCGTCTTCAACGTGGTGCAGGGGGACAGGGAGGCCGTGGAGACGCTCCTCGACCACCCCGGCGTCAAGGCCGTGAGCTTCGTCGGCTCGACGCCCATCGCAAAGTCCATCTACCAGCGTGCGGCCGGCCACGGCAAGCGCGTCCAGGCCTTGGGAGGCGCGAAGAACCACATGGTGGTCCTGCCCGACGCCGACCTCAACATGGCCGCCGACGCAGCCATCTCTGCGGCCTACGGCTCCGCCGGTGAGCGGTGCATGGCCATCAGCGTCATGGTGGCCGTGGGCGACATCGCCGACGATCTCGTGGAAAAAGTCCGCTCCCGCATGGTGTCGCTGAAGATCGGTGCCGGAACCGACCCATCGTCGGAGATGGGACCGCTCATCACTGGCGAGCACCGCGACCGGGTGGCGTCCTACGTGACCGGAGCCGGCGCCGAGGGCGCCACCGTGGTGGTGGACGGTACATCGCAGCAGTTCGATTCGAACGGCTTCTTCATCGGCGTATCCCTCGTGGACCACGTCAAGCCGGGCATGAAGGTATACGACGACGAGATCTTCGGCCCCGTGCTCTCCGTGGTCCGGGTGGAAACCTACGCGGACGCCGTCAAGCTCGTCAACGAGAACGAGTTCGGCAACGGCGTCGCCATCTTCACGCGCGACGGTGGAGCGGCGCGGCAGTTCGAGTTCGAGGCCGAGGCCGGGATGGTGGGCGTCAACGTGCCGATCCCCGTGCCCGTCGGCACCTACTCCTTCGGCGGCTGGAAGAACTCGCTCTTCGGCGATACTCACATGTACGGGCCGGACAGCATCCGGTTCTACACGCGCGGCAAGGTGGTCACTACGCGGTGGCCGGATCCGTCGACGTCGAAGATCGACCTCGGGTTCCCGCAGGTCGACTGAGGTCCTCGTCGCGTGATGGCGGGCCGTCTCCTTCGTGGGGGCGGCCCGTTTTCCCGTCAGGGCGCTTCTTTCGATCGGGCGGTCAGTTCGGTGCGGACGGCTCCGGGCTGCCCCTTTCCGGTTGCCGGGGCCTTCGGTCGCTCGCGATACTGGTTACTCGACCGGTTCCCCAACGGCCCGAGAGGCGGCCACACTGATGAGTGATCGCGAGCAGCATGAAGAACGCCTGCGGAGGGCAGCCCAGTTCCGGGCGGAGCGGAAACCGGGGCAGGTCGGCGATGGGTTCGATGCCGAGCCGGACGACGCCGCACCCCGCACGTTCCGCTCGACCGACGACGAATCGGTGCGGGCGCGACTTATCGTCGATGACGCCGTGCGGCGCGGAGAGTTCGAGAACCTGCCACTCGCGGGCAAACCGATCCCGGGCCTCGGCGACAGCTATGACCCCGACTGGTGGGTCAAGGGACTCATCCAGCGCGAGAACATCACCGGACTGGGGCCCACCGCGATCCTGCTGCGGAAGGAGGATGCCGAGCTGGATGCCCGGCTGGACGCGCTGTACTCCGAGCGGCAGGTGCGCGAGGCCCTGGAGGACTTCAACTACCGGGTCGTCGACGCGCGGCGGCAGCTGCTGGGCGGGCCGCCGGTCATCACGAAGCTCCGTGACATCGAAGGAGAAGTGCTCCGGTGGCAGGAGCGGCGCGTGGAGCGTGCACCGGAGGCGCTGCCCGCCGTCGTCGTGAACTCCCGTCCCTGGTGGAAAGGGGTCTTCCGCCGGTCCGCACCCCCCGCTGATTAAGCACCTGTGGCGGCTAAATGCCGTAGGAAGCGACCATGAGTGCTTAATCAGCGGGGGTGAGGGCGCGTCGGGCGGCTAGACCATCCCGGAGCGGCACTTCGCGCGCGACAGCGCGTCGCGCAGCCCGCCTAGGTCGAGCCCGGCTCCGTAGGCAGGAGTGTCCCGCTGGAAACGCTATCCCTCCGACAGCGAGCCGGCGTCAACGGCATCGAAGCCGAACTCGTCCAGCAGCGCGGTGACGGTCTGCGTGGCGGCGTCGTCGTTCCCCGCGATCTGCAGGGCCCGGCGGCCGGGTGTGCCCGCCGGAGCGCCCTCCGTCGTGAGATGCGCGGCGCCGATGGTGTTGAACGCCTTCACTACGTGCGCAGCCGGGAAATGATCCGGCTAGCCGCGCCAGTTGTGAGCCGATGTGGCCGCTGCCGATCAGACCGATGGTTCCGATGTTCGACGTCATGCGGTGAGAACTCCCACGGCGAGGAGTCATTCCACGATCCAGGCGAATGCGCGGAAAAGCCTTGCCGAGGGTCGGCATGGGTTCTATGGTTAGTTACATAAGTAGGTAACCAAGGAACCAGAGGTAATGCCGTGCTCGACGAATCCCGCCCTATCTTCCTGCAGATCGCCGGACGGATCGAGAACGACATCGTCTCCGGCACGCTGCAGGAGGAGGGACAGGTTCCCTCCACCAACGAGTTCGCCGCGTTCTTCCGCATCAACCCGGCTACCGCCGCCAAGGGAATCAACCGACTCGTCGACGAGGGCCTCCTGTACAAGAGGCGCGGGATCGGCATGTTCGTCGCGACGGGAGCGAAGGCCAGACTGCTGGACCGGCGCCGCGAGGAGTTCGTGCAGCAGTATGTGCAGCCGCTCGTTCACGAGGCCCACAAGCTGGGCATCACGTCCGACCAGCTCATCGAAATAATCACTGGAAGCACGCCGCAAGCAGCATCAATCGAAAGGAGAGTGGCACAGTGACAAACCCTCCGGGCGTTATCTCACTGCGCAACGTCACCAAACGCTACCGGGACACAACGGCCCTCGACGGCGTCACCCTGGACATCGAGGGTGGCAAGATCTACGGACTGCTCGGACGGAATGGTGCGGGAAAGACAACCCTGATGTCCCTGCTGAGCGCCCAGAACTTCGAGACGTCGGGGGACGTCCGGGTGTTCGGCGAGCATCCGTATGAGAATGACGGCGTCCTGGCGCGTGTCTGCTTCGTCCGCGAATCCCAGAAGTACCCTGACGACTTCAAGGCTGGACATGCCTTGAAGGCCGCAAGCCTCTTCTTCCCGGGGTGGGACGCCGCCTTTGCGGCTGAACTGGTGGACGAACTCCAGCTACCCCTCAAGCGGTCGATCAAGAAGCTGTCCCGCGGCCAGCTCTCCGCCGTCGGCGTGATCATCGGGCTGGCTTCGCGGGCTGAGATTACGGTCTTCGACGAGCCGTACCTCGGCCTCGACGCGGTTGCCCGCCAAATCTTCTACGACCGGCTGGTCAGCGACTACGCGGAGCACCCGCGCACCATCATCCTCTCCTCCCACCTGATCGACGAGGTGGCGAACCTCCTGGAGCACGTCATCCTGCTCGACGCCGGCCACGTGATCATCGATGACGACGCCGAAGCGATCCGGGATTCGGCGGCCACGGTCCTCGGAGCGGCCGACGCCGTTGCGTCCTTCGTCGAGGGGAGGACAGTGCTGCACCGGGAGACGCTCGGCACCCTCGCCTCCGTGACCATCGACGGACGGCTGACCGAGGCGGAGAGGGCCGGCGCGGCCTACCAGGGCCTGGAGCTTCTGCCCGTGTCGCTGCAACAGCTCGTCATCCGCAAGACCAAAAAACAGGAGCATACGGAGCGGGCATCCGCTTCACCGATTCGGACAGGAGCACGGCAATGAGCCGCGTGGTGAAGGTCATGCAGATGCAACTCATCAACAGGTGGACATTCCTCGGCGTTCCGGCCGTCATCCTGGTCGTCACGTTCCTGCTCAGCTACGCCATCTGGGTGATCGTGCCCGGGGACGGAAGAGTGTACTCGGGCGCTACCCAGGCCGTGCTGTGGTACTTCCTGGTCCTGGGAATCCAGTCGATGACCATGACCTTCCCGTTCTCCCAGTCGATGGGTGTCAGCCGCCGGACCTTCTATCTGGGAACCCTGGGACTCTTCGCCGTCGTGGCCCTGGCCGTCAGCACCATCTACTACCTCCTCGGGCTGATTGAACGCGCCACGGACGGCTGGGGGCAGAATGCCCAGATGTTCGCTCTGGACTGGCTGGTCGGCAGTGCAGGGGTGGTCCAGGTCCTCTTCTACTTCGTGGCGATGGTCGCCCTGTTCATGATCGGCTTCTGGTTTGCCACCGTGTGGAAGCGCTGGCAGACGCGGGGAATGCTCGTCGCCTGGATCGGACTCGGGGTGGTTGCGCTGGGCCTGGTGGCACTGACCACCTGGCAGGGCCGGTGGCCGCAGGTAGGCACCTGGTTCGCGGTGCAGACCCCTCTCAGCGTTACCGCCTGGACGGCACTGTTCTGTGCAGTCCTGGCAGCGGGGTCCTACCTCACCCTCCGCCGGGCCACGCCCTAACGCTAGCCGCTCCTGGAACCGCGCGGCCGCCCCCGGAACCGCGGCCCCCCCCCGGAACCGCGGGGCCCCCGCTGATTAAGCACTTATGGCTGCCTCGCGCGTGGGTTGGCCGCCACAAGTGCTTAATCAGCGAGGGGTGGACGGAGACCGCGTGGGCCACCCCTCGCTGGCATGCGCGGCCCCACGCGCCGTCCACACGTAGTGCTTCTCGGGCCGCCCGGCGCTTCCGTACTGCGGGACGATCCGCGCCTGGCCCCGGGTGACCAGGTATTCGAGGTACCGCCGCGCGCTGACCCTCGCCAGGCCCACCCGTGCTGCGACTTCCGATGCGGAGGTCCCGGCGGGGTGGGCCTGGAGGTCGGTACTGACCGCCTGGAGCGTGGGCGCGGACAGTCCCTTCGGGGTCGGCGCGGCAGCGCCGGCAGGTGTGGAGGAGCCGAAGAAGTCGGCAGGGCGCGGCGAACCGTCCACGCCCGCCGGCCGATTCGAAGCCACCACCGCGGAACCCGGCGTCGGCCGCAGGATCTCGTCGATCCGGCTCTGGTCCAGCGCCCCGGCACCGGTGGAACCATGCCCCTCAAGGGCCCGCCGGTAGGCGACATACTGGTCCAGCCGCTGGTTGAGCACCGACGAACTGAACGGTTTCACAAGGTAGTGGAGCACGCCGCCCGCCACCGCGGCGCGCACGGTATCGAGCTCGCGGGCGGCGGTGATCGCGACGACGTCGGTCGGATCGCCCGCCAGGTTCCGGATGGCCCGCAACACCTCGATGCCGGTGATGTCCGGCAAATGGATATCGAGCAGCACCAGCTGCGGCCGCAGCGTGGCGACGAGTTCAAGTGCCCGCGCACCGGTGTGGGCCACGCCGACGACGTCGAAGCCGCCGTGCGCCAGCAGGAACCCTGTATGGACGCCCGCCACCTCGTGGTCGTCGTCCACGACGACGGCACGGATCTGCGCTGGGTCAGAACTCATGGGACCTGCAGCGCCGTCCGGGCAGGGGAGGGGAGCGGGCTCAGCCACACAGTGAGCTCGGCGCCGCCCAGGGAGGATTCCTCGACCATTACGGAGCCGCCGCGCCGTCGTGCGATGCGGTCGACGAGGGCGAGGCCGAAGCCGCGGGTGCCTGAGTGGCCGTCATCCTTCGTCGAGAAGCCCGAGGAGAAGATGTCCTGGACGGCGGCCTCGGCGATCCCCGGCCCGTCGTCGGACACGGCAATCCGCACCGTGTCGGGGTCGGCCTGCACATGGACCTCGATGTGCCCGTTGGCGCCGATCGCTTCCACCGCGTTGTCGAGCAGGATCCCCAGGATGGTGACGACGTCGGTGGTTCCGTCCGGTTCGAGCACCGATGATCCGGTGATCGTGAGGTCGATGCCCTTCTCGGAGCAGATGGTGCTCTTGGTCATGAGGAGGCTCGCGGCGTCAGGGTCGGTGATGCCCGGGGCGATGTCACCGGAGACCAGGGAGCCCCCGTGTCCCGAGCGAGAGATGAAGTCGACGGCCTGGGCGGTGCGGCCGAGTTCGAGGAGGCCCGAGATGGTGTGCATGCGGTTCGCGAATTCGTGGGCCTGGGCGCGCAGGGCCTGCGTGACGTCGCGCTCGCCGTCGAGGTCCGTCAGGAGTTGGTGAAGTTCGGTGCGGTCGCGCAGGATCATGACGTGGCCCACGCGCTTTTCCTCCACGCGGGCGTCGGTGGTGCGCACGAGCAGTACCCGTTCGCCCACCAAAACCGTTTCGTCGGCGTCGCCCGACGACCCCACGAGCCGCGCCAGGGCGGGTTCCAGCACCGCTGAGATGTGACGGCCTGTGGCGGAGTCGTCGAGCTCGAGGAGCCGTTTCGCCTCATCGTTGAGCAGGGCTATTCTCCCGTTCTCGTCGACGGCCACCATACCCTCGCTGATGCCGTGGATCATTGCGTCGCGAGTCTCGAGGAGTGAGGCGATCTGCTCGGGCTCGAGCCGGTAGATACGGCGCCAGATGAGGCGTGAGATGTAGATGGAACCCGCCGAACCGACCAGGGCCGCAACAATGAGCCACACCAGGAGCCGGGGGAGGTCCTCGTACAGGTCGGCGTCGAGCTCCGACTCAAGGGTTCCCACCGACGCCGTGCCGATGATGGCGCCGTCGCCGCCGTAGATGGGGACCTTCACCCGCCAGGACTCGCCGAGCGTGCCCGTCTGCGTCCCTACGTACGTCGCGCCCGAGAGCGGCACGGACGGATCGGTGGAGACCATGCTGCCGATCAGGTCGGGGTTTGGATGCGAGTACCGCACGCCGCGGTCGTCGGTGACCACCACATAGGTGACCCCGGTGGACTGGGCTATGAGATCGGCGATCGGCTGGATCGTCTCGCTGGGGTGCGGCTGGCCGAACGCTTCGACGATGGAGGGAAGTTGGGCGACCGACTGTGCCACGCCCACCATGCGGTCCTCGTACTGGTCGCGGATCTGCTGGCGCTGCATGGCGACGGCGGTGGACCCGGCTACCAGGACGATGATCAGCACGATGAAGAGCTGCAGGAGGAACAGCTGCGATCGAAGCGACATTGACCTGATCATCCACTTATTGTGGCATGCACGATTTCCCTTCAGGGAGCGGAGGGAGTGGAAGCCCGTGACCACAAAGACCAATACGAGCGTTACGACCACATACTTCCCCACGTCCGGCACTCTTCCTACGCTGGACCAAGCGTGGTGACCGGCATCACATCTCAAGGAAGAGACCCAGACATGAAAATCGACCGCACAACGGCACGCCGTTCAACCTTCACCTCCCTCGCCCTCGTGTCAGCACTGGCCCTCTCCGCGTGTGGCTCGATGACCGAAAGTACCCAGGCCGGCGGCGAGGAAGGCGGCATCGAAGAGCTGAACATCGTCGTGCCCGCTGATCCCGGCGGCGGATGGGACCAGACCGGCCGTGCGATGCAAAAGGACCTTCAGGACACCGAACTCGTCAGCAACGCGTCAGTGGTCAACGTCGGCGGTGCAGGCGGTACCAACGGCCTGGCGCAGCTGGCCACCGAAACCGACCCGAACACCCTGATGGTCATGGGGTACGTGATGGTGGGCGCCGTCGAGACCAACAACGCAGCCAGCCGCATCGAGGACACCACCCCGATCGCACGCCTCACCGAGGAACCGCTCGTGGTCGTCGTTCCTGCGGACTCGCCCCACCAGACCATCGATGACCTCCTCGCCGACATCGAGGAAAAGGGCCAGGGCGTGTCGATCACCGGCGGTTCCGCCGGTGGAGCCGACCACATCCTCGCGGGCATGGTCCTGAAGGACGCCGGAATCGCGCCGGACAGCCTCAACTACATCCCCTACTCGGGTGGCGGTGAATCCCTCGCGGCGCTGCTCGGCAACAAGGTCAACGCGGGTATCTCCGGCGTCGGCGAGTACGCCGAGCAGGTCAAGGCCGGACAGCTCCGCGCGCTCGCCGTGTCGGGTTCCGAGCCTGCACCGCAGATGCCCGAGGTGGAAACCCTCAGCGACCAGGGCATCGACGTCGTTCTGACGAACTGGCGCGGCGTCGTGGCACCCGGCTCGATCGACGAGGCCAAGGCCGAGGAGCTCACGGCACTGGTCACCGAACTTCACGAGACCGATGCATGGAAGGCGACCCTGGAGACGAACAACTGGGGAGATGCGTTCCTCGCCGGAGATGAGTTCGACACCTTCCTTGACGAAGACATCACCACCGTCAAGCAGACGCTCACCGACATCGGGCTGCTCTAGCCGATGAGCACCTCAACTGAAGCCGTTGCCGGGAGCGCGACTGCCGCTCCCGGCAAGCGGATCGGGGAGCTGATCTTCGCCCTCCTGATCCTCAGCATCGGGATTGTCGGTTTCGTGGCCGGCGCCGGTATCCAGACCCCGCCATCGGCCAGCGACATCGGGCCCCGGGCCTTTCCGTTCGTGGTCTCGGGGGGTCTCGTGCTCCTGGGGGTGTGCCTGGTGGTCCAGGTGCTCCGCGGCGCCACCGGCGCTGCCGAAGAGGGCGAGGACGTGGACCCGAACGTGAAGACGGACTGGCTGACGTTCGCCAAACTCTGCGGCTTCGTGCTGCTTCACGCGTTCCTGATCGTTCCGCTCGGCTGGCCCGTCGCGGCCGCGCTCCTGTTCTTCGGCGCCGCCTGGTCACTGGGTGCCCGCCCCTGGTGGCGCAACCTGGGAATTGCCGTCGTCCTGGCCCTGATCCTGCAGTTCAGTTTCGCGGAGCTGCTCGGAGTCTCCCTGCCGCCAGGCTTCCTCGAAAGGTTCGGTGTCTTCGGTGGATAACTTTCTGGCACTGATGGACGGCTTCGCGGTCGCCACGCAGCCCATCTACCTGCTCTACGCGCTCGGCGGCGTTCTCCTCGGCACGGCCGTGGGGGTCCTCCCGGGCATCGGCCCGGCGATGTCGCTGGCCCTGCTCATGCCCATCACCTACAGCCTCGAGCCGACGGCGGCGATCATCGTCTTCGCCGGCATCTACTACGGCGGCATGTACGGCGGGTCCACCACCTCGATCCTGCTCAACACTCCCGGTGAATCCGCCTCCATCGTCACGGCGCTCGAGGGCAACAAGATGGCGAAGGCCGGACGCGGTGCGTCGGCCCTCGCAACTGCGGCGATCGGATCCTTCGTCGCCGGTACCATCGCCACCGTCCTGCTGAGCTTCCTGGCACCGGTGGTCGCGGTCTTCGCGGTCCAGATCGGTCCCGTGGAGTACGTGGCCCTGATGATCGTCGCGTTCCTGACGGTCGGCGCATTGCTCGGCTCCTCGATGCTGCGCGGACTGGCCTCCCTGGGGCTCGGCCTGTTCATCGCGCTGATGGGCGTGGACGCACTCACCGCACAGCAGCGCTATACCTTCGGCAGCCCGTTCCTCGCGGACGGGATCGACGTCGTCCTGGTGGCCGTTGCGCTCTTCGCCGTCGGTGAGGCGCTCTACGTCGCGTCGCGGCTCCGTCATGGGCCGATCAAGGTGATCCCCGTGACCGGCGGCTGGACCAAGTGGATGCGGAAGGAGGACTGGAAGCGGTCCTGGAAACCGTGGCTGCGCGGCACGTTCATCGGCTTCCCGATCGGCACGATTCCCGCGGGGGGCGCCGACGTCGCTACGTTCGTCTCCTACGCCTCCGAGCGGAAGCTGGCCAGGGGTGAGAACAAGTTGCAGTTCGGCAAGGGTGCCATCGAGGGTGTCGCCGGACCGGAATCCGCGAACAACGCTGCTGCCGCCGGCGTCCTGGTACCCCTGCTGACGCTCGGCATCCCGACGACGGCGACTGCGGCGATGATGCTCGTCGCGTTCCAGCGCTACCAGATCCAGCCCGGCCCGCTGCTGTTCGAGACGAACGGCGCCCTCGTCTGGGCGCTGATCGCCAGCCTCTATGTGGGCAACCTGATGCTGCTGGTGCTGAACCTGCCGCTGGTGGGCATCTGGGTCAAGATCCTGCAGATCCCGCGGGCCTACCTGTACTCGGGCATCCTGGTGTTCGCCGCACTCGGTGCGTTCTCCGTGAACTTCACCCCGATCGACGTCATCATCCTGCTCATCATCGGTGTGTTCGGCTTCTTCATGCGCCGCTACGGCTATCCGATTGCGCCGATGGTGGTGGGCCTGATCCTGGGCCCGATCTTCGAGAACCAGCTGCGCAGGTCGCTGGCGATCTCGCAGGGCGATCCGATCGCACTCATCAGCTCGCCGGTCGCCGCCACCATCTACGTGGCCCTGATCGTCATCTTCGCGCTCTCGTTCTGGCTTCGGCGGCGGCAGCGCCAGTTCGAGTCGACGGACATCGATTCCACTCCATCCGGTCCCGCCAACGATGAGGTCAAAGCATGAGCACGATTGTGGTGGGATACGTTCCCAATTCGCTGGGCGATGCGGCGATCCAGGAGGCAGTGCGGGAAGCACGACGCCGGACCGCCTCACTGCTGGTGGTCAACACCACGCGGGCGGACCGGCTCGTGGACCCGGGGTACGCCGATTCCGATGACGTCTCGAAGCTCGAGTCCGTCCTCCGGGATTCCGGTGTGGAGTACACGATCCAGCACGGGGTCTCCGAGGCGACGGCGGCCGAGGAAGTGCTCGACGCGGCCCAGGCAACCGGGGCGGAGCTCATCATCATCGGGCTGCGGCACCGGACTCCGGTCGGCAAGCTCATCATGGGCTCCACGGCCCAGAACATCCTGCTGGCCGCGAAGTGCAACGTGCTGGCGGTGAAGCTGTAGGTTCCCAGGCTTCCCAGGCGCAGCGAGCACCGGATCCGGTGTGTTTGCCGCCGTCGTGGTCGAGTAACCGGCGTGTCGTAGCCCGACACGCCGGTTTCGCCGTTGATGGCGGTACTTGTGGTGCATGCGCAGGGGCGCGGCATCTCCCGGCGGTCCCGCCCAGCACGTCGGTACACCTAGGCTTGGCCCATGAAACGTATCGGCCTGATCGGCGGCATGAGCTGGGAAAGCTCCGCACTGTACTACTCGCTCATCAACGGGCTCGTGAAGGAACGGCTGGGCGGCACGCACTCCGCGCGGTGCATTCTCACGTCGGTCGATTTCGCCGACATCGAAGTCCTGCAGTTCTCCGGCGACTGGGAGGAGGCCGGCCGCCTGCTTGCCCTCGAGGCGCAGGGACTGGAAGCGGCGGGCGCCGATTTTCTCGTGCTGTGCACCAACACGATGCACCGCGTGGTCCGGGAGATCCGGGAGGCGGTCGGCATCCCGCTCCTGCACATCGGCGATGTCGTGTCCCGCGAGGTGCTGAATGCGGGTCTGGGAACCGTCGCGCTCCTCGGGACGGCCTTCACCATGGAGCAGCCGTTCTACCGGAACTTCATCTCGGCGTACGGGATCGACGTACTGGTCCCGCCGGAAGCCGAGCGGGCAGCCGTGCACCGCGTCATCTACGAGGAACTCGTGCTGGGTGTGGTCAGCGATGAGTCCCGTCAGGATCTCACCGGGATCATCGCTGACCTCGTGGGTCGGGGAGCGCAGGGTGTGATCCTTGGCTGCACCGAACTCGAACTGCTGATCGGTCAGGGGGACAGCCCCGTGCCGGTCTTTCCGACCACCCGGCTTCACGCCGTTGCGGCTGTGGACGAGGCATTGCGCTGACCCGCCTGGCCAGGAACCCGTTCCGAACGGAAACGGGCGCTGACAGTCCCGCGGAATCAGGCCTTGAGCGCGGAAAGCTCGAGGGCAATGTTGTCCGGATCGCGGAACTCGAGAATGTACCCGGCGCCGATATCCTTGATTTCGCCATGCTCGATGCCGAGTCCGTCGAGGACCGCGACGGCGTTGTCGAGTTCCCCACGCCCGGAGACCGCGAAACTCACGTGGTCCAGGCCGACACGGTTTTCGTTGAAGGAATCGTCGGCGACGGGCCGCAGGCCGAACAGGGAGCTGCCCAGCTGGTAGATGACGCCGTCGTACAGGAAGTCGAGCTGCTTCCGGGTTTCCTCATCGGCACCGTCCGGGATCTCGAAGGCAACCGGCCAGCCGAAGACTGCGTCATAGAATGCCTTCGACGCGGCAATATCGGTGACGGTGAGGCGGACATGGGCGTACGAGCTGGTGGAAATGGTCATGGGCGCATTTTGCCACACCTGACAGTCGGCCGTCAGTTCCGGTAGGGATACCGATGGCTCGCTGCGTAGGCAGCGAACGCCTCCTCGGGTGCGTCTCCAGCGGAGTTGAACTCCTTCCGCAGGAAGGACGCGAGGTCCTGCAGGCTGCCCTGAAGGATACGACCCGCGCGGACGACGTCGTTCCGGTCCGAGGCCAGGGCCGCACGGCCCAGATCGACGGCGTAGGACAGCGACGCCGCAAGTGAGGTGCGGGCGGTCGATTCCCGGAAGTAGTAGGACTCGGCGGTCTGGGTCAGGTCCACACGGATCTGCACGATGTCCTGGGCGGCAGCCTCCAGCGTGCGTGTCGAGGTAGCGGTCTCGAGATCCGCCAGCTGGTCCGCAAAGCCCGATTCATCGAGGACGGACAGGCGGATGGCGAGTGCGCGGCGGCGGGCCAGCGCTGGATGGATCTGCATGAACCACGAGACAACCGCGGTCAGCAGTCCGAAGCCGGTCAGGGCCTCGAACGGCAGCGCGAGCCGAAGGAGGGGATCGATCGCGACCACGTCCCCGAGTCCCAGTGTGGTCAATACGACGGCCGAGGCGTAGATGGCCTCGGCGAAATCCCCATAGCGCCCCTCGTTGATACCGGCGGAGTAGCTGAATCCCTCCGGGACACGCGGATAGTAGATGAGCGCCCACCCTACGATCTGCAGGACGGCCCAGAAGAGGATGATGGCTACTGCGGCCAGCGGGCCGGCGATGGAGGTTGCGCGATGACCAAGAAGCCGTACCGATCCCCAGACCGCCCGGGCGCACCAGCGGCTGAGCCGCCCCTTTCCTGCCGGATGCAGCAGCGTCTGGAAAACCTCGAGCAGGCCCGCAGCAATCACGACGCTGCCGAGGACCGTGAACAACCAGGTCATGCGCCCTCCTGTAGGTGAGTGTCAGAGCCGGCGGGCGGAGGAACAACGTTCGAGCGGGGGTTGACACCGCCGGTTCAGGATGCGGGCCGGCCAGTCGACGAGTCGGAGCCCCGGGGCCGGACCAGGAGCGCCAGCAGCGCTGCCACGAGGGACGCGATGAAAAGGACGGCTTTGAGGACGGTGAGGGTCGAGGCCAGCGCCACGGTGCCGGAATCGATCACCGCCGACGAGAACACCGCCTCGAGGGTGAGATTTTCGGCGATGTCGACGGCCGCATAGAGCACCGGAACAACCATCAGCAGCCGTGCGATCCTCCGTCCGCGGGTGATCCGCGTGATGAGGAGGACCAGCGTGGCGGCGAAGACCAGGGGAAAGAGCATGTCCCAGAGGTAGTGGGATGCGCCGTAGCGCTCGTACAGCTCATCCGTCATCCCGGCCTGGATGGCCTGGACGTAGCCGGCGTCATACCCGGCGAGCCGGGTGTCCGGCATCCTCAGGCCGTTCAGGGCCCGTTCCAGCGACGCGAGCTGGAGCCCGTTGATCATGGCGAGCACGGCGCTCAGCAGAACCCCGAGGACGATCACGATCGCGGTTCGTCCCCGGGGGGCTCTGGCGGAAGGGACTACGGCAGGAGGTTCGACGGCGGAGTCCGCCGGGGCTGTCGTGGGGAGTCGGGTGTTATCCGGGTTATGGGCCATCAACTCATTATGTGCAGAGCCTGCCGGGCAACTCCCTTACGATTCCGTAACATCGGTGCCGGCTGGCATCATCCCGCCTACGGGCCATGCGGATCCGAGAGCCGCTCGGACCGCCGCGAATTCGATATCGAGGTTTTCCTTGACAGCGGGGGCAAAGCTGCTGTCAGCCGCCACCTCCCGGGTTCTGTGCAGCTGCTCGATCACTGCGGACCGGGCCTCCCCGGAACTCTGTACCCACGCGACCTCACGGAGCATCTGCACGATGCGCTGTGCCACCCGGGGATCGTCCATGCCGTAGGTGAGCATCTGCTCCATCGCGAGATTGAGGAGATGGGGGAAGGAGGGGTACTGCAGTGTCACGCGGTCCACGCCGTCGTCGTCCTGCAGGGTCTTGGGTCCGGTCTTCCGCTCGGCGAGACCGCACAGCACACTGGCGACGTGGCTCAGCGCGTGGACGGCGGTGGTGGGATCGTTGATGCCGGGGGACAGCGCACGGCTTGCGACGTCGAGCAATTGCTGGAGTCCGAAGCCTGCATCCTGGGTGGAGGTGCGTTCGAAGCCAGTGGTCATTCCGGCATTCAGGCCCTTGATGACCGTCTCCCGCCGCTCGGGATCGATACTGCCTCCGTCGATCGACCAGGCCCTGGCAAACGGAGTGCCCCGGACCAGGGAGGCCCCGGGCATGGCGTCGATGACGATGATCGTGCCGGTGTCCTTCGCCGTCGTGACGGCGGCGTCCGGGTCGATCCGCAGCAGGAAACCGGATTGCGTACTCTCGATGAGCGCGTACCCCGGTCCGCGCTCGACCGGGGTACGCGTGGGAACGTCGTCGTCGGGAAATATGCGCTGGAGTGCGCTGTCGGCTTCGCGATGGACGTCGCGCAGCATGGTTTCGACGCGGATCTGGCGCGCCAGGTGGGCCAGGAAGAGTACGAGGCCGACGACGCTGCCGAGAGTCAGGAGGAAGGCGACCGTGACGGAGATTACCGGGACGAAACCCTGGCCCTCGCTGGTTTCCACCCGGATGCTCCGCAGGACGGTCAGGGCGAAGACGAACGTGGAGAGAAAGAGCGCCAGCGTGTTGTGGACGAAGCGGTCGCGCGTGAACGTGCGGAGCAGACGAGGCGAGAACTGGCTGCTCGCGAGCTGCAGCGTGACAACGGTCAGGGAAAAGGTCAGCGACGTGACAGTGATCATCGAACTGGCGATGGTTTCCATGAGGGAGCGCGCTGCCTCCGGGCCCCCGCCGAACAGAAGACCTGAGACGGTGGGCGGAAGGTCCTCGTCGATGGTCCCGTCCAGGAACGGCAGGAACTGCCCGAGGGCGACGGCCAGTACGACGGCCAGCAACGGAACGGGCCACAACTGGGTGCGCAGTGAATCCTTGAGGAGGCCGGCGTCGATGGAGCGCTTCATCGCGGTCTCCCGGGGTGGAGCGGGTGGGCGTGGAAGCGGCAGATGGTCACGTGCATCCTCAAAGGATACTGTCGAGGGATCGAGGGGAAGCGGAACATGACCGAACATCAGGGTGGCGCCACCCGGCACGAGGCCAGTCCCGTCGAGAGGCTGGGAACTGCCGAACTCCTCGCCCGGCAGCTCGATAGACCGATGGGCATACTCGGCGTCATCTTCCTCTTCGTGGTCCTCGGCCAGCTTCTGGCCACTGAACCAGGCATGACCCTCGCCCTCGCGATTGTCGGTTGGATCTTTTGGGCGATCTTCGTCGGCGAGTTCCTGCTGCGTGCCTACATCGCAGGGTTCGGTACAGCGTTCTGGAAAAAGAACTGGTGGCAGGTCATTTTTCTGCTCGTCCCATTCCTCCGGTTCTTCCGGGCGTTGCAGGCGCTTCGCTTTGTGCGCCTGGCCCGGTTCGCCCGCTTCGGCGGCATTGTGTCGGCCGGAGTCCGTGGATCCCGGTCGGCGGGACGGCTGC
>NZ_KI914868.1:24188-37371 GCF_000520555.1 Arthrobacter sp. Br18 | reverse complement strand
GAGCCGCATCGGCTGGCTGGTCGCAGTGACCGCCGTCGTCATCCTTGCCTCGAGCCAACTGCTGTACGCCACGGGGTCGCACGAGACGTACGCCGATTCCCTGTTCGAGTCGGCGATGGCCACGATCACCGGCAGCGGCCTGACGCCCACGGGCGCGTTCCCACGCATCCTGCAGGTACTGCTCGCTGTCTACTCGGTGGCGGTCTTCGCTACCCTCGCGGGATCGCTGGGCGCCTTCTTCCTCCGCGAGGAACGGCCGGGAGCGGCGGGTGCGACGCCTGCGGAAGCAGTCCCCACTGAGCGCACCCCCGGAAGCTGAGAGGGGTCGCTGGTGTCGCTGCGACGGACATGAAGCGCATCGGTTTCCTCTCCTTCGGCCACTATCAGGACGTCCCCGGGTCCTTTGTGCGCACTGCCGGTGACGCACTCCTGCAGACCGTGGAGTTGGCGGTGGCGGCCGAGGAACTCGGCGTGGACGGCGCGTACGTCCGGGTGCACCACTTTGCGCCGCAACTGGCCTCGCCCTTCCCACTGCTCGCCGCGATGGCGGCACGGACCAGCAGTCTCGAGCTGTGCACGGGCGTCATCGACCTGCGCTACGAGAACCCGCTGTACATGGCGGAAGAAGCGGCAGTCACCGATTTGATCAGCGGCAGCAGGTTGCAGCGCGGGATCAGCAGGGGTTCTCCCGAGCCCGCGCTCAACGGCTACGAAGCCTTCGGGTATGTGCCCCCGGAGGACAGCAGTGACGCCGATGACGCACGGCAGGAGGCGGCCATCTTCCGTGCGGCGATCGCGGGCTCGGGGATGGCCGATGCCAACCCGCGCATGAGCGGGCAATCGGGCCGACTGGCAATTGAGCCGCAGTCGGACGGAGTGGGCGAGCGCATTTGGTGGGGTTCGGGAACGCGCGCCACGGCCCGGTGGGCGGGGGCGCAGGGCATGCACCTGATGAGTTCCACCCTGCTGACGGAGGACACCGGTGTGCCGTTCGACGAGCTGCAGGCCGAGCAGATCAGAATCTTCCGGAAAGCGTGGGCCGACGCCGGACACCCGGGTGTGCCCAAGGTCTCCGTCAGCCGGAGCGTTCTGCCGATCGTCAGCGATACCGACCGCCACTACTTCGGATTGCGGTCGCAGGTGGACGGCAAGGACCAGGTGGGCAACCTGTAGGGGGTGCGCTCACGCTTCGGCAGGAGCTACATCGGCGAACCCGACGTCATCGCCGAGCAGCTTGCGGCAGACTCCACGGTAAGGGAGGCCGACACCGTGCTGGTGACTGTGCCCAACCAGCTGGGCGTCGGGTACAACGCGGAACTGCTCGAAAGTATCCTGACGCTCGTGGCGCCCGACGCAGGCTGGCGGTAGCCGAACAGCGGGTGGTCACTCTGGTGACCACCCGCTGCCGTCCATGGAGGAGCTGGGCTACTCCGCGAGTGCCGCGATGACTTCCTTCGCGACGTCCTCACTCGACTGCGGGTTCTGCCCGGTGATGAGGTTCTCGTCGCGCACGACAACGCTCGCCCATGCTGCGCCGGTCTCGACAACGGCGCCCTTGTCGCGGAGCTCTGTCTCCACGAACCACGGCGTGTTCTCGCCGGTTCCGCCGGACAGCTCCTCCTCATTGGTGAACACCGTGACGCGGCGTCCTGCGAAGGCGAAGGTGCCGCCGTCGTCCACCGCGCTCAGCAGTCCGGCCGGGCCGTGGCAGAACGGGGCGATGACCTTACCCTCGTTGTTCGCGGCGATCAGGACCCGGCCGAGGTCCTTGTTCGCGTACAGATCAGCCATGGGACCGTGGCCGCCGGGCATCACGACGGCGTCGTAGGCGGCGGGATCGATGTGGGCGAGGATCCGCGGGGCGGAAAGTTCGTCATCGATTTCCTCGAGGTAGGCACGGAAGTCTGCTGCTTTTTCCTCGCCGCCGGCCTGCTGCGGGTCGAGGCTTACCTGGTCGACCGTCGGCTTCACGCCGCCCGGCGAGCTGAGCTGGACAGTGTGCCCGGCGTTCCGCAGGGTCCGGTGGGCGACCACGAGTTCCTCCGCCCAGTAACCGGTGGGGTGGGAACTGCCGTCCTTCATGGTGAGCGAGTCGGCGGATGAGACAACCATCAGGATGTTGGCCATGGAGATGTACTCCTTCTCGGGCGCGTTCGGAGAGCGCACCCGTAGGGGGAAAGGCGTTCATGAGGGGAACGTGCGCTGCGCGGGACCTATTCCATCAGTCCGGTAAGCCGCCGGGAAACAACCGGGTCAGTCGCCGTCGCCGTCGATACCAACGGGCACGCAGCGTGAACCGAATGCAGGCATCGGTTCGGAGACGCCGGTGACGGTTTCCCCCGGCAATGAGTTATTCCGCCGCAGCGCAGCGAGGTTCCTCTCGAAAGAAGAGGAATCCTGTTCCGTCGGGAAGGCAACGACGGCGCTCGCCGGCACCCCCGGATCCGGAACCGTAACAGGGGTGGGCAGAACCTGAACAACCGGGTCCGCCTCAAGGGGTCCCACTTCCGAAAGGACGATCGGTACCAACTGGGATTCTGCCGAACTGTTGGGATCCACGCTGACCTCCTGAGACGTAAGTGGTCCAAGTCTAGTGCGGCCGCCCGCGAAGGAGCGAGGTTCCGAGGTGCCAAAAAGGCCCGCTCCGATGTTGCTGGAGCGGGCCTTTCCGGAGCTGGACCTAGCGCGCGTTCTCGAGTTCCTCGTACGTGGCGTCGTCGATGCTGACGCTTCCCGCGCCCATGTTGTCCTCAAGGTGGGCAATCGAGCCCGTGCCGGGGATCGGCATCATCACCGGGGAGCGGCGCAGCAGCCAGGCGAGGGCCACCTGGGACGTGCTGGCGTTCAGCCGCTCGGCTGCCTCAGCGAGCGGACCGCCCGGCTGCGCGAGTTCACCTGCGGAAATGGGAGCCCAGGGAATGAAACCGATGCCCTGCTCCGTGGCGTACTCCAGGACGTCCTCGGAGGTGCGGTCGGTCAGGTTGTAGCGGTTCTGGACGGTGGAGACCGTGAAAAACTTTCCGGCGGCCTTGAGCTGGTCGACGCTCACCTCGGACAGCCCGAGTGCCTTTACCTTGCCCTCCTGCTGGAGGTCGCGGAGCACGGCGAACTGCTCGTCGGCGTCGACCTTGGGATCGATGCGGTGCAGCTGCAGCAGGTCCAGCGAGTCGACCTTCAGCTTCCGGAGACTCAGTTCGGTCTGCTGGCGCAGGTACTCGGGCCTGCCGACCGGAATCCACTGGCCCGGACCGGTGCGGGTGAAGCCCACCTTGGTGCCGACCCGGACGCCGTCGGGGTAGGGGTGAAGCGCCTCGGCGATGATTTCCTCACTGATGTTGGGCCCGTAGGAATCGGCGGTGTCGAGAAAATCGACACCGAGTTCAACAGCACGGCGCACGACGTCGACGGCGGTGCCGCGGCTGGCGGGCTCGCCCCAGACGCCGTCGCCCACGATGCGCATGGCGCCGAAGCCCAGGCGATGGACGGTGCCGAGGTCCTTGAGGTCGATGGTCGGAGATACGTCGCGGAGTACATCGGTGTTTTGGGTCATGCTGGCGGCAACCGGGGGCGCCAGTCCGTTATTCCGGCCGACGTCTCCGCCGGGACGTTAGCCCAGCACGAAGTTGGCGATGAACAGCAGCGGGATGGACCCCGCCCACACCGCCGTCGTGATGCCCGACCAGCCCCTGAGTGCCGCTGTTCCCTCAAGGCCGGTGAAGCGTGTGACCACCCAGAAGTAGGAATCGTTGAAGTAGCTGAACACCATGGATCCCGCGGTGCAGGCCAGGGCGGCGAGGAGCGGGTCGATGCCGAGGGTGGTGACCAGCGGAGCAGTGACTGACGCTGCCGTGATCATGGCGACGGTACCGGAACCCTGGGCGATGCGGACCAGCGTAGCGATCAGGAAGGGAACGAGGAACGCGGGGAGGGGAGTGGCCGCGATGGCTTCGGCCAGGGCATCGCCGACACCCGAGCTGCGCAGTACCTGGCCGAGCGCGCCGCCGGCGCCGGTGATCAGGAGGATGAGCCCCGCCGAGGCTGCCGCTTCGGCGAACCAGCCCTGGACCTTGGAGCGCGGGGTCCAGCGCGGCAGGAGCAGGTAGACGGCCAGCAGGACTCCGATGATCAGCGCGACTACCGGATTGCCGACGAAGGCGAACGGGACCACCCAGGCGGACGGCTCGTACTCGCCGCCGAGCACGCCCTGCGCATTCTGGTCGATGGCGCCGGTGACGGTGTTGACCACGATCAGCAGCAGCGGAATGAGCAGGGGAAGCGAACCAAGGAGGGCGCCGACGTGGTGGGGCTTCGCTCCGGCCGGAGGTGTTCCGAGGTCGACGGCGGGATCGGCGGGCGCAAAGTCGTCGTCTGCCCTGTTGTTCGCGCCGCCGGACAACTCATGGGAGCCACTTCCCTCGGGTCCCCGCTCCAGGTGGCCGGATCCACCCCGGGAGCCGACCGAGGCCGTTCCGTACACGGCCTCGCGGACCTCTTCCGACACCGACGATTCGAGCTTCGGCCCCATCCACTTAGCGTAGAAGATGACGATCGGCAGGAGGAGGACGGTGAAGATCAGCCCTCCGAGAATAAGCGCCCCGAGGTCGGCCCCGAGGATGCCGGCGACGGCGAGCGGGCCGGGAGTGGGTGGGACCATGTGGTGCGTCAGGGTCATGCCGCAGCCGAGCGCCAGGGCCAGGGTGACGTAGCCGGCGCGCTTCACCCGGGCGATGGAACGTGCCAGCGGGTTCATGATCACATAGCCGGAGTCACAGAAGACCGGAATGGAGACCAGTGCGCCCACGCTACCCATGGCCCACGGCTCGCGGCCCTTGCCGAAGATGCGAAGGAACGCCAGCGCCAGGGAATTGGCGGCGCCCGAGACCTCAAGGATCTTGCCGATGCCCACACCGAGACCGATGACGATGCCGATCGAGGCAAGGGTGTTGCCGAAGCCGGTGGTGATGGCGGTGACAATCTCGAGAGGCGCCTGGCCCGCAACGATGCCAGTGACCAGGGCGGCGATCAGCAACGCCACGAAGGCGTCCAGCCGCGTGCGGAGCACCAGCACGATAATGGTCGCAATCCCCAGAGCCAGCGCCAGCAAAAGTTGTAGATCCACGGTGATTCGCTCCTTCAGGAAACAATGCCCGCGCGGCGTTGCACGGACCTGCCACGCGCCGGCATTGACGGGTTTAGCGCTGGCTGAAACACTAACACCGGGCATATGACATCTGACAAGTGTTTTCCAGCAAAGAGGCAACCCTTGATCACGGAATCCGAACTCCTGTCGGGCTTTCCCGCTGAAAACGCAGTTGACCCCCGAACGGTCGCGGCGTCGGTGGCTGCCTCGCGCCGGGTCCTGGTGGTGCTCGACGACGACCCCACGGGTACGCAGTCCGTCGCGGACCTGCCCGTCCTCACCAGCTGGGAGGCGGCGGATTTCGCGTGGGCCTTCACCTTCCGCATCGCGGGCGCCGCGGCCCCCGCGGTCTATGTGCTCACCAATACCCGGAGCCTCGGGCCGGACGAGGCTGCAGCGCGTAACCGGGAAGCCGTCACCAACGCGCTGGCCGCTGCGGAAGATTCCGGGATCGCCCTCGGGTTCGTGAGCCGCAGTGATTCCACACTTCGCGGGCACTACCCCCTCGAGCCGGACGTGATCGCCGCGACGCTCTCGGAGGTGACCGGGCAGAGTACCGATGGCGTCGTGATCGTGCCGGCGTTCCCCGATGCGGGCCGGATCACCATCGGGGGTATCCACTACATGAGGGACGGCGCCGGCGGACTGATCCCGGTCGCCGCCACCGAATTCGCTTCCGATGCCACGTTCGGGTATTCCTGGTCCGAGCTTGCCCGCTATGTGGAGGAGAAGTCGGCCGGGCGCTTCCCTGCGGCCGACGTGATCGTCCTGGATCTTGCTGTTGTCCGCGGGGGAACGGAAGGGATCGCGGAGGCGATCGCTCCCGCAGCCGATTCCGCTCCGATCGTGGCCGACATCGTCACCGAGAACGACCTGCGGGCGCTCGCCCTCGGCCTGGCGGAGGCCGAATCGCGCGGAAAGAAACTGCTCTACCGTGTGGGGCCGCCCTTCGTTCGGGCAAGAATCGGGCAGCGCGAGCGGGAGGCCCTCACCGCCGAGGAGGTGTTCCCTGCAGGTAGCCCCGCGTCCCGGACCGGAGGGCTCGTGGTGGTCGGATCCCACGTCGGGGTCACCACACGGCAGCTCGCCGCACTGACCACCCGGCATCCGAACGCGACGACGGTCGAACTCGCTGTCGAGGACCTGCTGGACGAGGCGCGTGCCGGCGACCAGCTCGAACGGACGGTCGCCGCCGTCGTCGCGGCCCTTGGCACGGGGGACGTCATCCTCTCCACCAGCCGGCTCCTGGTGAAATCGGAGGACCCTGCCGAAAGCCTGAGGATCGCCCGGGTGGTCTCGGCCGGAGTGGTGGCGGTGGTGCGTCGCACCCTGGCGGCGGCACCGCCCCGGTTCGTCGTCGCGAAGGGCGGCATCACCTCCTCCGACGTCGCCGCGCACGGCCTCGCCATCCGGCACGCGGTCGTCCGCGGTCCCATGCTCCCCGGCATCGTGTCGCTGTGGGAGCCGGTCGACGGGCCGGCGCGGGGCATCCCCTTCGTGGTTTTCGCGGGCAACGTGGGCGACGACGACTCCCTGCTGGACGTTGTCCGCAAGCTCAGCACCACCTTCCAGAGATAAGGACGCCATGGACAGCTCGACGGAGAGCCGCGGGTACACGATCGCCGTCCTCGGCCTTGGCGCGATGGGACTGCCCATCGCGGCACGACTGGCGGGCAGCTTTTCCGTTGCCGGCTACGACATCAATGCCGGACGGCGGGAACTTGCCGGGAACGACGGCGTCACCCCCCACACCTCAGCCCGCAGCGCCGCCGCAGGAGCCGACACCGTCCTCCTCGCTGTCCGGAACGCGGAACAGTTGCAGTCCTCACTCTTCGGGGAGGACGGCGTTGCCGAGGTTCTCGAGCCGGGCGCCGTCGTCATCATGACCAGCACCGTGGGACGCGCAGTCATCCCCGGGGTCGTCGAACGGCTGGCCGGGTTCGGGATCGATCTGGTGGATGCGCCGCTCTCCGGTGGGCCGAAGCGGGCCGGAGATGGGGACCTGCTCATCGTGGTGGGTGCGGATCCGGCAGTGCTCGGAAAGGTGCGCCCCGTCCTCGAGCGGCTCGCCTCGACCCTGACCGTGGTCGGGAACAGGCCCGGGGACGGACAGGCGCTGAAGACCGTCAACCAGTTGCTCTGTGGCGTCCACATTGCAGCCGCTGCCGAAGCCCTCGCACTGGCCGACGCATTGGGCCTGGACCAGGAAAAGGCCCTCGCCGCCCTGGAGGCCGGTGCGGCCGGTTCGTTCATGCTCTCGAACCGGGGTCCGCGCATCCTCGAGGCCTACGCCGAGGACGGCGCGGAGGTGCTGAGCAGGCTCGACATCTTCGTCAAGGACCTGGGGATCGTGGGCGACGCAGCGCGTGCAGAGGGACTGGCCACTCCCGTCGCGGCAGCCGCGGAGCAGCTTTTCCTGCTGGGCCAGGCGCAGGGCTTCGGTCTGGACGATGATTCCTCGGTGATCCGGGTGGTGGCACCGGCGAAGCGTGCCCGCCGGGGAGAGGATGGACCTGGTGCGTAAATCACTCGTTGAATCGGTCTTCGAGGAACTCTTCGAACGCATCCTCCAGGGCGAGATTGCGCCCCATGCTCCCTTGCCTCCCGAGGCGGAGCTGGCGAAGGCCTCCGATGTCAGCCGGTTGACCGTCCGGGAAGCACTGAAGACCCTGCAGGCCCAGAACATCGTGTCCGTGCGCAGGGGGCTCGGCACCTTCGTGAATCCGCCGGACCAGTGGACCGGCCTCGAAGCGATCCTGAAGGCGGCATCGCGCGGCATCGCTTCGAACCAGGTGGCACTGCGTCTCCTCGAGGTCCGGCGGATGGTGGAGACCGGCGCCGCCGAGTTGGCTGCGCTCCACGCCACGCCCGCCGACCTCGAGCAGATGGCGGCAGCGAACCGGAACCTGGGGGCAGCCCACGCCGCGCAGGACCTCGACGCGGTGACGACCGCCGATCTGGCGTTCCATGACGCCGTGCTCCGGGCATCCGCCAACCCCTTCGTCCCCGTGCTATTGGGCCAGCTGGCACAGCTCCTCTATGTTCTGCGCCGGGAGACGTCGGCCTTTCCCGAAGTGCAGCGTCATGCAATCACGCACCACGGGCTGATCCTCGACGCCATCGCTTCACGAAGCCCCGAAGCCTCCCGGTTGGCGATGGATGCGCACATCAACCAGACATTTGAAGATTTTGAGCATTACATCAGCAAACAGGACCAAACCCTCCAAGGAGATGGATGACATGACCGGAACCCCCACATTTCCCACCGAATGCACCGCAGTACTGACCGGAGCTGCCTCAGCGCGCGGAATCGGCCGGGCCACGGCGGACCTCCTCGCCGCTCAGGGATGGAGCATCGCCATCCTGGACATCGACGGCGACGCCGCAGCGCACGCAGCGGAGGAGATCGCTGCCAGGCACGGCGTCCGGACCCTCGGCGTCCGTGCCGACGTCGCCGACCAGGAGTCGGTGGACTTGGCCATCACCAGGGTGGAGGAATCGCTGCCCCCGGTGGTTGCACTGGCCAACATCGCCGGCATCAGCTCGCCCGTCGAATTCATGGACGAGACGAAGGAGGGGTGGGAACGTGTCTTCGCGATCAACATGACCGGGACCTTCCTGGTGACCCAGCGCGTGCTGTCCGGCATGATCGAACGCAAACTCGGCCGCGTGGTCAGTATCTCCTCCATCTCCGCGCAGCGCGGCGGCGGAACCTATTCGAAGGTCGCCTACAGTGCATCCAAGGCCGGCATCATCGGCTTCACCCGCGCGCTGGCCCGCGAGATGGGCGAACACGGCATCACCGTGAACTGCGTTGCCCCAGGCCCGGTGGACACCGACATCATGGGCGGTGCGCTCAGCGATGACCGGAAGGAGGCGATGTCACAGGACATCCTGGTGGGCCGGGTAGGTACCGTGCGCGACATCGCGGCCCTGCTGACGTTCCTGATGGGCGCAGACGCCGGATTCATCACCGCGGCCACCTACGACATCAACGGTGGGCTGCAGATCTCCTAGTACAGGAAGCCGGCCTCGGGCTGCACCTCAGGTCGCGAAGTGCGTCTCAACCGCTCCACCGGTGGCCGACCGGACGATGTCCCCGGCAACGACCCGGAGCTTCACGTTCCGGTGGCTGGAGGCCTTCCGGAGGATCTCGATGGCCTCGATCTGCGAACAGCGGTTCTGCGCAATGATGATGCCGACGGCGATGTCGATATTGGTCCGCGATTCCATTGCGGACTTCAGGTTCGCGGCGGCGTCCTGGTACTTCGACAACTGCAGGGCGAGTTGAAGTGCAATCGAGGCCTCAGCGGCGTACTCCTGCACCTGCTCCACCACCTCGGGCGTGAAGGCTCCGGGTTCCTTCGCGTAGAGGTTGACTGCCGCCCCGCCGTCGTCGTCCCTCATCAGCGGCACACCCAGTGCCGAGAAGTATCCGCGGTCGCTGATCGCAGAGAGGTAGTCGCGCCAGCGGGTGTCGGTGCGCGCATCCTGGATGACGTTGGTGCTTCCGGTTCGTACGGCGTCGAGGCACGGGCCGTCGCCATAGCCGTATTGCACCTCGTCGAGGACTTTCGCCTCCATGCTGCTGCTCGCGACAGTGGTGGCTCTGTTGCGCTGCTTCAGCGTCACCCCGCACATCACCGTCACCGCGGGCTCGAGGATCTTCGAGGTGTGGACGGCAAACGACTCGAGGAAGAGATGGATGTTGTCGGAAGCAAGGAGAAGGTGCTGCAACTGGCCGGCCACTGAACCGCCGCCGTTCATTTCTGTCATGCGCCCAGCTTACGGATAATTACAACTCTCACCGAGTGGTCCGGAAAAGTGCGGCTGCTGCGCAGGAACTCAGCCCGCGCCCACAATCAGCAGAATCCCCGCAAACACGATGCCGGACGCGATCAGGGTGACCATCGTGTAACCGAGGATGTCCCGCATCTTGAGTCCCGCAATAGCCAGCAAGGGCAGAGCCCAGAACGGCTGGATCATATTCGTCCACTGGTCGCCGTAGGAGACGGCCATGATGGCTACGGACGGGTCCACGCCGAGCCGGTTCGCGGCGTCGAGCATGATGGGTGCCTGCACCGCGAACTGTCCGCCGCCCGAGGGGACGAAGAAGTTCACCAGCCCCGCCGAGAGCAGCGCCAGAACGCCGAAGGTGCCGGGGGTGGCGATGTTCACCAGGAAATCGGAAAAGACCGCGATGAGCCCCGTCGTCGTCATGATGCCCATGATTCCGGCGTAAAGCGGGAACTGTAGGAGGATCTCACCGACGTTGGACGCCGCGTTCTTGGTCAGGCCGATGAGCTCGAAGGGGCTGCGGACCAGCAGAAAGATCAGCGCCAGGAACGTCCAGTTCACGATGTCCAGCGTCGCGGTGCCGCCCTGCACGTAGTGGACCACCAGGTAGGCGACGAGCGCCAGGCCGACGACGGTGGTCAGGATCCGGCTTGCATCCACGCGGTCAGCGGGCGTGAGCACTGCCTCGTCAATGGCGGCGCTGTCGTCGTCGGCATGCGCCTCGGCGGGCAGTTCGACGATCCTGTCGCCCTGCTTCGGAGCCACCAGGGCCAGCGCGGTGCCGACGACGACGATGGTGGCGACGGCGGCCGTTATGTTCCACCAGGTGAAGGTCGTGTCCGTGATGGGAATGGTGCGGCCGAGTTGCTCCGCGATGAAGGATCCTTCGGTTGCAGCCGTCAGCGGCCCGGAACCGGAGTACCCCATGTGCCAGACCACGAAGCCGGAGAACCCCGCGGCAACGAGCATGGGGAAATGGAGCGGGATGCCCTTCTTCCGCCCCTGCGCTGCGACTTCCTTTGCCAGCAGGCCACCGACCACCAGGCCGAGTCCCCACGTGATGAGCGAGGCCACTGCAGCAACCAGAAAAACGAAGACGTAGGCCTGCGTCGGCGTTTTGGGGAGCCCGGCGAGCCCCGTCAGAAGTTTTCGCACCGGCCCGGTGTTGGCCAGCGTGTGGCCCAGGAGCAGGATCAGCGCCATCTGCGTCATGAACGCGAGCAGGCCGGCCAGCCCGTCACCCCACCCGACCAGTACGTCAACGGGCCCGGCATCGGTGAAGACGAGGGCCAGGATCGCCACCACCAGGCTGAGGACCACGGCGAACACCAGGGCACTGGGGATGTAGCGTTCCACCAGCGAGTTCACGGGCCGCATGGCGGCGGAAATGCCGGATGCTTTCTCTCGGGGTTCAGGATAGGCAGTAGGCACTTCGGTCTCCTCGGTTCGACGGCGCTGTCACGGCATGCCGGCGGCCGGGCACTGTTCCCCAGCTTACGATGCGGCCGCCTCCTGCCTGGAACGGCCGGCGACGGTTTCTAGGTGCGTTCGGCGTCGGCCGCGTCGAGAGCTGTCCGCGCCTCCTCGACGGCGGCGCGGGCCTCCTCGACGGCGGCCCGTGCCGACTCGGCCGCCTCGGCGGTCTCGCGGCGAAAGTGTTCGACCTCGCGTGCCTGCTCCTCCGCACGGTCGAGCTCCTCGGCGAGGGCAGCCAGGCGCTCCTGCAGGTCCTCGATGGACGCGAGAAGACCGTCCCGCGTGGCTCCGGTCCGCTGCGCGAGGGCAACTGCCTCCTCCGCGGCGTCGTCCGCCCGCTCCACTTCCGCTTCGGCCCGGCTGAGTTCTGTTCGGGCCTGCTCCAGCAGGCGGATCCGCGGCTCTGCACCTGACTGCTCCGCACCGGACTGCTCCGCATCGGCCGGAGCCGAACTGCTCTCCTCCGGACCACCGACGGCTCCTTCGAGGGAGACGGGCTCCCAGCCTGAGACCTCAAGTGCACGCACCAGGCGGGCCGTGAGGACCGCAGCGGCCGCCGCGGGATCGGTCATGGCCGCCCGCAGCGTCGATTCCACGTCACCGAGGGCAGCCGGGCCGACGTCGGAACCAAGTTCGCCGGCGACGTCGAGGCTCAACCGGGCCACCGCCGCCAACAGGCGCTGCCGCTGCTGGCCCAGCGCCTGGAGCTGGGCGCGGTCGCTGCCCTCCTGCGCTTCGCGCAGTGAGTTCCCCAGCTCGAGCACCTGCTCCACCTCATCGCGCCGGTGGGTCACGAGCATGTTGACGAGCCACGCCGCCGTCGACGCCTTCGGAAGTTTCTTCAGCAGCGCAGCGAGGTCCCGGTCGCCGGAGCGTGCAGCATCCCGGGCCCGCTCATTGCGCGCGTCCGTGAACTTCTCGAGCGGCAACGCATACAGTTCGGTGGCAACGGTGCCGATGTCCATGGGATCCTGCCGGTCGGTGCTGCCCGTGCGGCAACAGGGCTTTCGGGGGTGCTGTCAGCCGAACGATCAGTCATGCGTCAGTGTAGGCGTCAGTGTCGGCGTCCGTGGACTGCCGCTTGCGGTAGGCGACCATGTTGACACGGTTGGCGCACCGCACGCTGCAGAAGCGCTTCGAGCGGTTGCGGGACAGGTCGAGAAGCAGCCCGGCGCAATCGTCAGCTTCGCAGACACGCAGCCGTTCGGTCTCCGCCGCGCGGATGACGTCAACCAGCGCAAGGGCCAGTTCCAGCCGGATGCGCGTCGCAAGGGGAGCATCGGGTGACGCCGCGTGCAGGTGCCAGTCCAGCCCGTCATGGCGGGCGAGCCGGGGCAGCACCTCGCCGCTTTCCAGAATCGCATTGACCTCCTTCACCATGGCGTCGCGGTCCAGCGCCCAGATTCGGCGGAAGTCCCGGCGAAGGCCCACCATGTCGGCCAGTTCCTGGTCATCCCCGTCGATGCGCCCGGAGAATCGGTGGTCCGCTATGAGCCCTCCAAGGTGCTCCTTCGTGGCGAGTTCATCATCCCCGGACGTTGAAGCGGCGGCGTCGGTGTTCGCGAGGGCAACGCTGAATTCCAGGACGTCTTCTGTGTCATAGGCAAAATGCACTTGACCCATTACTCCAATCGTCGTATTGTCAGTGTTATAGCTCTATTAGACCATTACGCAGCGGGAGCTGTGAAAGGGGCACCGTCATGATCAGCGCACTTTACGTCCTTACCCTCGTTGTGGTTTTCGCTGGCATCGGCAGGCTCTCCATTCCGG
>NZ_KI914868.1:2210-24088 GCF_000520555.1 Arthrobacter sp. Br18 | reverse complement strand
TCCATTCCCCGGCGGGAACGAGCCGGGCTCACCACCTGGACGATGGGTGACGTGTACTTCAACGTGCGCCGTGGTCTCGTGATCGTCTCCGGATACGGTCCCCAGAACCCGGCGTCGAGGAATGCCGGGCGGCGAATCGGCCGGTAGTTCGCCGGGTCGACGGTGGCCTCCACGAGGATGCCGGAGGTGTCAGGTACGCAAGCGGTCCAGCTCCCCGGTCAATTCCCACTCACCGATAGCCCTCGCCTTATAGATGGCGGGATTGTGGGAGGCGATGGTGCGGGCGTTGCGCCAGTGCCGGTCGAGTCCACGGGCGATGGATACCGCAGAAGCCCCACCGACCTCGAAGAGCCGGGAGGTGATGGTGAGCACCTGGGGAATGACGCTGACCTGGGCCTGGTAGACCGCTATTTCCGCCTCGGCAACGGCGTCGCGCTGAACTCCGGTCCCGAGTCCCTCGGTGGTGAGTACGCCCAGCGAAACCCCGAGTGCGCGTGCCGCGGCATCAACCGATGCTGCGGCGGAAAAGGCGAGGCTCGAGACTTCACCGATCACCTGCTGCACCTGAGGATCCCCGGCGGGGACCGGTGACGTCGCATTGATGTAGGTGCGCGTGCGCGGCGCAACGAACCCGACGACGTCGTCCGTTGCCGCCCGCGCTATTCCTGCCAGCGACGCCACCAGGACGAGCTGGAAGAACGCGTGCACATGACTGGGCTGGTGCCGGACGAACGGGCGGATGTCCGCCCGGTCCACCGGAACATCGGCGAACACGGTGGTGCCGCTGCCGGTCAGTTTCTGGCCGAACCCGTCCCAGTCGTCCCGGCATTCCACGCCGGGCGCCGCGGCCGCGACGGCGTAGGAGACACGCTCGCCGTCGGTGAGTGCGCTGCCCGCAATCCAGTCCGCGTAGATGCTGCCGGTGCTGTAGTACTTCGTCCCGTTCAGCAGCGGGGCAGCACCGTCCCCTGAGATGGTGGTGCTGATGTCCTCGAGCGAGGTCCCGGTCAACTCACTCGACGCGTTCCCGATCATCGCCCCGCGGACGATGACCGGGAACCAGCGCTGCGCACGGGGGCCGCCGTCGTCGAGCAGAAGCCCCTCGACAAACGCGAAGTGACCGCGCCAGAGCTGGGTGAGGTTGGAATCAGCGGCCGCGAGCCTCGTGAGGAGCAGGAAGAGCTGGGGGAGCGACGCGCCGAACCCGCCCTGTTCCTGCGGTATCCGCAGTGCACCGAAGTTCGCCGCCTTCAGACGCTGGACCTCCGCGCGGGGCAGCTGCAGCTGCACTTCGCGCTGCACCGCACCTGCCGCGATGTCGTCGAACAGCGGGCCGAAACGTGCAAGCAGCTCCTGGTCCGTGGGGCATTCAGTGGGATGTACTGGTGCGGTTGCTGTGGTGGTCATCGGGATCTCCTAAACCGAGGCCGAGGCGAGGGCCGGCGCCTCAAGATTGGCTCCTCCGCGGTACCGGGCCCCCGGATGGGATTCGAACAGGCGTGAATTACCGGCGCCGAAGAGTCGTTCGCGCAGCGTGCCCTCCTCGTAGGACGTGCGGTAGAGCCCTCGGCGCTGAAGTTCGGGCAACACATGCTCCACGAAGTCCTCGGCAGTCCCGGGCGTGAGGAACTGCCGCAGGTTGAAGCCGTCGAGGTCGGTTTCCCGGACCCACCGCTCGATCTCGTTGACCACTTCCACCACCGTGCCCACCGCGAAGAACGGTCCACGGTCGAAGCGGGTGACACGCTCCAGCGCCTGGCCCACGGTGGTGCCGGCCGGCAGTCGGCGGTTGCTGGGCTGCCGGTCGCGGCCGGGGCGGTTCTCCCGGGCGAGGATATCCTCGACGAGTTCGCTCGGGTGGTACGCCGCGAGGTCGACGCCGCTTCCGCCCTGGTGCGCAAGGTAGCCCTCCGCGCTGGAGAGCTTCCGAAACTCCTCCGCCTTGCGCAGCGCGTCCTTGTGCGTCCTCCCCACGATCACGACGGCGCCCGCGAACGCCTTGATGTGGTGGCGCGAGCGGCCGTTCTCCTCAGCGAGTCGCCGCAGGTCAGCCACGTTGTCGCGGTACGCCGCGAGGTCGGTGCCGCCCACGAAGACCGCCTCCGCGTGTTTGGCGGCGAAGGCCTTGCCCGCCACGGAACTGCCGACCTGGAAGAGGACGGGCGTCCGCTGGAGGGAGGGCTGGGACAGGTGCGGGCCGGCCACCGAGAAGTGAGGCCCCCGATGGTTGATGTACCTGACCTTCGTGGGGTCGGTGTACACGCGGTGCTCGCGGTCCTGCACCACGGCGTCGTCGTCCCATGATCCCTCCCACAGCTTGTAGAGGACATCGAGGTATTCGTCGGCGATCTCGTAGCGGCGGTCGTGTTCCACTTCGTCGGGCAGCCCAAAGTTCCGTGCGGCGTTGGGCAGGTAGGAGGTCACGATGTTCCAGCCGAAGCGCCCCTTCGTGAGGTGGTCCAGCGTGGAGGCGCGGCGGGCGAACGCGAAGGGCGGCTCGTACGTGGTGGAGAACGTCGCGGCGAACCCGAGGTGTTTCGTGGCTGCGGCCATCGCCGGAATGACCAGCAGCGGGTCATTGCTGGGAATCTGCACGGCTTCGCGCAGCGCCGTCTCCGGACCGGCGCGGTAGCCGTCGTAGGCCCCGACGACGTCGGCGAGGAAAACCGTGTCGAACAGGCCGGCCTCGAGGAGTTTGGCTTGCTCGACCCAGAAGTCGAGGTCGTTGAAACGGTGGCGGTTGTTCTCCGGATGGACCCATAGCCCGTGGGAAATGTGGCCGACGCAGTTCATTTCGAAGAGGTTGAAGGCGATCTTTTTGCTCATGACAGGATCTGCTCCTTGGAAGGACGTGGGGTGGGAAGCTGGGGGATGGCGCTGAGCAGTTCGCGCGTGTACGCCTGCTCGGGCCGCAGGAAGACGCGGTCAACAGGACCGGACTCCACCACGGCGCCGTCCTTCATCACCAGCACGGTGTCGGCGATGTGGTGGATGACGCCGAGATCGTGCGAGATGAAGAGGTAGCTCAGGGCGAACCGCTGCTGAAGGTCGGCGAGGAGGTCGAGGATCTGCGCCTGCACCGAGACGTCCAGCGCTGAGACCGGCTCGTCGCAGATGAGGATCTCAGGATCGGCGGCGAGGGCACGGGCAATGGCCACGCGCTGGCGCTGGCCGCCCGAGAGCTCAATGGGCCGGCGCTGCTGCTGGTCCGTTCCCAGCCGGACCAGCCCGAGCAGCTCGCGGGTCCGCTCCGCCCGGGCAGTGCGAGGGACACCCGCAGCGGACAGCGCCTCGGCGATGATCCTGCCGACGGTGTGCCGCGGGTCGAAGGAGCTCAGCGGATCCTGGTAGATCATCTGCACCGAGCGCCGTGCGGTGCGGTTTCCGGACCGGCGCAGGTCCTCCCACATGGCGCCGTGCAGGAGCACCTCGCCGGAATCGGGCTTCTCGACGCCGAGGACGATCCGGGCCGCCGTACTCTTCCCGGAGCCGGATTCACCGACGACGCCGAGCGTGGTGCCGTGCTCGAGCGAGAACGAGACGCTGTTTACCACCGTGCGGTCCACGCGGTCCGGGCCGGGATACGCCTTGGTGATATTCCGCGCCGACAGGATGGGCGGCTTCCTGGTGCCGGGCGGGGGAGCGTCCCGGAGGGCGCCGCCGCGCGCCTCGCCACGCTCGGGCAGGACAGCCCTGGTCCCGCCGAGCCGCGTCCCCCGCGACGCGGCAGAGGGAATCGAGGCCAGCAGCTCCAGGGTGTAGGGGTGCTGTGGATCTTCCAGCACCTGCCGGGTGGAGCCCTCCTCCACGATCTCGCCGTCGCGCATCACGGCGATCCGGTCCGCGAGCCCGGCCACCACTGACAGGTCGTGGCTCACCACGAGCATGCCCATGGAGCCGGTCTTCAGCCGGTTCAGCAGGCGCATCACCTGCGCCGCCACGGTGGCGTCGAGCGCCGTCGTGGGTTCGTCCGCGATGAGGAATCCCGGACCGGCCGCGATGGGCCGAGGCGACCAGCGCCCGCTGCCGGAGGCCACCGGACAACTGATGCGAATACTGCAGCGCCCTGAGGCCGGGCTCCGGCACACCCACCTCGGTGAGCAGTTCAAGGACACGCGTGTGCCGGGCTGCCTTCCCGAGGCCGGCGTGCAGTTTCAGTGCTTCGCCCACCTCGTCGCCGATCCTGCGCAGCGAATCCAGGGAGGAGAGGGCGTCCTGGAGGACGAAGCCGATGTGCCTGCCGCGCACCGCCTTCCACTCACGCTCGCCCCAGGCGCGGGTGTCCTTCCCACGGAAGGAGACGGTGTCGGCGCTGACTTGGGACTGCGGCCCGGTCAGCCCCACCAGGGTGCGGGCCGTCACTGATTTGCCGGATCCGGATTCACCCACCAGGGCGAGGCATTCGCCGGCGTGGACGGCAAGGGAAACGCCGCGGAGCACAGTGCGCGGGGAGCGGCGCGGACCGAAGGCCACGTGCAGGTTCTTCACTTCGACGACGGGTGTTCCGGTCATGAGGTGGTCCTTCCTTCGGAGCGGCGGCGCAGTTCGCGCCCGACGACGGTGATCGCGAGGACGGTTGCCACGAGGAACGCGGCCGGCAGTGTGATGAGCCAGGGCGCGTTCGAGATGAAGTTCCGCCCCACGGAGAGCATGGCCCCCCATTCGGGCGCAGGCGGGGGCGTGCCGAGGCCCAGGAAGCTGAGCGAGGCGCCCGCGCCGATGGCCGATCCGACGCCGATGGTGGCCAGGACGAGCACAGGTTTCACCACATTGGGCAGCACGTGGTGCACCAGGACGTGCCAGCGGGGAAACCCCAGTCCGCCCACCGCCTCCACATACGCGGCCCGCCGGACGAGGTGCGCCTGGGTCCGCGTGATGCGGGCGTAGTAGGCGATGCTGCCCGCGCCGATCGCGAGGATGGCGTTCTCGGTGCCCCCGCCGATGATCCCGATGACCACCAGCGCCAGGAGAATCTCCGGGACGGCGAGGGTGACGTCGAGGAAGCGCATCACGGAGGCTTCGACGAATCGTTTGCTCAGGCCTGCGAAGAGTCCGAGGAGTGTTCCGCCGACAAACCCGATCGCCGTGGCCCCGACCCCGACGTACAGGGACGTTGCGGCTCCGTGCACGATCCGTGAGTAGACGTCGGCCCCGGATTCGTTGGTGCCGAACCAGTGCGCGGCGCTCGGCGGGGTGAAGCTCGCAGCCGGGTCGACGGAATAGGGATCGACCGAGGTCAGGACGGTCGGCGCGGCGACGGCCAGGGCGAGCCAGCCGAGGAATCCGACGGCGAGGGTGAGTCCCGGCCGGAAGGGCCGCCGCCGTCGTCCGCCGGTTTGACGGGGGGCGGATGCTCCCGCGGCGGGGACCGGCTGCGCGGCGTGAACTGCCGGTGCCGTGCCCGGTTGAAGATCGATGCTCATGCGGTAACCACCCTTGGATCGATGAGCGTGTAGAGGAGGTCGACTCCGAGGTTGACCACCACGTACACGGCTGCGGAGAGCAGGACGACGCCGATGATCACCGGCAGGTCCTTTTCGTACACGGAGGCGAGCGCGAGGCTCCCGACACCCTGCCTGCTGAACAGGGTTTCCACGATCACCGAGCCGCCGAGGAGGGCGGCGATGAGGAACCCGGACATGGTCAGGACGGGAAGAACCGCGTGCCGGAGCGCGTGGCGCACGCGGACCTGGGCGTTCCGCATCCCGCGCGCCCGGGCGGTGAGGACGAAGGCCTGTTCCAGCACGTCGTCGAGCTCGTTCCGGAGCACCTGCGAGAGCGGACCGAAGACCGCGAGGGCGAGCGTCAGCGCGGGCAGCACGACCGACGCCGGTCCCTGGTTGCCGCCGATCGGGAACCAGTGGAGGCTGAACGAGAACATCATCAGGAGGACGAACCCGATCACGAAGGTGGGCGTCGCGGCGCACACCACCTCCACACCCGACACCAGGGAACGGATCCACGGGCGCCGCTGCGCGGAGGTCAGCGCGACGGCGAACGTCAGCGGCAGCGCGAGAAGCGCGGCGGCCCCGGCGAGCTGGGCCGTCGAGCCGATCTGCTGGCCGATGGCTTCGGCCACGGGGATGCGCAGTCGGTAGGACTGGCCGAGGTCGCCCTGCAGCAGCCCGCCCAGATAGTGCAGGTACTGGATTGCCAGGGGCTCATCGAGCAGGTAGTCCTGGCGGACGCGGTCGATGGCCTCCTGCGTGGGCCGGGCATCCGGACCGCCCAGGATCAGGAGCGCCGTGTCTCCCGGGATGAGATAGACCGCCAGGAAGGTCAGGGTCGCGGCTCCCCACAGCACCCCGACCCCGACGACGAGGCGGAGGACAATGCGGCGGGCCACCCCGGCGGGCCAGCTGCCTGCGGTCCGTCCCGGGTCCGGTGCCGCTCTCACGCTTCCTGTTCCTGCTGCCGCCCCGGTCACTGCGCGAGCCATGCGTAGGTCAGGACGGGAACCGGGTGGGACGTGTCCGTGGCAACGGCCTGCACCGAGTTCGAGTAGGCGAACTGGCTCGGGTTCTCGTAGAGGGGCAGTCCGGGGACCAGGTCGGTGAGCCGGTGCTGCGCCTGGGAGTAGGCCTCTTCCGCCTCCGGGCCGTCCGCCGCCCCGCGGGCCCGCAGCAGGATCTCATCGAGCTCCGGGTCGTTCACGTAGGACGAATTCTGGCCGATGCGCTCACCGGTGATCTCCGAGGAGTGGTACCGAATGAACAGGACGTCGGTGGTGTTGGTGTGCCACACCCCGGCCAGGGCGTCGTAGTCGCCGGCGTATCTCAGCTCTGTGAGCTGTGCCTGGGGAAGCTGGATGATCTCCAGCTCGATACCGGCTTGCCGGACCTCGCCCTGCAGCTGGACGAGGAGGGGGCTGGGGGCGGAGGCTTCCACGGTGGGAACCTCGACGGTCAGCCGTTCGCCGTCCTTGATACGGAAGCCCTCGGCGTCGCGGGAGTCCCAGCCGGCGTCGTCGAGCAGTTGGTGTGCGCGCTCGGGGTCGTGGGGTATGCCTTCCACCGAGGGGTCGTAGTACTTGCTCTCCTTCGAGAGGTACGAGTCGACGGGGGTATAGGTGCCGAAACCGAGGCTCTCCGTGACTGCCTCCGTGTCCACCGCGGCTGCGAAGGCCTCCCGGACGGCGGGATCGCTGAAGGGCTCACGGTTCAGGTTGAAGCCGAGCACGTAGGGGCTGCCGGTGCGCGGCAGGTTCTCGTAGGTGAACGCCGGGTCGGCCTGCACCGCCGCCGCGTTCTGCGGGGCGAGGTTCTCCGTGAGCCCGTACTGGCCTGATACCAGGGACTGGTGGCGGATCACGGGCTCGGCGACCACGGTGACCTCGACGCCGTCGAGGTGGGCTTCGCCGGTTTCACCCAGCCACTCGGGGGCCCAGCCGTATCCCTCCCGCTTGGCGTAGCTGATGCTTTGTCCCGGCTGGTACTCCTCCAGGACGTAGGGCCCGGAGCCCACAGGGTTCTGGCACAGCGTTCCGGGTGACTCGGTGATGGCCTTGCCCGAGGTCATGCCGAGCCAGGACTGCGCGAGGGTGTAGAGGAACGGGGTGTAGGCGTACTCGAGGTGGACCTCGAACGTGTGGTCGTCGATCACCGTTCCGTCGACGTAGGGCGCGATGTAGGCGGCGGCCAGCGGTGACTTCGTTGCCGGGTCCCTCATGTGTTCGAGGTTCTGCTGGAACACCGTCGCGTTCCAGGGCGATCCGTCGCTGAACGTCACGCCCTCCTTGAGGTGGAACGTGTACGTCTTGCCGTCCTCGGAGATGTCCCAGGACTCGGCGAGGTAGGGGGCCATCTCGCCGTTGTCGTCGAGCGTGACCACGTTGTCGTAGATCAGCCGGCCGAGGAACTGCTGCTGCGTCGCCGAGATGCCGTGCCCGTCGAGGCAGCCGGGCTCGGCGGAGATCGAGACATTGAGAACCCCGCCGTCCACGGGTGTGGCGTCCGCGGACACCGCCTGGGTTCCGGCGGGGGAGGCGCAGGACGCGAGCAGTCCGGCAACGACGGTGAGGCCGGCGCCGCGTGCCGCTATCCGGCGGGCCGTGCCGGGGCGGGCCGTGAAATGGGCATGGAAAGGGAGGGACATGGGCGTTCCTTCTCGAAAAGGGGGAAAAGTGGGCAGGGGTCATCGCGGGTGGGACCTGCGGGAGGTGTGGCGGGACGGCGTCCGGCAGTGCCGGCGGAGTCCTGGGCAGGGACTACCGGGGATTAAGCGGTGGGGAAATCGGGACAGCTGCGGGAACGCATCGTGCGTGATCCTTCCGGATTGCTCTTGACCACACCGGGCGCCGCGACACGAAGTGCGGTGGGTGCAGCCCGCTTCGTCATCCGAACCACCCAGTAAGCATGGGGTTGGTGCGCGGCCTAGTCGGAGCTTGGCGGCCGCATCTCTTGAAGCTGACCCCACTGTATGCCGGATCTTTCCGCTGTCCAGCCGGGTCGGGTCATGAACTGTCACAAAGGGCATCACGCCGGCTTTTTTACGCAATGTGTCACGCCGCGCGTTGACGGCAGTGGCCGGGTGACCCTAGCGTGGGAGACGCAATCAAGAGTTCCAGCCACGGGCCCTGGCCGGCTGGACAGCAACCCTCTCGTCGTAGTGGGGTGCTCCAGGTGATGATTCGGCCGCTGGGCAGTTTTCGCCCGAGCGGCAAGTACGGCGTTTCCCCGCTGTTTTGTGCTTCCAGCACGCGGGAGGGCGCCTCTCGGGAAGAGGAAGTGTGGCATGGTACTGGATGTCAATGTGGAGCCGAACGTTCTACGGCAGGCCTTTGGGCGGTTCCCCTCCGGGATCGCGGCGCTGTGCTCCCGCGTGGACGGTGTTCCCGAGGGCATTGTTGCTTCGTCGTTCACCGTCGGGGTGTCCCTCGATCCGCCGCTGGTGATGTTCGCGATCCAGAACGAGTCGCGCACCTGGCCGGTGCTGCGCAAACAACCACGCATCGGTGTCTCAGTCCTTGCCTCCGGGCAGAAGGACGCCTGCCTGCAGATCGCGTCGAAGTCAGCCGACCGGTTCGCAGCACTCGACATCGACTGCACGTCCGCGGGTGCGGTCTTCCTGTCCGACGCCGCGCTGTGGCTGGACTGCTCCGTCGAGGCGGAGTACCCCGCCGGCGACCACCAGGTGGTGCTCCTGCGGGTCCACGGCCTGCAGTTCGAGAACATGGACCCGGCGCCGCTGGTGTTTCATGCCTCCGGGTTCCACCGGCTCCCGGAGCCGTCGCTGGTGTAGCCGAGGCGGCATCACGTTCTCGTGGGAGCCGTCGCTGAATACCGGCAGCAGTGTTTCGGTGTGGGCCGATCGGGGTATGGAACCCGGAAGGATGTGCGCGACGAAGAGGACAAACTCTTCCCACGCCTGCAGGAAGTGGTGAACCCCCGCCGGCTTCAACTACTGGGTATCTGCTGGGAGGTGCTCCGCAGGACCGCACCGACCCGGGCGCACCCGGTCGTGGCGAGGCGACCGCCGGGCAACGCCGTCGCCGCCGTTCCCCTTTCACTGGTGGACCGGCTCCGGGACGCGGTGGACACGGGGGTCCTGCGCGGGCCGGAAGTGGCCGCGCTGGTACTCCGCCGCGCGAGCACCCTGCTGGCCCGCGTTGCGCATGCGATCGAGCATTTGCCGCTGCTGACTGTCGGTGAGGATCCTTCCACCAGCAGGGTGCGGCGTCGTCCCTCCGGAGACGATCGCCCACGAATTCCAGCCGTGGGCGTGCTCGCTTTCGCCGCCGGAGGCGCCCTGGCGGGGGAGCTGGTGTTCCGCACATTCGTCCGCCGGGCTGGTCACTGACCCGCGCCGCTGCGTTTCAGGTGGCGGCCCTTCCTTGCCCTTCTCGGCCGCCGATCAGGCCCTTCAGGCGGTGTGTGTCAGGACGGGCGGTTGCCGGCGTCGAACTCTTCCTCGTACACGCGTTTGGCCTTCCGCAGCACCGCCGGATCCAAGCGGGCAACCGGGGTCACCTCCACGAGCAACGGTTCGCAGTCCGGCCCCCTGCCCACGCACGTTCCCGTGAAGACCCACGCGTGGCGGTCCCCATCCTCGGCGAGGTGCTCGTACTGGCAGATCTGGCGCGCAAGCCAATCCCTGAGCGGCCGGGTCCACCAGGGCTCCGGGGTGAGGGGATTGACGGACAGTCCGGGCATTGTCAGCCCGCTTTCGCCGTCGGAACTGGCGGAGTCCCGGTCGGCCTCGAAGCCCTGTTAATACCGGAGGTACAGGTAGTCCACGGAGGACACAATGTCCTCGATCTCAGCGAGGCTGCGGAGCGTGCGATCCACGTGTTCGGCTTCGCTCGGTGCAGTGGCGGCTTCCATGGATTCAAGCCTAGGAAGGCTTGACCCCGCAGTAAAGTATTCCTGTTCCTCCTCCCTCCCGACGGGGTCTAATGGGGAGGACGATCGAGTTCGAGCTGGAGGTTCACCATGGAAGCATCCTGTCCGTCGTGCGGAAGGCCGCTACAGGAGATGGATGAAAGCCAGTGGCCCGCCGAGGGACCCGTCCCCGAAGGGACGCTCGCCGTGTTCCAGTGCGAGGGGAACCACCGGGTGATGGTGGCGGAACCGCAGATCCAGGCCTAGGCAGCTTCCGTCGCCATACCGGGACCGGGGGTGTTTCCTGGCTTCCCGCGCCCGTCAACCCATCCAGTGCGCAGCAATAACGGGTGACGAGCCGTTTCGCCGTTACTGCTGCGCACTGGATGCACCCACTGCCGGCTCCGCCTGTCAATGTCACACTTCGGGGGATTCCCGGACCGCCAGGTTGGGGTGCAGCAGCCGGTAGCCCTGGGCGTCGAGTGAATCGCGGTCGTAGTCGTCGGGGAGCAGCACCGCTGCCATGCGGCTGTCGCGGATGAGCACGCCGGCTTGTCCGGCGGTCAGCGGGCCGCACTCCAGCGCCACGCCGATACCCTCCTCGATGAGGAGACACGCGGTCCGTCCGTCGGAATCGGCCGGTGTGGCCACGAAGTATTCGATGGGACCGGCTTCCGCCAGGAAACGCGTGGAGGACAGGTCCACTCCCTCCAGGTCCCGCTGAATGGTGACCATGTCCTGCTCACCCTGTTCCCGCTCAAGAATTCCCAGAACCGGAGCCTCCTCACACGCGGCAAGCAGCGGTGCGGCCAGTAGGAGCACCGCGGCAACGCCGAGGGGATGTCTCATAGGTCCCCATCCTAACGGCGCACTATCGGGCCATCGAGTGTGCAGGAATTACCGGAAAATGGCTCTTGGCCCGTCATTGCTGCGCAGTGGATGCGGGCAGCGCGGATGCATGCCGGACGACGCCGCCCTTCAGCGGATTCCACTGCGCGCGAGGCCCTGGACAAAGTACTTCTGGAACATCAGGAACATCAGCACGATGGGCAAAATGGAAATCAGCGCAAGGGCCATGATAGCCCCGTAATCTGCCCCGTACTGGCCCCGCAGGAAAATCAGCCCGATCGGCAGGGTGAAAAGCTCGCTGTCCTTCAGCGCGATCAGCGGCCATGCGAAATCATTCCACTGGTACATCACGGTCAGCAGCACCAGCACGGCGATCAGGGGTTTGCAGAGCGGAAGGATGATCTGCAGGAAGATCCGGACATTGCCGGCGCCGTCCATCTTCGCGGCGTCCATCAGCTCATCCGGTATCGCGATGATGAACTGGCGGGCCAGGAAGATGCCGAAGGCCGATGCCGCCGACGGCAGGATCACCGCCCAGAACGTGCCGTAGATCCCCAGTTCCGTGACCAGCCGGAACTGCGCCACCATCAGCACCTGGACGGGAATCATCATGGTGCTCAGGACCAGCAGGAAGATGACGCCCTTGCCGCGGAAGGAGAGTTTTGCGAAGGCATACCCGGCCAGCAGGTTCACGGTGACGGTGAGGAAAGTGACGATCGACGTGATGACCACCGAGTTTCCGAACCAGGTGGCGGTAGGGAAGCTCGAGAAGACACGCCGGAAATTGTCCAGGGTCCAGGACGAAGGCCACAGGTTGAGTTCACGGCTGAAAACGTCGACGTTCGGTGAGAACGCGAGTGTCACCATCCAGTACAGCGGGAACATCATGACCAGTCCGACGACGACGGCGATTCCCAGCCGGGCCGCATGCGCGGCGCGTTCCGCGGGGGAGACGTGGCGGACACGCTGCACGAAGGGGCGAGTGCCGCCGTCGTTGTCGGCGCCCGGCTGGCGGAGGGTGCCGCGGGTGCGGCTGCGGGTACCGCCGTCGTTGTCGGCGCCGGGCTGGCGGAGCGTGCCGCGGAAGGTATCGCGGGTGGGGGTACCGCGGCTGCCGGTGCCGTCGTCGTGGTCGGTGCCGTGGGTACCTGCGGTGCCGCGGTCGCCAGGGGAATGTGCCATGGACGTTCCTATCCTGCCGTGTCCCGCGAGCGGTTGCCGTACCACTGGACGGCGGTGAAGATGAGCGTCAGCAGGAAGATCACGATGCCGATCGCCGCTGCGTAGCTCTGGTCCCGCGTGACGAAGCCGTTTTCGTAGGCGTAGGTCACGAGGACCGACGTCGAGCGGCCGGGACCACCTCCGGTCATGACGAAGATGGTGTCGAAGACCTGGAACGAGTAGATGACGTCCATGATGAGCAGGAAGAACGTCGACGGGCCGACGAGGGGAACCGTGATGTGGCGGAACTGCTGCCACGAGTTCGCCCCCTCGAGGCGGGCGGCTTCGTAGAGTTCGGGGGAGATTCCCTGCAGCCCGGCCAGGTAGATCACCATGTTGAAGCCGACACGGATCCACAGCGTCACCAGGATGATCGAGGCGAAGGCAGCTGTCCCGTTCGACTGCCCCGGCACGGTGTCGGCGCCTCCCGCGCCAAGGAGCTTGTTGATGATGCCCGTCGCCTCGTCGAACAGGAGTACGCCGATCAGGGCCGTCGCAACACCCGAGATCACCATGGGGAGGTAGATCAGGGTGCGGAATAGCCGGCGTCCCGGCAGCACGGAGTTCATCAGCACCGCCAGGCCGAGCCCGAGGGCCAGACTGAGCGGCACGGTGATGAGGGTGAACACCCCCGTATCCGCCGTGGACTGCCAGAACGTGGGGTCCGTGATCAGCCGGCGGTAATTGTCGAGGCCTACCCATCCGCTCGCTCCGAAACCGCTGGATTCCTGGAAGCTGATGAGGAAGGCCCAACCCAGCGGGAGGAAAAGGAACAGCCCGAGAAGAACAAGGTTCGGAGTGAGAAAACCGTAGGCCGTTGTGGTGGAGCGGAACCGCTTCCCGGACCGTCCGGCACCCGGTGCGTAGGTCGAAGCGGGCGTCGCTGGGGCAGCGGATCCCTCGCGCTCGGAGGTGCCCGCGGACATCAGCCGGTGGCCTCGGTCACCGCTGCTGCGATGTTCGCCAGCGTCTCGTCCACCGACTGGTTCTGGGTGAAGGCGGCCTCGAGCTGATCACGCAGTCGAGGATTGATCTCGGCCATCGCCGGGTTCGTCAGCTGCTGGACGTCCCCGGGCTCGAGCGTGGTTGCCTGGTCCACGAAGATACCTGCGATATCCGGACGAGTCTGGTAGTCGAGTTCGGTTCCCACCAGGCTCTGCAGTGTCGGCAGCTCCATGGCCCGCGCGCAGAAGTCGGACATCTGGTCCGGCTGCACCATGAATTTGAGGAACTCGGCTGCGAGGTCGGGGTTCCGCGCGCTCTTGGTGGCGACAAGTGCGTTCCCGCCGAGATCGCAGGCCCCACGTTCGGCACGGGGCAGGAAGGTTGCGCCCCATTCGAAGTCGGTGATGGTCTCATCCAGGCTGGGCAGCACGAAGTTACCGACGAACGCCATCGCCGTGGTGCCGGCCCCGAAGGCCGTGTCCGCATAGGTGGAGGACTTCACTGAACTGTTGGGTGGCACGAGGTTCTCGCGGAACAGGTTCTGCGTGAAGGTGAGCGCCCTGGTTCCGGCGTCCGACTCGATGGCAGGCCCCGACAGATCGTCGTTGAAGAGCCGTCCGCCTGCCTGGAAGAGCCAACTCAGCCAGCGGGTGGATCCACCCAGCTGCCAGTTGTAGACGGCGGGGTACAGATCCGGCGGAAGGGAGGCCCGCAGCTGTTGGGCTACGCCCTCGAACTCTTCCCAGGTCCAGGCGGAGTCGAGGCTGTCCGGAACGCTGGTGATCCCGGCCTGCTCGAACAGGTCCCGGCGGTACACGATGGCCGAGGTGTCCGTCTGGTGCGGTACTCCGTAGGGCATGCCGTTGTACTGGATGGCCTGCCACATTGCCGGAAGGAAAGCGTCAGCCTCCGCGGTGTCGAAGTAGCTGCTGAGGTCAAACAGCTGATCCTGGCTGCTGTAGGCGCCGATGGTGCCGTAGTCCACCCGGAACAGATCCGGCGCGGTGCCCGCCTGGAGCTGGGCGTCGATGTTCTGGAAGATCTGCTCGTAGGGCACCAGGTTCAGCTTGACGTTGACCCCGGCATTCGCTTCTTTGAACGCGGCGATTCCGCGATTGAAGCCTTCCTCCTCGGCGGGGCTTCCCCAGGTGGTGAAGGTCAACTCGTTGTCACCACTGGACTCGTCATCGTTGCCACCCGAGAAACCGGCGCACCCGCCGAGGGCCGCAGCCGTTGCGAGGAGACCAGCTCCACCGAGAATCTGCCGTCTGGAGATCGTCATCGAGAAGCCTTCCGTCTGGGATGCGGCACAATCCACACCAGCAGTATGCTTCCTTTTTTTCCTATCCAAGCGGCCGATTAAGCGGCACGATCACCGTTGCGGCCCATCCAGTGCGCAGCACTTACGGGAAATGGGCCGTCCGCCCGTAAGTGCTGCGCACTGGATTCAAGTGGCCGCGGCGTCATGCACGACGACGCCGCCCACCATGGTCAGGTCGGCCCGCACGGTGTGCAGATCGGCCGGATGCAGGCCGAAGGGGTCGACGTCCAGCACTACGATGTCGGCCAGGGCTCCCGGCGCGATCACGCCGCCGTCGTCGAGCCGGTTCACATACGCAGAGCCCGAGGTGTAAGCACGGAGGGCCGACTGCAGGGTGAGCGCCTGATCCGCGACGAGCGGACCGGCATCGGGGTGGGCCGGATGTGACCGGTTGACCGCTACGTGGATCGCCTGCCACGGGTCGGGGCTCGAAATGGGCCAGTCCGAGCCCATGGCCAGCGGGGCCCCGGCGCGTTCCAGCGCGGCGAACGGGTACTGCCATTCGTTCCGCTCACCGCCGATCAGGGGCACGGTGAGGCCCAGCATCTGGTCGTCGTTGCAGGCCCACAGCGCCTGCAGGTTCGCTGTGATGGTGAGGGCGCCGAAGCGGGCGATGTCCTCCGGGTGCACCAGCTGCAGGTGCGCCATCTGGTGCCGCGGTTCCCATGCAGGGGAAGCATCAACGAGGGGTGCTCCCGCGATGTGCGCTGCGTCAGTTTGGGCTCCCGCGGAGGGCGCTTCAACGAGGGGCGCACACAGTGCGGCCCGGCGCGACTGATCGACGGCGTCGAGCGCGCTGCGCACGGCTCGGTCGCCGATGACGTGGAGATGGAGGTCGAACCCAGCCGCAGTGAGTTCCGTAGCGAGCGGTGCGAGGACATCCTGGGGAAGGAAGAGGAGCCCGCGGTCGGAGGAGGATCCGACGTTCCGGCTGCACGCGCAGGACGCGGACCCGGCATCGGCACCGCGACCCGGGGCCGGGTTCCGGGAGTCCTGCGGAGCCGGGCGCGCGGCTGCCTCCGGTCCGCAGTACGGGTCCAACATCGCGGCCGTGCGGTTTTCCGGCACGCCGTCCACCATGATCTTGGCGCTGGTCGACCGGAATCCGGCCTCGGCGTTGACCCGGCGCCGTTCGCTGAACTCCTCGACCAGGGCACCCACGCCCGCGGCAGTAGTGGTCCGCGGCACCCAGAGTGCGCCCGTTGCCCGGCCGGTAAGCCGGCCGTCGGCGCTGAGCTTCCGGTAGGCAGGGCTGGCATCGGGGTAGCCGGCGTAGTCGCCGAGGATCGCCTCCTGCCACCCGGTTACCCCCACCGAGTGCAGGTAGCGCTGCGCCTCAAGGATTCCGGTCCTCATGGCGGCAGGGGTCACGGGCGGTAGGAGCCTCGACACCAGATCCATGGCGCCCTCATGAAGGATCCCGGTCGGTGTGCCATCCGGATGGCGTTCGATCCGCCCGTCCGCGGGGTCCGGAGTTTCGGCACCGATTCCGGCAACCTGGAGTGCACAGGTGTTCACCCAGGCACTGTGGTGGTCGCGGTTGATGAGGTACACCGGTCGGTGCGGCACGACGGCGTCGAGCATTTCCGCTCCCGGGAATCCGCCCGGGTAGTGGCCCTTGTACCAGCCGCCGCCGGTGAGCCAGGCCGGGTCTGTCTGCGCCGGAGGTGGATCAGCCCGAGGTGGCGAGGCCTGATGTTGAGAGGCCTGATGTTGAGAGGCCGGGCCACCGCCGGACGGGGGAGAGCTCCGGACGTACTCGGCAACGATGGCCAGGGTCTCCGCGGCGCTCGTGGCCGGCGTCAGGTCGCATGTTTTCCGCTCCACGCCGCCCATGGCCGCGTGGTTGTGCGCGTCGGTGAACCCCGGGATGAGGAGGCGTCCGGCGAGATTGACGCTCTGCCGCGCAGCACCGATGGCGGCGCGCACCTCGCCATCGGTTCCGACCGCGGTGATCCGGCCGGCCCGCACCGCCACCGCCGTCACCCCCGGCAGGATCCGGTACCCGTCGAAGATCCGGCCCGAGTGGAAGACCCAGTCAGCGCTCACGCATGCTCCGCGCCGCCGTCGGGCGGTTCGGTCGTCCCATTCAGCAGTGCCATTCCGTCGTCCTCATGGGTTCCATTCAGTCATCCCATTCGAAGGGCGTGACCGTCCCGCTTTCCCAGTCCGAGCGCAGGATCGCGTAGGCCACGGATGCCGCGTAACGGTTTCCGCCGATGGGCCAGCCGAGCCGGTAATGGGCTTCCTTGAGGAAGCCGGAACGCAGGAAGACGCGGCGCATCGCGCGATTGTCTTCGCGGGTCTGGCCCTCGAACCGTCGGACGTGCGGCAGTGTGGTGAAGACGAGATCGCAGGTAGCCTTCACCACCGGCACGCCGTAGCCCCGCCCGCGGTGGGTTCCGGCGAGGCGGAGGTCGAACATGGGTGTGTCGTCCTGGAGGTCCTTCACCACAACGAGTCCGATCCGTCCGGCATCCGCTTCCACCCAATAGCCCTGGGACTCCTCGTTCCAGAACCGTCCGGATGCCACTGCCGCCCGCGCGGATTCCTGGGTGTGGTCCGCGATCACGTGGAAGGGAAACGTGTTGGAGGTCAGGAAGTCGACGATCCCGCCGGCGTCAGCTGCCGTCATCCGGCGGAGGCTCACCGCCACGAGTGAAGCCCGTGCGGCACTAGAACCCGACCAGTGCGTGCGGCACGTAGGGCGCCTCGAGCGCCTCGACCTCGTCGGCCGTCAGCTCGATGGCCAGGGATGCCAGCGCATCCTCGAGGTGGCCCGGTTTTCCGACACCCACAATCGGCGCCGACACCACCGGGTTCCGTGACACCCACGCGAGGGCAACCTGCGCACGGGACACTCCGCGGTTCGCTGCCACCTTGCCCACGGCGTCGGACACGCGGCGGTCGGCGTCGTTCGTCCCGTACAGGGTCTTGCCGAACGCGTCGCTTTCCGAGCGCGACGTCGTCTCATCCCACGCGCGCGCCAGCTTCCCGCGTGCCAGCGGGCTCCACGGCAGCACCCCGATGCCCTGGTCGGCGCACAGCCCGTACATCTCCCGCTCTTCCTCGCGGTTGATGAGGTTGTAGTGGTCCTGCATGGTGACGAAGCGCGAGAAGCCGTTGAGCTGCTGGAGGTACAGCGCCTTCGAGAACTGCCACGCGTACATTGATGACGCCCCGAGGTAGCGCACCTTGCCGGCCTTCACGGCGTCGTGCAGGGCCTCGAGGGTTTCCTCGAGGGGCGTCGCGGGATCGAAGCGGTGAATCTGGTACAGGTCCACATAGTCGGTGCCCAGGCGGCGGAGGCTGTTGTCCAGTTCGGCGAGGATCGCCTTGCGGGACAGGCCGGCGCCGTTGGGGCCGTCGTGCATGCGGCCGTGCACCTTGGTGGCGATGACGACGTCGTCGCGCCGGGTGTACTCGGCCAGCGCCCTCCCGACGATCTCCTCACTGGTGCCGTCCGAGTAGACGTTGGCGGTGTCGAAGAAGTTGATGCCGGCCTCGACGGCCAGCTTGATGAGCGGCCGGCTCTCGGCCTCCGGCAGCGTCCAGGGGTGGGAACCGCGGTCCGGTTCGCCGTACGTCATGCAGCCGAGGGCCAGGGGGGAGACGTCGAGGCCGGTGGAGCCGAGCTTTACGAAGTTCATGGTCGCCTTTGCGGGAGAGGACAGCGGGGCGTCTCCAACTCTAAACCCCCGCTGATTACGCACCTATGGCCGGCAACCGGCCGGAATAGCAGCCATACGTGCTTGCGTCAGCGGGGGTGGGGGTCAGGCCTCCACGTGCCGGTCCGCCACCGTGAGGGCATCGTCAAGGATGGCGAGCCCGGCCCGCGCGTCCTCGAACGAGAGGTTGAGCGGCGGCGCAAGATGAATGCGGTTGAAGTTCGCGAAGGGGAGCAGACCGCGTGATTTGCAGGCGCCGACCACCTCGTCCATGGCGGGGCTTGAGCTCCCGTAGGCGGCGAGCGGCTCGCGCGTGTTCCGGTCCTTCACCAGTTCGACGGCCCAGAAGGCGCCCAGACCCCGCACCTCGCCCACGGAGGGGTGCCGTGCCGCCAGCTCCGTGAGCCCCGGGCCGAAGACCTCGCGGCCCAGTGCGGCGGCGTTCTCCACCATGCTCTCCTCGCGCATCACGCGGATCGTGGCGACGGCTGCGGCAGTGGCCAACGGGTGGCCCGAGTAGGTCAGCCCGCCCGGATAGACGCGCGTGCCGAACGTGGCGGCGACCTCGTCGGAGATCGCCACGCCTCCCAGCGGAACGTAGCCCGAGGTCACGCCCTTGGCGAAGGTGATGAGGTCGGGAACCACGTCGAAGTGGTTGAATGCGAACCAGGCGCCGGTCCGGCCGAAACCCGCCATGACCTCGTCGGCCACGAACAGGATGCCGTACTTCGTGGCGAGCTCCCTGACGCCCTTCAGGTATCCCGGCGGAGGGATCATGATGCCGGCTGTCCCGGGGATGGATTCGAGGATGATCGCCGCAAATTTCGTGGCGCCCTCGAGCAGGATCACCTGTTCAAGGTGCTCCAGGGCGCGCCGGGTTTCCTCCTCCGGCGTCGTCGAATGGAAGTAGGAGCGGTAGAGGTAGGGCGGGAAGAAGCGGACGACGCCGGCGTCGCCGTAGTCGTTCGCTATCCGTCGGGGATCCCCGGTGAGGTTCACCGAGAGGTGCGTGCCTCCGTGATAGGAACGGTGAGCTGACAGCACCTTGTAGCGGCCCGTGTGCAGGCGTGCCATGCGGATGGCATGCTCCACCGCCTCGGTTCCGCCGTTGGTGAAGAACACCTTGTCCATGCCCGACGGCGTCAGTTCAGAGATCAGCCGGGCCGCCTCGGAGCGGGCGTCGTTCACATGCTGCGGCGCGACGGTGCAGAGCTTTCCGGCCTGCTGCTGGATGGCCGCCACCACGGTGGGGTGCTGGTGGCCGATGTTGGTGAACACCAGCTGGGAAGAGAAATCGAGCAGCCGCCTGCCGTCGGCGTCCCATACCAGGGAGCCCTCGGCCTTGGTGATCGTCATCGGCCGAATGAGGTCCTGGGCGGACCAGGAGTGGAAGACGTGCTGCCGGTCCAGCTCGTAGGCCCGCCGACCGGCAGCGAGGTCCTCCTTGCTGGGACCGTCCGGTACCGGTACATCGGTCGACATACTCATGCTTGATCCTTCCCGTTCGTCTGCGGTGCGCCTTTCCTACCTACTGTGCCATGGAAGCTGACGGGCTTTCCCGGCGAACGCCGTTCGGGCCGCCCGATGCCGGTCCGGCCGCCGGATTAGCGGCTAGCATTTCACGTAGATCCGCGGTTGCGGGCGGGGGATTCCCGCGGTGGCCCGGTGCTTTCGAAGGGGACTCCATGCAGTTGCGTTCCGCGCCGCGCTTCGCGGATGCAGCACTACCGGACGATCTTCTGATCCGGGCCATGGCTGCGACCTCGGAGCTTGCCCTCATCACCGATGCACAGCAGAACATCCTCCATGTCGCCGATTCGTTCACCGCCATCACGGGCTATCACCGGAACGAGGTGCTGGGCAGAAACTGCCGGATGCTGCAGGGTCAGGGGACCGATCCCGAAACCATTGCCGCCATCCGCCGGGCGCTGGCCGCGGGAGAGACCTACGACGGCGAAATTCTCAACTACCGCAAGGACGGGTCAGCCTTCTGGAACGCGCTGCGGATCACACCGCTCTTCTCGGGTGAGGGCGTTCTCACCCATTTCACCAGTGTCCAGCGGGACATCAACACGCGTATGGCGCTGCTTGAGCAGCTGCGCCTCCAGGCGCTGCATGATTCGGTGACCGGGCTGCCCAACCGGACCGCGATGGGCAACCGGCTCGATACGCTCCTCGGCCCTGCCGCCGACCACGGGGCGACGACTGCAATCGGCGTCATCGACCTCGATGATTTCCGGACCGTGAACAATACCTATGGCCACGAGAGTGGAGACGCCCTCCTCGGGGAGTGGGCCGCCCGGCTCCAGAGTCGCCTCCGGGACGAGGACTTCCTCGGCCGGATAGGCGGCGACGAGTTCGTTCTTATTCTTTCTGGTCTGGCGAGGTCGACCGCACGCACGGACGTCCCACGGATCCTGAAGCGCATCCACGAGGCGGTGGAGTTTCCATTCCACATCCGCGGCGAGCGCGTGATGATCGGAATGAGTCTGGGCCTTGCACTCTTCCCCGGGGACGGCCTGGATGCGCCGGGTCTCCTGAGGAGCGCCGATGAGGCCCTGTATGACGTCAAGACCCGCAAGCATGAGCGGGACCTGTGGTGGACGATGGCCCGGGACGTCCCCCCACGCGGAGGCTCCCTCGCGGACCCGGTGCCTGATGCAGCAGAGGAAGCGGATCCGCTGCCCGATCACATCAGAAAAAGCGCCAGGGAGCCCGAGCTTCGGCTGGACGGATACCGGCAGGCCCTGGTCGACGGCGGCCTCGAGCTGCACGTGCAGCCCGTCATCGACCTCCACGACGGATCTGTGCCGTCGTTCGAAGCTTTGGCGCGACTGCGCCTTCCGGACGGCCGCCTTGCCTACCCCGACGAATTCCTCGAGCACCTCAGGCAGGCCGACCTCGACCGGATGTTCGTCGTCATCCTCGAACAGGCGCTGTCCCAGCTCGCGGCGTGGGAATCCCACGGATTGACAGTGGACATCTCGGTGAACCTCCCGCCCACGACGCTGTTTGAACCGGGCCTGACCACCCTGGTGGAGCAGGCCCTGAACCGCCACGGTATTGCGGCGCCGCGTCTTCGGCTGGAACTGCTTGAGTCCGTGACACTCGAGTGGGAAGGCCAGCGGCATGCGCTTCACCAGCTCACCAGGTTGGGAGTGGGTATCGCGATGGACGATCTCGGTGCGGGCTACAGCAGTCTCAAGAGACTCTCGTCCCTGCCGTTTCGGACGATCAAGCTGGACGGGGACCTGTTGAGCGGGATCCGGCACAAGCCTCCGGAAACCCTGGGCCTTCTTGCCACGCTGATCCAGATGGGCAGGGATTTCGGCATGACGGTCGTGGTCGAAGGGCTTGAGGATGAAGGCATGGCCGAGGCCGCGGCAGTCCTCGGTGCGGCATTCGGGCAGGGATACCACTTCAGCAGGCCGATGCCCGCCTCGGAGGCCGCCGCATGGGTAGCCGGGTTCGAGTACCAGCTTCGGTCCACCTCCTTCCGTACCCACCTTGGCGCGCTCGCCTATCACTGGCAGTTCGCACGCCTCGGCTCGCCCC
>NZ_KI914868.1:0-2110 GCF_000520555.1 Arthrobacter sp. Br18 | reverse complement strand
CGCACGCCTCGGCTCGCCCCATCCCCTGGCGCTGTCGGAATGCCCCCTCAGTATTTTCCTCGCGCGCGTGAAGCCTCCCGCCGCCGTCGAGCGCTGGCACGCCCAGCAGCACGACGCGCGGGCAACCCAACCGGGAGCGGGCCGTCTGCTGGTCAATTGGTTCGTGCACGAGATCCACGATTCCGGCGGAGCTGCGGGCATGCGCAGCGGCAGCGCGGCACCCTGACCCGGCACGCTCCTGCCTCTAGGATGAACCGGTGACAACCGATCAGAGGGACGACGACGCGGGCGGCACCGCGTACCCCGCCGGCGAAACTCCCGGCACTGCGTACCTCGCCGGGGAAGCTCCCGCACCGCATGGCGCCACGGCAGCACGGCGGTTCCGCTGGCATGCCTTCGCCTCCGGGCTGGCCAACACTGCGGTATGGACGGCCCGGGGGATCATCGTTCTCGCCGGTCTGGTGATCCTGTGGCTGGTGGTCCGTGCGCTGTGGTCGATCGTGCTCCCGGCGCTCTTCGCCCTCCTGCTCGCCTCCGTGCTCTGGCCCTTGAACCGGGTGTTCCGCAAGATTCTGCCGAGGGTGCTCTCCGCACTGGTCACGCTGCTGGCCTTCCTGGCACTGGTGGGCGGAATCGGGGCGCTGATCCTTCCCACCATCGCCTCCGGTGTCAGTGAGCTCACGGGACTGGCGCGGGACAACCTCTCGGACCTCACCGTGTTCATCACCGGTCCGCCCTTCAACCTCGCCGACACGGACCTCACTATGGTCTTCGACGCCGCCCTTGAGCAGGCGCGTGCCCACACGGGAGACATCGTCGGCGGAATCACCTCGGGGCTCGGCACGCTGACCTCGGGGACGATCGTGTTCCTCCTCACCCTCGTCTTCACCTTTTTCTGCCTTCGGGACGGCGACCGCTTCCTGCCATGGACGAGCCGTTGGACCACCTCGGACGCCTTCGGGCACGCTGCCCGTGTGGCCGAGCGGTCCTGGCAGGCGCTGTCGTCCTACATCATGGCGCAGGCCGCCGTCGCGCTCGTCGATGCGATCTTCATCGGCATCGGCCTCGTGGTGCTCGACATCCCCCTGGCCATCCCGCTGGCCGTCCTGATCTTCTTCGCGGCGTTCGTTCCCGTGGTCGGCGCGATCGCCTCGGGGCTCCTGGCGACCGTCGTCGCGTTCCTGGCGCAGGGGTGGGTGACGGCACTGACCGTCCTGGTGATCGTCGTGGTCGTCCAGCAGCTCGAGAGCAACTTCATCCAGCCGCTGCTGGTGGGGAGGACCCTCGAGATCCATCCCGCGGTGATCCTGGCGTCGGTGACTGCCGGTGGAACCCTCTTCGGCATCGTCGGGGCCTTCCTTGCCGTGCCAGCCACTGCGGTGGGCATCGTGGTGCTGCGCTACCTCAGGGACATGTCCCTTGAACGGCGTCCCGATCCGCCCCGGCAGAATCTCGCGCCCGAGCCGTTGCCGGAGTGACCCGGCTGGACGGAGCAGGTGTGGACGGGCGGGGCCGAATGAGTGGTGCCCGAGGGAGCGGTGATGGACGGAGTGGTTATGGACGGGGTGGCCCTGGATGAGCAGGTCGTGGACGGAGCGGGTGGAATGAACAGGTCCTGGACGGAGCGGACGGAGGGGGGCGGCATGGCTGGTGTGCGGAAGCCGGTGGTCACCGTCCTGGAGGGAAACCGGCCGGTCGAGGGGCTGGAGCGTGTGGCGGAGATCGCGGAGATCCGGATCAGCGACGCCGCCGGGCTTGCCGCCGCGCTCCCCGGCTCGGACGTGCTGTACCTGTGGGACTTCTTCTCCGGGGCGCTTCCGGGCGCGTGGCACGCAGCGGACTCGCTGACCTGGATCCACGTTGCAGCGGCGGGGGTGGACAAGCTTCTCTTCCCGGACCTCGTGGCGGCGGATATCACCGTCACCAACGCGCACGGCGTGTTCGACCGGACCATGGCGGAGTACGTGCTGGCCGCCGTGCTGTTCTCGGCAAAAGGGCTCGGAGTCACCCGCGACCAGCAGTTGCAGCGCGTGTGGAACCGGCGGACGGTCCGCACTATCGGCGGCGCCGGCGTGCTGGTCGTCGGAACCGGAAGCATCGGCCGGAGCAC
>NZ_KI914867.1:37310-39967 GCF_000520555.1 Arthrobacter sp. Br18 | reverse complement strand
ACCCTTACCGTGGTCGTCGTCCTTCTCGTCCTTGTGCTTCATGGGCGCGTAGTCCTGGACAACAGGCAGGACGGCGTCGACGTCGTCCGTTCCAACGTCGCCGAGGCCGGCCTCGGCGAGAGCAGCTTCGGGATCTTCCTTGAACGCGGCTGCTGCCTCCTCGTCCTTGAAAAGGTTCATGAGGAAATCGAGAAGCGATGTGGCAAGAGTGGTCATCAGAAGTTCCTTTACATCGGTGGTACTGCGTCTGGTCCGCCTGGCCGAAATACCGGGCTTGGTTCAAAATTAGGTTCCGGAGGTCCAGTGGGGCATCGGGGCGGGTACCCCTAACCGAACTCCCCTGCTTAGGGGTTCACCGCCGCGGGCATTAGGGGATCAGGGGGTTGTCCCGCATCGATCCGCCGAGAATCAGGCGCAATCGAGCCAGCAGATCCGAGCGGTTTGCGACCCCGAGGCGGCGACGGATCCTCGCGATGTGGTGCTCGACAGTGCGTGGCGAGATGAAAATCGCTGCACTGATTTCACGGTAGGTGCGGCCTTCGAGCACAAGCTGTGCAATCTCGCGTTCCCGGCCGCTGAGTTCCGACTCGTTAAGAGGTCGAGGCGCGTGGGTTGAGCCTTTTGGCGTCTTACTCGCCGGCGACCGACGACCTGCTTCCCGCGATTCCTCTCGGATGCCACGACCAGCGGCAGTCCCCGGCTCCGGTGTGCTCGCATCGGCCCGCGTCTGGTCCGGACGGAGATCACGGGCGCAGGCAAGCAATCGCGCCATGTCCTTGCGGTCCTGTGCACGGGCTGAAGCGTGGCCGGCCAGCCGCGCACCATCCCACGGAAGCCCCGCTGCCGCCAGGGCCCGGGCAGCCGACTCCACCGCATCGGTGTCGAACTTTCCAGCGAGCACCGACACCCAGGTACGACCGGCGGCCGCAAGGACAGCCGCCAGGGGGTACTGCCCGGAGGCGCGCACCAGCGCGGAGGCATGCGGGGCTAAATCTGCCGGCCGCTCCAGCAGGAGCGCAGCGTGGATAGCAGACCAGTGGAGGGGAACTGCCCACAACGGCGGATCTCCCAGCCTCGCGAGCAACGCCCACGCTTCCGCCACATGGGGTTCGAGTTTATGCGAGTCCCGAAGCCGCGCCGCCGCGATCATCAGCTCCCCCAGCGGAAGGAGGCTGAACAAATCGATCGAGACGTGGAGGACGGCTTCGCTGGCCCGCTGCCATGCATCGATCATGCCGGTGGTGTCCCCGGTGCGCCGCGCAAGACCCACCTCAAGCGCCTGCGCGAGTAACTCGTCCCGCGGCACCAGGCTCGCCACCGCGCCACGCGCTTCAAGGATCGCTTCCCATGCGACAGGCGGCCGATCCTGCACCATGGCGGCCCACGCCGAAAGCAGCAGCAGGCGCGGCCGCTGCGCCTGGCCGCCCTGGCCTCCCTCGAGCGCCGCGGCAAGCACAGAGCTCGCCGTGTCCGGCTCTCCAGCGGAAAGGGCCACGATAGCGGCGAACGACGCCGGCCCTTCCGGCGCGGGAAGGGAACGACCGGAGGCTGTCAGGGTATCCGAGGCACGGATGAGAGTGGGCACGGCCCGGCTTGGCGGCGTCTCAAGGGAGTGCATTGCTCCCTCGCCCATCAGCGACGCCGCAACCGAGCAGAGGGTGGGGGAACCGCCGGGACCCTGTGTGCTGAGCAGGTTTCTTGCTCCCGTTGAGTCGCCGGCGGCCGTGAGCGCGACTGCGGCCAGCGCGGAAAAGGTCCCGGACGCCGGGCCGAACCACCGGTAGACGTCAGCCGCCCGCGACATCATGCCGCGCTGCGCCCAGACGGCCGCCGCAACATGCACTGCCCGCTCAAGATCAGGAGCCTCCCCGGGCTGGCCGGGATCAATCCCTGGCTCCACTGGGGAATTGTTGCTGGCAAGAAGATCGTCGAGGATTCGGCAGGCTCCGTCGAGGTCACCCGTCGCCGCTGCCGCCTCTGCCCTCGGTGCTGCTGTGGCAAGCTCATCAGCGCCTGCCGCTACAGCCTCGTTGAAGAGCGTCAGTGCGAGTTCAGGTTCAGTGGCCAACGCTGCATGTGCAGCTGATTCCAATGCCTGGGCAACGCGCCGGTCCGTCAGTCCTTCCTGGACGAAATCCCTGGCGACCTCCAGCAACGGCAAGCCCTCCGAGCAGAGAGTGTCGACCAGGGATCTCTGGAATCTCCGCACCTGGTGCAGGTCGGCATTCTTCCGTACGAGCTTCTCCACCACCGGAACCGGACGCCCACTGGGAAGCAACAATCCGGCGGACCGCGCCCTCGCGGCCAGCTCCCCGATCGTCTCGCCCGTGCCGTGCAGGAGCGGAGGCACCTGGTCCGGCACCCTGAAGCCGACGCTCGATGCAATCAGCAGCTCCTGCAACGGCATGTCCAGGTCTTGAAGCTCGCCCGCCAGCGACTCCAGAGCTCCCGGACCAGTCACCGCAGCGGCGTCACCGGCGCCGGTCGGCAGGCCCGAGAGAAGCAGGTCGGCCTTCACTCCGCTCCCACCTGCAATGCGGCAGTAGGTTCCGGGCTGATTTCCGGGACGGTCCCGCCGGAAAGGACCTCCGCGGCCGGTGCGGCGGAAGCAGTTGGCGTGTCTGCGGTCGGATCGGCGGACGCGGAAGGCGGGTCCG
>NZ_KI914867.1:30503-37274 GCF_000520555.1 Arthrobacter sp. Br18 | reverse complement strand
CTCGCCGACGGCACCGGCCCAGGAACCGGAGCGGCCGCCGAAGGAGCCGGGGCATCCGCCGAATCACTCGCCGACGGCACCGGCCCAGGAACCGGAGCGGTCGCTGAGGGCAACGGATCAGGGGAAGCAGTTTCCGGCAGCACGGGCCCCAGTGCTGGAGCTGTCGCCGGGGCTTCCCGAACCGGGTCGGATCCCGCCTGCGAAGGCCCTGCGATCGGCGTCCTCGTAGCGGAGGGAGGAGTCGGTGAAGGTGCGGATGAGGCACCCGATGAAGGAGCCGATGACCTTGATGAGGGGGACTGCGTCGACGAATCAGGGCTCGAGCGGGTACCGTCACGCGATTCGGGGTCCTCGTCCGGTTCGTCGGACTGCTTCGCTCCCGGTGACAGTGAGGCATCCTCCCGGTCAAGATCGCCTGTGCCCAACTTCGTGCCGACCGGGCCGCTTTCCGCCGGAACGCTGCCTGCGCGCCCCCCGGTGCCCCTCGCTGGATCATTCCCTCCCGTGGTACTTCCCGATCGAACAATGGTGTCGAACCAGTTGGCGCCGGGCACCGAGCCGATGTCGTGGCCCGGCGCGGCGTCGTCGCTCGGAGCGACGCTGCCGGGCTGCGCATCGGCCGCGGGCGGCTCGGCTGCTGCCGCAGCCTGTTCCGGTCCGGCGACGATTCCGGACAGGGCCGCCATCGACGTCGGGGAGTTGGCTGCGGTTGCCGTCAGAACACCGAGCAGCCCAACGGCTGCAGTAACAGCCATGACACGTGTGCCGATCCTCTTGTTGGCCGTCAGGTGGTGGGGTCCGTGCTGCGCGGTGAAGGAGTATGCCGCGGAGGCCTGCGAGTCGGGACCGGCGGCGTAGGCATCGCGGCCAGGCGCCGTACCGGCGTCGCCTGCTGCCCCGTCGTCGGTATCCTGAAGCGCCGCGGTAGCGAAGGCCGCGCCGAGCGCGATGGAGGCTTTCGGGTCTGCATCGATGGCAACAGGCCTGAGCAGACGCTCCGAAATGAGCTGCGCCACCAGGGGGATCCGGGAGGACCCGCCGATCAGGAGCACCGCCGTAAGATCCTTCACCGCTACCCCCGCGGACGCAACGGTGCCCTCGAGAAGGTCGATCGTCTCATGGACCCGGGCTTCAATCATGGCTTCGAACTCGGACCGGACCAGCCTTACCTGGGTGTGCGCTCCGGGGAGCAGGACCGCGATCGTGGCCTCCGGATCCGTGGACAGTGCCTCCTTGGCCGCGGCGCACTCGCGACGCACACGAGCGACGGCGGACAGCGCGTCGGGGTCGGCGCTGTCAAGACCGGCGAAGGCCTCGGAAGCGCCGGTGACGACATGGCGGAACACGTCCTGGTCGAAATCGGCGCCACCCAGTCGTTCGATCCCCTCGGGCGTCCCCAGGATCGTGAAGGTGTCGGCGTCCGTTTTTCGAACAACCGTTGCGTCGAACGTGCCGCCCCCGAAGTCGTACACCGCAAGGGTGCTGCCCGGTTCGACCCGTTCCTGGACGGCGTAGTGCAGCGCGGCGGCCACGGGCTCGGTCAGGAGCGAAACGCCGGCAAGCCCCACCCCGGCGAGGGCCTTGTGCAACAGCGCCGTCCTGTGCCCACCCCATTCGGCGGGGTGGGTGAGCGTGACAGCGGCCGGGGGTTCCCCCTCGCGTTCCTCCGCCCGGTCGACAACCCACCGCACCATGGTGGCGAAGAGGTCCTCGGGCAACACGCAGACATCACCGATGACCAGCGGGACATCATCTCCCATGCGGCGCTTGAACTCGCGCGCAAGGCGCTCGGGGTGGGCAAACCCCCGGCGTTCAGCGGCCTCACCGACGACGCTCTGCCCATCCTCACCGATGAAGATGACGGACGGCACAGCGTTGGCGTGGGTCCCGAGGGGCAGGACCTGCGGTCCCGAATCCAACCCCCCACCGAACCGCGCTATCGCGGCCGCTGTGAAACTGGTTCCTACATCAACACTGATGCCATACGCCATCCAGCTACCCCCACAAATGTCTACCACTAGTCATTTAGGCCAACGATAACGAAGCCATAACGGGGGTGCGAGGATAAACCGGCGGTTCCACTACTCGATTTTGTCGGGCAACTACTCGCCCAGAATCTCCGCGGTTGCCATCCATTGCTCCTCAAGCTCGCCTGTCTCTTCCTGCAGTGCCTGCAGTTTGGAGTTGAGGTCGGCGATCTGGTCGAAGTCGACGTCGGCACGGGATCCTGCGTCGTGCATCTGCTGCTGGAGCTTTCCCTTCTGGGCATCCACCTTGGTGATCTGCCGCTCGATGCGCGTGAGGTCCTTGCGGGCCTGCCGCAGCTCGGCCTCGGAAGAACCGCCAGTGCCGCCGGACCCGCCGCTGTTGGCAGGCGACGCCGCTGAGCCGGTGGCGGTCATGGGGCCCGCCGCGTTGCGCAGCTCAAGGTACTGGTCAACACCGCCCGGAAGATCCCGCAGGCGCCCGTCACCGAGCAGCGCCATCTGCGAATCGGTCACCCGCTCCAGGAGGTAGCGGTCGTGCGAGACGACCACGAGGGTTCCGGGCCAGCCGTCCAGGACATCCTCGATAGCCGACAGGGTGTCGGTGTCGAGGTCGTTGGTCGGCTCATCGAGCATGAGGACGTTCGGCTCGCCGACCAGCAGCCGAAGGAGCTGCAGTCGCCGCCGCTCGCCTCCTGACAACTCGCTGACGCGGGTCCACTGCTTCTCGTTGGTGAAGCCGAGCTGCTCGACGAGCTGGCTGGCCGACACTTCCTTGCCGCCCACACTGAAGACGCGCTTCTCGGCTTCGATCACCTCGATGACCCGGCTGCTTCCGAGTTCATCAAGCTCGAGGACCTCCTGCGAGAGAACGGCCGTCTGCACGGTCTTGCCCCGCTTTACCTTGCCGCCTGTCGGCAGCACGTCACCGTTGAGGAGATGGAGCAGGGTGGTCTTCCCCGATCCGTTGACGCCCACGAGGCCCAGCCGCTGCCCCGGGGCAAGGCGCAATGTGACGTCGTGGAAGAGCGTCCGGCCTGCCCCGTCCTCGTCGGCGGGTAGGGACAGGCTGACTCCCTCGAGGTCCAGGACGTCCTTGCCGAGCCGGGACATCGCCATCTTGCTGAGCGCAAGGGAGTCGCGCGGCTCGGGAACGTCGGCGATCAGTTCGTTTGCGGCCTCGATGCGGAACTTCGGCTTGGCCGTCCGCGCGGGGGCTCCGCGCCGCAGCCATGCCAGTTCCTTCTTGACGAGTTGGACGCGTTTGGACTCGATCACGGAATTCATGCGGTCGCGCTCGGCGCGGGCCAGCACATAAGCCGCATAGCCACCGTCGAAGTCATCGACGACGGCGTCGTGGACTTCCCAGGTGTGGTTGCAGATCTCATCGAGGAACCAGCGGTCGTGGGTGACCACCAGCAGCCCACCCTCGGTAGGGCGCCACCGCTGGCGGAGGTGCCGGGCCAACCAGGCCACGCCCTCGACGTCGAGGTGGTTGGTCGGCTCGTCGAGCATGATGACGTCGTCATCGCCGATCAGGAGCTTGGCCAGCGCCACCCGGCGCTTCTGCCCGCCCGAAAGGGAGGAGACCTTCGCGTGCCAGTCCACCTCGGAGACCAGTCCGCCCATCACGTCGCGGATCTTCGGATTCGAGGCCCACTCGTGGTCCGCCTGGTCCCCCACGATGGCCTCGCCCACTTCGAGCGCGCCGTCGAGCACATCGGTCTGGTCCAGGTAACCGACCGAGACGTCGCGGCGCCGCGTCACGCGGCCCGAGTCGGGCTTCTGGCGCTGGGCAAGCAGGCGCATCAGGGTGGACTTGCCATCGCCGTTACGGCCCACCACCCCGATACGGTCGCCGTCCTCGAGGCCGAGGGAAACCCCGTCGAGGATGGTGCGGGTGACGAAGGCGACGCTGAGGTTTTCAGCGCCGAGAAGGTGTGCCAAGAAATGCTGCTTTCGTTAAGAACTGTATAGAAGCGGGGCGGACTGCCGGTCAGGCGGACGAATCACTCCGGATCCGCGCGCCGTGGGCCGGACCGGAAACCGCCATGGCGATGAGTCCGGCCGCGGTGAGCCGCGATTCAAGGTCCGTCGCATGAACCTCACTGGAAGCGAGGAAAGCCATTGTCGGCCCGGAACCCGAGACGATGCCGGCGAGCGCTCCGGCCTTCTGCCCCACGTCAAGGATATCCCTTAGCCCGGGGGCGAGTTCCAGCGCAGCCTCCTGGAGGTCGTTGTGCAGCAGGGGTGCGAGCCCCGCGCCGTCGCCCGCGCGCATCGCGCCGAGGATCGAGGGGTCGATCTCCGGCGCCGGGGGTTCGACACCCTTCCGCTGCCGGATCCCGTCCAGCAGCCGGTACACCACAGGGGTCGAGAGACCGTAATCAGCGGGGACCAGCACAAAGTGGAGGGGCGTCTTGGAGATCGCGGGCGTGAGCCGTTCCCCCACGCCCAGCCCGACGGCCGTTCCCCCCAACAGGGCGAAGGGGACGTCGGCACCGAGCTCGGCGGCGATCCTGGCGAGTTCGTCGCGTGAGAAACCACTGCCCCACAGGGCCTCACAGGCGAGCAGTGCAGCAGCTGCGTCAGCTGACCCGCCCCCCATCCCACCCGAAACCGGTACGCTCTTGAGAATGTCCAGATGGACGCCCGTGGAACCGGGGCTCACCTCCGCGAGCAGCCGGGCCGCGCGTACCGCGAGGTTGGTGTCGTCCAACGGCACCGAATCAACGGGGATGTCGAATGGACCCGCACTCGTGATCGAGACTGTGACGTCCTGTCCCTGCGTCCGGGTTGCAGTCACCACTTCGTACATGGATACAGCGAGGAAAACACTGGCGATACCGTGATAGCCGTCCGCACGTGGTGGGCCGACCCGGAGCGAGACGTTGATCTTGCCGGGAGCGGCAACCCTGACCATCCGCGGACTGCCCCGCATCTCCCCTACTTTGCCCAACACCATAGGTACCAACCTAGAGGACGGCAAGCGGTTCAAGGTAGTTCGGGCACGCCCGCAGCTCCTATCCCACCAGTCATCCCACGGGTTATCCCGCCGTCGTGGCAGCTGCCTTCGCCTCGGCGATCCGCGCATAGGCGGTGATGCCGAGCACCTCCCCGCGGGCAGTGGGATCGATGCCCGCGCGGCGGAGGGCCTGCTCGGCAAGCACCGGGCTCCCGGCCCAACCGGCGAGCGCCGCCCGGAGGGTTTTGCGGCGCTGGGCGAAGGCGGCGTCGATGACGGCGAACACCTCGGTTCGGCTGGCGGTGGTGGCCGGCGGTTCGCGCCGGGTGAAGCGCACCAGTCCGGACGCGATCTTGGGCGCGGGCCAGAAGACATTCATTCCCACCGTGCCGGCTTTCTCCATACTCGAGTACCAGGCTGCCTTGACGGACGGCACCCCGTAGATCTTCGAGCCGGGGACGGCCGCGAGACGGTCGGCAACCTCGTCCTGCACCATGACCAGTCCTGAGCGAAGCGTGGGGAACCGCTCCAGGAGGTTCAGCACCACCGGAACGGCCACGTTATATGGCAGGTTGGCCACGAGGGCGGTCGGCTGGCGCGGCAGGTGCGTCACGCGCATGGCGTCGGCAAGGACGACGTCGAGCGCTTCGGTTCGTTCAGGACGCCAGGACGCCACCGTGGCTGGCAGCTTCGCGGCCAGGACGGGATCGATTTCGACGGCGACCACGCGTTCGGCGGCATCGAGCAGGCCGAGCGTCAGGGAGCCCAGGCCCGGGCCGACCTCGAGGACCGTCTCGAAGGCTCCAAGCTGGGCTGATGCGACGATCCGCCGGATGGTATTGCCGTCGATCACGAAGTTCTGGCCGAGGGTCTTCGTGGGCCGGAGGTTCAACTCGGCGGCAAGCCGGCGGATATCGCCGGCCCCGAGAAGTGGAACGGGAGGCGGCGTCTTCCGGGGCTCAATCACTCGTTCATGGTAGCCGCGACGGCGTCCAGCTTCCGTAGACGGCCTCGGTGTTCACGGCCAGGCGACCGCACAGCTCGCCAAGATCGGTGTCCAGCTCGGCCGCCATGGCGCGGACGGTGTACGGAAGCACGTAGGACGCATTCGGCTGCCCGCGGTAGGGGTGCGGGGTGAGGAACGGCGAATCGGTCTCGGCAAGGACCAGCGAGGGGTCCGCGACCCGCAGGGCGTCCCGCAGTCCCTGGGCGTTCTTGAAGGTCACAGTTCCGGCGAAGGACATGTACCAGCCGTGATCGTTGCAGAGCCGTGCCAGATCCGCATCCCCCGAGAAGCAATGGAACACGACCCGGTCCGGAACGGCTTCTGCCAGCAGGGTTGCGACCACGTCGGCGTGGGCGTCGCGGTCGTGGATCTGCAGCGCAAGCCCCAGTCGCTTCGCGATGTCGATATGCCGCCGGAAGGAATACTGCTGACGTTCCACGCCGCTCTCGGGGGTGCGGAAGTAGTCAAGTCCGGTTTCCCCGATCGCTCGGACCCGGGGATGCGCGGCAAGCACCTCGATCTCCGCGAGCGCCTCCTCGAGCAGGCCCGTCCCCGCAATTCCCGGTGCGTCATTGGGGTGGATGGCCACTGCTCCCAGCAGGCGCTCGTCCGCCTCGACGGCCTGCACCGTGAAGCGGGAGGATTCGAGATCACACCCCACCTGCACCGCACCGCGCACCCCCGCGGCGGCTGCGGAATCCAGGGCGCTCCGCACGTCGACCTGCACGAGGCCGTTCCGGAAATCGAGGTGCGTATGGTTGTCGATGACCGGCACGGGAAGCGGCTCGGGCAGCGGCGGGTAGTCGGCCCTGCGG
>NZ_KI914867.1:10581-30403 GCF_000520555.1 Arthrobacter sp. Br18 | reverse complement strand
GCGGCCCCGCCCGCCGGTGCCCTCCGCCGTGCGCCCTGCGCGGCCGGCTGCGGGGGTCCCCGCCCCTCCGTCCGTGCCCTCGAGGGCGGCCTGGTACGGTCCCGGCGTGGTGCCGATGGAAAAGGGCTGGTTGTCGCACATGATTCCAGCCTAGCCAGTACCGGAACTTATCCCCCGAACGGCAAGTTGAGACAGTAATCTATAGATCACGATCAATCCTGTACGTCGAAGCCGGCGGGTCTGCCGGCGCGTCGGCCTGCAACCGCCCGCGTGGAAGGTACCGATGGACGTTCAGAACACCGTTGCGACGCCAGGCCTGGAGGATGTCGGCACTCCGCTGTCGGGACACGGATCCGGGAATTCCTTTTCCGAAGTAAGCGCACGGATCCTGGAATCGATCAATACGGTCATCGACGGAAAGCCCGCCGCCGCGCGGCTCGCCCTCACCGTCCTCCTGGCCGAGGGACACCTGCTCCTCGAGGACGTTCCGGGGGTCGGCAAGACCATGCTCGCCAAGGCACTGGCACGGACCGTCGACTGCTCGGTCAACCGCATCCAGTTCACGCCCGACCTGCTTCCCTCGGACGTCACCGGGGTGTCGATCTACAACCAGGACACGCGCCGATTCGAGTTCCGGCCCGGTCCGGTCTTCGCGAACATCGTGATCGGCGACGAGATCAACCGGGCGTCCGCCAAGACGCAGTCCGCGCTGCTGGAGTCCATGGAGGAGCACCAGGTCACCGTCGATGGCCGCACCCACGCACTCGGTGAGCCGTTCATGGTGGTCGCCACGCAGAACCCGATCGAGATGGAGGGCACCTATCCCCTTCCCGAAGCGCAGCGTGACCGCTTCATGGCCCGGATCTCGATGGGGTACCCCGATGCCCGCTCTGAGGTGGAGATGCTCGAGAACCACCAGTCGACCTCCCCGCTCCACAGGATCCGGCCGGTGGCCACTGCCGCGGACATCGCGGGCATGATGAGCCAGGTGCGTGCGGTCTTCGTCTCCCGGTCCGTGAAGGAGTACACCGTGGCGATCGGCAGCGCCACCAGGGAACACCCGCGGCTCCGCCTCGGCGCGAGTCCCCGCGCACTCCTGCAGCTGCTTCGCGCCGCGAAAGCCGGTGCCGCCCTGGAGGGCCGCGAATTCGTGTTGCCCGACGACGTCGCCACCGTCGCTGATGCCGTCCTGGCCCACCGCCTCCTGCTGGACCGCAAGGCGACGACGGCAGGGGATACGGCGTCGTCAGTCATCGAGGGCATCATCGCCCGGGTTCCCGTGGCGCGCGAGAACCACCGCGCCGGCGTCCGGCACCCAGGGCGGAGTGGCGGTTGACCCGGCCATGGAGTTCCTAGAGCGACTGCCCTCCAGGGTCCTGACCCCGCGCGGCTGGGGCTTCGTCATCACGGCCCTGGCAGCACTGGTGTTCGCCCAAGTCCTGGGGCGCCGGGACCTGCTGTATCTGGGGGTACTGCTCCTATGCCTGCCGGCGGTCTCGGTACTGATCCTGCGGTGGAGCAAGCCCCGGTTCTCCGTGCATCGCCGCTTCTCCCGGCAGTCCATGGAGACCGGCTCCACCACGACCGTGGGGCTCGCGCTGACCTCCACGGTTCCGTCAGGGGCCCCGGTGCTGATGGAAGAGCAACTGCCCGCGCGCTTCGGTGAGGCACCGACGTTCGCCTTCCCCTCCCACAACCCCACCGCCGCGGGGGTGTCGCTCTACGAGTACCGGCTCCGCTCCTCGTCCCGCGGGATGTACCGGATAGGCCCCGTGATGGCCGAATTCAGCGACCCGTTCGGCCTGGGCAGGTCACGCCACCAGCTCGGTGGCACTGACGCCCTGGTGGTGACTCCCGCACCCGTGGAATTGCTGTACTCCGCGCTCTCCGGCTCGCGCGGCAGCGACGGCCGGGTAGCCACCCGGCGCCGGGCAAACCCCAGCGACGACGACGTCATGACGCGCGAGTACCGCCACGGTGACTCGATGCGCCGCGTGCACTGGCCCGCAACCGCACGGCACAGCGAACTCATGGTCCGGCAGGAGGAGTCGGTCACCGCACCCGAGGCGACCCTCCTGCTCGATGAGCGAGCCGGCAGCTTCAGTACGAGGTTCTCGGCCGCGTTCAGACCCGAGCACGCACCGGACGGCAACGGGCTGAACACCTCCCCCAGCTTCGAATGGGCGGTGACGGCGGCCGTGTCGATCAGCGCACACCTCCTCGAGCGCAACTACGCGCTGCGGTTCCTCGACCACCACGGACACCCTGCGCTCCTGCACTCGCCGTCGGCTCCTTTCCCCGGTGACGAGGAGCACCTGGGCCAGGGTGCTCTGGCCAACATTGCGGAGGGCCTCGCGGCACTTGAGCTCGCCCCGGACCCGGGGCACGCCGGCAGTTCAGCAGTCCATGGAGGCGAAGCGGCAAAATCGGCCATCCGCCGGCTGCGAGCCAAGCGTGCCGACCCGGACCGGATGACCACCGGCATCGCCTTCGGCGATGAACTGCTGGACAGGCTCGCGGCGAACCGTCACCGCGGCCCCGTGATCGCATTGCTGGGACTGGTGACACCAGCCGAAGCGACCGCGCTCGGCGCGGCGTCGGACTACGGATCAGCGGCTTTCGCCATCCTCATCACCGACCGCCCGGGCGATGCCGACCACCAGCTTGAAATCCTTCGCTCAGCGGGCTGGCAGGCATCGGCGGCTTCGCCCGGCTCGGATCTTCCAGCGGTATGGGCCGGCCTTGACCAGGCCCCGGGATCCGTCCCCGGACGCCTTCCGACAGGCGCACCGGCTTCGAAGACGGCATCCGAGACCCGGGGAGGATTCGCGTGACGGCAACACTGGACCGACCGGCCGAGGACGTGAAGGGGAGCGCGGAAGCACCGGCGCGGAGGCGCACCACCGATCCGAGGCACTGGTGGCTCACCGGGGCTGCCCTGCTCGCGGTCCTCGCCGCCGCCACAAGTCTCAACGGAGTGCTGGAGCCGTGGACCTGGCTGATGCCGGTGCTGCGCACCACTGTCCCCGTGCTGCTCGCCGTGACCGCGGCAAGAGCTCTCCGCGCGTCGGGCAGTGTTGCCGCGCTTGCGGGACTGGCCGCCTGGGTCGGCACGCTGACCGCACAGTTCTTCCCGGACCAGAGCATCCTCGGCGTTCTCCCGGGACCGGGCACGTGGGCACGGCTCGGTGCCCTTCTCGATGCAGCGGAAAAAACCGTGGTGTCCCAGGTGGTGCCGGTGCTGCCCGGCGAAGGCATACTCCTGGTGGCGTGTGCGGCGATCGGCCTGATTGCCATGCTCGTGGACATCCTCGCCACGACTCTCCGGATGCCGGCGGCGAGCGGGCTCCCGCTCCTGACGCTGATGGTGGTTCCCGCCGTCGTCAAACCGACCGGCGTGGGCCTCGGTGCGTTTCTCCTCGGCGCCGCCGCCTATCTCCTGATCCTGGGCTGTGCGCAACTACGGGAGGCCCCTCCGGCGGCACCGGGCGCTTCGGCCGGGTTCCTCGGCCGCGGGCTGGCCATCGGCAGCGCGGCACTGGCCGTGACGATTCTGCTGCCCCTGGCCATCCCCGGCTTCAACTCAGGCGCCTTCCCGCAGGGTGCGCGCCTGAACATGTGGGGCAGCGCCACGGGACTGAACCCCGCCGTTACGCTGGGCAACGACCTCCGCAACCCGACCGGATTCGGCCGGATCACTTATGCCACTGATTCCTCGGTTCCCCTGTACCTGCGTGCGGTGACACTCGAGAACTTCGAGGGACGGCGCTGGGAACCGGACCAGAGGCTGGGTGACCGCGAGCGCGGCCTCGCGGACATGGGCACCGACCTCGAACGGAACTCCCTGGCCGACGGTGTCAGCACCTTCACGCGCATCACCACGCAGAGCTACTCCAGCCCCTGGCTGCTGTCGCCCTACGCGCCCACGGGCATCACGGGGCTGACGGGCCGGTGGTCCTGGGATCCCGAGAACCTCAGCGTGCTCGCGATCGACGGCGGATCGACGGCCCGCCAGGTCTACGAGGTGCAGAGTGCCCTTCCCCAGCTCACCAGAGAGGGCCTGAAAGCCCTCGGCCCCTCCGAACCCGGGGCGGTCGCGGACGTCTTCACCGACCTTGCCGGCGACACACCGGGGATCATCAGGGACACCACCGAGGAGGTGACGGATGGGCTCGTCAGCCCCTACGACAGGGCACTGGCCATCCAGAGCTACCTGCGCAGCGCCGAGTTCACCTATTCCGTCGAGGCTCCCGTGGACGGCGGGTACGACGGCAGCGGCATGGATGTCATGGCACGCTTCCTTGAAGCGAAGGCAGGCTACTGCGTCCACTTCGCCGGTACCATGGCGGTCATGGCCCGCGCAGCCGGCATTCCCAGCCGCATCGGCGTGGGATACACGCCCGGCACGCCCACCGGCGACCTCGAGGAGGGCCCGGGGAACACCGAATTGCGGGAATTCGTCGTCGATTCCCGCAATGCCCATGCCTGGCCCGAGCTGTACTTCGCCGGAGTGGGCTGGGTGCAGTTCGAACCCACTCCCTCGCGCGGAGTGGTGCCGGGCTACGCCCAGGCGCCCTTCTCCCCCGCGGGCCCCCGGGCCGACGACGTCGACAGCCTGAACCCCGGTACCCTCCCCGATTCCCCGCTTCCGCCGGGAGAGGCAGCCGACGAACCTTCTCCGGGTGGCGGGGGCACCGCTTCCAGCGACGACGGCCCGGCCGGCGTGGCCGCTATCGTTCTGGTCGGCGGACTGGTCCTTTTCCTGCTGCCGCTCATCCTGCGAGCCCTCCGGACCGGCCTCCGCCGGCGGCAGCTCCTGGGCGGCCCGGCACCGCGTGCGGCCACCACCGCCTGGGAACAGACCACGGAACTGGCCGGCGACTACGGGTATCCTCTGCTTCCCACCGACACGCCGCGGGTCTTCGCCGAGCGGCTCCGCTCCCAGGCGGGGCTGCACGGAGCGTCATCGGTGTCGCTGACCAGGCTGCAGCAGGCCTACGAACGTGAGGAATACGCCTCCCCCACCGGCCCGGGAGCAGGGCCGCGCCAACCTCGGATCCCGCCGGAGCCGCCGACCGGAAGGCACGGCGTCTGGGACGACGTCGAGTCGGTGACGACCGCCCTCCGGCAGCGCAGCGGCAGGGGTGCCCGCCTGAAAGCACTGCTTCTGCCGCGCTCCGTAACGCGCCGGTGACCAGGAAGGCGGGAAGCCCCGGCCGGACTAGGAGGCCGTGGGATCGGCGATGCCGATGTACTGCGTGTAGAGGTACTCCTCGATCCCTTCCGCTCCTCCCTCACGGCCCAGACCGGACTGCTTCACGCCGCCGAAGGGTGCTGCCGCATTGGAGATCACACCGGCATTGAGGCCCATCATCCCGGTGTCGAGGCGCTCGCCCATGCGGAGGCCGCGGTTGAGGTCGCGGGTGAAGACGTAGGCCACCAGACCGTACTCGGTGTCGTTGGCCAACTCCACGGCTTCGTCCTCGGTGGCGAACGTGAGAATGGGTGCGACGGGGCCGAAGATCTCCTCCCTCATGATGCGGGAGGACCGCGGCACGTTCGTCAGGACAGTGGGCTGATAGAAGTATCCGGCGCCATCCACCGGAGCACCTCCGGTCACCAGTTCAGCCCCGTCGCCCCGCGCGGCGGACACGAGGTCGTGCACCTTGTTCCGGCTCTTCGCATCGATCAGCGGCCCCAGTGTGGAGTGCTCCTCCGTGCCGCGGGCCGGTGTCATCGCCGCCATCCGGCCGGCCAGTCCGGCGGCGAAATCATCGGCAATCGACTCGTGCACGATGAACCGGTTCGCCGCTGTGCAGGCCTCCCCCATGTTGCGGAGCTTCGCGAGCATCGCCCCGTTCACTGCGGCGTCCACATCCGCATCCTCGAAGACGAGGAACGGCGCGTTGCCGCCGAGCTCCATCGACGTGCGCAGGACGTTGTCCGACGCCGCCGCGAGCAGGCTCCGTCCCACCGGAGTGGATCCGGTGAAGGAGAGCTTGCGGAGCCGGGGATCCTTGATGAGCGGGCCGGTGACACCGCCGGCGTCGGTCGTGTGGATGACGTTCAGCACCCCTGCGGGCAGACCCGCTTCCTCCATCACCGCAGCGAAGAGCGACGACGTCAGCGGCGTGAGATTCGCTGGTTTGAGCACCATGGTGCACCCGGCGGCGACCGCCGGCGCAATCTTGCGCGTAGCCATCGCGAGCGGGAAGTTCCAAGGAGTGATGAGCAGGCAGGGCCCCACCGGCTTCTTGCTGACGAGAAGCCGTGACTTTCCGTCCGGGGCCACCGAGTACCGCCCCGACGTCCGCACTGCCTCCTCCGAGAACCACCGGAGGAACTCCGCACCATAGGTGACCTCACCGCGCGCCTCGGCAAGCGGCTTTCCCATCTCGAGGGTCATGAGCAGGGCGAAATCCTCGGCACGCCGGGTCACCAGCTCGAAGGCGCGCCGCAGGATCTCGCCGCGCTCGCGGGGCGCCGTGCCTGCCCAGTCCCGCTGTGCCGCAACCGCCGCGTCGAGGGCCGCCACGCCGTCCTCCGGGGTCGCGTCGGCGAGCGATCGCAGCGTCCTGCCCGTTGCCGGGTCCTCGACGTCGAACACTGCGCCGGAGGAGGAATCCCGCCAGTCGCCGCCGATCAGCAAGCCGCGGGGCACCTGCTCCAGCACTTCGGTCTCGCGGGTAGCGGTCACGGCCATGGGGTAGCTCCTCGATCAGTGGTGACAGCGCCAGGGCTTTTTCCGTGCGCAGCGACGTTCACGCTTCACGCTAGCCGTGGGACGGAACGGGTGTCCAGACGTCGCTGCACCGTCGAGGCGGCGATGCGCTGTTCACCCGCACAGGCGGCGCGTCCTCGGCAGCTGGGTGGGCAGTGCCGCACTCGGACGTATCCTAGATCATGACGACTAACTATGTTCGAGGCGCTTCAACCAGCAGTGCGGATTCCCGCGCCGAGATTGTAGGACTGCTCAGCAGCCACGGCGCGAGCGGCGTGCGGTGCGTTTCGGAGCAGCGCCGGACGGTCATCGTCTTCTCCTCGGGCGACCGCCGCTTCCGCCTCCTCCTGACGGGCCCGGTCGGTTGCGCCGACGAAACGGACGACCAGGGCCGCGAGAAGGCGGCCCGCCGGCGCTGGCATACGCTCGCCCTGCTGATCAAGGCAAAACTCGAAGCGGTCAACACCGACATCGTGACGTTCGAGGAGGAGTTCCTCGCCTACACCCTGCTGCCGAACGGCCGCACGGTGTACGAGAATACCCAGCAGGCCATCAGCAGGGCCTACGCGACCGGCTCCTCCGTGCCGTCAGCGGCGCGGGCCTGACCTAGCGCGCGGCAATGACTGCCGCGTACAGTTCGCGCTTGCTCACCCGGGCGTCCTCGGCGACATGGGCCACCGCCTCCTTGAGCCGGGCGCCGTCGGCCACGAGCTCCTGCACCGCGGCGATGTGGTCTTCGGGTCGCGACGGCGGAGCTTCCGGAGCACCGCCCACCACCACGGCGATCTCCCCGCGGACCCCGGTGCCCTGAGCCCACTGGAGCAGCTCCAGGAGCGTACCGCGCAGCACCTGCTCGTGCACCTTGGTCAGCTCGCGGGCCACGGCCGCGCGGCGGTCGGAGCCGAAGGCCTGCTGCAGGGAGCGCAGCATGGGTTCGATGCGATGGGGTGCTTCGAAAAACACCATGGTCCGCCGTTCAGCGGCAAGTTCCGCCAGGCGGCCCGCGCGCAGGCCGGGTTTCCGCGGCAGGAACCCCTCGAAACAGAAGCGGTCCGTCGGCAGTCCCGACAGCGCGAGCGCGGTGAGGACCGCCGAGGGCCCCGGCGCGGCTGTGACGTCGATTCCCTCGTTGACCGCGGCCTCGACAAGCCGGTACCCGGGGTCCGAGACCGAGGGCATGCCGGCGTCGGTGACCACCAGCAGCGTCGCGCCGCCGCGCACGAGTTCGAGCAGTTCCCCCGTCCGGGTGGCCTCGTTGTGTTCGTGGTAGCTGAGGATCCGTCCGTTCACCGTCACCCCGAGGGACTGCACGAGCCGGGAAAGCCGGCGGGTGTCCTCGGCCGCCACGACGTCCGCGCTCTGCAGTAGGCCCAGCAGGCGCTCGGTGGCGTCGCCCATGTTGCCGATCGGCGTTCCGGCGAGCACCACCCGACCCACGGAACCGCCATCGCCTGCCGTTCCCCGGTAGGCCGCGAACTGCGCCCCGCCGGCGTCGGGGATCCTCCCGGTGCTGTCTCCTGGCTCACTCACCGGTCAAGCCTAGCGCCCGATGCACCGGGTGCGCTCCCGCTGCCCGGCTTCCCGGCGCTGCTTCGGCGGCACTGTAGCCTGATCTGATGGGGAACCATCACCAGCATGCGGCGGGCGACGGGTTTCACCGCGGGCCGCTGGCCGCCGCCCTCGCCGTCACCCTTGGAGTTCTGGTGCTCCAGCTCATCGGAGCTGCCTGGACCCGGAGTCTCGCCCTCCTCTTCGACTCCGCACACGTCCTCACCGACGCTGCCGGCCTCGCCCTGGCCCTCGGCGCCGCGACCCTTGCGGCCCGCCCGGCAACGGCGCGCCGGACCTGGGGCTTTCGACGGGCCGAAGTGGTCGCTGCGATGGCACAGGCCGGTGTACTCCTCGCGGTCGGGCTCTATGTGCTGGTCGAAGGGATCCAGCGGCTCGTGACGCCCACGGACGTCGCCTCCCGCGAGCTGCTGGTCTTCGGCGTCATCGGCCTCCTGGGGAATGCCGCGGCCCTGCTGGTCCTCGCCCGGCACCGCAGCGCCAACCTCAATATGAGGGCCGCTTTCCTTGAAGTCCTGGCCGATGCCCTCGGATCACTGGCCGTGATCTCTGCGGCCGTCGTGATCACGCTGACCGGCTGGATGCGCGCCGACGCCGTCGCCGCCATGCTCATCGGCGTGCTGATCCTGCCCCGGACGGTGAAGCTGCTGCACACGACGGTGAACGTCCTCCTGGAGTCCACGCCGGCCGGTATCAACCCCGACGCCGTGCGCGAGCACCTCCGTGCGCTGCCGTCGGTGAGGGACGTCCATGATCTGCACATCACCCAGATCGCCACCGGCCTGCCGGTGCTCACCGCCCATGTGGTGGTCGATGACGACTGCTTCTCCAGTGGCAGCGCCCATTCGGTGCTCGATCAGCTCCAGACCTGCGTGGCCGAACACTTCCCCGTGAGCATCGAGCACTGCACGTTCCAGCTCGAGCCCGACAGCCACCGCGTGCACGAAGACAGGCTCACCCACTAGACCATTCTGCGGGGGCGGGTGATTCCCGCCGGTAGCATGGCACTGTGAGCCACACCGCCGTCCGAAACAAACACGTCTCGGCACCCTGGCTCTCCTCTCCGCGGGAGGCCTTCACCGAAGCGGCGCTGACCCACCGCCTGGTGGGTGCCACGACCCAGGGCGGGCCGCTCACCTGGCTGCTGCCGCTGGCGGTGGCGGTGGTCGCCGGCCTGCTGCGGTTCCTCAGGCTGGGCGAACCGGGCTCCCTCGTGTTCGACGAGACGTACTACGTCAAGGACGCCTACTCGCTGCTGCTCTCGGGCTATGAGCGCGAGTGGCCGGAGGACGCAAACGATTCCTTCAATGCCGGGAAGCCCGACGTTCTCCTCTCGACCGCCGACTACGTGGTGCATCCACCGGTCGGCAAGTGGATGATCGGCGCCGGGATGCTGCTCTTCGGAGCTGAAGATCCGTTCGGATGGCGCTTCTCGGCCGCGCTGGTGGGCACGGTGTCGGTGCTGCTTCTGGCCTTCGTCGCCCAGCGACTGTTCAGCTCTCCCCTCCTCGGGGCAGCGGCGGGCCTGCTCCTGGCCATCGACGGCCACCATCTGGTGCAGTCCCGTACCTCGCTGCTCGATATCTTTTTGAGTTTCTGGATCCTCGCGGCCTTTGCGGCGCTCCTGAAGGATCGGGACCAGGGACGACGCCGGTTGGCGCGCTCCCTGTCGGCCCTGGCGCGGGCAGCACCGGACGGTGTCCCGACGCCTGCGCAGTTGCTGTACGGGCCCTGGCTCGGCGTGCGTCCGTGGCGGATCGCCGCCGGCGTGTGCCTCGGCCTGGCCCTGGGCACGAAATGGTCCGCGTTGCCGTTTCTCGCCGTTTTCGGGCTTCTGACCGTCGCCTGGGACCTGAGCGCACGTCGGAGCGCCGGCGTGCACCGCTGGATCGTGGGTGGTGTCCTGCGGGACGGCCTGCAGGCCTTCGCGGCGATGGTGCCCGTTGCCGCACTGACCTACCTCGCCTCATGGGCCGGCTGGCTGCTGTCCACGGATGCGTACGGCCGGCAATGGGCCGTCGCCAACCCGTCCGGTACGTGGGACTGGCTGCCGCCGTCCGTCCGCTCGCTTGCCGAGTACCATCGCAGCGCCTTCAGCTTCCATGAAGGACTCGGCTCGGACCACCCGTACGAATCAAGCCCGTGGTCATGGCTCGTGATGGGCCGGCCCACCTCGTTCTACCGCGAGAATTACGGCGCCGGGGAGGGCTGCGAGGCGGAATCCTGTACGCAGGCAGTGACGGTCCTGGGCAACCCGCTCATCTGGTGGAGCGCCGCCGGCGCCCTGGTGGTGCTCCTCTTCGTCTGGGCGGGGCGCCGCGACTGGCGGGCGGGAGCCGTGCTGGCCGGCGTCGCAGCAGGCTACCTGCCATGGCTCCTGTACTCCGAGCGCACCACCTTCTTCTTCTACGCCGTGTCCTTCGAACCATTTTTGATCCTCGCCCTCGTGCACTGCCTGGGGCTGGTCATCGGCGCTCCCCCGAACGAGCACCAGCCCGAGCGCAGGAACACTGCCCGCCGGCGCCGCCAGGGAATCGCCCTCGCAGGGATCTTCCTGGTGGCCGCCGTCGCGCTGTCCGCCTTCTTCCTTCCGGTCTGGACCGCCGAGCTGATTTCGGACGATCAGTGGCGGCGTCGGATGTGGATGCCGAGCTGGATCTAGCCGACGCGGGGCCCAAGGGCGGCCGCGAAGCGGGCCTGTCGGGCCTCCTGCGCTGTTCTCGACCGCTCGCGCCTGGCCCTGGTGGGCCAGGCCAGAACCAGGGTCACCAGTGTCGCAAGGAGCACGATGGCACCCACCGACGCCGCGGCGTCGGTCCAGAACTGTTCCGGGAAGAGCCGGATCAGGGTGTCGTCGACCCGGAACGTCCAGGACCCGTCGGCGAAGAACAGCGCGTGGACCTGGGTGAAGAACGTCTGCCATGCGAGGACCGCGGCAACCGCGAGGGCCACGATCATTACGAGGGTAACCACGGCACCCGCGAAGAGTGCCCTGCGGACGCCGCCCTGGTAGGTGCGGGCCAGGTAGATGCCGGCCGCGACCGCAATCAGGAACAGGACGAAGGCCGCCACGAAGGAGAGCGACAGCACTGTCTTCACATCCGCCATGTGCCCTACTTCGGAGTCGAGGAACAACGGGGTGCCGTCGGGCTCCACCAGCCCTCCGAGATAGCGCGCCGGGGCCAGGTTGACGACATAGTCGAGGGCGTAGGAGCCGTAGGTCATGCGGTCTTCGGTGGAGAACCCGTAGGAGTCGGCGGGAAATCCGGGGCGGTGGTATTCGAGCCAGAGGAACGACGACGTCGTCACAGCGCGCACCGCCCCCGCCAGCACGATGACGGGAAAGAAGACCGCGATCAGCACCTGGAGGAATCGGGGGAATCCCGGCTTCGGGGTGACGGCCTGCTCACGCTGCGCTGCCCGGCGCGCCACCTCGTCCTCGGAGGGACGCAGGGTGAGGGCACCGGTGTCGGAGGATGGTTCCGCCGGCTTTCCGGGGTCGCCGATGGCGCTGCCGGACCCCGCTTCGCCCGGCACTATGGCGGCAGTAGCCCCGGCAGCGGCGAGCTGCTCGGTGCGGAGCGCCGCTGTGCGCGGATGGGCCTCGTCCGCGGGCGAATCGCTGCCGCGTCGCCTTGTCTCGTCGTCCGCGGGCGAATCGCTGCCGCGTCGCCTTGTCTCGTCGTCGGCGACGGGCCGGGCGTCGTCGGCGGTGTGCTGCTGCCCGGGGGCATTGTCGGTGTCGGCCACTGCTGGGGTCTCCTCGCTGCTGTGCCGCTTCGGGCGGCATGTTCCTTTCGAGAGTACCGGCCGAAGCTGCGGCGACGCTGGAGGCTCCCCGGAGCACCGGGCCACGGGCGGGCGGACAGCTGAGCGGACAAGTGACGCCGACACAGGGGCATCGGGAGCGACCGGTTCAGGCGGTGCGGACGGTCTCCCCCCGGTCCACAGCGGAGAGGTCCCCCGTGGAACCGGCGTTCACGGCACGCCGGCCGAGCAGGAGCGTGTACACCCAGTACGCCGCGAGGACGAGTAACCCGATCGTGATCCGGAGCCACGGAGGAAGGGCACTCGGTGTGACGAATCCCTCGACGAGCCCCGAGACCAGGAGGACGAGCACCAGTCCGAGGGCCACAGTGATGAGCGATCTCCCCTCCTCGGCGAGCGAGGCCGCACGGGTCCGGCGACCCGGTGCAACCCATGCCCAGAAGATGCGCAGTCCGGCCGCAGCGGCAATGAAGATGGCGGTCAGTTCCATGAGCCCGTGCGGCAGGATGTAGAGGAAGAAGACATCGAGCCTGTCATAGGCGGCCATCATGCCGCCTGCCATCCCCACCCCCTGGGCGTTCTGGTAGAGGACGAAGGGAGCCCAGATGCCGGTGACGCCGAACGCGACTGCCTGGAGTGCGATCCACGCGTTGTTGGTCCAGACGGCTCCGGCGAAGGAGGCCGCCGGATTCTCCGAGTAGTAGTTGGCAAAATCCTCCTCCACATACTGACGCAGCTCCTCATCCGAACCCATGGCGGCGATGACGCCGGGCGAATTCACGACCCACGCCCCATGCAGCCAGGCGACACCGACGAACAGCACTCCCACCACCACCGTCAGCCAGCGGATCCGGTAGAAAGCCGCCGGCAGCGAGAGAACGAAGAACCGGGCCACGTCCTCCAGGAAATTGGAGCGGGCGCCGGTGAACCGCGTCCGTGCCCTCGAAAGCCTCATCGACAGCGCACCGGAGAGGGCGCTTTCCGGGTCCACGGAACGGATCATCGACAGGTGGGTGGAGACGCGCTGGTAGAGCATCAGCAGCTCGTCGGACTCGGCGCCGGACAGCCGGCGTCTACCCACCAGGGTGTCCAGCCGCTGCCAGTCGGGGCGGTGCACTTCAACGAAGGCGTCGACGTCCATGCCCTCACCCTATAGTTCCCCGCCCCGTTCCCGCGCTGCCCGGGATGCCCGGCACACCTCGGGCAGCGATAGGCTGGGCACGGAACAGCGGTCCGCAACCAGCGCAGGGGGTTCAGGATGAGTTCGGTGATAACTGGCGAGGCTGTCGTCCTCGAACTGCGGCCTGCGGGTTTCGCGGCGCGCGGCCTCGGGACCCTCATCGACGTCGCAGCGCAGCTCATCGTGGTGTTCGTGCTGGTCCTGCTGCTCGCCGACACCCTCGACGGCGCGTTCGATCCGGCGTTCACCGGCGCCCTGGTCCTCGTCCTGGCTGTTCTGGTCCTCCTCGTGATCCCCGTGACCATCGAGACAGTCACCCGGGGCAAATCCCTCGGACGCCTGATCATGGGGCTCCGGATCGTACGCGACGACGGCGGCGCCATCCGTTTTCGGCACGCTTTCCTCCGCGGCATGGTGGGTGTCCTCGAGATCTACCTTCTGCTCGGATCACTCGCCTTCGTGGTATCCCTGTTCAACGAGCGATCCAAGCGGCTTGGTGATCTCCTCGCAGGAACCTACTCGATGCGCGAACGGGTGGTCGTTCGGCCGCGCGCCGCGGTGATGATGCCTCCGGGGCTCCGGCAGTGGGCCTCCACGGCGGACATCGGCCGACTGCCCGATCCGCTGGCACGAAGGGTTTCCCAGTTCCTCGCCCAGGCACCCCGCCTCATGCCCCGGGCCCGCTCCGTCCTGGCGGGGGAACTCGCCTCGGAAACGGGCTTCCTGGTCTCCCCGCCGCCGCCTCCGGGCACCCATCCCGAGGAGTTCCTCCACGCCGTCATCGCCGCACGGCGGGCGCGCGAGTTCGCGGCGATGTCCCGTCAGCGATCCCGGATCAACGCCACGGCCGAACGGCTCCACAAACTGCCGTTCAGCCAGGGCTGACCGGCAGCCGCAGGGCGGTTCCGTCGATCAGTACCGGTACTGCGTGGACTTGTACGGCCCGGCGACGTCGAGGTCCAGGTACTCGGCCTGGCTCTTGGACAGCTCGGTGAGCTCCACGCCGAGCGCGTCGAGGTGGAGCCGCGCCACCTTCTCGTCGAGGAGCTTTGGCAGGACGTACACCTGCTCCTCATACTCGCGGTTTCCTTCGGCGTCCGTCTGGTCCCACTTGGTGAAGAGCTCGATCTGCGCGATGGTCTGGTTCGCGAAGGAGTTGCTCATGACGAAGGACGGGTGCCCGGTAGCATTGCCCAGATTCAGCAGCCGCCCCTCGGACAGCAGGATGATCGAGTGCTGCGTGGTGCCGTCCGCCTCATTCCCGGGGAAGGCCCACTCGTGGACCTGCGGCTTGATCTCGATCCTCTCGATGCCCGGAATGCGCGCGAGCCCGGCCATGTCGATCTCGTTGTCGAAGTGGCCGATGTTCCCGACGATGGCCTGGTGCTTCATGCCCGCCATATGGTGGGCCATGACGACGTCCTTGTTGCCGGTGGTGGTGATGAAGATGTCGCCCTCGCCCAGCACCGACTCGAGCTTGGCCACCTGATAGCCGTCCATGGCCGCCTGCAGGGCGCAGATCGGGTCGATCTCGGTCACGATCACACGTGCACCCTGTCCGCGCAGCGCCTCGGCCGCACCCTTTCCGACGTCGCCGTATCCGCAGACGACGGCCACTTTGCCGCCGATGAGGACATCGGTGGCGCGGTTCAGGCCGTCGGGCAGTGAATGGCGGATGCCGTACTTGTTGTCGAACTTCGACTTCGTCACGGAGTCGTTCACGTTGATCGCGGGGAAGAGCAGCTTGCCCTTCGCCGCCAGTTGGTAGAGGCGCAGGACGCCCGTGGTGGTCTCCTCTGTGACGCCCTTGATCCCGTCGGCAATGGACGTCCACTTCCGCGGCTCGGATTCGATCGTGGCGCGAAGGGTGGCCAGAAATACCGTGTACTCGTGGGAGTAGTCGGCGTCGCCCTCCCGCGGATCTGATGGAACAGCACCCGCCGCCTCGAACTCCTTGCCCTTGTGGACCAGCATGGTGGCGTCGCCTCCGTCGTCGAGGATCATGTTCGGTCCTCGCCCGTCGGCCTGGCCCGGCCAGGTGAGGATCTGCGTGGCGGTCCACCAGTAGTCCTCGAGGGTCTCGTTCTTCCAGGCGAAGACCGGAACCCCCGCGGGCTCCTCGACGGTTCCGGTGCCCACCACCACGGCGGCGGCGGCCTCGTCCTGGGTCGAGAAGATGTTGCAGGACGCCCACCGGACCTCGGCGCCGAGCGCCGTGAGGGTCTCGATGAGCACGGCGGTCTGCACCGTCATGTGCAGCGACCCGGCGATCCGCGCGCCCGCGAGGGGTTGGGAGTCGCCGAATTCACGGCGCAGCGCCATGAGGCCCGGCATCTCGTGCTCTGCGAGGCGGATCTGGTGGCGGCCGGCTGCGGCCAGGGACAGGTCTGCGACCTTGAAGTCGAGGGTCATCGGGTTCCTAAAGTCGGGCTGGATCGTCAAGTAGTTCGGGGCGAAGAAGCACGGGGATGCCTTCCTCAAGCCGGTATTCCACCGCTGCGCCGTCCGGGCCCGGCGCTGTTGAGACCAGCCGTCCGCCATCTTCGGCCAGCGGCGACCCGGTGACGGGGCAGCGGAGGACGGCGAGCAGGTGCTGGGGCAGATTCGCCATGATGAGGCTTTCCGGGAGGACGGTCGCGGTTCGGGATCCCTCAAGGATACCGTCGACGGGCATCCGGGGCCGAACCGGAATAGATGCGGAGCCTAGTGGTCCCGAAGGACCCGCAGGTGGTCCCGGCGGGGTCCGGCACCATCGGGAGGTGGTTCGATCGGCAGCTTGAATCCCCGGTGGATGGGACCGGGAGGGAGGGCGGAACGGTCCACCGCCGCCTCGCGGACGGCGTCGGCGAGCGCCAGCAGGTCGTCGGAATTGTGTTCCGGCGGCGCCGTCGGCAGCGGCAGGCGCACCACCTCCCAGCCCCTGGGGACGGTGAGCCGCCCGGCATGAAGGGCGCACAGGTCATAGGTATGGGGTTCCGCGTAGGTGGCCATCGGCCCCAGGACAGCCGTCGAATCGGCGTAGACATAGGTCAGCGTCGCCACGGCCGAACGCTGGCAGGCTGAACGCGAACATGAACGGAGGGATCCCACGAGGAGAAAGCCTACCGTCCCGCAACGCCCTGCCGGGGCTGCGACCGGCCGCCCGACCCTGCCGTCTGCCGGGGCGAGATGGGGGCCAGGAGAAACTGCTCCGCGTCACCGGCCCAGGCCGGGAATTCCGGTGACACGGGTGCGTCGGTGCAGCAATGGGCTTAGAGTCTTTGTATGCGGGAAGCTTCAACATTTTCGGTGAACCTGACCGAATTCAAGGGTTCCGGCCCGTTGGCCGGACGTTCGTTCTTCGAGCGCCGCAGGAACCGCCGCGGGCGTGGGATGCGGGGTGAGCTGATCGGCTCCCACCTTCCGGGTTTCCGGACCCGCTCGGAGCAGTTCGACGAGTGGGTGATGGAATCCGCCCAGCGCCTTGAGCGTCTGTGGGGTGAACGCATCCAGGACCTGCAGATCGTGGTTCAGGAGATTCCCGACGGACTCGAGGACCGGACCCCCGAAAGCCTGCGCGGCCTCCTGGGGGCAGCGGCCCCGGCGACGCCCGGCCGGCCCGCGGTGATCACGGTCTTCCGCCATCCAGTCGAGATGGCGGCCCGGGGTGTCCTGCCCGTCAACGAGCTCGTGCACGATGTGGTCATCGAACAGACGGCGGAGCTGATGGGCATGGCGCCGGAAGCGGTCGATCCCGCCTACGGGCGCTCACAGGCCTGACCTGACACGGCCCTCCTAGTACCGCAGCTCCACCGGAATCGTCCTCGTGCTGACGGCGGCGTCGGGGATGGCAGTCACCGACACTCCGGCCGTGTCCCCTCCGAGGGTCGCCACCTGCGCCCCGAACACAGGGTCTCCGGCGGCGCTGACGATCACCGCCGCGGCGTCGGGTCCGAAGGACGACGCCGGGATGGTCACCGATGTGCCCCCCGCAACGTCCACCAGCTGTGGGTCGCGGAGGGCTCCGTCGGCTCCCACGGGAGTGATCGTCACTTCCGCGCCGCCCTCGGGTGCACCGAACACGAAGTGGACATCGGTGCCGTCGGCGAGGACCGCGGCATGCCCGCTCCCCAACCGCTCCGACGCCGGCGCGTTGCCGAAGTCCACCGGGGCGCCGGCCGTGATGCCGCGGCTGACGCGTGCAGAAGCGGCCACGGGAACATCCGAGGTGACGGACACCGTGTAGCTGCCCTCGGCCAGGTGATCGAGCGGGATGGTGCTGACGCTGCCGGCTGCTGCCGTCACAACTCCCCCACCGGGCAGGGGCGCTTCGCCGCCGGCCCCGAAGATCCGCACATCGAGCACTGCGTCGCTGCCGCCGGGCACCAGGACCTGCAGCGCCGGCGAGGCGGCGGCGTAGCCTTCCTGCCCGCGGATGGCGGCGGCGGTGTCCATGGCCTGGATCACGACGCCGGGAATGACCTGTGCTGCCGCTGCCGGGGCGGACGGCGCCAGCAACTCGACGCCGCCCGGAGTCAGCCCCCGGAGGACGCTCTGCTGGACCACGGCGGAGATCCGGCCGCCGTCGCTGTGGACGCGGACCGCGAGTTGCTCCTGGCTTCCGGCCACGCCCCCGAGGACCACCCGACGCGACTCCCCCGGGGGTACCAGGTGACTGCCCGTCCCGGCCGTGACCGGACCGGCAGCGCCGAAAAGCTCAAGGTCCACGGCCGCGGGAGTCTCCGTAGGATTCGTGAGCACCAGGATCGAGGAGTCGCCCACTCCCGTGGCGCCCCCGAGGAGCAGCACATCGTTGGACGGCTGCTGGCACGTGCTGGTGGCAAGGCCGCGGAGGTCGCCGTCGCCGGCGGTATAGGTGAGCATCGCCCCAGCCACCGGCGCGGGAGCCCCTCCTGGGTCGGCCCGGAAGACGGCAGGCGCATCCACCGCGCTGCCGCGGAGAACTCCCGCAGCCCGAGGCGCGCCGTTCCCGCTGCCGACCGGCGCGGCCGCCGACGCGGAGCCCGTTCCGGGAACTTCCCCCGGAACGGGAACCGGCGCGCCGGAGCCGAGCGGCACCAGGGCGTTCGCCGGCAGTGAGCCTCCGGGATCGCTGAGTACCATCGCACTGACGAGTGTCCTCGCCGTCGAGGACACCGGGCTGAAGGCGGGATCCCCGCCGGGGAAAGCCCCGCCGGGGACCGTGCTGTCGGGGACGGTGCTGTCGGGGAGTCTCAGCGGGCCCGTACACACCACGGTGTGATTCCCCGCCGGAACTTCGGCCACAGGGGTGGGAAACTCGAGCGGTTCGGCGCCTGATCCTCCTGCCGCATCCAACGCTACCAGCGCCGCTGTCGCGCCGAGGAGCAGGGCACCCGCCAGTGCACCCGCCGACCTGCGGGCCCGCCTGCTGCGCGGCCGTCCCGTATCGGTGGAAGGGTGCGGCATAGGAACGCTCATGACCGGGCACCTGCAGCTGCCATTCCCGGCTGCGCCCCGGCTGTCCGGCCGAAAGGCCTCGCCCCGTGGGTGACCGACGTATCGAGGATGTGCTGCCTGCTTCCACCGGCGCGGCCGGCCGGCGGAAGCCGCACGGTACGGAGCCGGGCCGGCACCGGCACCGGCACCGCGAGCAGGGTGCCGGCACCGAACACGGCCACCTGGAAGGCTTCGGCCCAGGGCTGCCAGGGCGAGACATACCCGACCGTCAGATGCCCTCCCGAGGGCGGCAGAAGAAAGGCCTGCGCCCACCCGTCGGAAGCGCCCTCGAGGGAACGCCCGTCAAGCGTGGCGTGCCACCCGCGGTCAGCGCGCTCGGCGAGGACCAGCAGGCGTTTGGCCTCCCCGCCCTGGATCCGCGTCTCCACCCGGTTGGCCCCGGACGGGACCAGGGTCTCGGTACGGCCCTCCGCGTCGAGGATCCTCGCCCTGGCTGTCCGCCCGCCGGCGTCCTCGGTCCCGTCCGGCATCACCGCGGGCGCCACGCGCCATAGCCAGCCCGACGGCGTGATCCCGACGGCGGCCAGGCCGGGCACGGCGTCGAGCCGTTCCGCCAGCAGCTCCGCGGCGGTGTCGGACTGCTGGAGCACCACGTAGCCGACGCCGAACCGGCGCAGCTCTGGTCGCGGGTCGGCTCCGGTGTCCCCCACGAGCAGTGCGGCGGTGCTCCGGAGGGCGGCGGTGGCGGCGTCGTCACGGGGCCGGGAGGTCTCCCCGGTCCAGGACAGCCCGGCGGCCGGGTGCAGCTGGGACAGCGAGTCGAGGGTTGTTCCGCCGCCGCGCATGAGTGCGGCCGACACGCCATCGCCGTTGTTGGGGTCCGTTGACAGGACCAGCGTGCTGGTCCTGTCCGGCCCGACGCCGCGGTCCGCCGCAGTGGCGGGCAGGGTGCGCTCGGCGCCCGGGCGCAGCAGAACGTCCGTGCCAAGCCCCGTCCTCACCGCCGGGGTGCCCGGAGGGGCGGGTACCGCCTCTTCTGCGTTCGCGGCCTGCACCAGATGAGGGGCGGCCCATGCCCCGAGGCTGGTGAGGGGACCCGCAGCAAGCACCACTGATCCGGCCAGCAGGAGCACACGGACCGCGGCCCCCGGCCGGCCCGGCAGCCC
>NZ_KI914867.1:0-10481 GCF_000520555.1 Arthrobacter sp. Br18 | reverse complement strand
GGCCCGGCAGCCCGAGTGCCTTCCGGTGCGCCAGAAGACCGTCGGCGCCGATCAGGGCTGCCACCAGCAGGGCAAGGACAGTGCCCGACACCAGTGGACCCGGAAAGGGCGTCAGCATGGCGGAGCCCCCCGTCGCGACCGGGAACCGGACGGACACCGCGCTGCCGGCCAGGCACAGCAGCGCAAGGGCCCACGCCCCGAGTGCGGGTGCCCTGCCACGGAGAGGCCCGAAGAGCGCGACGACGGCGAGGACCACCGGAGGCGCTCCGATCGCGAGCGCCGAGGCCAGCGCCCAGGGACCCGCTCCTAGGAAATCCAGCGCTGCGGGCTGCGCCATCGGATCGAAGGCCACGGGAAATCCGAGAAGCTGTTGCCACAGGTTCGCGGCCGTGAACGGCAGCGGACTCCCCGGGTCGGCAAGGGCTCCCCGGGGAGCCCCGGAAGCCGACGCGAGGACGGGTGCAAGAAGGGCAATCGCCGGGACAATGGTCCACCACAGCGTTCTCGCGCGGCGGCGCAGCACCAGCCCGGCGCCCGCCACCCCCACGAGGGCGACGGCCAGCAAAGACGGCGCTGCAGGCGTGACCGCGGCCAGGAGCAGGCCCGCCGCCCCGGCCGCCGTCCAGCTGGGGCCCCCGCGTGTTCCCGGTGTCGGTCCTGCCCGGTCAGCGGCCGGCGCGGCAGCCGCCCCGACGGCACGGAACATTGCCAGCACCACCAGCGGCAGGAGGACGTGTGCCACGAGTGCGCCGAGCCGCCCACTGCCGATCGCCACGTGCAGCGCAGGCACGGCGCCCCAGGAGAGCGCCGGCGCCGAACCAGGCGGCCAGGCCGGCGAGCGGCATCGCGAGCAGCACCAGCGCAGGGACGGCGGCATTACCGTCGCCGAAACCGAGGACCGAGAGCAGCCACAGGACGTAGGAGAAGGCGCTGCCGTGCCCCGCGAAGCCCGCACCCAGCGGAATCCACCAGGCGGACGCGCTGGCCCAGAGTTCGGCCGGAGACTGCGGGAGGGGAAGGATCGCCCCGCCGGCAAGCGCGGGTGCTCCGACCAGCCCGGAGAGACCCACGAGGGAGGCAGCAAGCAGAATGCCGAAGCAGGCAACGGCGCCGAAGCCCACCCACGGGCGGCGCGAATCAATTTGTCCTGCGAAGCCGTCGCTGCCGCCTGGGGAGATGTTCCCGGCGTGTGCGGCGGGATGTCGGAGCTCAGCGCCGGTGGATAACGCGTGAAGGACAGACCGGCGGTGGGACCAGACCTCGCGTCGCGACGTGCGAAGCGCCCGCACCACGCTGCGGGACATCGTCCTGGTCTGCGCGATGGAACGCCGCCCCCGGACAAGGTCGAGGGGCCTGGCGACACCGGCGCAGCTCGCGAGGAGCTGCCCCGCCCCATACCCCGGATCCTTCGCGAGCAGGCCGAAGAGCAGTCGCGCGATTCCGCCGATCACGGCGCCGGCCGCGAGGAAGGGCACTTTCCAGAAGATGGAGTGCTTCAGCCGGAGGTAGACCTCGGCCCGGCGCGCTGCCCGGGGCGTCGCCGCGGCATCGGACGGGAAATCGGCGTGCCGGACGACGACGGCGGGGACCACCACCACGCGGTGGCCGGCGAGCCGGTTCCGCCAGCAGAAGTCGACGTCGCCACCGACGCCCGGTAGGACGGGGTCGAACCCGCCCAACTCGTCCCATGCCGTGCGCTGCACCAGCATGCCGGCGGAGCTGACGGCAAAGACGTCGCTGCGGGAATCATGCTGTCCCTGGTCAAGCTCATCGGCGTCGATGAGCGGGAGCCGTTCCGCCCATCGACTGATGGAGAGGCCCACGTTCTCCAACTTCTTCCGGTCGTGCCACGCCACCTGTTTTGCTCCGGCCACAGTGACCGACGGGGCACGCTCCACGGCGTGAAGCAGCTCCTCGAGGGCTGTCGGTTCAGGCGCGGAATCGTCGTGGAGCAGCCATAACCAGTCCTGGTTCTCAGTTCCCGCGGACGCTGCGCGCTGCGGGGGGATCTGTCGGGTGCCGGCGAGGACGGCGGCACCGAAACCGGCCCGCACCGCGGTACCGACGATGGCGCTGCCCGCAGGCAGCAGCAGGCTGAGGATCGATGCCGGGCCGTCAGCTGAAGCGGCGACGGTTTCGGTGGCGACCGGGTCGGTGGCGACCGGGTCTGTGTCGGCCGAAGCGGCGCCGGCGGGGCTGGTGGCGACGCCGACGTGGAAGTCAGCCGGACGGGTCTGGCCGGTGACGGCGTTCAGGGTTTCGGAAAGGAACTGGGATCCGTCGGAGGCTACAACGACGGCGGTGACGCGGCGGTCGAGCAGGATCAGACAGCTCGCTTACGGAGCCGCCGGCGCTCGCGCTCCGAGAGACCGCCCCAAATACCGAACCGCTCATCGTTCTCCAGCGCGTACTCGAGGCACTCCGACTTCACCATGCAGGAGCCGCACACCTTCTTGGCGTCCCGGGTCGACCCCCCCTTTTCGGGGAAGAAAGCTTCAGGATCCGTCTGCGCGCAGAGGGCGTCGGACTGCCAGCCGAGTTCACCCTCGTCGGCGAAATCCCCGGGCCGGGAGGGCAGGTCGATCCAACCGGTGCGCGGCTCGGGGGCCGTCGCCTTCCGTGGCTCGGCGGCAGGCTCGGCGGCATCAGGTTCGGTGACATAAGGTCCCGTGACGCCGGGCTCGGTGACGCCGGGCAGTAGGAGGAGGCTGCTCGGGCCCCTGGCTGCATCCCGAAGGACGACGGCGGGCAGAATGGCGAGGGCCTCGTGGGCGGCGAGGAAAGCGGTAGCCTGGTCGTCGAGGGCGGAGCGCGTGTCCTCGCGGTAGCGTCCACCCGCACCGGGATCAGCCGGATCAAGGAACCAGTCGTCGGGTACTCCCCGCGATCCGTAGCGGGTCGATGCCTGCGCTGCGATGTCTGGTCGTTCCTGGATCCGCTCTGCGTGCCCCATACTGTGCCTTCCCGGTGTTGCCGTTCCAGCTTCAGCCAAGGAGACCGTCGCGCCCAGCTGCTGGAACTAATCCGATGTCTAATTACAAGCGTGTAATACGTATCGAGTCAAACCGCGGGCGAATCTTATAGAGTCGATCCGGCGCTCTGGTGCGCGCCACGCCGATGACAGGTAGAGAGATGTCGGCGCGTCGGATATTCGTTGATCAACTATCACATCAGTCACAGTCATACCACCACAACCTTGCGGGAGACACAATGCCTCAGCACCCGAATCCGACCGAACAGCTCGATTTCCTCCGGACGGTGGCGTCGTCGTCACCCCGGCTGATCTGGTATGGGACGGACGGCCGGGTGGAGCTTTCGGGGCGCGTGTTCGACAACTGGGTGGCGAAGACCGCGAACTTCCTGGTCGACGAGCTCGATGCCGGCAGGGGGACCCGCGTGGCCCTGAACCTGCCGACCCACTGGAAGACCCTCGTCTGGGCCTACGCGTCCTGGCAGGCGGGTGCCGTCGTCGTCCTGCCGGAGAGCCCCGACAGCCCTGACAGCGGCGACAGGAACAGCGACGTCGTGGTGACGTCCTCCGCCCGGTCCGCGGTGGAGTCCCCGCGCGTGCTGGTTCCCGTGGCACTCGGCGCCCTGGCCCTCCGCTGGCCGGGCGACCTTCCGCGCGGAGCCGTCGACTACGCGGCGGAGGTGCGCTCGCACGGCGACGTCTTCATGCAGGAGAGCGCACCGGAACCGGGAAGCGTGCTGGTCGAGGTGGGCGGAGCGGTCGGCGAGGCTACCACCGGGGAACCCGTCCCGCGCCGGCTCTCCTTCTCCGACCTGTCGAAGGGGTTCGGCGACGGGGTGGGACCCGGCAGCGTGGCCCTCCTTGAATCCGGGTCCACTGTCCTGAGGTCACTCGAGGCAGCGGCGTCGGTGTGGGCAGCCGGGGGCACGCTGATCCTTGTCGATCCCGACGTTCCCGTCACCGACCAGCTCCTGACCGGCGAACGGGTTACTGCCCGGCTCGACGGGTAGTGAGGTCCTTGTCCGGCACCTCGCCGGCTGTGTCGATCGAACCTCCGGTGTGCGTACCGGAGGCCCCTCGGGCACTGTTTGCAGCGGATCCGGACGCCTGACCAGATACTTGACCAGGCACTCGGCCGGGCACGTCACCGGGAGCATCCTGCGACGCCCTCGGGGTCGGTCCCGTGTGGTGGTGGAGGAGCTCGTGGTCGTGGCTGAATGCTGGCTCTTCGTCGAGTTCGACGTTGAAGACCCAAAAGCGGTACGCAATGAAGCGGACGAAGGTGGCAAGGACGGTGCCGACGATGCCCGCAACGAACAGGTAGGTGGTGTCGGTGACTTCGAAGGGATACCGGACAATCCAGACGCAGCCGGCCGCAATTCCCATGCCGATCACGTTGATGAAGACGAACATGAGCAGTTCACGGGCCGCATTCGGCTGACGGCGGTGACGGAAGGTCCAGTAGCGGTTTGCCACCCAGGCGAAGACGGTGGCCACTGATGCCGAGACAAACCGGGCCTTCACTACGCTGTCGTCCATGGGCCCGTTGATGAGGTACCAGTAGAGGCCGTTGTCGATGATGAACGCCACACCGCCCACCGCTCCGAACTTGGCAACCTCGCGCCAGAAAAGCGAGGCGAGGCCCCTGATGCGCTCTGCTATTGCCGTCAATACAACCTCCACGGTCGAACCCGAATCAACTTTCACCGCAGGCCGGTGCCGCGAATTCCCGGGAAATCGCCAGCCATCGGCGAGGGTCCCATCCATCCGCCTGCCCGGTGCCTGGCGTCCAGCTCCCCATTTTACGGCGCCGCGCTCCCCGTTGCTGACGGAATATCCCTTTGACGCCGCTCCCGTCGCAGTGCTCCCGTTGCGGTAGGTACCCTGAGTAGGTGACTTTTCCCGTGATCGGCGTGGTTGGCGGCGGCCAGCTGGCGCGCATGATGGCAGCGCCCGCGGCGCAGCTCGGCTTCACCCTGCACGTCTTCGCCGAGGGCCCGTCCGTCTCGGCGGCACAGGTAGCGGCCCACGTGACGGTGGGCGATTACCGCGACGCCGACGCGATGCGTGCCTTCGCGCGCGGCGTGGACGTCCTCACGTTCGACCACGAACACGTTCCCGGTTCCCTGCTGCAGGAGCTGGCTGCCGAAGGCGTCAATGTCCAGCCGCCTCCCGCAGCGCTCGCGCACGCACAGGACAAACTGCTCATGCGGCAGGCTGTCGAACGCCTCGGACTGCCCAATCCGCGGTGGGCGCGGGTGTCCACCCCCGGCGACCTCGAGGCATTCGGTAACGCCAACGGTTGGCCCGTGGTGTTGAAGACTCCTCGTGGGGGCTATGACGGGAAGGGTGTGCGAGTACTCCGGTCCGCAGCCGAACTACCCGGGGCGAAGGACTGGTTCACCGGCGCAGATCTGCTGGCCGAGGAACACGTCCCGTTCACCCGGGAGCTCGCAGTACTGGTGGCTCGCACGCCCTCGGGCAGGACCGCCGCATGGCCCGTGATGGAATCGGTCCAGGTCGACAGCGTCTGCGACGAGGTGATCGCGCCCGCACCGGACCTCGCCGAGCCGGTGGCACGGGCTGTGACGGAGGCAGCGCTCAAGATCGCTGACGCACTGGACGTGACGGGGGTCCTGGCCGTGGAACTCTTCGAGACGCCGTCGTCGGCCCGGGGCTTCCTGATCAACGAACTAGCCATGAGGCCGCATAACTCAGGGCACTGGACCATGGACGGCTCCGTGACAGGCCAGTTCGAGCAGCACCTGCGCGCCGTGCTCGACCTCCCCCTCGGCGCCACCGGCGCCACGACGGAAGTAGCGGTCATGAGGAACTACCTGGGCGGCGCGAACACCGACACCTACGCCGCCTACCACCTGGCCCTGTCCTCGGATCCATCGGCCAAGGTGCACTTCTACGGCAAGGACATCCGCCCCGGCCGGAAAATCGGACACGTGAACGTGCTCGGTGCCGCCGGCGAATCCCTGAGAGAGGTGCGGGCCCGGGCAGGGCGCACCGCCGCGATCCTCCGGGACGGCATCGACCCTTGGAGGGACTTCCAGTGACAGATCCAGCAGTCGGGCTCGTCATGGGCTCGGATTCCGATTGGCCCGTGATGGAGGGCGCGGCCTCGGCGCTCGAAGAGTTCGGCATCGCCTACGAGGCCGACGTCATCTCGGCGCACCGGATGCCCGTCGACATGGTGAACTACGGGCAGGGCGCGCACCAGCGCGGGCTGCGGGTCATCATCGCCGGCGCCGGAGGGGCAGCGCACCTGCCCGGGATGCTCGCGGCGCTCACTCCCCTGCCCGTGGTGGGAGTGCCCGTTCCCCTCAAATACCTCGACGGAATAGATTCACTGTTGTCGATCGTCCAGATGCCCGCCGGGGTCCCGGTTGCCACCGTCTCGATCGGCGGCGCGCGCAACGCCGGACTGCTTGCCGTACGGATCCTTGCTGCCGGCGAGGGAGCTGAAGCGGAGCGCCTCCGCTCCCAGCTCGTCGCCTTCTCCGCCGCCCTCCAGCAGACCGCCCTGGACAAGGGTGCGGCGCTCCGTACCCGGCTCGGCGCGACACCGGCGGAGGGCCGATGAGTACCGACGCGACAGTGGGCCCGGGAGCCGCAGGGGCCACCCCCACGCGACTGACCGACCCCATGCGGTACCCCCAGACCGCCCCGCCGGCCGTCCGGACGAAACGCGCCTTCCTCCTCCTCGGCCTCACCCTGGTACTGCCGGGGGCCGCGCAGATCGTGGCGGGCAACCGCAAGCTCGGGCGTAACGCCCTGCGCGTCACCCTCACGGTCTGGGCGCTGGCGGTCGCCGCCGTCGTCCTGGCCCTGACCGACCCGCAGTTGGTGGTCACGCTGGTGACGCACCGCTGGTGGTCGCTGGTGGTGATCGCTGTCCTGCTGGGTCTCTCGGTGGGCTGGGCCTTCCTGTTCCTGAACACCCTGCGGATCATCCGCCCTCCGCTGCTGGACCGCCGCGTGAGGGCGGCTGTCGCCGCCACCCTCGCGCTCCTGATGGTGCTCACGAGCGGTTCGCTGGCCTACGGCGCCTACCTGCTCGGTGTCGGGCGATCGACGGTGGGGTCCATCTTCCAGAGCGGTCCGGCGTTCGATCCGGTGGACGGCCGGTACAACTTCCTGCTGATGGGCGGCGACGCCGGTGAGGATCGAACGGGCCGGCGGCCCGACAGCATCTCCGTGATCAGCGTGGATGCCTCGACGGGTTCCACGGTGACCTTCAGCATCCCCCGCAATTTCCAGAACGCCCCCTTCCCCGAGGATTCTCCACTGGCTGAGGTGTATCCGGGCGGCTACAACTGCGGTGACGAATGCATTATCAACAGCCTTTACACCACGGTGACCCAGAACTACGCGGACCTGTACCCGGACAGCGCGGACCCGGGGGCGGAGGCGATGATGGACGCCGCCAGCGGCGTGCTGGGAATCGAGGTGCAGGCCTACGTCATGGTCGACATGACCGGATTCGAGCAGCTCGTCGATGCGATGGGCGGTATCCGCATCGACGCGGGAGGCTGGGTGCCCATCACCGCGGGCGAGATCCCCTACTCGGATCCCATCCGCCATTATCCGCCGGACGGCTGGATAGCCCCGGGCGTACAGACCCTCGATGGCTATCATGCGCTCTGGTACGCGCGCTCCCGTGAATTCGTCACCGATTACGACCGCATCGCCCGGCAGCAGTGCGTCCAGCAGGCGATGATCGCGCAGCTCGATCCCGCAACCCTCCTCACACGCTTCCAGGAAATCGCCGCCGCCGGTACCCAGATCGTCGAGACCGACATCCCGCAGGATCAGCTGGGCAGCTTCGTCAATCTGGCCCTGAAGGCGCAGGACCAGGAGACCCGGAGGCTGACCATCGGACCGCCCGACTTCGGGGCGCCGGAGGACAACTTCGTGACCTACCCTGATTTCGACCTGATCCACGGGCGCGTACAGGACACGCTGGCGCAGGGTGATCCCTCGGCGACGGGTGGCGCGCCGGGCGACGGCGGCAGCCTGGAACTGGAGCGCACGGGACTGGCGTCGACGCTTCCCACCCAGGCCACCGGCAGCGAAATCACCGAGGAGTACCTCCAGGAGCTTGCCGTTCTGCAGGACGACGCAACGCTCATCGACCTGCTCGCCAACAACGGGGAATGCTCCCCGGCCTGACCATCCACCTGACCACACCCTAAGGACCGGCACCATGCACCTCCTGGAAAACCCGCTGCGCCCCTACGCCTGGGGATCCGTCACCGCGATAGCCGACCTCCTCGGGCGGGAGCCGTCGGGGGACCCCGAGGCGGAACTGTGGATCGGAGCGCACCCTGGATCACCCTCGGTGGCGGTACTCGCCGACGGCACTCGCCTGCCGCTGGATGAGCTGATCCGGGCCGATCCGGCAGCCACGCTCGGCGGGGCGGTCGCGAGCCGCTTCGAGGCCAGGCTGCCCTTCCTCCTGAAGGTCCTCGCTGCAGGATCCGCGTTGTCGCTCCAGGTGCATCCGAGCCCGGACCAGGCCGCGGCGGGCTACGACGCCGAGGAGTCCGCTGGCGTACCGGCGGATGCCGCGCACCGGAACTACAAGGACCGCAACCACAAGCCGGAGATGCTTTTCGCGCTGACGCGCTTCGACGCGCTGTGCGGGTTCCGCCCCCTCGGGGAGTCGGCGGCGGTCTTCGGTCACCTTGCGGGCCTCCTGGAACCGGGCTCCGAGGAAGCCGGGCTGCTCGGCACCGTTGCAGCCGATCTCCAGTCCGGAGCCCCGGCCGCGCTCCGCAGCGCCCTTGCGGCACTGCTCGCGCCGGGAAGTACCGTCGTCGCCGCCGTGGAGGCTGCCGTGGCGTCGCCTCGGGACACTGCCCCCGATGCCGGACGGTTCGCCGGCGACCTCGCCACGGTGGCCGAGCTGGGATCCCAGTATCCCGACGACCCCGGCGTGCTGGTGGCACTCCTCCTGAACCGCGTGGTGCTCCAGCCCGGCGAGGTGATCCACCTTCCGGCGGGGAACATCCACGCCTATCTGGGCGGTCTCGCGATCGAGGTGATGGCGTCCTCGGACAATGTGCTGCGCGGCGGCCTGACGGGCAAACACGTGGACGTCCCCGAGCTGCTGAGGACGGTGATCTTCTCTCCACTCGCCCCGCCGTCGGTTCCCGCCGCGACGAACCTGCTCGACCAGGAGCTGTACCTCCCCCCCTACGAGGAGTTCCAGCTCCAGCGCATCGAAGTGCACGACGGCGGCGCACCGGTGCCGCTGGCCCAGAACGGTCCTGCGGTGGTCCTCGTGATCTCAGGGAGCGTGAGGCTCGATTCGCCGAAGTCCGACCTGCCCCTGGACCGCGGACAGTCTGCCTTCGTTCCGGATGTCGAGCAGCCCGTCCTGGTCCATCCCGTTCAGGGTGCAGCCTCCCCCGCAGTCCTGTTCGCGGTGACCTGCGGCGCGCCTGCCGAGGACCCTCAGCAGTGAGCGGTGACGAGCTCCGAAGCCCCTCGATCCTGCAGTCCCCGGCCTGGGCGGACTTCCAGCGCGCTCTGGGCAAGAGGGTGTTCACCGGCAGCGGGGACGGATTCTCGTTTCTGGCAATCCTGGAGAAGACACCACTCGGCAGTTTCCTCTACGTCCCGTTCGGTCCTGCCGCGGAGGGCCGCGAGGGGCTGCGCCGCTCTCTCGAGGCCCTGGCCGCGCTGGCCGCCGCCGAGCACGCCCACTACGTCCGGGTGGAACCGGTCAGCACCGGTCTCGGCCCCTCAGCGGCGGGTGCGTTGAAGGGCCTCGGGCTCACCAAGGCTCCCACCGATGTGCAGCCGAAGCTGACCTGGCTGGTGGACCTCGGCCAGGACGAGAAGGCACTTCTCGGCGCCATGCGCAGCACCAGCCGTGGCCTGTACCGGAACATCCGGAAAAAGGGCGTCACCTTCGACATCTCGACCAATCCCGAGGACATCCGGGTACTGCTCGCCTTCCTCCATCGGGTATCCGAACGTGCGGCGTTCCGGGCCCAGTCCGACGACTACCTGACGCTTGCAGCACAGACCCTCATGGCGGCCGGCAGTGCGAAACTGTTCATCGCACGGTTGGACGGCACACCGATCGCCGCCGCCCTGTCCTATGACACCGGGACAACCCGGGTCTATGCCCACGCAGCAGCCGATGAAGCCCACCGCGGCCTCAACGCGGGCGTGCCGCTCGTGGTGACCATGATGATGGACGCCAAAGCCTCCGGCATGACCCAGTTCGACATGTGGGGGGTTTCCGCCGAAGATCAGCCCGACCACCCGTGGGCCGGCTTCTCACGCTTCAAACGCTCGTTCGGAGGCTTCGAAGTGGAGTACCCGGGCTCCTGGGACCTGCCGGTCAACACCATGATGTACCGGGCGTACTGGGTGGCGCGGCGCCTGCGGGAGGCAGCGGTTCCGGCCGCGCGCCATGCGCGTTCCATGGCTGGAGCGGCGGCGCGCGTCATCCGGCCCCGGCGCTGAACGCGCGGCCCATGGCTCG
>NZ_KI914866.1:1726-38776 GCF_000520555.1 Arthrobacter sp. Br18 | reverse complement strand
AGCGAAGCGCAGTTGCAGGTGCGGTACGGGGTGTCCCGGTCCGTCGTGCGTCAGGCCCTCGGCGCCCTGGCCGACGAGGGCCTGATCGAGCGCGGACGTGGCCGCGGCATTACCGTGGCGCCCCGCAGGGAACACCACCGCCTCGTGCACAGAACGTCGGGGCTCTCGGCGCAGCTCGGCAGTACCGGGGCGAGTGTCGGTACCGAGGTGCTGTCGCTGTCCGTGCAGGACGCCGATGCGTCGACGGCGGTCCTCGGGACTCCGCAGGTTCTCTCGCTCGAGCGGCTGCGCACGGCCGACGGCGTACCTATCGCCGTCATTCACACCTGGCTTCCGGTGCCGGCGTTCTCCGAGTTGACCGCCGCGTCCCTACACGACGCGTCCCTCCACGCGGTGCTCGGGGAGAAGTTCGGGGTGCAGATCACCTCTGGAAAGCGGCAGATCCGGGCCGTCCCGGGCGACCAAGACCTGCTGCGGCTGCTGCAGCTGGAGGCGTCATCACCCGTGCTTCTGCTGGAGGGTACGAGCTTTGATCAGTACGGACGACCCGTGGAGGTCTTCTCGACCTGGCACCACCCGGACCATATGGTGTTCGACATCGATATCCAGCGGGAGCCGTCGGTTTCGAGCCTGCCGGTGACTCCAACACCGATGGGGCCGGCCGGAGAAGGCGCTCCTGAAGGCGTTGCCGACCGCGCCCGCGAGTTGGGTCTTGAACTTCTGCATTTAGCTGACGACTTGTCTGGGCATGCCGAATAGTAGTTTTAGGTAGGAACGCAACGGGCACATGCCTCTGGGACCAACAAAACAGCACCCGCGCAGCAGCTGACGTCAGTATCGAAGTCAGACGTGTTGACTTCGATATCGACGCCAGCTACCGTGACTTCATTATCGATGTCGTGAGGGTGGTCAACAATGGCAGTGCGAGGACAGGTTTCCAACGCTGAGGCACTCGGCCGGATGCTCCAGCAGGGGCGCATGCTCCGTGGGCTGAGCCAGCGGCAGTTGGCCGAACAACTCGGCATCGGCCAGAAGTGGGTGTGGGAGATGGAGCAGGGAAAGCCCGGCCTGCTCACCGAACGGCTCTTCGAGATGCTGCGTGCCACTGGAGTCCGCCTCTACGCCGAGATCGACGACCCGGAAGAAGAAGCCGATCCCACGGAGCGATCGAGCGATGGGTGAACTGCGTGTCGAGCTGTACGGGAACCTGGTCGGCTGGCTGACGGTTAGGGACTGGCGCACCTTCGACTTCCGCACCGACCGTTCATGCTTCGACCACTTTGATCTCGGCAGCACGGTCCTGTCCGAATCCGTCCCGCTCGAGCTCGCCGCAAACCGCGCCCGAGCCTCGCGCCGTCGCAACTTCTTCGCCGAACTGCTCCCGGAAGGGCGCATCCTCTCGAACCTCGCCGCGCGGGTGGGAACCCAGGAGTACGACACTCCTGCACTGCTCTCCCACTTCGGGCGCGACGTCGCAGGCGCCCTGCAGATCTGGGATCCCGAGCGCCCTGGCGAGCCACGCCGTCCACGGACCGAGCGCCTGACGGCCGAAGGCATCAGAGAGTTGCTGCAATCCACCACGGCCCAGCCGCTCGCCAACAGTCCGCTCTCAGGGAAGACCTCCCTGGCAGGGGTGCAGGACAAGATCGTCCTGGCGCGGGTCGACGACGACTGGCACCGCGTGCACGACGGCTACCCGTCGACGCACATCGTCAAACCCGCATCACGCGACTACCCCACCATCATCTACGACGAGGAGTACGGAGCCCGCGCTGCCCGAGTACTGGGGTTGGCCGGCACCCGGACGTGGCTGGCCGACTTCGCAGGTGCCCCTGCGCTCGTCATCGAGCGCTTCGATCGATCAAGCTCCGCTCCCACGGGACGCATTCACCAGGAAGACATGAACCAGGCCCTCGGGGCTCACGGCAACGAGAAGTACCAGGAACACGGCGGCAAAGTCAGCCTGCGGCGCATCGCAGACGTGCTCCGCCGCAATGGGGACACCGAGTCCCTTGAACGCCTCCTCGCGATAACCGTCCTCGCCGTCGCCCTCGGCAACCTGGACCTGCATGCAAAAAATCTTTCCCTGCTCCATCATCCCGACGGCCGCTCCGAGCTCGCCCCGGCCTACGACGTCGTACCCATGCGCCACCAGGCCACGGACGGGCGAATGGCCATGGCCGTCAACGGTAGATACCGTCATGCGGACCTGACACGTGCGGACCTCGTCGAAGAGGCAACATCATGGAGGCAGCGGGCACCGGAACCCCTGATCTCGCGAACGCTAGAGGCTCTGGAAGCTTTCGCAGCCGCCGAGGAACCTGACCGACGAGCGCATCCCGGGCTTCAGAATGATGTCCTGACCTTCACGCGAAACCTCCTCACCGGAGAACCTTCGGGATAGCGGACCACGGGGAGGTGAAACTGTGCCGTGAGCACGACGCACCCGCAACGGTCAGCTCCCCAAAAGCTCCTGCACGGCAGCACTGATCTGCACCGTTTCAGCGGCCCGGATGCCGGGACGGCCCGCGACGTGCCCCAGGTCGGACACCAGCGGACGCAGCTTCCCATGCTGCAGGAGCTCCACCTCCTGCTCGCTGTCGGCCTGCGGGAAGTAGAGGTCGGTGCTGCCGGGCATCACGATGGCCTGGGCGGTGATTCCCGCCATCGCGCCCTCGAACCCGCCGGGGTGGTATCTTCCGACGTCGGCCCGCTGCCAGGTCCCGAGCATGGCGAGGAGATCGTTGGCGTCCTCACTCTCATGGTCGGTGGCCCAGCCCCGGATCACCGAGTCCACCGAGGCGTACCCGAGTTCCCGGTACGTCCCCTGGCGGAAGAATTCCTGCGAGTACGCCCACCCCGCGTAGACCGTGCCGAACGCCCGCAACCCCTGCACCGGCGGCGCACTGTAGTGTCCGTGCTGGAACGCCGGGTCGGCCAGCAACGTGGACTTCACTCCCTCGAGGAAGACGAAGTTATGGGGCGAGCACCGTGCCGCTCCGGCAATCGGAAGGATCGCGTTCACCAGGTCCGGGTAGCGGGCCGCCCACTCGTAGGCCTGCAACGCACCGATGGACCAGCCTGCGATCAGGCGGATCCGCTTCACCCCGAGGTGGCTGAGGAGGCGGTGCTGGGCGATCACGTTGTCGGCGATGTCGACGTCGGGAAAGCCCGCCCCCGCAATGTCCGGGTGGGCCCGTGAGGGCGACGTCGACACCCCGTTTCCGAAGAGGTTCACCGCGACGATGAACCATTCCGCAGGGTCGAACAGCCGGTCCGGCCCGATCCACGGTTCATAGCTTGAGGACGTGCCCGTGTAGTAGGAGGGCAGCAGGATGCAGTTGCTGCCCTCGGCGTTGAGTTCGCCGTGAGTCTCATAGGCGAGGTGCCCCGAGGGCAGGTTCGAACCGGAGACCAGCTCGAACCTGCCGAGGTCGAAGTCGGAGCGCATGAGGGATTAGAAGAACTTGAGGTAGCGCTTGATCTCCCACTCGGAGACGTGCGCCTGGTATTCGTCCCATTCCTGGCTCTTGTAGTCGATGTACGCGTTGTACATCTTCTCGCCGAACACCTCGCGGGACAGGCTGTCGGCGGCGAACTCTTCGATGGCCTCGCCCAGGCTGCGGGGAAGCAGGCCGAGGCCGTTGGAGATGATCTCCGCCTCGGTGTAGTTGTACATGTTCTCGGTGTGCGGCTCGCCCGGATCGAGGTTCTCGCGGATGCCCTGCAGGCCGGCGGCGAGAATGATGGCAGCACCGAGGTAGGGGTTGCCGCTGATGTCGGCGGCCCGGCACTCAACACGGCCTCCCACAAGAGGCACTCGGATCATGTTCGTGCGGTTGTTGTTGCCGTAGCTGACGAAGACAGGCGCCCAGGTGGACCCGGACATGCTCCCCTTGCGGACCAGCCGCTTGTAGCTGTTCACCGTCGGGGCGATCACGGCGCAGATGGCGGGCGCGTGCTTGAGCACGCCGGCAATGAACTGGTAGCCGAGCTCGGAGATGCCGGAGCCACGGGGGTCGTTGTCGGTCTCGAAGAGGTTCTCGCCCGTCTCGAGGTCCGCGAGGGACATATTGAAGTGCGCACCGGACCCGCTGCGGTCGGCGAAGGGCTTCGGCATGAAAGTGGCGAAATAGCCGTGCTTGCGGACCATCTCGTTGGCCATGAGGCGGAAGAAGACGGCACGGTCGGCCATGGTGAGCGCATCGGCGTACTTGAAGTCGATCTCGAACTGACCCTGGGCGTCCTCGTGGTCGAAGGAGTAGACGCTCCACCCCATGTCATTCATCGCCTCGACCATCTCGGTGAGCCAGTCGAAGTTGTCGAGTGCCGCAGGAGCCGTGTAGCAGGGCTTGCTCAGGTTGTCCCGGTCGCTGACCTCCACTGGTCCTTCCGGTGTGTCCTTCAGGACGAAGAATTCGGTCTCGATGCCCAGGTTGAAGGTGAATCCAAGCTCCTTGGCGGCCTCGAGCTGGCGCTTGAGGATGTTCCGTGGCGCTGCCTCGAACGGCTTGCCCTCGTGGTAGAGATCGCTGGAGAAGTAGGCGACTTCCTTGCGCCAGGGCAGCTGCACGGCACTGTCGAGGTCGGGCCGCGCCGAGAGCTCCTCGTCGCTGATGTCCTGAGGTAGCCCGTCGAGCGCCGCACCGGTGAAGAGCTCGGACCCCGCCGCCATCTGCGGCAGGTGGGAGAGGGGGACGAACTTCGTCTTGATGTTGCCGTGGAGGTCCACGAAGCTCGACATCGCATACTTGACACCCGCCTCCTGAAGCTTGCGCTGGACGGTTTCGACGGCTGCTTCTGCTGTTGTCACACTCATGTCGATCTCCTGTTCGGGTCGCGGCGCTGACCGATATTTCGATAAGCTATAGAAAGTCTCGCCGAACACAATTTCGATACAGTGTCGAATTTGTTTCGACGGCGTAAAACCTGCAGCCCGCCAGCCCGGATGGTGCGTTCGGCGTACGGCCTGCAGCTAGGCTTCGAGCCGGACCACACAAGGAGTTGGCATGGGATCAGGGAAAACTGCGGGAGCTACGGCCGGCCGGCCCCGCCTCAGCGGTTCAGTCGGCGGGGCTCCGCGCCAGGAAATCATCCGGGAGGCAACGGCCCTGTTCATCGCCAAAGGGTACGCCGAGACGACAATGAGCGAAATCGCCCACGCCGCCGGGCTCCGGCAGTCATCGGTCTACTACTGGTTTGCGCGCAAGGAACACATCCTGCAGGCACTCCTCGAGGAGAACCGCGGCTCCCTCCAGATGGCGCGTGCGCTGGAACCGGCACCGGAGCCGGCAGCAGCAAGGCTCTACGCGGTGCTCCACGCGGACGCCGCCCAACTATGCGCCTCTCCCCTGGACTTCTACGAGTTCGAACGCGTCGCCCGCTCACAGCCCCAGAACTTCGGCGCCTTCTTCGAGGACTACAGCGAGCTGCACCGCCGTGCCGCCTCGATCATCCGGCAGGGCGTCGACTCCGGCGAGCTTCGTGCCGTCGACCCCGAGGCGGCCGCCACCGCCGCTCTCGGACTCAATGAAGGCCTTCAGCGCCACTACCGGCAACCACTCCCCGGGCTGCACACCTACACGGCCGACGACGTCTCCACCCTGAGTGTCGACACCACCCTCGCCTCGCTCCTCCGGAACCATGACGCGCTTCCCGGTGTTCGAACCCAGGCCGCAGGCCTCATGACGGCGAACAGTCCAGCAGAGAGTTAACGCGCTCGTAACGATATCGATATCGCATCGAAAAGGTCGGCATCGAGCATTTAGATAGCGTATCGAAACGCTGGTAACCGCGACTGCCGCGGGGTGCATGCTTCTAGCCGTCATGGAGATTCGAATGGACACTGCTGCAATCGCGGGCAATACGGCGTGGGTTCTGACCGCCGTCATCGCCGTCGCGCTGATGCTCCCGGGGCTCGCCCTCTTCTACGGCGGAATGGTGAGCCGTAGAACCACCATGAACATGATGCTCATGGTGATTGGCGCCTTTTGCGTCGTCGGTGTCCTCTGGGTGGCCTTCGGGTACTCGGCGGTCTTCGGCAACTCGATCGGCGGGGCGGGGTTGCTGGGCAATCCCCTCGAATATGCGGGCCTTGGGCAGCTGCTCACGGCCCCCACCGATGCCGCCCTGCCGCCGCTCGCACTTGCCGCCCTGCATTTGATGTTCGCCGGCCTCACAGCGGGCATCGTTGCCGGTGCCGCGGCCGACCGCATGAAGTTCAGTGCCTGGCTCATCTTTGCTGGTCTGTGGGCCACCCTCGTGTACTTTCCGGTGGCGCACTGGGTGTTCGCCTTCGATTCAGCCGATGGGGCGGTACAGGGCGGCTGGATCGCCAACACCCTGGGCGCCATCGATTACGCCGGAAGCACAGCGATTCACGTCAACTCGGGTGTCGCCGCCCTCGCACTGGCGCTCGTCCTGGGCAAGCGGCGCGCCTGGCCCGTCCAGCCGAAGGCACACAACCTTCCCTTCACGTTGCTGGGCGTAGGGCTCCTGTTCACCGGATGGGTCGGCTTCGACGGCAGCGGCCTGGGTGCCGCTGACAACAACGCGGCAGTCGCCGTCTTCAACACGATTGCCGCCACCTGCGCCGGTGTTTGCGTCTGGCTCCTGGTCGAGCGCATGCGCGACGGACACCCCACGACCCTCGGTGCCTCGTCAGGCGCCATCGCTGCGCTGGTCGCCATCACGCCGTCCTGTGGTGCGGTCACTCCTCTCGGAGCCCTGGCAATCGGTGGCGCGGCCGGTGCCGTCTGCTACTTCGCCGTGTCGCTGAAGTACAAGCTGGGCTTCGATGACGCACTCGACGTCACTGCACTCCACTTCATCGGCGGCGCCGTGGGTGGACTGCTCATCGGCCTCATTGCGACGCCGGAGGCTCCGAGCGGAGCAACTGGCCTGCTCTACGGCGGCGGGTTCGACCTCCTGGGTCGCCAGGCAGTGGCAATCCTCGCAGTCTTTGCCTACACCTTCACCGTGACCTGGGTGCTCGCCACGGTCCTCGATCGGGTCATGGGCATGCGGGTCCCGGCGGACGTCGAAGCACGCGGACTCGATAACGCGCTTCACGCTGAGAACGCCTATGAAAACGGCTCGGACAAGGCCCATTCCCCCCGCGGCCACGCCGAACGGCTGCACCATTTGGAGGAGGCGGACGCAACTGTCGAGCCGGGCATTGAAGGAGAGGTCCCTGCACGGCCCCGCGTTTAGCAACAGGCGGGGGCGCGTCAAATGCGCACCTGCTCCCGGCCCGAGTCCACGCGTGCACTTTCGTCACACCACCACCCGTCCGCTCCACCGTCAATTTCACCTCCTGTGACAGAAGGGGTAGTTGCCTCAGGCAAATCCGGCTAGGGTCGTTGGACCGAGCACGATAATCAAGCTAGGGGATTTCCGATGAAAAGTAGTTCAATAGGTCTCGCAGCAGTAGCAGTTGCAGGGGTCTCACTCTTCTCCGCCTCACCCGCCTGGGCCGTCGGCCTTCCGTTCAATAACTGCGGCGAAGCTGCTGCCGTTGGCGTCTTCAACATTCCTGCAGGAACGCCCGGTTACCAGCTGAAGCTCGATGCTGATCGGGACGGATTCGGCTGCGACGCAGCGGGCACCCCCCCTTACGACGCAAGCATCGTCGCGCGCATCATTCAGGAGAACACGCCCGCGACCACCCCGCCGGCGGTTCCAACCGCAGTTCCAACCCAGATGGGGGAAATGCCCCGAGGTGGTGCTGAAACCGGCGTCGCACAGACCCCCGAGAAGGACCCCACGGGTGTCATTGCCCTCGGGGGCGGGCTGCTCCTTGCAGCACTCGGCGGAACCTATGTGGTCCGCCGTCGTTCCGCCGCCCATTCCTAGACCAACAGCAGGCTCCTGATTCCGGAGCGAGCAGCGAAATGGTCCTGGCCGAGGCAACTCGGCCAGGACCATTTTTTGGCGGGCTGAGCCGCTCATTGAACCGCCCCTGCTGTCGACCTGAAAGCGGCGGGAACGAACCTGCTACTCAGGCGGTCGCATCCATCCGCTTGCCACCCTTGATCACCGAGCGGATAGTCGTCTCCGGCGAAGCCAGCACCGTGACGTCATCGAGGGGATTCTCATTCAGGATCAGCAGGTCCGCAAAGGCACCGGCTGCGACGACGCCCAGTTTCCCCTCGAGGCCGATCAGCTCGGCAGCGGTCACCGTGGCAGAGAGCAGCACTTCCTGGGCCGACTGCACCTGTGCCCGGATGCGGAACTCCTGGCTCTGGTGGATCTGCATCGCACCCAGCAGGTCGGTGCCGAAGACAATCTTCACGCCGCCCTTGTTGGCACGGTCGAGTGCCTCGAGTCCGGCGTGCAGCACGATATCGACTTTCTCGCGGCTGGCAAGCGGCAGGCCTGCCGCTTCCCCGTCAGCCTTAAGCCGCTCGTAGGTGATGAGGGTGGGGACAAGATACGCGTCCTTCTCCACGAAGAGCTTCACACTCTCGTCGTCGATCAGGTTTCCGTGCTCGATGCACCGAACACCGAGCCGCAGACCGCGATTCACGGCGCGGGCGGTGTAAGCGTGGCCGCAGACGTAACGATTTGCACCTTCCGCCTCCTCGACGACGGCGAGGATCTCGCTCTCAGAGAACTGCGTCGAATCCACGCGGTCCGTCGGCGACGCCACACCACCGGACAGCATGATCTTTATATGGTGCGCACCGGTCCGCAGCTGGTCCCGCGAGGCCTTCCGCACGGCGTCGACGCCATCGCAGACGATCCCGATCGAGGGGCAGCACTGATGCGGGTCACTGACGCTCGCACCCATCCCGCGCATGTCCCCATGCCCGCCGGACTGCGACAGCGCCTTGCCGCCGAAGATCACCCGTGGGCCCACGAACAGCTCCTCCTCCACGGCGAGCGCCACACCGTAGTCAGCACCGGCAACGTCGCGGACCGTGGTGAATCCGCGCGCCAGCATCGCCTTGAGGTTGCGCGCGGTGTGGGCGGCGACGTAATTGGGTGACCACTCCCCCATGGCGCCGAGGTCTGCCGTCGCTGCGGTGACGTGGACGTGGCCGTCGATGAGACCCGGCATGACGAACTTGCCCTGCGCATCGATGGTCTCGCCGTCGAAGCCTTCGACGTCGGCCGCTCCGGAGTCACCCACCCAGGTGATGACGCCCTCCTCGATGAGGATGCTTCGACCGGGGGAGGCGGTGCCGTGCTCGATGTCCAGGACCGTTGCGTTTTGGATGTGCAAGTGTTGTGCCGTGGGCATGCTGCTCCTCGTGGTGGGCCGCGGATGAAGCTTCGCGGCATGTCGTCGAGTGACCTTGACTGCCGATATACCTGACACGATGATCACAAGTAATCGACAAACATGCAACATTCGTTGCAAACAGCGCGGCGTATCGTGAGGAGCATTTTTGTTGCAGATCACCGACTGGGTGGATGGCTTGGTCCTGGGACGTAAGGCAAGCCCGGGGATCGAAGCCGTCCTGAACGTCATCCGGCATGACGCCGGCCCGGCCTCCTTCATGTCGACCCAGGAGCTGGCCACCCGGGCGAATATCAACGTGGCAACCGTGGTGCGCGCCGCCCAGTTCCTCGGGTTCTCGGGCTGGTCCGCGCTCAAATCCGAACTCCGCCACCGCTACCTTGCCTCCATGACCGCCGAGAAGCTCCTCGACAGGGACTCATCCCCGGGCTCGGGACCGGCAACCACGTCACTGGCCAGCGATGCCCGGAACATGACGCGGCTGGGCAGATCTCTGGACCCCGACCAGGTAGCGCGGGCCGCTGCAATCATCGCCTCGGCGCAACGCACCATAGTGCTGGCGACGGGAAGTTACGCTGCGGCCGGCTTCCAATTGGCTCACGTGGGCCAATGGATGGGTCGGGACATAGAGCTGCACACCGCACCCGGCACCGCCCTCGTCAACCGCCTGCGGATGCTGGAGCCGGGAGACTGCCTGGTCAGCTGTAACCTATGGCGTGCAAGCAAGTTCGTCCTTGAGGTGGTGCGTGTAGCCGCACAGCGCGGTATCCGCATCGTCGCTCTCGCCGATCGCAAGACCGGCATCACCGACCTTGCCGAGGAAGCCCTGGTGGTTCCCAGCGAGGGTTCCAGCTTCATGCCCTCCACCGTCGCAGCGGTCTCCACCGTGCAGGCGATCCTGGCAGAGCTAGCAGCAGTGGACCCCGCACGGACAACGACGGCACTCCGGCAAACCGAGGAATTGTGGGGCCAACTGGATCTGGTGGACCCCGCCTGATTCCCTGACCCAGGCATGCCGAGGCCTGTCTCATTTGCGTGAACTTCTGCAATAACTATTGCATTCGTGCTTCGGATCAGCGAGACTTCTCTCTAATCGCCGTCCCCTCGGTCACCCTTGAGAGGCTCCTTCATGCAGATAGTGCACGTCATCATCCTGGTGAGTTACATCCTGCTCATGGTCCTGATCGGAGCGTGGTTCAGCCGCAGCAAGACCGTAGCCAACGGCGACGACTTCATGCTGGCGGGCCGCTCCCTGCCCACCCCGGTGCTCGCCGGGACACTCCTCGCAACCTTCGTCGGGTCGGGCTCCATCATCGGTGGAGCAAGCTTCGTGTACACCTACGGGCCGGTCGCGGGGATCTTCTTCTTCGCCGGAACCATCGTGGGCATCGTGTGCCTCTATTTCATGGCGACCAAGGTACGGAGGCAGTCACACCACACCATCCCGGAGATGCTGGAGGACCGCTTCGGCAAGCCCGTGCGCGTACTGGCAACGATCATTATCCTGGTGGCCTTCGTCGGCATCACGGCCTACCAGTTCACCGGAGCCGGTGCCATTCTCAGCATCATCACCCCGCTCAGCACCGCGCAGGGAACGATTGTTGCCGCGATCCTCATCACCTTCCTCGCCCTGGGCGGAGGCCTCAAGTCCGTGGCCTGGACGGACTTCGTATCAGTGATCTTCATCGTCCTCGCGCTGGTGGGTACCCTTGCCGTCGTCTTCATCAACGACGTCGGCGGCGTCGGTAACTACGTGGACCGCCTTGACCCCGCGCTGACCTCGCTTACGGGCAGCCTGACGCCGATCCAGCTGCTGGGCTATTTCCTGCCCCTGTTCCTGCTCATCCTCGGCGATCAGAACATGCACCAGCGTCTCGCGGCAGGACAGGATGAAGGCACTGCTCGACGAGCGACCATCGCGTTCTTCGGCGGCGCCGTCGTCATCCTGGGAACGATCATCTTTCTCGCATCAATGTCCTCGTTCCTGCTTCCGGACATCGATCCGGGACAGGCGATCCTCGGCCTGGCCGGAACGGATCTTGTGCCACTGGGAATCGGCGGCATGCTGCTTGCCGGAGCGTTCGCGCTGATCGTGACCACCGGGTCCTCCTACCTCCTGACATGCTCAGGCAACATCGTGTACGACCTCGCCTTCCAGCGGAAGAACGCTGTTGCCAACCCGGACAGGGCCCTGAAGCTCGGACGCTGGGCTGTCCTCGCGGTAACCGTTCTCGCCTACGTGATGGGCCAGTTCTTCCCGAGCGTCCTCGCGCTGCAGATGTACGCCTACACCATGTATGGGGTGGCAATCACGCCCGTTGTCCTGGCAGCACTGTTCTGGAAGCGGGCCACCTCGAAGGGGGCAATCGCCGGAATGGTGGTCGGTGGAGTGGTCACTGTGGTGTGGCAGGTGAGCAGCATGTCGGCCGATGTCAACGCCGTCGTCGTCGCCCTGCCGGCAGCCGTCATCGCCCTCGTAGCCGTGAGCCTCGCGACGAAGGACAGGCGCGGAATACCCGCTGGCAATGATCCCGCCGAGTCGCCGGTCCTGGCCGAGCGCGAAATGTAGCCGCTGCGCGTCGCCCCCGGCGTCGCCGGACCTCCCGATGGAAGGGACGGGCTACGATCAGGACGGGCACGCCGGGGTGTCCTCGACCCGGCATCACCCGATCAGGCGGCGTTCGACAACGCCACGCCGCTTGGGAAATCATATGGCTCTGTCGCCGGTCGCGCCCGGCAGCCGGGAGCCGAGCTACTGCGCCGGGCATGACCTTTCAGGCGCCAACGGCCGGTAACGCCGGTTACTACGAGGAGACATGATGACGTACGAACTGCGCACCTACACCGCTGCCCCGGGCAAGATGGACGCCCTGATGGAGCGGTTCCGCGAATCCACCATTGACCTCTTCACCGAGCATTCCATGACAAGCCTCGGTTACTGGACTCCGGTCGGTACTCCGAACGTCCTGATCTACCTCCTTCGGCACGAGGGGGCTCCGAAGGCGAACTGGACAGCATTCGGAGCCGATCAACGGTGGATCGATGCGAAGTCGGCATCTGAAGCGGACGGCGTCCTGGCGGCGAAGATCGAGTCGGTCCTGCTGGAAGCGACGGATCTCCACCCCATCGCGGAGGCGAAGTAACCACCACTGCTTGCTCCTCCTGCTTGAAGCTCCCGGCAGTCGGCCCTCCGCCTTCCGAGGGTCCGGCATCATCGCGGTCGACAACGATGGAACTGCCGCCAACTGCTTCGGCTGATGAGGCAAGCAGGAACATTTCGGGCCAACCGCGTCGATCGGAGCATCGTCCCGTAGGACCAGCCCAATGGCACAAGGACCAGCACCACGGACCCAGCGACGTCCTCGAGGCTTCGCAGGACGTTGACGCGTTCCCCGGCCTGCTTCCCCTACCCAGTTTCAATCGACCCTCCCCGGTTTCAATCGGCCCTCCCCGGACTGACGCTGCATGTTGTGATTCAGCGCACATGGCTATAGGATTTGTGGAGTTCCTATATTTGGAGGAAGTTTCACAGTGCAGAACCATCGACGTTTCTCCGCACAGCACCTGAACCGTTTCGCCCATGAGGTCCTTACCGCACGCGGCGTACCGACAGCCGACGCACATCTCACCGCCCGCTCCCTGGTCCAGGCCGACCAGCGCGGCATCTACTCCCACGGCCTGCTCCGCCTTCCCCTGTATTCAGAAGCACTCCGGCTCGGTGGCATCAACCCCACCCCGTCGATGAGCTTCAGCACACAGAAGGCCGGCGTGGCCGTGCTCGACGCCGACGCCGCGCTGGGCCAGGTAGCCATGCAGGCCGCCGTGGACCGCGTGCTCGAAGTGGGACGATCGCAGGGAATTGCCGCCGTCGCCGTGCACAACAGCAGCCACTACGGCGCCGGTGCGTTCTGGAGCGACCAGCTGGCCGGGGCCGGTTTCCTCTGCTTCCTCACCTCGTCCACCGGCCCCGTCGTCGCGCCCCACGGCGGAGCAGAGAAGGTCCTCGGTACGAACCCGCTCACCCTGGGCGCACCGAGCGCCGACGGGTGGCCCCTCACCGCGGACCTCGCCACCAGCAACGGCGCCTATGGCAAGGTCATCGCGGCCAGGAATGAAGGCACGGCACTGCCCGAGGGCTGGGCGGTCGACGCCGCGGGAAATCCCACCACCGACCCGGTGGCGGCGGCCGAGGGGTCGATGATCCCGTTCGGCGGCCACAAAGGCTCCGCCGTCGCCGTGCTGCTCGAAGCCTTCGCGGCGTCCCTGACCGACGCCACCTTCGCCTTCGAAACCGTCGACATCTGGTCAAACCCGGCATCACGCATGAACAACGGGCACCTCCTGATCGGGATCGACAGCGCGGCCTTCACCGGTCGTGGCCGCACCGAGGCGCGCGTCGCCGAGCTCCAGCAGCACGTGCGCGCCTCCGGCCCCTCCGACCGCACGGTCCACTCTCCCGGCGACCCCGAGCGGATCCGCGAGTCCGAGGCGGAAGGCATCACCCTGCCCGCTTCCACCGCTGACCAGCTCGCCCAACTCGCCGACCAGCTCTCCCTCCAGCCCGTCCCGTCCCACACCTAACCCACCAGCAGTTCCTTCGGAAGGATCAAGCAATGAAGCTCGGACACTCCAACCCCACCCCCGGCAACCGTCGTCGTCGCACCAGCGCCGCCCTCGGCCTGGCCGCAAGTGCGGCCCTGCTGCTCTCCGGCTGCAATGTCGGAGAACCTGTTGACCGCGATGACGTGCAGGCCGTCGATGCGGACGCCAAGACGCTGCGCCTGGCCCACGTCTATGACGCCGGACACCCGGTCGAGGAATGCGGGATCAGCACCCTCAAGGAGGAACTCGACGGCAGTGGACTGCAGATCGAAAGCTTCCCCGCGGCCCAGCTGGGCAACGAGTCGGAATCACTCGAGCAGGTTGCCTCCGGCGCCCTCGACATGGCCGTGGCCGGCCCGTCCTTCCTCGGCGTGTGGGATGAAAACGCCGCGGTACTCGACGGCGCCTACCTCTTCGAGGACGTGGACCACTTCGTGGAAACGGTTGAGGGCGACACCATGAAGGGCGTCTTCGACGACCTTTACGAGAGCTCCGACATCAAGGTCCTCTCCAGCTGGTACTACGGCACCCGGCAGGTCACCGCCAACAAGGAGATCAAGACCGCGGAAGACTTCGCCGGCCTGAAGATTCGCACCCCGAACGCCCCCCTCTACCTCGAGAACATCAAGGCGATGGGCGGAACTGCCACCCCGATGGCCCTCGATGAGGTGTACCTGGCGCTGCAGCAGGGCGTGATCGACGCGCAGGAGAACCCGATTCCCACCATCGCCACCGCCAAGTTCAATGAGGTGCAGGACTACATCAACCTGACCGGCCACATGATCCAGGGCGTCCAGATCACCACCGGCCGAACGGTCTACGAAGGCCTGACCGACGACGAGCGTTCGGCCCTCGAAGGCGCTATGGAAGCCGCCGCCGAGGCCACCCGCGAATGCGTCGAGGAGCAGGAACAGAGCATCCTCGAGGAGTGGAAGGCCGGCGACGGCATCCAGGTCAACGAGGATGTGGACCGCGAAGCCTTCGCTGCCGCCGCCGAGGAAGCCATGCTCCAGCAGCCGTGGGGCGATCTGTACCAGGAAATCAAGGACAGGCAGTGACAGGCACCCCACGCCCGGAGCCTTCCAATGAGAACAACATCGCCTCGGGGTACACCGTTCCACAGGAGCCCGATGAACCGGACTTTCCCGAACAGCACAGCAAGCCCTACCGCCTCCTGGTCAATGTGGAGCGTGCCGCGGCCTGCGGCTTCCTCGTCCTGACCCTCGGCCTGATCATGGTGCAGGTGGTGAGCCGCTACGTCTTCAACTCGCCCTTCACCTGGACCGAGGAACTGGCCCGGTTCGCCCTGATCTGGTTCACGTTCATCTCCGCGGGCTTCGTCATGGCGCGCCGCATCCATATCGCGGTGGACCTCGTGGCCAGCAAGCTGGGCCGGAGGGGCACGATCGTACTGGATACCTTCGCGCTCGTCGCCGTCGTCGTCACCGCCGGGGTGATGACGGTTGCGGGCGTCGCCTTCGCCATCGAAGCCGACCGGCTGCTCGCGCCGGCCACCTCACTGCCGATGAGCCTCGTCTACAGCGCTGCGGTGGCCGGCTTCGGGCTGATCTTCCTTCACGCCGTCCTGCACATCTACCTCAATATCCGCCATCCCGAAGTGGTTCCGGATGCCATGGAAAACCTCGAGCGGGAAGCGGTTTAGGACCCTACTATGACTCTCCTCATCATGCTGATCGCCCTGCTGGTGCTGCTCGCGCTCAAGGTGCCGGTGTCCTTCGCGCTCCTGATCCCCTCGGTGGCCTACGTCATCATGGACCCGACTGCGCGGGTGGGCACCGCCCTCCAGCAGACGGTCTCCGGCATCGACAGCTTCGCCATCCTGGCCGTGCCGATGTTCATCCTGCTCGGCAACCTGGCAAACGTCTCCGGTGTCACCGACAAGCTCTACGACGCCGCCGTGGCGGCCATCGGCCACCTGCGCGGCAGCCTCGGCTACGTCAACGTCGCCACCAGCTTCGGCTTCTCCTGGATGAGCGGCGCCGCGATCGCCGACGCCGCCGCCATGGGCAGGGTGCAGGTGCCCGCCATGGTGGAGCGCGGCTACAAGAAGGAATTCGCCCTCGGGGTGACGGGGGCGTCGAGCCTCATTGCGCCCATGATTCCGCCGAGCATTCCCGCCGTCATCTACGCCGTCACGGCCGGTGTCTCCGTGGGCGCCCTCTTCATGGCGGGAATCCTTCCCGCACTGGTGCTCGTGTTCTCGCTGTGCCTCACCGTGTGGATCCTCATGCGCAAACGCGAGGAACTGCGACTGCCGAAGTCGTCCTGGAAAGTCCGCGGACGCACGGCGGTGGCTGCGCTTCCTGCCGCCGGTTCCGCCGTCGTCATTCTCGGCGGCATCCTCAGCGGCATCTTCACCCCCACCGAGGCCAGCGGCATCGGCGTCATCTACATCCTCATCCTCGCCCTTGCCTACGGGGCGCTCTCCTGGCGCAAGATGTACCGCACGCTGCTGACCACGGTGGAAACCTCGGGCTCGGTCCTGCTGATCGTCGCCGCGGCCGCCCTCTTCGGATGGGTCCTGGCACGCGAGCAGGCACCGCAGGTTGCGGCCAACCTCATCCTGGAGATCACGAACCAGCCGATCTTCTTCCTGATCCTCGTCAACGTGCTGCTGCTCCTGGTGGGCTGCGTGCTGGAGCCCACCGCCGCGATCCTGATCCTTGTTCCGGTCCTGCTGCCGGTCGCGGAAACCTTCGGCATCGACCCGGTGCACTTCGGCATCATGGTGATCTTCAACCTGCTGATCGGCCTGATCACGCCTCCGGTGGGGCTCGTGCTGTTCGTGCTCTCCAGCGTCACCAAGGCACCCGTCCCCATGGTGATCAAGGGCATCCTGCCGTTCTTCGCCCCCATGGTGCTGACCCTGCTGGTCATCACCTTCTTTCCCGCCCTCACGCTTGGCCTGCCCACGCTGCTCGGCTTCCTCTGACCACCCCGAAACGCAAGGAATCCCATGTCCCGTATCACCTCCGTCACCACCACTGACGTGCGCTTTCCCACCTCCCTCGACCTCGACGGGTCCGACGCCGTCAATGTGGACCCCGACTACTCGGCGGCCTATGTAGACATCGTCACGGACGACGGCGAGCACGGCTACGGCCTCGTTTTCACCTGCGGCCGTGGCAACGAACTCGTCACGGCCGGCATGGACAGCTACGGCGAACTTCTGGTCGGCAAGGACACCGACGAGCTGGTCAACAATCTCGGCGACGCCTCCCGCCGCCTGGTCCACGATTCACAGATGCGCTGGCTGGGCCCCGAAAAAGGTGTGTCGCATATGGCCTGCGGCGGGCTGGTGAATGCGCTCTGGGACATCCGCGCCCGGCGCGAGAACAAGCCACTGTGGCTGCTGCTGAGTGAAATGCCGGTCGATGAGATCGTCAGCGCGGTGGACTTCACCCACATCGGCAACGCGCTCACCCCGGCCGATGCCACGGACATCCTGCAGCGCGGCCAGGAGGGCAAGGAAGCACGCATTCTCGAACTGCGCGAGAACGGCTACCCCGCCTACACCACGACGCCGGGCTGGCTGGGCTACAGCGACGAGAAGCTCGTGCGGCTCTCCAAGGAGGCCGTGGCGGACGGCTTCGGCATGATCAAGCTGAAGGTCGCGGGCAGCATCGAGGACGACCGCCGCCGTCTGGGTCTGGCCCGTGAGGCAGTGGGTCCGGACGTGCGGATCGCCATCGACGCCAACCAGCGCTGGGAGGAGCAGGAAGCCATCGACTGGGTCAACCAGCTCCAGGACTTCAACCCGTACTGGATCGAAGAGCCCACCAGCACGGACGACATCCTGGCCCACGCGGCCATCCGCAAGGCCGTCCATCCCATCAAGGTGGCCACCGGCGAAGCGGTCCAGAGCCGCATCATCTTCAAGCAGCTGCTGCAGGCCGGCGCGATCGACATCATGCAGATCGACTCCACCCGGGTGGCCGGTGTGAACGAGAACATCGCGAACCTGCTCCTCGCCGCGCGCTTCGACACGCCGGTCTGCCCGCATGCCGGCGGCGTGGGCCTGTGCGAACTGGTGCAGCACTTCTCCTTCTTCGACTACGCCGCGATCACCGGTTCCATGGACGACCGCGTCATCGAATTCGTCGACCACCTGCACGAGCACTTCACGGAGCCCGCCGTCGTGTCCAACGGCCGCTACCAGGCGCCGAAGCTTCCCGGCGTCGGTGCCCGGATGCTGGAGCAGTCCACCGCTCGCTGGACCTACCCGTCAGGAGCGGGCTGGCAGGAACTGAACGCCCGCTGATCCGCCTCCGAAAGGAATCTCCCATGACCACCACTTTGACCATCGCCACAACTCCCGAGCAGGTGGACGCCGCCGCGCAGGAAGCGCACACTGCGTTCCTCCTGGTCGCGGGCGAGGAACCCGCTGCCCGTGCCGGCCGGCTTCATGCCATCGCCGACGCACTCCGGAACAATGCCGAAGAACTCGTCCGGCTCGGCACGGAGGAAACCCACCTGGCCGAGGCACGGCTGCAGGGCGAACTGCGCCGCTCGGCGTTCCAGCTGGACCTGTTCGCCGACGAGGTGCGCTCCGGCGTCGCCATCGATGCCACCATCGACCACGCCGACCCCGACTGGGGTATGGGCCCGCGGCCCGATATCCGCCGGGTCAACGTGCCCCTCGGCGTCGTCGGCGTCTTCGGTGCGTCGAACTTCCCGTTCGCGTTCAGCGTGATGGGCGGCGACAGCGCAGCCGCCCTGGCAGCCGGTTGCGCCGTCCTGCACAAGATCCATCCGGGCCACCGCCGGCTTGCTGTGCGGACCGCCGAGATCGTGATCGAAGCGCTTCGGGACGCCGGTGCGCCGGAGGGGCTGTTCGCCGTCGTCGACGGCCGTCCGGCCGCCGAGGCGCTGGTGGATCATCCGCTGGTGAAGGCGATCGGGTTCACCGGTTCCACCGCGGGCGGACGTGCCCTGTTCGACCGCGCCAACGCACGACCGGTGCCCATCCCCTTCTACGGCGAACTGGGCAGCATCAACCCGGTGTTCGTGCTCCCGTCGGCCTGGGAGAACCGCTCCAAGGACATCCTCGCCGGGTTCGCCGGCTCCTTCACCATGGGCATGGGCCAGTTCTGCACCAAACCCGGAGTGCTGTTCGTGCCGGACACGGCAACCCCTGAGCAGCTGCGCACCTCGCTCGCCGGCGCCTTGCAGGCGGCCCCACTGGCCCCGCTGCTGACCCCTGGCCTGCGCGAGGGCTTCGGCCAGGCCCGGGACGAAGTCGCAGCCGCCGACGGCGTCGAGGCCCTGATCCAGGGATCCGACGAGGAGGCTCCCTCCCCCACCGTGCTGCTGGTTGACGCCGAGACCATCGCCCGCAATCCCGAGGTGCTGCACCGCGAGATGTTCGGCCCCGCCGCCGTGGTGGTCCGCTACCGCGGCGGCGCGGACCTGCCGCAATTCGCCCGGCAGATGGAAGGCCAGCTGACGGCCACCATCCAGGCGGACGACGGCGACAACGCCGCCGAACTGCTGGACACCCTCACCGGAATCGCCGGGCGAGTGCTGTGGAACGGCTGGCCCACCGGCGTCACGGTCTCCTACGCCCAGCAGCACGGCGGTCCGTACCCGGCGACGACGGCGCCCGGCACCACGTCGGTGGGCACCGCGGCGATCGGCCGGTTCCTGCGGCCGGTGGCTTATCAGGACGTACCGGATGCCGCCCTGCCGCCGGCGCTGCGGGACAGCAACCCGTGGCGCATCGCGCGCCGTATCGACGGCCGTTTCGAATCCGCGGGCGGGGCACAGTGAACGCGCCTGACGCACTTCCCCTCCTGCCCGAGGATTCCGGGGACGCCGTGCTGATCGGGCGTCTCTGGGACCCCGAGACGCGCGGCCCCCGACCGGTGCTGGTGCGCGATGATGACCTGGTGGACCTTTTCGATCATGCCCACACGGTCTCGGCGCTGCTCAACAGCGCTGACCCGCTCGCAGTGCTGGAGCAGGCGCTCGCCGCCGGTCCACGCCGGTGGAAGCTGGCCGACGTCGTGGCCGGCGCGGAAGAATCGGGCCGCTCCCGTCACGGCAGCGAAAGCAGTGCCGGGAGTTACTCCGGACGGGATCCCGCCGGGCCCCGCCTGCTGGCGCCGGTGGACCTGCAGGCGGTGAAGGCCTGCGGCGTCACCTTCGTGGACAGCATGATCGAGCGGGTCATCGAGGAGCGCTGCACGGGAGACCTCACCCTGGCCGACCAGATGCGTACGCAGGTGCTGCAGGCCATCGGCGGCAGCCTGGCCGGCGTCCGTCCCGGATCGGCAGAGGCGGCGCGTGTCAAGGAAGTGCTGGTGCGGGAGGGCTTCTGGTCGCAGTACCTGGAGGTCGGCATCGGCCCGGACCCGGAGGTTTTCACCAAGGCCCCGGTGCTCGCCGCGGTGGGCTCCGGCGAGCGGATCGGCATTCCCGCCTTCTCTTCCTGGAACAACCCGGAACCCGAGCTGGCGCTGGTGGTGGACAGCCTGGGGCAGGTGCGTGGCTGCACCCTCGGCAACGATGTCAACCTGCGCGATGTCGAGGGCCGCAGCGCACTGCTTCTCGGGATGGCTAAGGACAACACCGGTTCAGCTGCGCTCGGGCCGTTCATCCGGTTGTTCGATGATGCCTACACGCTCGACGACGCCCGCTCGGAGACCATCAGCCTCACCGTGCGCGGCGACGACGGCTATACCCTCACCGGAACCAACAGCGTGCGGCGGCTGAGCCGGCCGTTCGAGGAACTGGTGGGTGCTGCCTACGGAAGCCACCACCAGTACCCCGACGGCTTCGTGCTTTACACCGGCACCCTGTTCGCACCGAGCGAGGACCGCGACTCCCCGGGCATGGGATTCACGCACAAGGCAGGCGACGTGGTCCACATCAGCAGCGCCAGGCTCGGTACACTGACCAACATGGTGGCGCCAACGGAGGACCTCGACCCCTGGACCTTCGGCATCGGCAGCCTGATGGACTACGTGATGGCGAACGCCACCAGCAACGCCGGGCTTGCGGGCGGGCGATGAGCAGCCTCGTCGGCGACGTCGAGGTCCGAAGCCGTTCCACCCACGATGTCTACGGTGCGCTGCGGGCCAAGATCCTGGACCTGCAACTGCCGCCGGACGGCAAGGTCAACATCGACGCCCTGGCCCGCGAGTTCGGTGTCTCCCAGACACCGGTGCGCGAGGCACTGAGCCAACTCGAGGGTGACAACCTCATCGTCAAGACCCCGGGCAAGGGCTACCGGACCACTCCCCTGCTGGGCACCACGGAATTGCGTGAACTGTTTGAATTCCGGCTCCTCGTGGAACCGTGGGCAGCGCGCGCGTCGGCCGTCAACCGGCTGAGCAACCCCGGGCATGCGCTGCAGTCTTCCCTGAAGGAGTTCGAGGACAGCTCGGCATCGGGGGGCAGCGTCCGGCACCTGCTGGTGGCTCACGACACGCAGTTCCACGACCGCATCCTCAGTGCCAGCAGCAATGAATTCGCGCTGCACGCGTACCGCGCCACGCACTGCCACCTGCATCTGTTCCGCCTGCATCCTGCGGACTACCGGGGTTCACAGACCGTGGATGAGCATCGCGGCATTGTGGAGGCCATCCGGGCCTGCGATCCCGATGCTGCCGAAGCGGCGATGCACCAGCACCTGATCGGTGCGTATCACCGGTTCAATGAAGCGTTTGCCCAGGACGGCGGCACCGGCTTGCGTATTCCTCCGCCGGCCCAGCTGTGCTGAGACCACTGTCGTCCTGTCGTCCAGAGGGAATTTGATCATGGGTACTTTTGCGGGCCTTCGTGCCCTCGTGACCGGCGGTGCGTCCGGTATCGGTGCAGCGGTTGCTGCTGGACTCGTCGAAAGAGGTGCGCGGGTAGCTGTGCTGGACCTCCGCATCGACGGCCTGCCCGAGGAGGTGGTGGGCGTGCAGTGCGACGTCGGGAACCGGGCGTCCGTGGACACCGCCGTCGATGCGGCGGCCGAAGCGCTGGGCGGGATCGACATCGTCATCAATAATGCCGGGGTCGGCGCTGCGGGCACGGTGGCGGACAACGACGACGACGAATGGCTGCGCGTCCTGGGCATCAACGTCGTGGGGATTGCGCGGGTGTCGGCAGCGGCGTTGCCGTATCTGCGGCAGTCGAACAGCGCCGCGATCGTCAACACCGCGTCGGTGGCGGCGACGCACGGATTGCCGCAGCGGGCGCTGTATTCGGCGAGCAAGGGCGCCGTCGCTGCGCTGACGCGGGCCATGGCCGCTGACCATCTGCAGGAGGGGATCCGGGTGAATTGCGTGAACCCCGGCACTGCTGACACACCGTGGGTAGGCCGCCTGCTGGAGGCGGCGGCCGATCCCGCCGCGGAACGTCGCGCCCTCGAGGCGCGGCAACCGCACGGCAGGCTCGTCACCGCCGGGGAGGTTGCGGCGTCGGTGCTGTTCCTCGCGGATCCGGCCAACGGCTCCACCTCCGGAACCTCCCTGTCCGTGGATGGCGGGATGCATAGCCTGCTGCTGCGTCCGGTTACCTGAGCCTGTTCCTCTGCGATTCGAAACGCCAACACTCTAGAAGGAGATTTTGATGGAACTGATGCGACTCGGCGAGACAGGCCTGGAGATTCCGGTGGTCCGCGAGGGAGGCTCCTACTATGATCTGCGGGGGCTGACCCAGGATGTCACCGGCGCCTACCTTGGCGCGGACGGCATGGATCAGGTGCGCTCGGCGCTCGCGGCCGATGCGCTGCCAATTCTCGAGAATGCGGCGTCCCTGCGTGTTGGGCCCCCGCTGACGGGTATCGGCGCCGTCGTCTGCGTGGGCCAGAACTATGCTGCGCATGCCGCGGAGACCGGGGACCAGCCTCCCGCCGCGCCGATTCTCTTCTTCAAGCACCCCAATACTGTGGTGGGCCCGCATGATGACGTCGTCATACCGCCAGGAGCGCAGAAGGTGGATTGGGAGGTGGAGCTAGCGGTGGTGATCGGCAAGCGGGCCTCCTATCTGGGCAGTCACGAGGAAGCATTGGCCTGCATTGCAGGCTTCACCATCAGCAACGACGTCTCCGAACGGGACTACCAGCTGAAGCATTCTGGCGGCCAGTGGTCCAAGGGCAAGTGCGCACCGACGTTCAACCCGATGGGCCCGTCCCTGGTACCGGTCGAGGATGTCGCCGACCCGCAGTCGCTGCGGCTGTATTCCACGGTGAACGGCGAATCACGGCAGGATTCGACCACGGCAGACATGGTGTTCAGTGTGGCGGAACTGGTGCGCGACATCTCGCAGTACATGGTGCTGGATCCCGGGGACGTGGTGAACACGGGAACCCCGCAGGGTGTCGCGTTGTCGGGCAGGTTCCCCTACCTGGCTGCGGGCGACACGATGACTATCGGAATCGAAGGGCTAGGCGAACAGCGGCAGCGCGTCGTGGCGTACGGGGATCGCACACACTCGCTGTGATCCGGCTCCTCCGGTCGGCTCGCGCTACCCCATCCCGGCGAGGAGCCGGCCTGGCTGACCCACTTCGGAGCACCGCGACGCCCCCGCGGTCTACCAGGGTCGAGCCGGCGTGAGGCAGAAGGCGGCTGCGTCGATCGCGTAGCGCAACGACCGCTACGGCTTCCCGCCGCGCCGCAGCCCGTCAACAAGGCTCCGCCGGTCCCGCCACGCTCCCGTCGACCACAGTGCCCACAGCACCAGTACCGGCTGGAAGAACAACCGGATCAGACGCGCCCGGTCGGTATCCAGGCCGAACCCGCTGACACCGTCGACGTACTGGGCGACGTTGCCCGGGAAGATTGCGACGAAGAACGCCGCTGTGAGCCACCCGACGGGTACCTGCTGCCGCGGCAGGAACACCAGCGCCGCACCGAGCCCGATCTCCACGACTCCTGACGCGAGGACCACGAAGTCCGCATTCAGCGGTAACCACGCCGGCACCTGCGCCGTGAACTCCTGGCGCGCGAACGTCAGATGACCCGTCCCCGCAAAGAGGAGAGCCCCGCCGAGCAGGATCCGGGCCGCCGTGCGCAGCGGAGAAACCGTGCGCACCGGCAATGTTGTATCGGAGGGGTGCTTTCCAGGAGCAGTCATCCGGTGGAGCCTAACATCGCCGGCTGGGGCCTGGCCGAAAGCGGCCGGGCAACCGACGAAGGAACGCTGATCCACGCAGGAACCTTGCCGGGTCATCCCGAGTCAGCGCACACTGGAAATCACGCCGACTAGGGAATCAGGTCAATGGGAGCATTGGATCGGGACTGGGCACGGAAGGACGGCCCGCCTGCCCCTCCGCATGCCCCGCGGCAATCCCAGAGCCGGGAGCCGCAGTGGGCACGAACCATGCAACCGCCTCCGCCGCGCTTCGGGGGAAGCCGCCCGCCCAGACCCCGTCGTCCGTCCCCGAAGCGGAAGCTGCGGTGGGGCACAGCCGTGGTTGTCGCCGTCGTCGCCGCTCTGTATCTGCCGTCCCTCCTGTCCGAGAATGACGACTTTCCGCCCACCCTGCCCTTCTCATCGAGCTCCGATGCGCCTCCCCCCGGCGTCGGGGCCAGCGACACTCCCCTCGGCGTCCCCCCGGACGTCGGGTATTCGGACGAGTTCGTGCTCATTGAGCCGCCCGACCCCTCGCAGGACTTCATCGCCTACGACCCGTGCCGTCCGGTGCACTACGTGGTCCGGCCCGAGGACGCGCCCGACGGAACCGACGGCCTTATCGAGGCGGCGGTGGCCGAGATCTCCGAGGCAACCGGCCTCCAGTTCGTGAACGACGGCACCACCTCCGAGGGGCCGAGCCCGGACCGGGACAGCTACCAGCCCGAGGTGTACGGCGAGAGGTGGGCGCCCGTCCTGTTCGCCTGGACGAACGAGGAGGAAACGCCGGGACTGGAAGGCTCCATGGTGGCCCTCGCCAGCAGTGAATACGCCGAAGTGCCGGGCGAGCCGGCCGTCTACGTGACGGGTCAGGTGAAGCTCGACGCCGAGGATGTGACCGGGTGGCTCGAGGGCCCGGAGGGGAGGTACGAGGTGAAGGGCCTGATCATGCACGAACTCGGTCACGTCGTCGGCCTGGACCACATCGAGGACCGGGACCAGCTGATGCACGCGACCGCTCCGGTCTACGAGATCCAGGACGGCGACCGCGCCGGACTGGCACTCGTGGGAACAGGGCCGTGCGTGCCGGAGCTCTAGCGAGCGAACGCGGGCCGGGCAGGGCTGTGCCTACCGCCGGAAGAATTGCGAACCGACCCAGTTCCCGTCCACGACCTCCGCGTACTTGGCCTGCAGGTCATACAGCGCGGCCCGCTGCACCGCCTCGTCCCGGTCCCCCACCGCGTCGCTCACCACCAGAGGAATGAGGTTGTGCTGGACGGCGTCCACCGCCGTGGCCCGCACACACCCGCTGGTGCTCACGCCCACGATGAGAACGGTGTCGACGTCGGCCTCGTTCAGCAATGCCGCCAACTCAGTGCCGAAGAAGGCGCTGGCGCCCTGCTTCACCAGAACCGGTTCGCCCGCCACCGGCGCCACCTCGGCCATCAGCTCCCCCATCGGCGGAACCTCGCCCGGCGCAGGGCTGATGAGCAGCCGCAGAGCGGGCACCTTCCGGAGGAAAACTCCCCCGTGGGCCTCGTTCTCGAAGCGGACCACCGTGTGGAACACCGGCATCCCCGCAGCACGCGCCGAGGCGAGTACTGCGGCGGCACCGGTGAGGCACTCCGCCGACGGCATACACAACGGACTGGACGGGTCGAAGTACGCCCGCATCAGGTCGACGGCGATGACCGCCGGTCGCGTACCCGGCGGCAGCGTGCCGGCGAACCCGTCGGAAAAGACGTCGGAGAGCCGGTCGGCCACCCCTCCTACACCGCCAGCGGAGGCGTCGGGGCCGGCAGCCCGGTCTCGGCGAGGCTGTTGGCCAGCAGGTTCTCCATCGAATCGCCCCGGTTGAACAGCGGCAGCGGTTCCTCGCGGCCGGACCGCAGCTCAGCGCGCAGCGAGTCCGTTGCAGCGGCGTCGAGGTCGCCGTCGTCGTCGCACACCACCCCGTACGGCCGGGCGCCGGCGGGCGTGACCAGGCCGCGCCGCACCTCCTTGCACACCAGTTCAGGGTCGCGGGCCAGCGGATCACCCCAGCCACCGCCGCCCCAGGTGACGAAGTGGAGCACGTCATCCTGTGCGACGGCGACGTCGTGCACCTTGGACGGGAGCACCACGCGGGTGCCGTCGGCCTTGTCGATCCACTTGGTGCCGCGCGCTCCGGGCTCACCGCCCTTCACGCCCCACGGGTAGGTGAGCCAGCGGTCGTCGTGGATGGCGATCGTGCCGGCCTCCAGGAAGCGGTACGCCACGTCCACGCCGTTTCCGCCACGGTGCAGTCCGGCGCCTCCGGTGTCAGGGATGGTCTCCCAGCGGTCGATGATCAGGGGATAGTAGCTCTCCAGGTACTCGCACGGGATGTTCACGAACGAGGGCCACAGCGAATGACCGTCCGGTCCGTCGCCCACGGGACGCCCCGGGATGCCGCCGAAACCGATCGAGTACAGCTGGAACCATTCACCCTTCCGCTCACCACCGCTGTAGTTCCCCGAGTACATGAAGTGCGGCGAGGACGAAAAGCCGGCGGCGTTGAGCAGGTCCGGGTTCGCCTGGCCGAGCAGGCCTCCGAAGAGGTCGAACAGGCGGCCGATACCGTGGTTGCGCCCATTCAGTGCGGCCGGGTAGGCGGGCTTCCAGAACGAGTTCTCGGGGATCTCCACGTCCACCAGCGGATAGAAGCCGTCGTTCCAGAGGATCTGCGGGTCCGCGACGGTGATCATGTAGATGCCGAAGAACATCCGGATGAGGTTCTCGTTGATGTAGTAGTTGATGGGCCCCTGCGCCTGCGGGCTGCTGCCCGTGAGGTCGATCAGCACCTTGTCGCCGGTGCGGGTGATCGTCATGGTGAGTTCGTACGGGCCGTAGCCACGGCCGTCGTCGTCGATGTAGTCCGTGAAGGAGAGCGGCTTGCCCTCCTCGAACACCAGCGCGAGCAGCACCTTCATGGCGCGGTAGTTGCGGTCCAGCAGCGCATTCAGCGCCGAGGTGTAGGTGTCCACGCCGAACCGCGCGCACATCTCCTGCACCCTGCGCGACGCCGTCCGGCATGCGGCGACGATCCCGTTGAGGTCCGCCCGGTTCCAGTCCGGCTTGCGGACCTGGTTGAGGATGATGCCCAGCGCCGTCTCATCCCGCTCGCCCTTCCGGTACAACTTGAACGGCGGAATGATCACGCCCTCCTCGAAGATGGTCCGCGCGTCGGTGGGCATGGACGCCGGGGTCTTGCCGCCGACGTCGGTCATGTGCCCGAACTGCGACGCCCAGCCCACGATGCGGCCTCCGAAGAAGATGGGCATCACCACGAGCCAGTCGTTCGCGTGACTGATCGCCGCACCGCACGAGTACGGGTCGGACGTCATCAGGACGTCGCCCTCCTCGATGGTGCCGTGAAAGTTCTCGAGGAAGTCCGGAATGGAGAGCCCGAACTGGCCCACGATCATCTTTCCCTCGGGGTCGGCGATGAGCGGGAACTCGTCGTGCTGCTCGCGGATGCCCGGGGAGAGCGCGGTGCGGAACAGTGTCTCGTCCATCTCGTACCGGGCGCTGCGCAGTGCGTTCTCGATGAGGTCGAGGGTCACCACGTCCACCTCGACCGCGTTCAGGGTGGACGTGGCGGTCTCGATCAGCTGTGCCATGGGTCAGTCCTCTGTCGTTGCGGACGAAGCGGTCGCGGAGATCGGGGGAGTGTCGAGCGGCCGGATGAGCAGGCTGCCGTGCTCATGCACCGTGGCCGCGTGGCCCGGCAGGACGAGGGTGGTGGAGTCCATCTCGGCGATCACGGCGGGCCCGACGACGACGTTCCCTGCCCTGAGCAGGTGCCGGTCGTAGATCACCGCGTCCACCTGGTTGCCCTCCACGAAGATGGAATGCTTCCGCCGGGCGGCATCGGCGGGATCTTCCCCACCGGCGTCGAGCGTGACGGAGGCGACTTCGGGGCGCGGCCCGCTCACGGTGGCCCGCGCGGTGACGAATTCGTGCTCGTTGTCGAGGAGGAACGCGAAGAGCCGCTCATGCTCACGGTCGAAGGCGCCCCGCAATCCGGGGAGGCCGCCGTCGTCGGTGAAGGTGTCCAGGTCGATGGGGATCGGAATCTCGAAGCCCTGCCCGTGGTATCGGAGGTCCGCTGTGTAGCCGACGGTGAGATCGGCTTCGCTGAGCCCGGCCGCGAGGAGGGATTCCTTCGCGGTGACGGCGAGTTCCTCGAAGACGCTGCGCACCTGGTCATCACCCAGTTCGCTGAAGCGCCTCACGAGGGTGCGCGCGGATTCATCGCGCAGGCTCGTGGTCGCATCCCCGTACGCACACAGCACGCCGGGCGACGGCGGGATGATCACCGGCCAGGCACCGGTCAGCCTGCCGAGCGCGTTGGCGTGCAGGGGCCCCGCTCCCCCGAAGGCCACCAGGGCGAAGTCCCGCGGGTCGAAGCCCTGCTGCGTGGACACGAGCTTCAGGGCGCCGTAGATGTTCTCGTTGACGATGTCGATGATGCCCTCGGCCGCGCTCTCCGTGCCGTCGAGCCCGATGGCCTCCGCGATGGTCTTCACCGCGGTGGCGGCCGCTTCGACGTCGAGCCCGATCTCGCCGCCCGCGAGCTGCGGGGGCAGGTAGCCGAGCACCACGTTGGCGTCGGTGACGGTGGGGTCGGCACCGCCCTTCCCGTACGACGCCGGGCCGGGCACCGCGCCCGCCGACTGCGGTCCCACGCGCAGCGCCTGCGTGAGCTGTGGAACGTGGGCGATGGAGCCGCCACCCGCACCGACGGTGCGGACGTCCACCGAGGTGGCGCGGACGGTCAGGTGGCCGACGGTGGTTTCGCGGCCGATGCGCGGCGTGAGGTCCTGCACCAGCGCGACGTCGGTGGAGGTGCCGCCCATATCGAAGGTCAGCAGATCCTTGAAGCCGGCCTGCTCGGCGGCCCAGACGGCCCCGGTGACGCCTCCCGCGGGGCCCGAGAGGAGCAGGGACACCGGGTTGTCGGCGGCCACCTTGCCGGAGACGAGTCCGCCGTCGCTCCTCAGGATGGAGAGGTGGCCCTCGATGCCGGCCTCGGCCAACTTGCCCTCGAGGCTACCGACATAGCGGGATACCTGCCCCTGCACGTACGCGTTGGCCACGGTGGTGATGGTGCGCTCGTACTCGCGCAATTCGGGCAGCACGATGGAGGAGCGGGACACGGGAATGCCGGGCAGTTCCTCGGCGGCGAGTTCGGCGATACGGGCTTCGTGGTCGCCGTTGGCGTAGGAGTTGATGAGGCTGATGCTCAGCGCCTCGATGCCGCGCTTTCCGAGCTTGCGGAGCTGGGTGCGGACGTCGTCGTCGTCGAGCTCGATGCGCACGGTGCCCGTGGTGGTGACGCGCTCGTTCACCTCGACGGTGTGCTCGAGGTCCGCGAGCGGCTCGGGCTTGGGCCAGATGATCCAGCCGGCCAGGCCGCCGGGAACGAAGGAGCGGGCAATCTGCAGCACCTGCCGGAACCCCTTGGTGGTCACGAGGCCGACCCGGGCGCCCTTCTGCTCGAGGATGGCGTTGGTGGCGACCGTCGTGCCATGAAGTACCTCGGTGACCTCCGACACCGGTACCCCTGCGGCCTTGCATGCCTGCTCGATGCCGTGCAGCACCCCGATGGACTGGTCCTCCGGAGTGGAGGAGGTCTTGTAGCGGTGGGTCTCCCCCGTCGCCTCATTGATGAGCAGGATGTCGGTGAACGTGCCGCCCACATCTACGCCGAGCCGAAAAGCCATCTGGTCTCCTCAAGAGCTGCACGGGGTGGCCCGCGTAGGGGTGAGCTGCGCGGCGCACAGGGTGGGGGCACGGTGCGCCGCGCAGGAATGTGGGGTTGTGCCTACAGCAGGTGAAATGGAACGCGGAACGGGCCTTCCAGCTTCACTGGTTGCCAGCGTAGGGGCGGGACAAAACGGTGTCAATGGATTGCATACAACTCGTCCAATAAGAGTGCGCTTTTCCTTGACCTGGCGCCGCCATTCTGCAAAGTTGTATACGTTACTGCTGTGACAGGGTGCGTTTCGCTGGACCTCTTCGCCCTCTTTTCATCCCTGTTTCTCTCCTTCTCCCGCTTCTCCCGCCGACTTATGGAGGCCCGCCCGTGACCGTCAGCAGTGAAGCGCCGCCCACCGGTCCCCTTGCGGGACTGCGCGTCGTAGAGATGGGTCAGCTCCTCGCCGGGCCGTTCTGCGGGCAGATGCTCGGGGACCTCGGCGCCGATGTGGTGAAGATCGAGGATCCGAAGAAGGGCGATCCGCTGCGCCAGTGGGGCCGGCAGCTTCCCGAGGGGCAGTCGCTGTGGTGGTCGATCGTGGGCCGGAACAAGCGCTCGGTGACCCTCAACCTGCGCGAACCGGAGGCACAGGATCTCGCGCGGAAGATCATCGGTACCGCGGACATCGTCATCGAGAACTTCCGCCCCGGCACCATGGAGCGCTGGGGCCTCGGCTATGACGTGCTGCAGGAGCAGAACCCCGGGCTCATCATGGTGCGGGTGTCGGGCTTCGGGCAGGACGGGCCGTATTCGCAGCGGGCCGGTTATGGTGCGATCGGCGAGGCGATGGGCGGGCTCCGGTACGTGGTGGGTGATCCGTCCACGCCGCCGTCGCGCGTCGGCATCTCGATCGGCGACACGCTCGCCGCCCTGTTCGCGACCATCGGCGCGCTGGCCGCGGTCCGCGAGCGCGAGGTCAGCGGGCGCGGTCAGATTGTCGATTCGGCCATCTACGAGGCGGTGCTCGGCGTGATGGAGTCGCTGGTGCCGGAGTGGCAGATTTCCGGTTACCAGCGCGAGCGCACCGGCGCCATCCTGCCGAATGTGGCACCCAGCAACGTGTATCCCACGAGGGACGGCAAGTGGATCCTCATCGCCGCGAACCAGGACACGGTGTTCGGGCGGTTGGCGACGGCGATCGGGCGTCCTGACCTGGCGACGGCTCCCGCGTACGCGACGCACGGTGCGCGGGGTGAGCGTCAGGCCGAACTCGACGCGCTCATCGGCGACTACACCTCCACGCAGGACGCCGATGCGCTGGAGGCGAGGCTCGGCGAGCACGGTGTTCCCTCGGGCAAGATCTTCCGGCCGATGGACATGCTCACCGACCCGCAGTACCTGGCGCGCGAATCGATCACCGAGGTGAAGCATCCCGTGCTCGGCTCCGTCTCCATGCAGAACGTCTTCCCGAAACTGAGCCGCACCACGGGCAGCGTGCGGTGGCCCGGCCCGCCGCTCGGTTCCCACACGGACACCGTGCTTGCGGAGGTGGGGGTCGACGACGCCGCCCTCGCCGGCCTGCGTGCAAGGGGGTTGGCATGAGCCTCCCCGGCCTTCCCTCCTCGATGCGGCTCGTGGAAGTGGGGCTGCGTGACGGGCTGCAGTCCGTCCCTGCGCCGGTAGCGACCGGGGACAAGGTGGAGCTGGTGCACCTGCTGATCGACGCCGGTGTCCGCGAGATCGAGGCGGTGAGCTTCGCGCACCCGAAGGTCCTTCCTCAGCTGGCCGACGCCGCGGAGGTCATGGCCGCAGTGCCGCGGGTTCCCGGGGTGAGGTATCGCGGGCTCGCACCGAATTTCCGGGGCGCCGAGCGTGCGGTGGACTGCGGGCTGGACGAGCTCGTCGTCGTCGTGTCCGCCGACGAGGAGATGAGCCTGCGGAACCAGCGGCTGACCGTGGACGAGATCCTCGCGGATCTGGCACGGATCGGTTCCCTGGCGGGGTCGTCGGGCACACGGCTCGTGGTGGCCGTTGCCTGCGCGTTCTTCGCGCCGGCCCGCGGCCCGGTGACGCGGGCCGAACGGCTGCGCGTGGTCGACGCCGCGGTGTCGGCCGGGGCCGGGGGCGTGTACCTGGCGGCGACGTCGGGCGAGGAGCACCCGGCTGAGATGTACGACGGCGTGGCGGAGGTGCGGTCCCTGCACCCGGACCTCGATGTGGGCGTTCACCTCCACAACCGGAACGGCTTTGCGCCGGCGAACGCGCTGGCCTGCATGATGGCGGGGGCCTCCTGGCTCGAGGGGTCCTTTGCGGGCCTGGGCGGGGATCTCTGGTTTCCCGGCGACCCGTCGGTCCTCGGCAATGCCGCCCTCGAGGACCTCATCCACCTGTGCGACGGGCTCGGCATCGAGACGGGTATCGACCTCGAGAAGTACATGGTGGCCTCCCGGAGGATCGTCGAGCTGACCGGGAGGGCGTCGTCGTCGTTCGTGTCGCGCGGGGGAACGCGCTCGGCGCTGGCGGCGGCCACGTGGCCGTCCTGAGGGGCGCGGGAACGGCTACGGTACAAAGTGTGGAAATACCTCATGCACCTGACACACCCGACGCCGCTCCCGCGCCTGCGGATTCTGCTGTTCACGATGTCCCGGCGCGTGATGACAGCGCCTACGCACAGGTGCGGTCGATGATTTCCTCGGGTGAGTTGCCGGCCGGTTCGTGGCTGCGTGAGGCGATCCTGGCCCAGCGGATCGGAGTGAGCCGGACGCCCATCCGGGAGGCACTGAACCGGCTTGCCGCCGAGGGACTCGTGGAGCTGAGCCGAAACAAGGGTGCGCAGGTGGTGTCCTTCTCGCCCGAGGACGTGGCCGGGCTGTATGACGTGCGGGCCGGCTTCGAGCCGCACGCCGCCCTACTGTCGGTGCCGAACCTGACGGACGACGACGTCGAGCAGCTCGCCTCGCTGTCCGGGCGAATGGAAGCCATTGTGGAGGCCGGCGGTGACATGGACGAGCTGAGTACGCTCAACTCCGAATTTCACGGCATCTTCATGGAGCGGTGCGGGAACCGGCATTTCGCCATCGCGCTGCAGGCGGTGATGCGCCCCGCCGTCGTTGCCCACACCTTCCGCAAGTACAGCCGGGAGGCGATCCGGCGCTCCATGCAGCACCATGCGGAGCTCGTGGCAGCCGCGGAAGCGCGGGACGGCGAGTGGGCCGAAGCGGTGATGCGCACGCACATCCTTGCGGCGCGCAATGCGGCGGGGGCCAATCCCTCGACGCGGTAGCTGCCGCGGCCTGCACAGCCACACCACCCCGCTCTACAGTTGACCATGGCCGGGTTGAGCATCCACCTCCTCGGGCCTCCCTTCATCGAGCATCCGGTGGCAGGAGGCAAGCAACCGCGCGGTCGCAAGGCGTGGGGCCTGCTCGCCTACCTCCTGCTGCACCGCACCCCGACGCCCCGCAGCCATCTTGCCGCCATGCTCTTTCCCGACGCCGACGATCCGCTCCCTCCGCTGGCACCTCTCGGACCTGCGGCGCACCCTTGGACCCGGGGTCCGAATCGAGGGCGATCCGCTGACCGTGTGCCTGCCGCCGTCGTCGGAGTACGACGCCGACACCTCCGATCCATTGCACGCCGCCACTGCCCCGCCTCTCCATGCCGAACTCCTCGACGGACTGGGCTTCACCGACTGTCCCGGCTTCGACATCTGGCTGACCGTCGAGCGCCACCGCCTCCGCCATTTCGTCGAGACCCTCGCCTATGAGGACGGACTGGCGGCCCTTGCGGAGGGCGACACCGCCGTGCGGCTCGCCGGCCAGGCGGTGGCCCTCGACGCCCTCAATGCCGACTTCCACGCACTCCTCGTCCGCTCCCTCGTCGCGTCGGGGGACCGCGCGGGAGCGCGCCTGCACGCGGGTACCTGCCAGCGCATCTTCGAGGAGCAGTTCGGCGCGGGGCTCCCGGCGGAAGTCCAGCAGGCGCTTGCGGCGCCCGACACCCGGGCGAGTGCGCTGCCCGCCACCCCCCTCGCCGTGAGGTCGTACCTGGAAGCCGCCGACGCCTGCCTCTCGGCCGGAGCGATCTCTCCGGCTCTCTCGCACCTGCGGGTGGCAGGCGGGCTGGCGGAGCGGACCGGAAACCCGGATCTGCAGGCCGAGGCCCAGCTCGCGCTCGCGGGAGCCCTTATCCACGGCGCAGGCGGACGCGGAGCCGAGGTCGCGGACCTCCTGCATCGCGTCCTGTCGCTCTCGCGCAACGGCAATCCCGCCGTCCGGTCCGCGGCCTACCGGGAACTCGGATTCCTCGCGGTGCAGCGCGGCTTTCCCGCCAGCGGGCTCCGCTGGCTCGAACAGGCGACGACGGCGGCGGCGGGGTTGGCGGGGTTGGCGGGTGAGACGGCCAAGGCCCTGGGCGTCCGCGGCATGCTGGCCACCGACACCGCCGACTACCCGGCCGCACTCGAGGCGCTGAACGAATCGGTGCGGCTCGCTGCCGCGATGCAGGGCGCTCGCCAGGAAGCCTTCGCCCGCGCCATGCTCGGCCGCGTCCACCTCCTGACCGGCGACAATCCGGCCGCAGCATCGGAGCTGGACCGGTCGCTCCACCTCGTCGGCACTGAGCACTGGACGGCGTTCCGGCCGTTCGTCGAATCGCTGCGGAGCGAAGTGCATCTCGCCGCGGGCGAACCGCAGGAGGCGGAGGACCTCGCAGACCACGCCACCGCCCTGGCCGAATCGTTCGGCGACCGGTGCTATCTGGATGCCGCCGCCCATGCGAAGGCGCAGGTGCTCAGGACGCGGGGCGATGATGCCGGCGCCCGAACGTGGATTGCCCGCGGCCTCCGGCCCGACCTCTGGTACCGCTGGTTCCGCGGCCGGAACCTCGACCTCGCCTGCACCCTCTCCCTTCCCGCGGAACCGCGCCGTGCCGCCCGCTATGCGGAGGAGTTGGGTGAGCTCTCCAGCCGCTACGGCCACGACGAGCTGACGGTCCGTGCGTACTCATTCCGCGCAGTCCTCGGGGACGCAGCCGCGGCGACGGCGATCCCGCTCCTCGCGGGGCGGATCAGCAATCCCCTGCTGACCGAGCACCTCGTGCGGCGCCGCCAGCTGTAGCGCGCATCGGTGACGCGCGTCCGTGACGCTCATCCGTGGCGCTCATTCGTGACGCTCATTCGTGACGCTTTTCAGGAGCCATCAGCTGGAACGCTCGTCCGAACATTCTTCGACAGAGTGCGGACGCATCACACGCCCGCGCACACGGCACGCGTCGACACTGGACCTGTTCGCCGAACCCGAGGGCCGCCGTCGCACCCGGCCCACCGCACCACATCCCCGCACCACATCACTTCACCTAGCACCGAGGACGGAACCGTGACCGACACAACAGCCATCACCTCCGACACCGACCAGGCATTGAAGGCCAAGCACCGCACCATGTGGGCGCAGGGCAACTACACCGCCATCGCCACCGAGCTCATTCCCAGCCTTGGACAGGTGCTGGTCCGGCAGTGCGGCGTCAATGGTACCCACCGCGTTCTCGACGTCGCGGCCGGCACCGGCAACGCTGCCATTCCAGCAGCCGAGACGGGAGCGACCGTGACGGCGTCCGATCTGACGCCCGAGCTCCTCGACTCCGGCAAGCGCATCGCCGAGAGCCGCGGCGTGACTCTTGACTGGGCCGTTGCCGACGCCGAAGCGCTGCCCTTCGGAAGTGGAGCATTCGACGTCGTGATGTCCTGTGTGGGCGTGATGTTCGCCCCGCACCACCAGCTGACCGCCAACGAACTGGCGCGGGTGTGCCGCCCGGGAGGGAGGATCGGCCTGATCAACTGGACTCCGGAGGGGTTCATCGGACGGATGTTCGCCACCATGAAGCCCTACGCTCCGCCGCCTCCTCCCGGTGCGCAGCCGCCCCCGCTGTGGGGACGCCGTGAGCACGTGGAATCGTTGTTCGAGGGACAGGTGCACGAGTTCGAGACCGAGCGGAGGACGGTGCGGATCGACCGCTTCACGGAGCCCGGCGACTTCCTCTCGTACTTCAAGACCAATTACGGACCGACGATCGCGGTGTACAAGTCGCTTGCGGCGACGCCGGAGCGGGCGGAGTCGCTCGACGCCGACCTCCTCGCCCTCGTCGGGGAATTCAGCGCCGGCAACGATGGCGCCACCGTGGACTGGGAGTACCTCCTCGTCACGGCGCGGCGTAACTGAGGCGGTGTCCGGGGCCCTCCGTCCGTCGTCCGGCTGCCGCCCACGCGGTGGTGGCAGTCATCCGGCGGAGGCCGGCGCCGTCGGCTGATTGATCCGATAAAATCGGAAGCGCTGCCCGCACCCCCACGAAGGAGATCGTCATTAGCCCCCGGAACCGCACCAACGTCCGACTGCGTACCGTCCTTGACCTGCTGGCAGGCCACCAGGCGTCCGGAACGACCGTCGCTCCGAGCGAGCTGATGGCCCAGGCGGTGGCGAAGGTTCCGTTCGACGCCCCGGAAGCCGAGCTCCTCTCGAGCGCCGTTCCCCGCGGATACAAGCAGCTGACGACGGCGACGTCGAAGCTCGTCAAGGCCGGCTGGCTCGTCAAGGAGCGCAGCGGATGGACGGCAACCGGGGAGGGCGTGCGTGCGCTCGCTGCCTTCCCCGACGCCGACGCCTTCGCAGACGCCATGGTCAGCGGCAATCCCGTGCCCGAGTCGGCACCCCAGGAGGCAGCTGACTTCGCGGCTGCGCACGCACAGCAGGCGCCACTGCCGTTGAATGAGGAATTGCTGGTCCAGGAGGCCCAGGATCCGGCGTTCGACGGCGCCGAGGGCGCTTCCGCCGTCGACGCTGCCGCTGCAGACGGCGCCGAGGGCGAGGCTGACGCCGCTGAGGGCGATGCCGGCGACGCTCACGCCGCCAGCCCGGTGCAGCCGGCGCTGGTCGAGGCCGCCGCATCGGACATGCTCGCTTCGGGTGTTGCGGCGCCGGACGAGTCATTGTCCGACGTCGCGGACGTGGACGGCGCATGGCAGGACCAGCCGCAGTCCGTCGCCCTTGCCGGCGATTTCAATCCCCTCTTCGGCGAAGCCGGGCACTGGACCACGAACCTCCATGGGCTGCAGCTTTCCTACGACGCCGTTGAGAACGTGTGGAAGCAGACCCTGCAGCTGCCTGCCGGTACCTACCAGTACAAGATCGTGGTCAACGGTTCCTGGGACGAGAACTACGGAGCCTTCGGCGTTCGCGACGGCGCCAACCACGAGCTGCGTCTGCTCTCCGACGCCGCCGTCACGTTCCGCTTCAATTTCGCCACGAAGGACGTCGAAACCGCCTAGGATGCGCTGTCCGCCCGCCCTCTCCACGGGGCGCACGGCGGCCCACCCGGCCGCCCTGCCGCCCTGTCCAGCGGCCGG
>NZ_KI914866.1:0-1626 GCF_000520555.1 Arthrobacter sp. Br18 | reverse complement strand
CAGCGGCCGGTCGGCAGCCCATCCGGCCGCCGGTCGCGGGAAACGGCAGGGTCGCCCGGTTCGGTGAGCCACGCCCCTAAGAGCCTTTCCGCCGACTTGCCACGGCAATATCCTGGTCGGGAAGGGCGCCCAGCCCTTCTACTCGGAGTACACCTCGGACGGGTCGCTCATCGAAGAGGTATTGCTGGGCGGGGACGGCAGCTACCGCGCCTACAGGTCCGAGTGGCAGGGCCAGCCGGCCGTCCCGCCGGACGTGGTGGTGCAGGACGACGACGGCGGCCGTTCCGCCTACGTCTCGTGGAACGGAGCCACCGAGTTTGCGCAGTGGCTGCTGACCGGTGCCGACGAATCGAGCGTTACCGAGGGCGCCGTCGTCGATCGGGAATCGTTCGAGAGCGAACTTCCCCTCTCCGGAGACTTAACCTGTGTGGCGGTCCAGGCCCTCGACGCCGACGGGAACGTGCTGGCTACCGGTGTCGCGGACTGATTGAGCGGCCCTGGCAACTACCCTCGAAGCCACACTCTCAGCGGCCCGAGTTCGGAAAAGCCGGCCGCCCGAGCCGATTTCAGGCTTTCTCCTTGTTCATATCCGACCAGTGGAAGGCCGGGGAAAACCTTCGCTACTGCGCCGGGAACATCTTTCCAGATGGTGGCCTCATGAGCGTCGGTCACGGAGAAGACGTTGGTCAGGCCGACGACTGAGGAGCTTCTGTTCGCGATTGCACCGCCGGCGATATCGCCACCGTGTCGTGCCAGAAGTATCCGAACTGACGGTTCTGCGAGAAGTTCGGGAGTCAGCAAGCCATCCAGATCCGCTGCTTGTTCCCACTCCGCGAAGTGTTCGGCCTGGTCGAGAATCGACCACCGCAGATCAACGGTGAGTTCCTGTGTGGGCTCGAAACCGATTCACTGTGCATCGAAAAGCTTCACAAAGCCATGCAGGCCGAGGTCCAGGTCCGCCAGACTGTCCTTGACTGCGCACGAGACCCGGTGTTCCAACAAACTCAGGACGGCCGTCACTGACGTCTGGCTCTGCGTCGTGATGAGGTCGGGGTATAGCGCCGGTGGGCGTTCCTTGGCCATCCATACACCGTATCGAGTTACCGTTCCTACCCCGTTGATCCGGCACACCAGATCGCACCATTCCACGTTGTTCGCGATTGCAGCACCAATGTCGGGCACGAACCACACAGTACCCGTGGATCAGAGCGCACCGCATCGGGTTCGGCCAGTTAGACGCGCCGGGCCGGCAATAGGGTCAGGAGCGAGTCCGAGCCTGCTCACGCTCGGATTCGACTCCGCCGAGCCGTTGATGGGACGGGCGTTCCCGTGTCACCGCGGGATGTCGTTGCCGCTGCGCTGCCGGATCCCGCGACGCTGGGCGTCCTGAGGGCAGGACCGGCGCGGGCCTGTACGTCACGGGGGCCTGGAACGACTGGTGAACTCCGCGCTGTGGCTCTCCGTCACGTGGTTCACCGCGGGTGGTCGATGGCAGAGCGGTTCACAACCACCGGCCGATAGCAGAGCGCATTTCGCGGGTGCCTGTGTGGCGGACTGCCGCCAACTCGGTGATCTCCCTTGAGCTGCTAGGTGCCGTCAGATCAACTGCGACAGTGCCGGAGTTCG
>NZ_KI914865.1:47730-54546 GCF_000520555.1 Arthrobacter sp. Br18 | reverse complement strand
GCGTCCCGACGTCCGCAATCCGGCCGTCGCGCATCAGCGCGACGCGGTCCGCAAGGGCCACGGTCGAGGGCCGGTGCGCGACGATCAGGGTGGTCGTGCCGTGCAGTACCTTGCGGAGGCGCACCTCGACCAGTTCCTCGGTGGCGACGTCGAGCGCCGACAGCGGGTCGTCCAGAACGAGGACCTGCGGTTTGGCCGCGATGGCCCGCGCCAGCGCGAGCCGCTGCCGCTGGCCGCCGGACAGGCTCAGCCCTTCCTCGCCGATGAGAGTGTCGAGACCCGCGGGAAGCGAGTACGCGAAGTGGGCCTGGGCGACGTCGAGCGCCTCCTCCACCGCCCGCTCTGACTCGGCCCCGGGAGTGGCACGGGAGCCCATGAGGACGTTGTCCCGTACAGAGGTCGAAAACAGCGTGGTGTCCTCGAAAGCCATGGCGACGTGCGTGCGGAGGTCGTCGATGGAGAGGGACCGGAGGTCGGTGCCGTCGATCGTGATGCTGCCGCCGGTGACGTCGTACAGGCGCGGAAGGAGTTGGAGCAGGGTGCTCTTGCCGCACCCGGTGACACCCACGAGCGCCATGGTCTCACCCGCCTCAAGCCGCAGGTCGACGCCGTCGAGCAGATCCCGCACATCCTCGGAGGAATCGGGGTACCGGAAGTGCACGTTCTCGAACACCACCTCGCCGCGCGGCCGGTCCAGCCGTACCGGCTCGGCAGGGCTCGCAATGGTGTTTTCGGTTTCCATCACCTCGTAGTGGCGGTCGATGGCGGTCTTCGCGGTGAAGGTCATGGCGAGCAGCGGGCCGATGAACTCCACGGGACCGGCGACGACGGCGGCGGTCGCGAAGAACGCGACCAGTGCGCCGATGCTCACCTCGCCGCCGGCAGCGAGCATCACGCCCACGACGAGCGACGCGCCGAGGGCGAGCTCCGGAAGCAGTGTGACGATCATGGAGAAGTTCGCCAGCGATCTCGCCTTATAGATCTCCGTCTGGCGGAGCTCCTCGGCCTGCTCCGCGAAGTCCTCCAGGGCTTCCCGGCTGCGTCCGAAGGCCTTGAGCACGCGGATCCCGTGGACCGACTCCTCCACGGTGGTGGCCAGGTCGCCGGCCTGGTCCTGGCTCTTGCGCGACACACGGCTGTAGGAGGTGCGGAACCGGAAGCCATAGATCATGAGCGGCACCGCGGCGCCCAGGAAGATGAGTGCGAGAACCCAGCTGGTCAGGAACATCACGACGACGCCGATCACCACGGTCAGTGACGTCACCACCAGCATGATGAGGCCGAACGCCATCCACCGCCGCATGAGGTTGAGGTCGGTCATGGCCCGAGAGAGCAGCTGGCCGCTTCCCCAGCGGTCATGGAACTCGATGGTGAGATTCTGCAGGTGCCGGTAGAACGAGGTCCGCATGTTCGTCTCGACCGTAGTGGCGGGAGTGATGACGAACTGGCGGCGCAGCGCCACGAACGTGGCCTCGAGGACTCCGAGGAGAAGCACTACTGCCGAGGCGATCCAGACCGTGGAACCGGCTCCTCCGGCTGCGAGGGCGTCGTTGATCAGGACCCTGAAAACCTGCGGGATCGCGAGCGCCATGATGCTCGCGCCGAGCGCGCAGAAGAGTCCGAGGAGGAGCCTCGGGAGAATGGGTCTGATGTGCGGATACAGGCGGCCGAGCGATTCCCAGAGCGTGGTTTGCTTCGTCATGCCATCTCTTCAAACTCGTCGATGGTTATTGGTGTCCTTCAGCAACCATCCTAGGTCGTGGCCGCGCGGATATCGGCCGCATCCGTGGCCGGGGAAGTGCTCTTCCGTGCGGTCCCGCTCTTGCTAGGTGCGGTCCCGCGGGGTAAGCGTGAGAAGCACGGCCTCCGGCCTGCAGGCGAAACGCACCGGCGCGAAGCGGGAGGTCCCGATGCCTGCCGAGACGTTCAGCGGGACCTGGCGCGCCCCGAGTTCCCACGGCGTTAAGCCGCGTGCTCGCCACGTAGGGAGATCGCAATTGCTGATCAGGGCGCCGTAGCCCGGGATGCAGACCTGGCCGCCATGCGTATGGCCGGCGAGGATCAGCTCTGCCCCACCTTCGGTGAAGTAGTCGAGAACCCGCTGGTACGGCGCATGGGCCACGGCCACCCGGAGGTGGGGGGCCTGGGCGGAGGTGCTGCTTCCGTTGGGGTAGGGCGCGTACTGGTCGCGGTTCAGATGGGGGTCGTCCACGCCCGTGAAGTCGACGCGGAGGTTGTTGAACCCGATGGATTGCGACCGATTGGTCAGGTCGATCCAGCCCGCAGCACCGAAGGCGCTAAAGAGCTCCGCCCAGGGCAGGTCCCGCCGTGGTTTCGTGATGGGCTTTGCTGAGGTGTTCAGGTAGCCGAAGGGATTTCTCAACCGCGGCGCATAGTAGTCATTCGAACCGGGAACAAACACGCCAGGGAACTTCAGGAGCGGCGCAAGGGCCTCGAGGAGTGGCGCCACTGCCTTCGGATGGCTCAAGTTATCGCCCGTGTTCACCACGAGGTCCGGGTCGAGCCGCGCCAGGCCCTTCAGCCATTCGGCCTTCGATTTCTGGTGCGGTGTCATGTGGATATCCGAGAGGTGCAGCACCCTCAGCGGCTTCACCCCGGGCGGCAGGATCCGCAGCGTTTCTTCGCGGAGCTGGAACAGCGTCCGCTCTACCAGCGAGGCATACCCGAAGGTTGCCGCCGCGGCGGTGACAGCGAGCCCAGCGGTCCAGCCAAGAGCAGCCCCTGTACGGGGTGAGTCAGTTGTTTGCACGCTAGTCGTTTCCTTCGTCGTCGTCGCCGTCCGGTGAGGGACTCGCAGGGGCGGAGCCGGGGCGGGTCGGCGCCGGGGTGGGAGTGGGGGTCGGCTTGCGCCCGGTGAGCATTTCTTCGGGCGGATTGGCGAAGGGCTCGCCCACATGGAGGCCCGGGATCCGCCGCATGAAGTTCGCCCAGGACGGCCCGGCGATCAGCCCGCCGTCGATCTCCGGGTACACCCTGCCGCCGATCTGCAATCCGCTCAGCGAGCTGTTCTCTCCACCGCTTTCACGGTTGCCGAGCCAGCTGGCGGTGACCATTCCGGCATTGTAGCCCATGAACCAGGTCTGTGACCGGTAGTCGTTGGTGCCGGTCTTGCCGGCCATCGGGATGTCGCCGTAGTCGAGCGCACTGCCTGATCCCTCTTTCATGACTTCCTGCGTGGCCCAGTTCACACCCTTCGCCACGTCCTCGGAAATGGCCTGCTTGCAGGAAACCTCCGGTACCGGGTAGGTCGTTCCGTCAACGGCAGTGACCTCGGTGAGCGCGCGTGGTTCACAGACAGTGCCCTCGTTGGCGAATCCGCCGAAAGCCGTGGCCATCGACATGGGCGAGACCTCGCCGCCGCCGCCGATCAGGGCCGGCGGGTTGATTCCCAGCTTTTCCTCGCCCTCGTCGCTTGCTGCAAGGTGGACGCCCATGTCGAAGGCGATGTCCCGAATTTTGCACAGGTCCAGTTCTTTTGCTGAGGCCATGGTGATGGTGTTCAGTGACTGTGCCAGGCCGTTGAGCAGTGTGCTCGGCCCGTAGTTCGTGTCCCCGTAGTTCTGCGGGGTGTACCCGCGGCCGTCGTCGGAGTTGATGACGTAGGTTCCGTTCGGCTCACAGCTCGCCTTCCACCGGTCGCCGTCGGGGAAGGTGCGTTTCCTGCCGTCGATGCGTGCGTTCAGCGCCCTTCCGTCGGCGAGCCATGCTGCAACCGTAAAGGGCTTGTAGGTGGACCCGGGCTGGAAGCCGCTGGAGCCGCCGAGGCTCTTTGAGGGGTCGCCGTCCTCGAACTGGTCGACGTTGAGGTTCAGGACCGAGTTGCCGATCTCCGGAGCGGGGTCGTACCGGGTGTTCTGGGCCATCGAGAGGATGTTGCCGGTCTCGGGGTCCATGCTGACCATGGTGTGTCCCACTGCATTGTCGGTGGTATCCGGATTCGCCGTTTCCAGGACGGCGGTCTGGGCGGCGCTCTGGACCGGTGCGTCCAGCGTCGTCTTGATGGTGAGGCCTGAGCGGTAGAGGACCTTCTCGCGGTCCTGCAGGGATTCGCCGTAGGCGGGATCGTTGAGGATCAGGTGTGTGACGTAGTCGCAGAAGTACGGCGCCTGGACCGCCCCTACACAGCCGTTCATGGTGGGGGTGATGACAAGCCCGAGATCGGTGACGACGGCGGCGTCGTATTCTGCCTGGGTGATCTTTCCCGAGTTGACCATTGACGCCAGAACCAGGTTGCGGCGCTCCAGCGCCCGCTCCGGGTTGAGCTCGGGGCTGTAGTACGTCGGCCCGTTGACCACCCCGGCCAGCAGTGCACTCTGCTGGATGTTGAGATCCGCCGCATCGACGTTGAAGAAGTACTTGGCCGCTGCCTGCACGCCGTAGGTTGTTCCGCTGAAGGGGACGATGTTGAGGTAGCCCTCCATGATCTCCTCCTTGCTCATCTGCTTCTCCACGGCGATGGCGAGCTTCATCTCGCGGAGCTTGTCGCCCACGGTCTTGCCGCCGCTGAATACGGCTTCCTCGCCGCGCTGCTGGGCGGAATCGATGAGGACGTTGTTCACGAACTGCTGCGTGATGGTCGACGCGCCGCGGGTGCTGTCGCTGGTGATGTTGCTCGCGAGCGCAGCCAGGATGCCCTGGAGGTCCACGCCGCCATGCTCGTAGAAGCGTGCGTCCTCGATGGCGAGCAGCGCCTCCGTCATGTTCGGGGAGATCTTGTCGAGGGTGACCGGTTGGCGGTTCTCCTTGTAAAGGGTGGCGATCAGCGACCCGTCAGCTGCAAGGATGTCCGTCGGCTGGGCGAGCGCGTCGCGCTCCAGCTCAGCCGGGAGTTCCTCGAAGAATTGGATCGAAGCGGAAGCGCCGGTGCCTGCCGCAGCCGCGACAGGCACGAGCAATCCCGCAGCAAGGACACCGCTGAGCGCACTGATTCCAAGAAATGCAATGATCTTCCCCAGGGTGGTCGCCGTGTCGAACAAAGGTGATTTACGAGCAGCCATGTACTGCAGTTTACTGGCACGCGCTACGCTTTGAGGCATGACGAAATGGGAGTACTCCACGATTCCGCTGATCATCCACGCCACGAAGCAGATTCTGGACCAGTGGGGCGACGACGGATGGGAGCTGGTGCAGGTGGTGACCGGCCCTGATGGGAACGGGTTGGTCGCCTACCTCAAGCGTGAGAAGAGCTAGTGATGACCGTCCCCGCCAGCTCCGTTTCCGCTGTTGACGCGCGGCTCGATGAACTGGGGATAGTTCTCCCTCCGGTCGTGCCGCCCCTGGCCTCCTACGTCCCGGCCGTCATTTCCGGCAACCACGTCTACACCTCGGGGCAGCTCCCCCTCATTGACGGGAAACTCCCAGCTTCGGGGAAGGTCGGGGCCGGAGTAGACCCGGACACCGCCCGGCAGCTCGCCGGAATCTGTGCCGTCAACGCGCTGGCCGCGATCAAGGCGCAGATCGGTGATCTCGACCGCATCACGCGCATCGTCAAAGTGACCGGTTTCGTTGCATCAGACCCGTCGTTCACAGGGCAGCCGGCCGTCATCAACGGTGCGTCCGAGCTCCTCGGCAAGATCCTGGGAGAGGCGGGCACCCACGCCCGCTCCGCCGTCGGCGTCGCGGCACTTCCGCTCGACGCGCCGGTGGAAGTGGAGATCATCGCGGAGTTCATCTAGTTTCGTGGACCGTCTAAGCAACCGCCTGTTCCCCATCCATCCTGACCAGGTCACGGCCGCCAGGAGCTGGGTGGAGCACGGCGAACGCACGCCGCTCAAGCCCCGGTCGGCGTCGTCCGTGGTGCTGATCCGCGACAGCGCGGTGGGCACCGAAACGTACCTTTCCTACCGGCGTGGGCAGTCGCCCCTGGGGGTTGTCGGGTTCCCGGGCGGGAGTATCGAGGAATCGGACGACGACCCCGTGGAGTGGTTCGGACCCACGCCGATCGTGTGGGCAAGAGCGCTGGGGATCGAGGACCATAATCTGGCCCGCCGGCATGTCCTTGCCGCCATCCGCGAACTGTTCGAGGAGACCGGGGTGCTGCTGGCGGGGCCTGACGCGTCGAGCCTTGTCGAGGGCACCCACGGCCGTGAATGGATGAAGGCCCGCGAAGCCATCAACGAGGGAGAAAGCAACTTCTCCGAGATCCTGCAGCGGCGGGGGCTCGGGGTCCGCACCGACCTGATTAAGCCGCTGTCGCACTGGTTGAGCCCCGACTTCGCCCATCGCCGCTTCGACACCCACTACTTCGCGGCGGCACAGCCGGTGAACCAGGAGCCGACCATCCTCGAGAGCAAGGGCGTCTGGGGTGAATGGCGTTGGGCCGCACGGGAGATCGAGCGGCGAAGTACGACGCAGTTGGGCGATGAGGTGGGCCAGCCGAACACCGTCGGACGCACCCTGAGCGATCTCTCCGTGCCCGCGGTGGAGATCATCCTCGAGAAGATCGGCTCCTCGCGTGGCTGCATCGCCTACCTGTCGCACAAGCGCCCGGTCAAGCTGTACTACCCGCAGCTCGCCGAACACGACGGCGGGCTGATGCTCGAAGTCGCCTGCCCCAAGCTCACCGAGGGCGGATCGGCCCAGCGCGGCCGGTAGAGGCTCTCCTGGGGATCGCACCCACTCGGTGCATGGCAGGACGGCACGACGGCGACATTTGTGCACGTGTGGCGGGTGTCGGCGTCGTACACCCTCCGTTGCTGCGCAACTTCCTGCCGGACGATGTGGGGGTTGAGTCGACCGGCGAAACTTGCGCACTTGTGGCGGGTGTCGGCGTCGTGCACCAGCCGTTGCTGCACA
>NZ_KI914865.1:46602-47630 GCF_000520555.1 Arthrobacter sp. Br18 | reverse complement strand
CTGTGGATAGCGCGGGCACGCGGGGGCATCGTGTAGTGCAATGGAGCGGTGAGCGAGCGATCGAAACTGCCCGACTCGCTGGATGGGGTGCCGTTCGCCCTTCGGAGCGCTGTTGCCCTCGGGGTGCCGCGGAGCCGCACGCGGGCGGCGGATTATTCCACGCCGAGCAGGGGTGTGCGGTATCCCGTTGCGGGAGCTGGCGATTACGCGGATATTTGCCGCCCGTATATGCTGGTGACGAGTGCGGGTTTCATCAGCCATGTATCCGCCGCCAGGCTCCACAACATTCCGCTTCCCTATTTTCTGCAGAACGACCCTGCGATTCACCTGTCGCGTCCGCCAGGGTCAGCCGGTCCGCGGCGGAGGGGCGTCGCAGGGCATCGTCTGGCGGTTCCGCCGGAGGACATGACCGTGATCCACGGCGTGCGTGCAACATCAGCCGCACGGACGTGGCTTGACCTTGCCACGATCCTGCCCCTCCTGGACGTCATCGTGGCAGGGGATTTTCTGGTCAGCTGCCACCGGCGGTCGTTCGGGAAGTGGACGAAACCTCTCGTCAGTCTGGAGGAGCTGGGCACTTTCCTGCGACGGCAGCGGAGCGTGCCGGGTCTCGTGTCGGCCCGCAGCGCCTATGGACGCTTGCGCGTTGGCAGCGATTCACCTCCCGAGACGAAGGTGCGGGTCATACTCGAGGACGCCGGGCTTCCTCGGTTCTCGGTCGATTATCCGATCATTACAGCGGACGGAGAGGTTGCCCAATGGGCCGATCTCGCGAATGAGGAGTTCCGGGTGATGATCGAGTACGACGGCGCCCATCACCTCACGCCGGAACAGCAGTTCCGCGACATGCAACGGGATGCCATGGCCGTGGAGCTTGGATGGATCCAGATCAGGCTGAATCAGCTCGATCTGAGACAGGGACCGCAGTGGATTGCGGTCAAGGTACGCCGGGTACTCGAAAGGCGCGGGTATACCGGCCCGTGACCCGTTGGCCGCCGGAAGTTGCGCACGTGTGGTGGGTGTCGGCG
>NZ_KI914865.1:29936-46502 GCF_000520555.1 Arthrobacter sp. Br18 | reverse complement strand
GTTGCTGCGCAACTTCCTGCCGAGTAGTGCAGGTGCGTGAGTTGGCCGCCGGAAGTTGTGCACGTGTGGTGGGTGTCGGCGTCGTGCACCCGCCGTTGCTGCGCAACTTCCTGCCGAGAAGTGCAGGTGCGGCGCGTATCAGCGGCTGCGCTGGCGAAGCCGCTGGATATCGAGAATGACGACGGCGCGTGCCTCGAGCCGGAGCCAGCCGCGCTGCACGAACTCGGCGAGGGCCTTGTTCACGGTTTCGCGTGAAGCGCCCACGAGCTGCGCCAGTTCTTCCTGCGTGAGCTCATGTGCCACGAGGATGCCGTCGGTCGCGGGGCGTCCGAAACGGTCAGCGAGGTCGAGCAGCGCCTTTGCGACGCGGCCCGGAACATCCGAAAAGACGAGGTCGGAGAGGGATTCGTTGGTGCGCCGCAGCCGTCGGGCGAGGGCCTGGAGGAGCTGGGCCGAGACCTCGGGACGGGTCTCGAGGAGGGTGCGGAGGTTTTCGTTCTTAAGGGCGGCGAGGCGGGTCTCCGAGACGGCGGTGGCCGTAGCCGTGCGGGGGCTCGGATCGAACAGCGCCATTTCGCCGAAGAGCTCACCCGGGCCGAGGATGGCCAGGAGGTTCTCGCGGCCGTCCTGCGCCGTCCGGCCGAGCTTGATCTTGCCCGAGACGATGAAGTAGAGCTGGTCCCCCTGATCGCCCTCGCGGAATACCGAAGATCCGCGGGAGAGGTCCACCTCGGCCAGCTCATCGGTGAGTGCGGCGAAAACGTCGTCTCCCAGAGTTGCGAAGAGCGGCGCCCGGCGCAGTACCTCGATGTCCATTGAATCTCCTTGACGTGGTGGTGCGGAATCCCCGCGGCCTTCTACCGTCCCATCTTGCCGTACACCGGCCGGATGTGACAGCCGATACACGTATCGCGTCGGCGGGAGCTCCGGTGTGGCGGTCGGAGGGACACTTTCAACCGTGTCGGGGGGCGTACAGCAGAAGGGCGGCCGGACGCTCAGGATCCTCCCACCACCGACCGCTAGAATCTAGCCCTGACTGACGGAGGTATTGCCGCTTCCTGATCAATTCTTGCTAGGGGAGAGACTACGTGCCGGATTTCACCGTCTTGGACATCGTTCTGGTGATCGTGCTGCTGGTGTATCTCGTCACCGGTCTGCGCAACGGTTTTGCCGTGACGCTGGGCGGCATCGCCGGCTTCGTCGCAGGGGCCGTGGCCGCGTTCTTCGCGATACCGCTTGTCAGCGCGTGGATTCCCGACGAAGCGTGGCGCCTCCCGGGGATCATCATCACCGCCCTTGTCCTGGTGATCCTGGGCCAGACCATCGGGGCAGCGTTCGGCGGGGCCATCCGGCGCTGGCTCAACTTCCCGCCGCTGCGCGTTGTGGACCGGCTGCTGGGAGGAGTAGCGAACACCGCGGTCGCGGCGCTGGTGCTGTCGATGCTCGCGTTCAGTGCCGGAACACTTGGCGTCCCGTTCCTGTCCCAGCACCTCGCATCATCACAGGTCATCCGGACCATCGACTCTGCGACCCCGGCGCCGGTGCGGACATGGATGGCGGAGTTGCGCACCATCGCTGTGGATGACGGCATTCCCACCATCCTCGACAGCGTGGGCCCCGTTGCGACGGCTCCGGTCCCTGATGAATCGGTGGACACTCCGGAGCTCGCAGCGGCTTCCGCGTCGGTGGTCCGCATCGCCGGGACCGCGTTCCAGTGCGGCCAGAACCAGACAGGGTCCGGTTTCGTGGTGGCGCCCGGCAGGGTCATCACCAACGCGCACGTCGTCGCGGGTGTCGACGAGCCTGTGGTCGAGGTTCCGGGGGCCGGGGCGCTGCCTGGTCGCATCGTCCTGTTCGACCCGAAACTCGACATCGCCGTCATCGCCGTGGACGGATTGGACCGCACACCGCTGGCTTTGGGCGAGGAACTGGCGAATGGAACGACGGCGGCCTTCGCGGGGTACCCTGCGGGCGGCCCGTACAGCATCCAGCCCGCCAGCATCCAAAGCCTGTCCCCGGTGCTCGTCCAGAACATCTACGGCTCGGATCCTTCGCCGCTGCAGGTGTACAGCCTCGCCGCGAATGTGCAGCAGGGCAACTCCGGCGGCCCTCTCCTCGACCTGCAGGGACGCGTCGCAGGAGTGGTTTTCGCAAAGTCCACAGCGAATGCCCCGGTGGGCTATGCATTGTCACTGGAGGAATTGCGTCCCATCGCCGAGAACGCCGCGGCTTTGAACGACAGCGCCTCCGCGGGGCAGTGCACCCGCAGGTAGTGGCAGGCGGCTGCAGGGTCAACACGCGAATTCGCCTGGTTGTTGCCTGCGACACCAAATCGTGACCATTGGTCGGCCGAAAAGACTGAAACGGCCCGGGCAAGAAGTTAGGCTCATTCCACGGACAGAGCGTTAGCCGCCCTTATGGGGCGGATACCGGATATCCGGCCAGAATCACTCGTTCACCAGGAGCAACATATGTCTAATAGCGGCACCCCTGTGCGCCCTCGCCTCGTCAAGAAACGGGCAGCGCTCACAGCAGGAATTTCAATCGGCGCACTTCTCCTCACCGGCTGCGTCCAAAGCGAGCGCGAAGAGAACACCGGTGCGGAAGGCGAAGGGGCAGTCGATTCGACCTTCGTCTTCGCGGCATCAGCCGACCCCAAATCACTTGACCCGGCTTTCGCCAGCGACGGCGAGTCCTTCCGGGTCAGCCGCCAGATCTTCGAGGGCCTCGTGGGCGTCAAGGAAGGCACCCCGGACCCCGAGCCCCTGCTCGCGGACTCGTGGGAGATCTCCGAGGACGGACTGTCGACGACCTTCACGCTGAAGGAAGGCGTGAAGTTCCACGACGGCACCGATTTCAACGCCGACGCCGTCTGCTTCAACTTCGACCGGTGGTACAACTGGACGGGCCTCCAGCAGGCCCCGAGCGTTTCCCCCTACTACAACGACCTGTTCCGCGGCTTCGCCGACAAGCCGGAGGAGGCGATTTACGAATCCTGCGAGGTCAACGGAGACAACGAAGCCACCGTCAAGCTCGCCAAGCCGTTCGCCGGGTTCATCCCTGCACTGTCCCTGCCGGCCTTCGCCATGCAGAGCCCCACGGCCCTTGAGCAGTACAAAGCCGACGAGATCGGCGGCTCCGCTGAGTCCCCGGAACAGAGCGAGTACGCAAAGGGCCACCCCGTCGGGACCGGCCCGTTCAAGTTCGAATCCTGGGACGTCGGACAGCAGCTTGATCTTTCAATCTTCGAGGACTACTGGGGAGAGAAGGGCCAAATCACCGAGACGATCTTCCGGATCATCGACGATCCGCAGGCCCGCCGCCAGGCCCTCGAGGCCGGGACGATCGACGGGTACGACCTCGTCGCACCGGCCGACACCCAGTCGCTGAAGGATGCCGGCTACAACGTCGTCGCCCGCGACCCGTTCACCATCCTGTACCTGGGCTTCAACCACAAAATCGAGCAGCTGGCGAACCCCCAGGTGCGCGAAGCCATCGCCCACGCCATCGATAAGGAAGCGCTGGTCAACCAGACCCTTCCCGAAGGCACCAAGGTCGCGACCCAGTTCATCCCCGACGTCGTCGACGGCTACAACGAAGACGTCAGCACGTACGACTTCGATCCGGAGAAGGCCAAGGAGCTCCTTGCCGAGGCCGGTTACCCGGACGGGTTCGAGATCCAGTTCAACTACCCGACGAACATCTCGCGTCCGTATATGCCCACCCCGGAACAGGTTTTCACCAACCTCCAGGCGCAGCTCGCCGATGTCGGGATCACGGTTACGCCAACTCCTGCGGCCTGGTCCCCGGACTATCTCGACCAGATTCAAGGCACCGAGGACCACGGGCTGCACCTGCTCGGCTGGACCGGCGACTACAACGACACCGATAACTTCATCGGCGTGTTCTTCGGCCAGGAGAAGCCTGAATTCGGCTTCAACAACCCCGAGCTGTTCGCCGCGCTGGACGAAGCACGTGGCATGAGCGACCGCGACGAGCAGACGAAGGCGTACGAGGAGATCAACCAGCAGATCGCCGAGTTCATCCCGGCCATCCCGCTGGCGCACCCGGCTCCTTCGCTGGCGTTCAACGAGCGCGTCACCTCCTACCCGGCCAGCCCGGTCAACGATGAGGTCTTCACCAACATCGAGCTCAGCAAGTAGCACCAGCATGTCCAGTGGAGCCGGACCCGTACTATAGGTCCGGCTCCACTGTGTTGGAGAGCACGTTCTGGTACATCCCCGAGAGGACACTGTGTTACGCGTCATTGGCAAGCGAATTGCCCTGCTCATCCCTACGTTGTTCGGGTTGTCGATCCTCCTCTTCCTGTGGGTGCGCAGCCTTCCCGGCGGTCCTGCCACAGCACTGCTGGGGGAGAAGGCAACCCCCGAGGCGGTCGCCCGGGTGAACGAGCTCTATGGGTTCGACCGGCCGCTCCTGACGCAGTATTTCACCTACATTGGCAAGCTGCTCCAGGGTGATTTCGGAGTGTCGACCAACACCGGGCGCCCAGTGCTCGAGGAGTTCGCGACCCGCTTCCCGGCGACCATTGAGCTCACGGTCGTTGCGCTGATCTTCGCCATCGGTGTGGGTATCCCGCTCGGGTACCTCGCGGCCCGGTACTACGGCCGCTTCGTCGATCACAGCTCCGTGGTCCTCAGCCTCATCGGTATCACGGTTCCGGTGTTTTTCCTCGCCTTCATCCTCAAATACCTTTTCGCTATCCAATGGCCGATCCTGCCCCCCGACGGACGACAGGACCCGCGCATCGATGCGACCCACGTCACCGACTTCTATGTGCTGGACGGCCTGCTGACCGGCGAGTGGGATGCTGCCTGGGATGCTTTTCTCCACCTCATCTTGCCGGGGCTCGCCCTGGGGACCATCCCACTGGCAATTATCGTGCGGATCACACGTGCGTCCGTTCTTGAGGTGCAGAACGCCGACTACGTCCGGACGGCAAGGGCGAAGGGCCTGCTCGAGCGCACCATCAGGGGGCGCTTCGTGCTCCGCAATGCGATGCTGCCGGTGGTCACCACCATCGGATTGCAGCTCGGGCTGCTCATCTCGGGCGCCATCCTCACTGAGACGGTCTTCGCCTTCAACGGCATCGGGCGTTTCCTTCGGGACGCGATCTTCGGCCTGGACTATCCCGTCCTGCAGGGATTCATCATCTTCATCGCGATCCTCTATGCGCTCATCAACCTGATTGTGGACCTTTCCTACAGCGTTATCGACCCGAGGGTGCGTGTGCAGTGAGTACAGTCTTGCCCCCCGCCGCCGGCGGTTCAGCAGCCCCAACAGATCCAGCCCTCGACACGGGCGGTGGTACCGGCCTTTGGAAGGACGCGTTCCTTCGACTGCGGCGCAACCCCCAGGCCATCGTGGGCGCCATCATCATCGGCCTGTTCCTCCTTGTGGCGGCCCTCGCGCCGATCCTCGCGCCCTACGGCGGTAACGACCTTCCCGGACGCACCTCGATCACCCCGACCTCCATCCCGGGACCGGGCGAGATCGACGGCTTTCCGCTGGGACTCGACCGGTTCGGCGGGGACGTCCTCAGCAAACTGATCTGGGGGGCGCAGGCATCCCTGCTGATCGGCGTCGTCTCGACCACGCTCGGGCTCGCGGGCGGCATGCTGCTCGGAATCTTGTCCGGCGGCCTCGGAGGGTGGGTGGACACCGTCATCATGCGCTTCGTTGACATTCTGCTCTCCATTCCGAGCCTGCTGCTCGCAGTGAGCATCGCAGCGGTCCTCGGCCAGAGCCCGTACGCCATCATGATCGCCATCGCAGTGGCCCAGATTCCGATTTTCGCCCGGCTGCTCCGCTCCTCGATGCTGTCGCAGCGTGGTGCCGACTACATCCTGGCTGCCCGGACCCTCGGACTCAGCCGGTCCACCATCACCATGAGCCACCTGCTGCCGAACAGTATGGGTCCGCTGATCGTCCAGGCCACCCTGACGCTCGCCACCGCGGTCATCGACGCCGCGGCGCTCTCCTTCCTGGGGTTGGGCGGCGGGCTTCCCCAGACCGCCGAGTGGGGCCGGATGCTCACCTATGCCCAGGCAGAACTGGCCGTGGCTCCACAGCTGGCCTTCCTTCCGGGCGCGTGCATCGTCATCACCGCCCTCGGTTTCACCCTCCTGGGAGAGTCACTACGCGAGGCGCTGGATCCCAAGACCCGGCGGAAGTAGGACGGCGCCGCCCGGGTTGCCGGCGATCCAGTGCGCGGCCGGACGGCGCGCACACTGCGTTTTGCGTCGCGGCGTGCCCTTGCCGCCGCGCACCTGCCACAGGGGCACCGTCGCCGACGGTGCCCCGCCAATTTCTCGGCCCGGCGGCTGGACTCGCTGCTCGCAGGGTGGTCGGAGGCTTCGGATGCCGTGGTACACGCTCTATGTGGATGATCCGAGCTTCAGTGGCCCCCGGCGTTCGCGCGACGTACCGACGCTTTCGTGCGGGGAGTGGAGCGGACTGTGACCTCGGAGGGCCACTCCGTGTGAACGCGGTGCCCAAGGTTCCGCGGCCCGCGTTCGGCGAGCTCAGGGCGATACTGCACAACTGTGTGGTGGAGGGGCTGGCGTCGCAGAACGGGGTGCGCGGACCGGTGCATGGTGAATTCCGGGCACACCTGCTGGGACGCTTCTCCTGGGTCGAGTCCCTCAGCCCTGCCCGGGGTCGGCGGCTGCGGAACGAGTTCAATCGAATCCGATGGCCGGAGTTCTGAGAAGGACCACACTTGATCCATGACGATGCAACAGGTTCTCGACACAGTCAGAGCATTCGATGGTGTTCTGGAGCTTGCTCCGGATGAAGGGAGTGAGTTCCCTGAAATCGCGTGGGGCGACCACTTCTTCTACTACTCGCCGGATGGACTCATCCCGCAGAACACCCAGCCCTACGCGACGATCATCACGAAGGATTATACCGACGACACGTTCTCGAATCTCGGACCGAACGGCCGGTGGCGACTGAACATCCACGTCGGGTCCGCGAGGTTCACCGACCTCACCGGCATGAGCCTGCGGAACTTTGCCCCCGGCGACTTCAGCGAGGCCGACATGATCATCCCACACCCCGTGTATGGCTCACTCGGCTGGATCGCCGTCGTGAACCCCGGTGACCGGACGGCGGCGGCCGTGCTGGCGCTCCTGCGCGACGCTCACGAGGACGAGCGGCGACGCGTCGACCGTCGAGCGCAGGCACGTTCCAACGACACCAACGAGCCAGGAAAACCGCAATGAGCGGCACCCGGCCGTCCTCCTCTCGGGCCTCACCCGGACCCGGCCCAGACCGGATCAGGAGGCGCGTTCGCCCTCGATGTTGAGCTCGTTGCCGGGGATGGAGGCCAGGAGGCGGCGCGTGTAGGGGTGGCGCGGGTTCAGGAAGACTTCCTCGGAGCTTGCCGCCTCGACCAGTTCGCCGTCCTTCATGACGCAGACGTAGTCGGAGATCAGCCGCACTACCGCGAGGTCGTGCGAGATGAAAAGGTAGCTGAGGCCGAGCTCCGACTGCAGGTCGCCGAGGAGCTTCAGGATCTGCGCCTGGACCAGGACGTCGAGCGCCGAGACCGGTTCGTCGCAGACCAGCAGTTCGGGCTTGAGCGCGAGTGCGCGGGCGATCGCCACCCGCTGGCGCTGCCCGCCCGACAGCTCGGAGGGGTAACGCCGGAGGGCGTTCTGGGGGAGTGAGACCTGATCCATCAGCTCACGGACGCGTGCGGCGCGGTCCTTCTTGCTTCCGCGCTTGTACGCGTTGAGCGGCTCTTCGACGATGCGCTCGATGGTGAACATGGGGTTCAGCGAGGAGTAGGGGTCCTGGAAGATGGGCTGCACCCGCTGGCGGAAGTCATTGAGCTGGGCCTTGTCCAGGCTGGCCACGTCCATGCCGTCGAAAGTCATGGTCCCCGACGTCGGTTCGATCAGTTTAAGGAGCATGCGCGCGGTGGTGGTTTTTCCCGATCCGGATTCACCGACGATCGCGACGGTCTGCCCGCGGGGAACATCGAGGGTCACGTTCTTGGTGGCGTAGAAGTCGTCGGAGCTGCCCCGGCGCTTGTAGACCTTAGTGAGGTCGCGGATCTCCACGATATTCTCGGGCGGCGCGGCGGGAGCTGTACCGCCCGCAGTCTCATGTTCGGAGTAGGCGACGGCGGCGAGCCTGGTCCGTTTCAGGGCGTCGTCGTTGTAGGCGCCGGGGCGGAGGCGGACGGCCGCAACGCTGGGGGCCGCCCGCACCAGGGACTGCGTGTAGGGGTGCTGGGGATCGTGGAGGAGCTGGTCGGCAGGGCCGGTTTCGACGACGTGGCCGCGGTGCATCACCACGAGGTCCGACGCGCGTTCGGCCGCCAGCCCGAGGTCGTGGGTGATCAGCAGCACGGAGGTGCCCAGCAGCTCCGTCATGCTCGCGATCTGGTCCAGGATAGTGCGCTGGACGGTAACATCGAGCGCGCTGGTGGGCTCGTCGGCGATCAGCAGGCGTGGCTGGCAGGCCAGCCCGATGGCGATGAGGGCGCGTTGCCGCATTCCTCCGGAGAACTCATGGGGGTACTGCTTGGCGCGTTCGCCGGCGTCGGGAAGCCCGGCCGCCGTGAGGACCTCGATGACACGCTGCTTGACGTTCTTCCTGGTGGCCATGCCGTGAACCAGCAGCGTTTCCGCCACCTGCGTGCCGATCTTGGTTACCGGATTCAGGTTCGACATCGGATCCTGGGGAACCAGCCCGATGGCCCGCCCGCGGATACCGCGCAGCTTTGATTCCGCGAGGCCCACCAGGTCCTTGCCCTCGAAGAAGATGTTTCCGGAGGTGACCCTGCCGTTGTCAGGCAGCAGCCCGATGCAGGCCATCGCCGTTGTCGACTTTCCCGACCCGGACTCACCCACGATGGCGATGGTGCTGCCCTTTTTCAGGGTGAAGCTTGCGTTCTCGACCGCCCGGACCTCGCCATGCGTGGTGCGGAAGCTCACTGCCAGATTCCGGACCTCGAGGAGCGGTGCGTCGGACACATCGGGTGCATCGATTGCTTCGGGCGCGGGAGGGAAATCGCTCATGGAACCATCGTGCCCTACGGATGCCGGTTTCGGAGCCGGAACCGGCATCGGTGAACCGCTTTCCGCGGAGGTCCGGGTTTACTTTCCGAGCCGCGAGGTGAGGTGATCCACTGCCAGGCGGTAGCCGTCCACGCCTGCGCCGGCAATCACGGCATCGGCAACTCCCGAGATGTAGGAGTGGTGGCGGAACTCCTCCCGCCGGTGCACGTTGCTGATGTGGACCTCCACCACCGGGAGCGCGACGGCGGCCAACGCGTCGCGAATCGCCACCGAGGTGTGGGTGAATGCCCCGGCGTTGATGACGACGGCGGCAGTGGTTCCCGCCGCAGCGTGAATGGCATCCACGATGACGCCTTCGTGGTTCGACTGCATGCTCTCCAGGGACCAGCCACGCGCCTGCGCAGTGGCCCGCGCGAGCTGTTCGACGTCGTCGAGCGTGTCGTGCCCGTAGATGTGCGGCTCCCGCCGACCCAGGAGATTCAGGTTGGGTCCGTTGATGAGCAGGATGGTGGTGGCCGCAGTCATGGCTTAACTATGCCCCAGCACAGGCCAGGCCAGCACAGGCCGGGCCTGTGCTGGGGCAGCGACGCCCTATTTCCGCAGCGACGCTGCTATCTGCTGCATCACGGTGTTATCGGCGAGCGTGGAGGAGTCGCCTGCCTCACGGCCCTCGGCGACGTCCTTGAGGAGCCGGCGCATGATCTTCCCGCTGCGGGTCTTCGGCAGCTCCGGAACCACGAGGATGTTCCGCGGCTTCGCGATCGGCCCGATTTCCTTGCCCACGTGGTTACGCAGCGTGGTGACGATGTCGTCGTCGTCCTTGGCTGATCCGCGGAGGATCACGAAGGCCACCACGGCCTCGCCGGTGGTCTCATCGGCCGCGCCGACCACCGCCGCTTCCGCGACCGAGGGGTGGCTGACGAGCGCCGACTCGATCTCGGTCGTCGAGAGCCGGTGGCCCGAGATGTTCATGACGTCATCGACCCGGCCGAGGAGCCAGATGTCACCGTCCTCGTCCTTCTTCGCGCCGTCGCCGGCGAAGTACATGTTGTCGAAACGGGACCAGTAGGTCTCCTTGAAGCGCTCGGGATCGCCCCAGATTCCGCGCAGCATGGCCGGCCACGGCTCACGGATCACCAGGTAGCCGCCTGAGCCGTTCGGAACCGACTCACCGAGCTCGTCGACCACATCGATCGAGATGCCGGGCACCGCAACCTGCGCGGACCCGGGCTTGGTGGCGGTGACGCCGGGCATGGGCGCGATCATGTGGGCACCGGTTTCGGTCTGCCACCAGGTGTCCACGATGGGAGCCTTGCTCCCACCGATCACCTCGCGGTACCACATCCACGCTTCGGGGTTGATCGGCTCACCGACCGAGCCGAGCACCCGGATGGAGGACAGGTCGAACTTTTGGGGGATGTCGCGGCCCCACTTCATGAAGGTCCGGATCGCCGTGGGCGCGGTGTACAGGATGGACACTTTGTACTTCTCGACCAGTTCCCACCAGCGTCCCTGGTGCGGGGTGTCAGGCGTACCCTCGTACATGAGCTGCGTGGCGCCGTTGATCAGGGGAGCGTACGTCACGTAGCTGTGGCCGGTGACCCAGCCGATGTCGGCGGTGCACCAGAACACATCGGTCTCCGGGCGGAGGTCGAAGGTGTTCTTGTGCGTGAAGGCCGTCTGGGTGAGATATCCACCCGTGGTGTGCAGGATCCCCTTGGGCTTTCCCGTGGTGCCGGAGGTGTAGAGGATGAACAGCGGGTGCTCGGAGTCATGCGCCTCGGCGGTGTGCTCGGGCGACGCGGAGTCGACGACGTCGTGCCACCAGAGATCGCGCCCCTCGGTCCACTCCACGGGTTCACCGTTGCGCTTGACCACCACGACGCTGGAAACGGTGTGGCCTTCCCGCCCAAGGGCGCCGTCGACAGCGGGTTTGAGCGCACTGGGCTTCCCGCGCCGGTACGTGCCGTCGGAGGTGACGACGAGTTTTGCCTCGGCGTCGTCGATCCTGCTGCGGAGCGCTTCGGCGGAGAAGCCCCCGAAGACCACGGAGTGGACCGCTCCGATGCGCGCACACGCCAGCATGGTGATGACCGCTTCCGGGATCATCGGCAGGTAGACGGCCACGCGGTCGCCCTTCGCCACGCCGAGGCTCTCGAAGGCATTGGAGGCTTTCTTCACCTCTTCGGTCAGTTCGGCATAGGTGATGGTCCGGGTGTCGCCGGGCTCACCCTCGAAGTGGATGGCCACGCGGTCGCCGAGCCCGGCAGCAACATGCCGGTCGAGGGCGTTGTACGCGGCATTGACCTTGCCGCCGACAAACCACTTCGCGAAGGGAGCGTCCGACCAGTCGAGGGTCTGCGTGAAATCGGTGTCCCAGGTCAGCAGGTTCCGCGCCTGGGCGGCCCAGAACTCTGATCCCTGGCTGCTCGCCTCCTCGTACAGGGAGGGCTGTGCTACCGCATTCGCCGCGAACTCGTCCGTCGGCGGGAAGCGGCGTTCCTCGTGCAGCAGGTTCTCGAACGCATCGCCCTGCTTCTGCGCGCTGTCAGACATGGTGTACCCCTCTGTGGCCGATTCGATAGCTTTCTGTGGCCGCGGCATCCAGCCATGCCGGGTGCCGCGGCAACGTGCTTTCGTCGACATTATCGCGTGCGGGGGACAATCTGTGTTCGGGGTCACAGTACCTAGGTAGAAGGGTGGGATTCTGCGGTGAATGGTTCGGCGGCGCGGCCACGCTGCAGGGGTTGGTGGGGACACCGAGGGTGGCTAGGGTGGAAACAGGTAAGGAACACCGGTGCTGCACCGATGTTTTCCGAGGACCCCCGGGCGCCGCGACGAACAGGAGATTCACCATGACCAAACAGCAGGCCGAGCAGAACGCCGGGAGGGCGGGCGGTTCGTCGACAGATCCGGCACAGACCCGATCGACCGATGAACAACGCCTCCTGAAGGAGCACCGGCCGACAGGGCCGTACGGACCTTCGAATGCCGTGGCCGGCCCCTTCACCCTGCGGGAGGCGGTCTTCGGGGGCGCCGTCGCACTTGTCTTTCTCGGAACGCTCCTTCCCTTTTTCCGCGACACGATGTCCTACCAGAACTTCTGGACAATCTCTCCGCTGTTCTATGTGGGGATAGGAATCCTGCTCCCCGTAGCCGCGGCCGCACTCGTGGCGGCGAGGAGGCTCGGAACCGCCACGCTGCGGGTGGGATCGCTGTCCGTTGACCAGTTCGCCGCGGTAAGTGCCGTGCTCGCCTCGGTCTTCTTCTTCCTCGAGACCGTAATGTTTTTCTCGGTCGGGGCACTGGTGTCACTCATCGGCGCGCTGGGCATGCTGGTGGCCACGGCCCTCGCTCCCCACCTGCCTCCTTTGAACAAGGACTTCAAGGAGCGTCCCGTCTCCGAGGCGCACCTCGTTGCCCGCCCGGTTCTCGCGGCGCGGCCGAAGGCACCAAAACCGCCCAAGGCGCTGAAACCGGTTCCAGCCGAGAAGGTTGAGCAGTGGAGCGAGCCCCGCCCCGCCGTGGCGTCGCAGCCGGACAAAGTCCACTCGGACAGAGCGAATCCGGCGAAGCAGTATGGGGAGAAGGTTGCCGGGCTCGTCGGGAAGATCCGGGCGGGTGCAGGCCCGAAGGCATCCCGGCAGGAGGCGTCGTCGCTTCCGGAGGAGCGGGACGTCGTGCGGAGCGCGGCCCCGGTCGTCGGCGCATCCGCCGCCGGTGCTACTGCGGCCCCAGCAGCCGGCGCATCCGCTGCCGGCGCTACCGCTGCATCCGGCGCTACCGGCGCATCCGCAACCGGTGCTACTGCGGCCCCAGCAGCCGGCGCATCCGCTGCCGGCGCTACCGCTGCATCCGGCGCTACCGGCGCGGACGACCTGCCGGCTAGGGGCGCTGGGGCAGGGTCCTCGACGCCGGACGCTCCCGCACCGACTACGCAGGTGGCGGACACCGCCGCGTCAGGCACCGCCCCTGCGGAATCTGTCTCCGCCGAACCCCGAGGCGCAGAGCAGCATGTTTCCTGGGTTGATCCTCCGCACGACGCAGCAGCGACCGAGGCAAGGACGCCCCTCGCCGAGACGCGGGCACACACGGTGGTCACGAACAGCGGACCCGTCCGGCAGGACCCCATCTCGGCCACCCGCGACCCGGAGGAGGACGTGGTGGAGGCCTTCTGGTTCGCTGTCGGCACCCCGAGGGTCGTCGTGGATGAGCAGACCGGCCGGGCGGTCTTCACGCTCGAACCGGGGGACTGGGAAGTCGGCATCGAGGACCGCGGGAACGAGTTCCTGGTGCAGGACAAACGCACCGGACACGTCGGAATCCTGCGCGATCTCAGCAATATCGAACGTGCTCCGAAGGACTAGCGTGCGGCAGCAGGGGAGGACCCGGTGAAGACAGGGGACGGACGCGAGTCTCCCGTCGCGCTCAAGCGCAGGGCGCGGAAGATCAATCGGATCCTCGGCGAGACGTACCCCTATGCGGTTGCCGAACTCGACTTCCGGAACGCTTTCGAATTGCTGGTGGCAACGGTCCTGTCCGCCCAGACGACGGACGTCCGGGTTAACCTGACCACCCCCGCGCTCTTCGCCCGCTTCCCCGATCCGCGGAGCCTCGCGGAGGCCGAGGTGGAGGAACTCCAGGACATCATCCGCCCCACCGGATTCTTCCGGGCGAAGGCCAACAGTCTTCTGGCGCTGTCCAACCGGCTCGTGGACGAGTACGACGGCGACGTGCCGGGCAGGCTCGAAGACCTGGTGACGCTACCAGGAGTCGGGAGGAAAACGGCGAACGTGGTGCTCGGCAATGCGTTCGGGATACCGGGAATTACCGTCGACACGCATTTCGGGAGGCTGTCCCGCCGCTTCGGGTGGACTGCCGCCGATGATCCGATCAAGGTGGAGGCGGAGGTCGGAGCCCTGTTCGAGACGAAGGACTGGACTCGGCTCTCGCACCATGTGGTCTTCCACGGCCGGCGGGTCTGCCACGCGAAGAAACCTGCCTGCGGCGCCTGCCCCGTGGCGGCGTTGTGTCCTTCGTACGGGGAGGGGGAAGTGGATCCCGCCAAGGCCGCGAAGCTGCTGAAGTACGAGCTGGCGCCGGGCAGGGAGGAACTCCTGGAGCGCATGCGAAACGGGGAGACGCGGGCAGAACTCCTCCGGGCCGGGCACGCGCTGGGAGCGTGAACGCCTACGAGTCGTTGAGCGCCTATGCCGTGTCGGGCCGGAGCATCGCCGCTCCCGGAACGACGGCGGGCCGGCACCTGAGTACCATGGGGCTCGGAAACGGCCGCCGGGCCGCAGTGCTCATGCTGTTCGGGGCGCTCCGGCCAGGTCCCCATGCGAACCCTTCCGCGCTCCAACCCGCCGATCTGGACGTGCTGCTCATGGAGCGCTCGGGGTCGCTCACCAACCACCCGGGGCAGGTCTCCTTCCCGGGCGGCGTCATTGACGGGGGCGATGTCGACGAGCAGGCTGCTGCGCTTCGGGAGGCGGAGGAAGAAACCGGCCTTGATCCGCTGGGCGTTGAGGTTCTGGGGGTGCTTCCCGAGGTCGGGCTGCCAGTGAGCAACTTCCTCGTGACACCGGTTCTTGCCTGGTGGGTGCGGCAGACACCGGTCACGGTGGTCTCGGAAGCCGAATCCACCCAGGTTTTTCGGGCGCCGGTGGGAGAGCTCCTTGATCCATCGAACCGGCGGACAGTTGTGGTGCAGAGGAAGGAGCAGACCTTCCGGAGCCCGGCGTTCGTCCTCCCGAACGCGACGGTGTGGGGATTCACCGCGCTACTGCTGGACTCCCTCTTCGACGGCCTGCAGTGGTCCCAGCCGTGGGACGCTGAACGGGAGATTCCCAAGCCCCTGTAGGACCACGCTGTAAGTCACTTGGCGTCGGCGTAGGAGGCAACAACGACGGTGTTGACGGCGAAGTCGATGGGGATGCTGCCGAACATCAGGCTGGTTGCGGCGGCGGCGGCCTCCTCGACCAGCCGGCTGATCTCTCCTGTTCCCTCCCGGGGAACGTGCAGCATCACTTCGTCGTGGAGGAAGAACACGAGCTCACTCCCGGATGCCGGACCGGACTCGGTCCTCAGCCTCCTCCGGATCTCGGCAAGCCAGCACAGCGCCCACTCCGCGGCGGTGGACTGCACCACGAAGTTCCTCGTGAAGCGGCCCCTGGCCCGGGCGGCGCTGTCCGCGCGGCGCTGCTCCTCCGCCGTCGTGCTCAGCTGTGCTTCACGCCACCGCTCCGATGCGGGAGGGCACCCACGTCCGAGGTAGCTCATCACCGCCCCGCCGGTTTCACCCGTACGGGCGGCGGCTTCGACGACGGCGATGGCCTGCGGAAAGGCACGTGTCAACTGCGGCATGAGGCGTCCCGACTCGCCGCTGGTCGCTCCGTACATGGCCCCCAGCATGGCGAGTTTCGCCTGTGCGCGGTCCCCGCCGAAGCCCTGTTCCGCAATGCCCTGATACAGATCACGGCCGCGTGCCGCTGCCGCAAGCGCCGAGTCCTGGCCGAGCGCCGCCAGTACGCGCGGCTCCAGCTGGGCTGCGTCGGCGATGACGAAGAGATGGCCGGGATCGGGCCGGACGGCATCGCGCACCTGCTTCGGGATCTGCAGGGCTCCTCCACCGCGGGACGCCCACCGCCCCGACACCGAACCGCCCACCACGTATTCGGGCCGGAACCGGCCGTTCTGCACCCAGGCGTCGAGCCAGGACCAGCCGTTGGCGGTGAGTAACCGCGACATCTTCTTATAGGCCAGCAACGGCCCGATGGCCGGGTGTTGCTGGCGTTCGAGTTCCCAGGACCTCGTGGTGGAAACCTCGATGCCTGCACGGTGCAGCGCCCGCATGAGGTCCTGCGGGGAATCGGGATTGAGCGTTGGACTTGCAAGGGCGACGCGGAGCTCTGCTGCACGCTGTTCGAGGCGGACTGGGCGCCGGCCTTCCGGAGGGCGGGGCCCGAGGTGGGTTTCGAGCAGGTGTTCATGGATTTCCCGTCGCCAGGGAAGCCCTGCGGACTCCATCTCGGCGGCCAGCAGCGCGCCGGCCGATTCCGCGGCCAGCAGCAGCGAGAGACGGCGTGGCTGACTGGATGTCGCCACCGCCTGCTGCTGCCGCTGGAATTCGCCGATGACCTCGTCGAGTCCTGGTCCCCGGGCGCTTACCGGTTCCTCGAACAGGCTTGTCTGGTTCGGTGCTGCCCGGAGGGCGGGCACCTGGCGGGGAAGTGCCGGCTCGTCCCCGTTCCCGGCGGAACGGCGCAATCCCAGGAGGTAGGGCGAATCGACGCAGTATCCCGAGTGGGTGAGGACGGCTCGCACCAGGGCGAGGTCGTGGCACCGCTCGAGCGGCACTCCGTCAGCGAGCAGCAGGGGGTACCAGGTACGGGTCGAGTCCCAGACCCAGCGCGGATGGTCGGCCTCGAACCCGGCGAAAACGCTGGTCAGTTCCAGCGCCGTAGCGTTGACTGCGGGGCCGGTGGGCGAGCCGGCCGCGTCGATCGGCTGG
>NZ_KI914865.1:12984-29836 GCF_000520555.1 Arthrobacter sp. Br18 | reverse complement strand
GAGCCGGCCGCGTCGATCGGCTGGAATACCGCGGCGGCGTTGTGCTGGGCTGCCCCGCTTGCCCCGGCGCCTGCCGGTGCGGCGACAGCAACATACATAGCTCCATTCTCCACTGTGTGCCGCGGCTCCTGGTCCAGGAGCCGGTTGTCCACTTAACCCGGACGACGACGGCGTGGCGTGCCGGCGGGCACCAGCCTTGACACATGGCTGAGAGAGGATCCTGGACTCCGGGCGTGCGGCCGGACGCCGACCGGGGTGCTGTCGTGCTGGTTGGCGGCTCCCAGGAACTGCACGACGAAACGGCACGTGTCTGCGCGGCAGCAGGGGTTCCGCTGACCACCACCGACACTGTGCGGCTGGCCCTGGAGCGCCAGCCGACGGTGCTCCTCGTGACGCCCGGAAGTGCGCACGAGCGGGTGCCCGCCGGCACAAGCGTCATCCTGATCGGAGCGGCGGGGGAGGAGGACTTCGTGTGGGCCGCCGCCGCGCGCCACCATGCGGGGCGGGTCGCAATTTTGCCGCAGGGCGCCGGCTGGCTCGCCGAGTATCTCGGCCGACTCCAGGATCCGGCCGGGCCGGGTTCGATCGTCGGTGTCCTCGGCAGTGCCGGGGGAGCCGGTGCGAGCATCCTCAGTTGCTGGCTGGCCGACTGTGCGGGAGCTGGCGGAGTATCCACTGTCCTCATCGACGGGGACCCATCCGGAGGGGGGCTCGACCTGGCTTTCGGCGGGGAGCGGACGCCGGGCGTGCGCTGGGCCGACCTGAGCGAGGTCCGGGGCAGCCTGAACCCGGCCCAACTCGCATCGGCACTGCCGTCCGCCGGGCACTTCTCCTTCCTGTCCCACGGCTCGATGCATCCGGAGCCTGCCCGACCGTCCGCCCCGACCTCCCCACCGTCGTCCACCGTGGCCGTCATCGACGCAGCACGTCAGGTGTTTCCACTGGCGTTCATCGACCTTGGATCCGTCGACCGGGACGCGCTGCTCGGGTTCTGCGATCGGGTCGTTCTCGTGGTGCCGGCCAGACTGAGGGCAGTGTCAGCTGCGATCGCCGCGCAGGCAAGACTGGGCCCGCTCCCCGTCCACCCCGTGGTGAGCGGTCCGCTGTCCCCGGGCTTCGATCCCTACAGCATCGCGGATCTCCTGGACATTGGACATGCCCTGCCCCTGCTGCCGCGCATTCGTGGGGTCGGTGCTGCCGAGGCCTCCGGGCGGGTGCTGGAGATCGGACGGCGGAGGCGCCTACGGGCAGCGTGCAGGACCATCCTTCACGCCATCAGTGAAAACGGAGCATTCCGTGACGACTGACCCCTTCCAGAGTCCCCGGCGGCGGAACCGCAGCAGCCCCCGCCCGGACGCCGGGTTGGACGCCGGTGCACGCGCCCGTCCGTCGATGCAGCCGACCGAGACCTCCACGGCAAGTGCAGGACTCAGCATGGTCAGCGAGGTCCGTACCTCGGTCCTGGCGGGAACCGCCGCCGTCACTGCCGCCGGCCTCGCTGACGCTGTCCGCACCTCCGGACGGCTCCTCGGCTCGGAAGGCACCCTCAACGCTGTGGACCGCATCCGCGCGGAACTTCAGGGACTCGGGCCGCTGCAGCATCTACTGGGGGACGAGAACATCACCGACATCCTGGTGAACGGACCCACCGACACCTGGGTTGATGGCGCCGGAGGCCTGCGACGGGTCCCGCGGCTCTTCGAGCGCGAAAGCGAGGTGCGTGCGCTCGCCGTGCGGCTCATCGCGGCAGGAGGAAGGCGGCTCGACGACGGCAGCCCCTGCGTCGATGTGCGCTTGGGCGGGTATCGCATCCACGCCGTGCTCCCACCGCTGTCCACCGGTGGAACATTGCTGTCCATCAGGATTCGCCGGGCGAAAGTCTTTTCCCTGGCGGACCTCGTGGCCTCCGGCACGGTGCAGCCCGACATGGAGGTGATCCTCCGTGCCATCATCAGGGGGCGCCTGAACTTCCTCATCAGCGGCGCCACGGGAACCGGGAAGACGACGCTCCTTTCAGCACTCCTCGGCATGGCGGGATCCGGTGAACGGCTCGTTCTTGTCGAGGACGCCGCCGAACTGAATCCTCAACACCCCCATACCGTCGGACTGCAGTCACGCCACGGGAACCTCGAGGGAGCAGGCGCGGTGGACCTCGCCGAACTCGTGCGGCACGCGCTGCGGATGCGACCCGACCGCCTGATCGTGGGCGAGTGCCGCGGCGGCGAGGTCCGCGAGCTATTGATGGCAATGAACACCGGGCACGACGGCGCCGGGGGGACGGTCCACGCCAACTCGGCCACGGCGGTTCCGGCACGGCTCACCGCCCTGGGGGCCTTGGCCGGTCTCAGCCCAGCGTCATTGGCGCTGCAGGCGGGAACCGCGCTCGACGTAGTCATTCACCTCCTGAGGGTTCCCGCGGGACGCCGGACCGACCAGATCGCGCTGGTGGACCTGGACCGGGGGCAGCTGAGGGTGCGGCCAGCCCTCAGCTGCAACGACAACGGGTGTGTGAAGGGCGAGGCGTGGGACGCCCTGCAGCAGCGGCTCACCGATGCCGGTCATCCGATATGACCGGCATCGCTGTGGCACTTCTCCTGACCGCTGCGGTCGCAGTGCTTGCACTGCCCCGGAGCGCTCACGTCCGTGGGCAGGAGTGGGCAGGCAGACGCTCCGGACAGGCTTCCGGGCGGGCAGGCCGGGACGGAGGGCTGGGCGCCCGGTTCCGGCCGGTCCTCCGGCACCTTCCGGCCCGAACGCCGGGGATCGGGATGCACGAGTTGCCGCTGTTCGTCCATCAGCTGACAGGGTTGTTGAGAGCGGGAAGATCGCCGCTGCACCTGTGGGAGGACATTGAACGGGTGTACCGGGACGCCGCAGGCTCGGGTTCACCCTTCGCCGCGGGTGCCATGCCCGTCATCCAGTCAGCGCGAAGGAGCGCGGAGCTCGGATTGAGCGTGCCCGACGCCCTGCGGGCCGGTGCCGGCGCTCCTGCAGCACGCCGTTCCGGAAACCCGGACAGGCCGTCCGCGGCGAGGCTGTGGGTCGACCTTGCGGCCTGCTTCGACGTGGCGGAAAGCAGCGGCGCACCACTTGCCTACGTCCTTGAGAGATACGCGGTGCAGCTCGACTCCGAGCTCGACGCTGACGCTGCACGCGAAACCGCCCTGGCCGGGCCCAAGGCCACCGTCACGCTCCTGACGTGGCTCCCGGTTTTCGGACTGGCCCTCGGCTACCTTCTGGGCGTCAACCCGCTGGGAGCTCTGCTCGGATCGCCTCTCGGGGTGGGCGTCCTGATTCTCGGATTGATCCTGATGGTCATCGCGAGAGCATGGTCGAAGCGCCTCCTCAGCGCGGCGCAGAACCCCGGCTGATGGGTACGGGACTTCTTGTTGCGGGTCTCCTGGCCGCGGCATGCCTGCTTTACTCGGTCCCCCACCGCGGGCCCGGAACGCTCGTGCTGCAGCGGTCGGCCCGGGACGATCCTCGGCCTGGTATAGCTGATGCTCCGCTGATGCTCGACCTCACGGGAGCTATCCTGGCCGCGGGGGCGCCGGTTGCCCATGCCCTCGAGATTTTGGCGGCATCATGCGACCCTGTGGTGGCGGCCAGGCTCCGAAGGGTGAAGGACGCGCTCGACCTTGGAGCAGAGTGGGAGAGCGCCTGGGAGACAGCAGGTCCGGGGGCCGCACGGGGGCGCCGGGACTGCGTCGACGACCTGCGTGAAACCCTCCGTTTCGCAGCAGGCACCGGTGCGCCCTCGGCCGCAATCATCCACGCCTGTGCGGCCCAGCTCAGGCGCCGCCGCAACCGCGAGGTCGAGAGGAAGGCCGCGGCGCTCGGGGTGAAACTCGTGGTTCCACTCGGACTGTGCGCACTGCCTTCCTTCGTGTGCCTCGGGGTACTTCCGGTGGTGTGGGCTCTCCTGCCGTCCCTGTGAGCTCTTATCCACTTAGAGGGCAAGCCCCGGGCCGTGGTCCCCCAGGCGCGACAGGATGGGAACAGCACCGGAACACCGGCTGCAGCACTGCCGAACCGCTGCTGGCCGGCGGTCCTACCGGAAGGAAGAACAATGCCACAGAGTGTCAGGAACCCGCGCGGAACCCTTGACCGGCACAGCCACCCAGGGAGTGGGGGCGAACCGGAACCCGCAGCAGGAGCGGCACCCGGGGAAAGCGGCCCGCGGGTCGCGCCGGTGGTGAAGCTTCATCCGCGGCCTCTCCGACCGCCCTCCGGAGCGCCGCTGCCCAGGGAGGCGGGCATGGCGACGGCCGAATACGCGATCGCCACTCTCGCAGCCGTGGGGTTCGCTGCGCTTCTGGTGGCGGTGCTGTCGAGCGGGGAGGTCAGGGGCCTTTTGATGTCCCTCATTGAGTCCGCCCTGAGCTTCGGCTGACATCGATGCGCCAGGGCAGGAAAAGTTCGGACGGCGGAGGCGACCGCGGCGCAGTGACCGCCGAGATCGCTGTGGCGCTTCCCGCCCTGGTGCTCGTTTTCGGGCTCTTCCTTGGAGCGGCAGCGGCGGGAATGACGCAACTGCGCCTCGAGGAAGCAGCGCGCGCCGGTGCGCGCGAAGTTCTGCGGGGCGAGGCCCAGCAGTCCGTCGAAGCGACGGTGCGCCGCCTCGCCGGAGCCGACGCCGCGGTGAGGCTCCATACCGATGCCGGATGGACGTCGATCGAGGTCACCGCCCCTGTCCGCGGGCCGGTGGTCGGTCTTCTCGAGCTCACCCTCTCCGCCACGGCCTCGGGCAGGTCGGAGCATGGTTGACGACGGAAGGATTTCCCTGCCCCTACCGGCTGAAAGCCCCCGCACTCAACGGCAGAAAGTGCGGCATGCCGCCCGGCAGCCGATACCCGGACGCCGCCGGGCGAACCGTGAAGCTGGCGCAGGAACAGTTCTCGTGGCGGGGTTCGGGCTTGCCCTGCTGGTCCTGTGCGCTGCGGCATCACTCCTCGTGCAGGGAGCGGTGTCCGCCTCCCGGGCAGCCACTGCCGCGGATCTGTCCGCGCTCGCAGCCGCGGACGCCGCACGGGGGCTACGCGAGGGAGAACCATGCGAGCTGGCCGTGGAAATGGCGGAGATGCAGGGTGCGCGGCTCGATAGCTGCGCCGTCGACGACGCAGCCGGCGAGACCTACCTGGTGACCGTCACCGTGTCGGCAGGACGGCTGCTGCCGGACGCCACCGGTGCGGCGCGCGCGGGTCCGCCACCGGAGGATGCACAATCCATCAGGCCCCGGGCTAGTCCTCGCTAGTGAGAAGCCGCCGTCGGGCGCTGAGCAGCTCCACCTCGGGCCGCGCCGCGACATACCGCTCCACGCGGTCGAGGACGTCCACCACGTGCTGCCGGTCCGCTCCCACCAGGCCCGCCCCGACAACTGCTCGGCGGTGCAGATCCTGATGATCGACCTCGGCTACGGAGACCTCGAACTTCCGGCGCAGATCCGACACCAGCGGACGTACCACCGAACGCTTGCCCTTCAGCGAATGGACAGCACCGAGCAATACATCGAACTCAACAAAGCCGACCCACATGACTGTCCCTTCTTATCGCCTGGATCCCCTGAATCCCCTGACTACGGCTGAACGGGCAACCCAACCGCTTACCCAACCGGCGCTCGCGGCGCCCCCGCCCGCTCCTGCTCAAGGATCAGCGAGAGCAGCGTCACCGCGCCGGCTTTGCTCAGCGGATTGTTGCGGTTGCCGCACTTCGGGGACTGCACACAGGACGGGCAGCCGTCACTGCACTCGCACGCCTCAATCGCGTCCCGGGTCGCCGTCAGCCAGGTCCGTGCCGCCTCGAAGCCACGCTCCGCGAATCCGGCTCCTCCAGGGTGTCCGTCATAGACGAAAATCGTGGGCAGCCCCGTGTCGGCGTGCAGGGCAGTCGACACTCCGCCGATATCCCAGCGGTCGCTCGAGGCCACCAGCGGCAGCAAGCCGATGGCGGCGTGCTCGGCAGCATGCAGTGCTCCCGGAAGCTCTTCGGCGGTGATGCCCGCATCCTCCAGGAGTTTTACATCAATCTCGAACCAGACGCTCTTGGTGAACAGGTCGCGCGCTCCGAGCTCCAGGGGCTCCTCGCCCAGGATCTCATTCGAGACGAAGGCTTTCCGCTGGAAGGACACCACCTGCGTGGTCACCTTGACGTCGCCGATGTTCGCCAGCACCCCGCCCCACACCGCACTGCGGTTCCGTCCCACGACCTCGATCTGCGTCACGTCCCGTGCCTGCGTGTAGAAGTCGGGATTGGCACGCTTCACGACAGCGAAGTGATCCTCTTCGTTCAGCTCTTCGACCACATACGTGCGCCCCTGATGCACATAGATCGCTCCCCGATGTGCCTGATAGTGGCTCTGCGGCGATCCCATGGTTCCCAGCACGGAACCGGTTCCGGACTCGACGATGTTGATGGGACCCCCACCGTCGGCCCGCAGGCTGACCATCCCGGCAGCGCTCTGTGGGTGCGTCCAGAACCAGCCGGACGGCCGACGCCGGAGGTACCCCTGCTCGCACAGCTGGGTGAGCAGGGCTTCCGAGGAGGTACCGAACAGGTCGAGGTCCGGGTCGGTCAGGGGAAGCTCGGCCGCAGCCGCGCACAGGTGGGGACCGAGGACGTACGGATTGGAAGGATCGAACACCGTCGCTTCAACCGCGACGTCGAACACCGCCTCCGGATGGTGGACCAGGTAGGTGTCGAGCGGATCATCGCTGGCAACGAAAGCGGCGATGGCGTCCTGGCCGGAGCGCCCGGCCCGGCCGATCTGCTGGAGGAGCGACGCCCGAGTGCCCGGCCAGCCGGCGATGAGCACGGCATCCAGGCCCGAGATGTCGATACCCAACTCGAGTGCCGACGTACTGGCTACGCCCAGAAGCTCGCCACTTCGCAATGCCGTCTCCAGGGCGCGGCGTTCCTCCGGCAGGTAACCCGAACGGTACGCCGCAACCCGCTGGGGGAGGCTGGGATGAACCTCCTCGAGCAACCTTCGTGCCGTGGCCGAAATGCTCTCGGCGCCGCGCCGGGACTTGATGAACGCAATGGTGCGAACGTGCGCGGAGACGAGGTTCGCCAGCAGGTCGGAGGTCTCGGCGATGACGGTACGCCGGGACCGTGCGCCGTTCTCCCCCCGGAGTGCGGTGAGCTGCGGTTCCCAGAACGCAACGGTCGTCGAACCGTGGGGAGAGGAGTCCCCGGTGACCGCAGTCGCGGGGGTGCCGATGAGTTTGCTGAAGGACGCCGACGGGTCGGCGGAGGTGGCAGACGCACCGATGAAGACGGGAGAGGCGCCGTAGCTCGCGCAGATCCGCCGGAGGCGCCGCATCAGGTTCGCCACGTGCGAGCCGAAGACGCCCCGGTAACTATGCGCTTCATCGATGATGACGTACTTCAGGCGCCGGAAGAACCTCGCCCACCACGCGTGGTTGGGAAGGATGCCGTAGTGGAGCATGTCAGGGTTGGCGAGCACGAGGTTCGCGTGGTCGCGGATCCATCGGCGCGCGCCGGCGTCGGTGTCGCCGTCGTAGGTTTCGGCCCTCACCGTCGGGAGCTTCAGCGCGCGAACGGCGGCCAGCTGATCAGCGGCCAGGGCTTTGGTCGGCGCAAGGTACAGCGCCACCGCGCCGGTCGGTGCCAGGGTTGCCCGGGACTCCAGTTCGCTGCGGTGAATCGCGTCGAGCACGGGAAGCTGATAGCACAGCGATTTCCCGGACGCGGTGCCCGTGGCAACAATTGTGTGCGCGCCGTCGTGCGCGGCGTTCGCTCCGACCACCTGGTGGCGCCACGGCTCCTGGACGCCGCGGGCGCCGAAAGCGGCCACGACGTCGGGGTGTGCCCAGGCGGGCCACGGTTCGTGAACAGCCGCCCGAGCCGGGATCTCGCGGACATGCAACAGCTGTTCCGGAGCCGGCCCCGCGCCCAGCAGGCCTATCAGCGAACTCTGCAGTACCACGCCGTCATTGTGTCACCCGGTCTGCCCGTTGCCGGCAGGATCGGGTGCTTATCCTCTGATGACGAACACGTCGGTGAGGTGCTTCCAGCCGAGGAACTCGTACAGCGCTCGGCCTTCCGCGGACGTGATGAGAAGTCCCGTGCTGACGTCGTCCTCCAGCACTCCGGAGATCAGGGCCCGCATCACGAAGGTCGCGAGTCCCCGCCGACGGAACTCATCAGCTGTCACGATGCGGTCGAAAACGGCATAGTCACCGACGACGGCCGCCGAACCGTGTGCCACATGCTGCCCCTCGTACGCCACGCTCACCCGCCGGCACCCGGCATCGCTGTGGCGCTCGAACGAGTAACCGTCGTCAGGGAGCCGCGGATCCTCGACGTCCTGATCCTGCATGTCGGCGCTCATCAGGGACTGCCGCCGGTCGGTGATCCGCATCCCCAGCGGGTCGACGGCGCTTATGAGCTCCTGCAGCCGGCTGGTAACAACCGTCAGGACCCTCGTCGGATCGGCCTTCGTGTCCTCGGCAACCTGCAGGAACACCTCGGTGGACGGCTCGTAGAGGAAATGCCCGGTCTTGTTGTCATGGTCGGTCAGGAGAACCGACATCGTGGAACCATCGACCCGAGGCTGGTAGCCGCGGCAGGCAGACCAGCCGGCAAGCCACGTGGAAAAAAGTTGACTGCTCGCTTCTGCACCCATGGATGAACGATAGTGTGCCCGGCCGCTGAAAAACATACCCGGAGCCGGAGGAACGATTTTGATGCGCAAAGTACCCTTTAATGCGTGTCAATGAACCGTATCGTCCTCTATTACGCCTTCACCCCGCTCGCGGATCCGGAAGCCGTCAAGCTCTGGCAGAAGACCCTGTGCGAGGGGCTCGGACTCCGGGGCCGCATCCTTGTCTCCAAGGACGGCATCAACGGCACGGTGGGCGGCGAGCTCGGCGCAGTCAAGCAGTACCTCAAGGCCACCCGGCGGTATCCGGCGTTCAGGACGATGGATATGAAACTCTCCGAGGGCGGTGCGGAGGACTTTCCGCGCCTCAGCGTCAAGGTACGCGATGAGATCGTCTCCTTCGGCGCCCCCGGTGAATTGCAGGTCGACGCCGACGGCGTGGTGGGCGGCGGCGTGCACCTCCAGCCGGAGGAACTGCACGCGCTGGTCGAGGCAAAGCGGAGCACGGGCCAGGACGTGGTCTTCTTCGACGGGCGCAACGCATTCGAGGCGCAGATCGGGCGCTTTCAGGACGCAGTGGTGCCCGACGTGTCCACGACACACGACTTCGTTGCCGAACTCGACTCCGGCAAGTACGACGATCTGAAGGACAAGCCCGTGGTCACCTACTGCACCGGCGGCATCCGCTGCGAGGTGCTCTCGAGCCTCATGGTCAACCGCGGATTCACCGAGGTCTACCAGCTTCAGGGCGGCATTGTGCGCTACGGCGAAACCTACGGCGACCAGGGCCTGTGGGAGGGCTCCCTCTACGTCTTCGACAAGCGCATGCACCTTGAATTCAGTGACGACGCGGCGACGATCGGCAAGTGCGTCCGCTGCCAGGCGCCCACCAGCAAGTTCGAGAACTGCTCCAACCAGCAGTGCCGCAACCTCACCCTCTACTGCACCGACTGCGCTGCCAGCCCCGTGACGCTGCGCTGCCCGCAGGGCTGCGAGAGCGACGAAGCCGAGGCAACCGCTGCCGGTGCGGCGTGAGCGCTCAGCCGGAAGCAGGGCCCACGTTCGACGACGACGTCCCCACCGCCCCCGCCGGCCGGGACCCGAAGCTGCTCGCAGCGCTCGCGGCCGACCTCGCCGCCGCGGAGTACACCGTCGACGGCGTCGACGCACTGCTCGGGCTCGATGCCTCCGCGGCACTGGGCCGAGGACACCCGGTATCCGCACTCCTGCGGTGCCGCTCCGAGCTGGAGGCGGGTCGTGCGCCGCAGGCACCCGTTGTTGCTGTGCTGCTGTGGCTGCTGGGCCAGGAACTCACCGAGGACCAGCTGGGTTCCGCCTTCCCCATCCTGACGGTTTCCGGGCTCACCGACCTGCGCCTGATCGAGCGGGCCGGGACGGGTTGGCGCGCCGCCGTCGAACTCCGCCCGTACGCGTCCGACGTCAGCGGGAACCTCTGGGTGGCCAGCGACGTGGGTGCGGCGCACCGGCAGGGCGCGCTTCCCTCCGACCATGTGCTGGGAATCGGCGGCGCATCACTCACGCTCGCCCAGTCGATCATCCGGGATCCCGTCGACACGGCGCTCGACCTCGGCACGGGCTGCGGCATCCAGGTGTTCCACCTGCTGTCCCACGCGCGCCACGTCACCGCCACCGACATCTCGGAGCATGCGCTCGCTTTCGCCCGGTTCAACCTGCTGCTCAACGCGGACGCCCTGGCCATCGATCCCGCGCACCTGGAGGGCCGCGTGTCCCTCCGGCTCGGCAGCATGCTGGAACCCGTTGCGGACGAGGTTTTCGACCTCGTGGTGTCGAACCCGCCCTTCGTCATCACGCCGCGGCGTAACGGCGGGGGCCGGTACACGTACCGCGACGGCGGGCTGGCCGGGGACGACGTCGTATCCTCCCTCATCCGGGCGCTGCCGGGCATCCTAAAACCGGGGGGCACAGCCCAGCTGCTCGGCAACTGGGAGGTGACGTCGGGCGAGCACTGGGACGGCAGGCTCAGCGGCTGGTTCCCGGACGACGTCGACGCCTGGGTGATCCAGCGCGAGCAGCTCTCCCCAGTGCAGTACGCCGAAACCTGGCTGCGGGACGCCGCCGAGGACCGCGAGCCGGAGTCCTATCTGGAGCGTTACCGGGAGTACCTCACGGATTTCGGCTCCCGCAGTGTCGAAGGGATCGGTTTCGGGATGGTGTGGCTCCGCCGGCCGGCGGTCGGCCGCCCGCGCACCGTCCACCGGTTCGAGGAGGTGACCCATGAGGTGGAGCAGCCGCTCGGCCCGAACCTGGGCGCCGCGGTCGAGCGCTGGGACTGGACGGCGGCGCTGGGTGGCACGAGCGGCGCGGGCCTTGGAGCCCGGTACCTTCTCGTGGCCGACGACGTGACCGAGGAGCGGCACCAGCGCCCGGGTGCCGAGCATCCCGGAGTGATCCTCCTGCGCCAGGGCGGGGGCCTCCGCCGCACTACGCTCCTGAGCACCGAACTGGCAGGTTTCGTCTCGGCCTGTGACGGCGAGCTGACCGCCGGCCAGATCGCCGGAGCGGTCGGAGCGCTGCTGCAGCGCTCCGAGGACGGATTCGTTCCGAGCCTGCTCGCGGGGGTGGAGCAACTGGTGATCGAGGGATTCCTGATTCCGGCGCCCTAACCAAAGCGGCTACCCTAGTGCAGGTACGCATGACGCATACTGGTGAGGCCCCAGCTGCGGTACTCCGTCCGGAGACCGTCGAAGCGCTGGGGCACTCCACCCGTACCTAGGAGAGAAGTGCCCACTAAGGCCACGGATAAGAAGCACGGCAAGAAACTCGTCATCGTTGAGTCCCCGAGCAAGATCAAGAGCATCTCGGGCTATCTCGGCGAGGGTTTCCAGGTTGCGGCTTCCATGGGACATATCCGGGATCTCCCGCAGCCCTCGGACCTCCCCGCCGAGCTGAAGAAATCCTCTGTCGGCAAGTTCGCCGTCGATATCGAGCATGACTTCGAGCCGTACTACGTGGTGTCCCCGGAGAAGCGGAAGACCGTCGCCGAGCTCAAGTCGGCACTGAAAGGTGCGGACGAGCTCTACCTCGCAACGGATAATGACCGCGAGGGTGAAGCCATCGCCTGGCACCTCCTGCAGGTCCTCAAGCCCAAGGTTCCCGTCTTCCGGCTCACGTTCGGGGAGATCACCAAGGAGGCCGTGACCCGGGCCATGGGGGAACTGCGCGACGTCGACATCCCCATGGTCGACGCACAGGAGACCCGCCGCATCCTGGACCGCCTCTACGGCTACGAGATCTCCCCCGTTCTCTGGCGCAAGGTGGCCCGCGGACTGTCCGCAGGCCGGGTGCAGTCGGTGGCGACCCGCCTTGTCGTCGAGCGTGAGCGGGAGCGCATGGCGTTCCGGTCGGCGTCGTACTGGGACCTGACGGGCACGTTCGCTCCCGTTGACGAGTCGAAGGGTTCGGCCTTTCCGGCGAAGCTGGTCGCCGTCGACGGCAGCCGCATCGCCACGGGCAAGGACTTCACCGACCGCGGCGGGTTGAAGGTGGCGGGAACGGCACGGCTGGACGAGGAATCCGCCCGTTCCCTCGCGGCGGGGCTCGAGACTGCGCCCTTTGCCATCCGTTCCGTCGAGACGAAGCCGTACACCCGCCGTCCGGCGGCCCCGTTCACGACGTCGACCCTGCAGCAGGAAGCGGCCCGCAAGCTGCGCTTCTCCTCGAAGGTCACCATGCAGGTGGCACAGCGGCTGTATGAGAACGGCTACATCACGTACATGCGTACCGACTCCTCGGCGCTGTCGGACCAGGCCGTCAATGCAGCGCGTCGGCAGGCGTCGGCACTGTACGGGCCCGAGTACGTGCCCGGGGCGCCCCGCGTCTACAAGGGCAAGGCCAAGAACGCGCAGGAAGCGCACGAAGCCATCCGCCCGGCCGGCGACTCCTTCCGCACCCCGGCCCAGGTTGCGCAGTCCCTGCGCGGCGATGAGTTCAGGCTCTACGAGCTGATCTGGAAGCGCACCGTGGCGTCCCAGATGGCCGACGCGAAGGGGTCGACGGCTTCGCTGCGCCTCGGCGCGCAGAGCACCGACGGCCGCGACGCCGAGTTCGCCGCTTCCGGCACCGTCATCACGTTCCGCGGCTTCCTCGCCGCCTACGAGGAGGGGCGCGACGCCGACCGCGACCAGGACACCGACACCGACGGCGACGCCGGCCAGGGCACCCGCCTTCCGAATGTCGCCAAGGACGACCCGCTGGGCGCAACCTCCATCGAGGCCATCGGCCACGAGACATCACCGCCCCCGCGCTACACCGAGGCCTCCCTGGTGAAGGTCCTGGACGAACGCGGGATCGGCCGCCCCTCGACCTACGCGGCGACGATGTCCACGATCATGGACCGCGGATACGTCCGCTCGCGCGGTCAGGCGCTCGTGCCCAGCTGGATCGCGTTCTCGGTCATCCGGCTGCTCGAGGAGCACTTCCGCGACTACGTCGACTACGATTTCACCGCCGAGCTCGAGGAGGACCTTGACCGCATTTCCCGCGGCGAGGCCAAGCGCGTCGAATGGCTCACCTCCTTCTACTACGGCGACCGGAAGGAAACCGGCCTCCACACCATCGTCAATGACCTCGGGGAGATCGACGCGCGGCGCATCAACTCGATCGAAATCGCCGACGGCATCACGCTGCGCGTGGGCAAGTTCGGTCCCTACCTTGAGAAGCCCCTGCCCGATGACGCTCCGGAGGGCACCGAGCCGCAGCGCGCCAACGTTCCCGAGGACCTCGCCCCTGACGAGTTGACCGCCGAGAAGGCGATCGAACTGATGGAAACCCCGGTGTCGCAGGAGCGCGTGCTGGGGAACGACCCCGAAACGGGGCGTGCGATCGTGGCACGGGAGGGACGCTACGGGCCCTACGTGATCGAGCTCATCCCGGAGCCCAGTGCCGAGGACCTCGCCAACCAGCCTGTCGAGTACTACAAGAACGGCAAGCCCAAGCCGCCGAAGAAGCCGGTGAAGGTCAAGCCGCGCACCGGATCCCTGTTCAAGACCATGTCGGTGGACACCGTCACCCTCGAGGAGGCGCTGAAGCTGATGAACCTCCCACGGGTGCTCGGCGAGGACGCCGAGGCCAAGGAAATCACGGTGCAGAACGGCCGGTTCGGGCCCTACCTGAAAAAGGGCAGCGATTCCCGGTCGATCGGATCCGAGGAGGAGATTTTCACGATCACCCTCGGGCAGGCGCTGGAGATCTATGCCCAGCCGAAGCAGCGCGGCGGCAGGGCCGTCACGCCGCCCCTTGCGGAATTCGGGGATGACCCGGAGACCGAAAAACCGATCGTGGTCAAGGACGGGCGGTTCGGTGCGTACATCACCGACGGCGTCACCAACATCACGGTGCCCGGTTCGATGGCCATCGAGGAACTGACGCGGGAACAGGCCATCGACATGCTGGCCGAGAAGCGCGCGAAGGGCCCGGCCCCCAAGAAGACCACCCGGCGTGCCCCTGCGAAGCGCAAGGTGCCCGCCGGCAAGTAGGCGTACTCTCGAATTCTCGAGGGGAAATATTTCGAATGAGTGGTTGGAAGGTGCCCGAAACATGCGGCTAGGCGTGCTCGATATCGGTTCGAACACCGTGCATCTGCTTCTGGTGGATGCCCACCCCGGGGCGCGGCCGGTTCCCTTCGCGTCCCACAAAAGGCCGCTGCAACTCGTCGCGCACCTTGATGCTCGGGGCAGCATCACGGACCGCGGACAGGATGAATTGGTGGGCTTCGTGCGCGAGGCCCGCGCGTTCGCGCGGCAGCACGACGCCGAGGACTTCCTCGCGTTCTGCACCTCCGCCATCCGCGAGGCCGCCAACGGGGCAGCAGTGCTGGCGCGGGTGCAGACGGAGGCCGGCGTGGACCTCCAGGAGCTGTCCGGGGACCAGGAGGCCTCGGTCACCTTCCAGGCGGTGCGGCGCTGGTACGGCTGGGGGGCGGGGTCCATCCTGAACCTGGATATCGGCGGCGGCTCGTTCGAAATGGCGATGGGCACCGATGAGCTCCCCCAGCTCGCCCTCTCGGTGCCACTGGGTGCCGGGCGGCTGACGCGGAACTGGCTTCCGGAGGATCCTCCGTCGGCCAAGAGCGTCAAGGAGGTCCGCAAGTACATCCGGGCCACCCTCAAGGACGCGGTCCGGCAGTTCGAGCCGCTCGGGCGTCCGGACCTGGTGGCAGGAAGCTCGAAGACCTTCCGGGCACTCGCCCGCATCGCAGGAGCCGAACCCTCGGCTGCGGGGCCTTTCGTACGGCGCGAACTCCGCCTGGAGGATCTGAAACTGTGGACCAAGCGTCTCGCCGCCATGCCGGCCAGGGACCGCGCCAACCTCGACGGGGTATCCGACATGCGGGCGTCCCAGGTACTCGCCGGTGCGCTGGTGGCAGAGGCGGCCCTTGAACTGTTCGATGTGCCGTCGATGGACATCTGCCCCTGGGCGCTGCGAGAGGGTCTCCTGCTGCGTCGCTTCGACTCGAAGATGTTCGAGGCCGAGCATCCCCTTCCTGGCGCCGGCGTAGGCCATGAACAGCTGGACTCCCGGGCCCGGAGCGCTCTGAAGGGCAGCGGCTGACATGGCGGTCGGGCCCGGCACAGCGGCTATCCCCGTGGCGTTGTCGAGTGCGTCGGTGTACCCCCTCGCCGTGCACGATGCTTTCGCCCTCGCGCAGGACCTCGGGTACGACGGCGTCGAGGTGATGGTGACGAACAACCACGTCAGTCAGAGCCCGGAGATGCTCCATGTCCTGAGCGAGCGGTACGAGCAGCCCATCGTCGCCATCCACGCACCCACCCTGCTGCTCACGCAGCATGTATGGGGCAAAGCCTGGACGAAGATCGAGATGTCGGCGGCCATGGCGGCTGAGGTGGGTGCCGGTACCGTGGTGACCCACCCGCCGTTCCGTTGGCAGACGGGCTACGCCGAGGAGTTCGCGGAGGGGATTCAGCGGGTCTCGGCCGAATACGGTGTGGAGATCGCCGTCGAGAACATGTACCCGTGGAAGGTCCGTGGCCGCGAGGCCAAAGCCTACCTGCCGCACTGGAACCCTGTTCCGGAGCCTTACGACGCCGTCACCTGGGACTTTTCCCACGCGGCCATCGCGGGAATGGACTCCTACGAGGAGATGCGCGGACTCGGCAGCAGGCTTGCCCATGTGCACCTCACTGACGGAACCCCGAACGGCAGGGATGAACATCTCCTGCCGGGGCAGGGGCAGCAGCGCTGCGCGGAGGCCCTGGCGTTCCTCGCGGCGTCGGAATGGAAGGGCGTGGTGGCGGTCGAGGTCAGCACCCGCAAGGCACGTGCGGCAGGGGAGCGGGAGCAGTGGCTCGCGGACACCCTCGCCTTCGCTCGGGGGCACCTGAACCACTGAGGCCTGCGGCGCGGGGATATGGCGCCAGGGATGCAGTATTGAGGGTCGGCGGCGACACGCGGTTAAACGGGAATGGCGTCGGAGGCTTCCAGGTGTTGGGGGAATCACCTGTCACCGCCGACGCCGGACCGGATCAGGAAAATCCGGTCCTCATCACTCGCACCTTTATGAGGTAGTTACGACACTACGTTCCTGACTTGTGATGCAACAGGACAAACGCTGGGAGAATGCTGGGAAGGCCACGTGACAGGATGGGCATATGACGAATTCGCCCCAGCACGTTACTTTCCTCGGGTGCGGCTCCATGAACGAGGCGATCCTCGGCGGGCTGCTCGCGGCCGGACTGGACAGATCCTCGGTCACGGCGACCGTCCGCCGGGCGGACCGGGCGGCAGAGCTGCGGGAGCGCCACGGAATCACCGTGCTCGCCACAGCCGGGGACGGGCAAGCCAACAGGGCAGCGGTGGCTGAGGCCGACGTCGTCGTGATCGGCGTGAAACCGGTGGGTGTGGTGGCCATGGCGGCTGAGATCGCCCCGGCGCTCAAGCCCTCCGCGCTGGTGATCAGCGTGGCAGCTGCCGTGCCGATCGACCTGATCGAGGATGCACTGAACAGCGGACAGCCGGTCATTCGTTCCATGCCCAACACGCCCTCACGCCTGGGCAGGGGCGTGCTCTCGATCTCGGCCGGAACCCATGCCCGCCCCGAACTGATGGACCGCGCCCGAGAACTTCTCGGTACAGCCGGAACGGTGGTGGAGGTTCCCGAGCAGCAGATCGACGCCGTGTCGGCAGTCAGCGGCTCGGGGCCCGCCTACGCGTTCTACCTCGCCGAGGCCA
>NZ_KI914865.1:0-12946 GCF_000520555.1 Arthrobacter sp. Br18 | reverse complement strand
CGTGAGACGGTTGCCGGGGCAGGGTTCATGCTCGCCGAGGACGGGGCCGACGCCACGGCACTCCGGCGTGCCGTGACAAGCCCCAACGGAACCACCCAGAGCGCCATCGAGACCTTCGAGGAGCTCGGGCTGATGGACCTGATCGCGGCAGGCGCGCGGGCCGCGACCGAACGCGCCGCGGAAATCACCCTCGAGCTTCGCGGCGCGGACCGGCAGCCCCGGGCCTGAGCCACAGGACCAGCAGGGCCACGGGAAGCAGGACCCCGAGCCCCGTGAAGAGTTCGAGGGCCGGCGGGCCGGTCCCGGACACGCGACCCGTGAGGATGAGGGTCACGGTAATCGACGAGAACATCATCACCGGCACCAGCAGGGCCGTGATACAGAGTTCCGCTGTCCGCCCTGCTCCCGGACGCTTCGAGTGGAGGTAGGCGGCCGGAATGAGGAATGCGATCCATACCCAGTGGTGGAACCAGGAGATCGGCGAGATGGCGAGCATGACGACGGCATTGGCGCTGATGGCGCGGACGAGGTCGCCGTCGCCCTCCGCGCGGCGGATCGCAGCGTAACCGAGCATGACTACCGCAAGGCTCGCGAGGATCCAGAGGGACTGCCGCAGGGTGCCGCCTGCTCCCAGGTGGGCGAGCAACGAGTTCAGCGACACGTTGTAGATGTCGGTGGTGTCACCGACGCGCGCCGGATCCGTCATGGCACCGAACCAGAACGCCGCTGATTCGCCGGGCGCCGCGAGCCAGCCGATGGCCGCGGTGGCGAGGAACCCGGCGCCCAGAGCTCCCACCGCGCGCCAATCCTTCCGGACGAGGAAGATCAGCCCGAAGGCGAGCGGGGTCAGCTTGATGCCTGCGGCCAGACCGATGAGGAGGCCGCGTGGCACGCGGCCTGCGGGCCTGAGGAGGTCAGCGGCGATCAGGACCATGATCAGGGGTTGATCTGGCCGAAACCCAGCCCCTCCCGCCACGGACCGCTGATGCCGGTGAGAAGCACCACCAGAACCAGCACCGCAGCCTTCCCCCAGTCGGTGGACGCCCACAGCGGGAGGGCTTTCCGGTCGGCAAGGTAGCGGGTGACCCAGCGTGCCACAACCACGAGGCACGCGCAGGAAACGCCGGTCACCGCCAGCAGCGCGGCGGGCGCCGGGATCAGGGCGAGGGGCGTGAACAGCAGTGCGGCGAACGGCGGGTAGGTGAACGGCAGGCTGCGGGTGTCCGTCTGGATCAGTGATGCGTCGTACAGTTGCTGGTCGCCGGCCATCCCCAGCAGGGCGAGGGCGCCCTGCCGGTACACCAGAAGGTCGAGGCCATGAATCTGCGCGGAGAGGACCACCAGGCCCAGTGCAACCGCCGAGCCCGCGACAAGGGCAGCTGCACGGGCTGTGGCGGGGTTCAGGGACGGCCCGCGAAGCGCTCAAGGAGATCCACGTGCCCCGAGACGATCAGCATGTCGCGGCTCGAGACCTTCGTGTCAGCACGGGCGTAGGTGAAGTCCTCACCCGGGGACTTCACGCCCACCACCGTGACGCCGTACTTCGACCGGACACTGGATTCCTCGAGTGTGAAGCCCTGCGTTTCCTTGGGCGGGTACATCTTCACGATCGCGAAGCCGTCGTCGAACTCGATGAAGTCGAGCATCCGGCCCCCCACGAGGTGGGCGGCCCGCTGACCGGCGTCGGCTTCGGGGTAGATCACGTGGTTGGCGCCGATGCGCTTGAGGATCTTCCCGTGCGACGGCGTGATCGCCTTGACCCACAGGTGATCGATGCCGAGGTCCACGAGGTTCGCCGTGATGAGGACACTCGACTCGATCGAGGTCCCCACACCGACGACGGCGGCGGAGAATTCCTGCGCACCGAGCTGGCGGAGGGCGTCGAGGTTGGTGGCGTCAGCTTCGACCACATGGGTCAGGATGCCCGAGAACTTCTGTACCAGCTGGGAATCCCGCTCGATCGCCAGGACCTCGCGGCCCTGTTTCACGAGCTGCTCCGCCGTGGCCGCACCGAAGCGCCCCAGGCCGATCACCAGGACCGGTGCGTTGTGTGCTGGTCTTTCAGCCAATGATGGGCCTCTCTTCCGGGTAGTGGTACAGCGTGCTGCGCTGCCGCAGTGCGAGGGCGGACGCGAGGGTGATGGTTCCCATGCGCCCCGCGAACATCAGTGCCGACAGGACATACTTGCCCGCCGGTGGAAGCTCGGCGCTGAGATTGGTGCTGAGCCCGCATGTCGCGAAGGCGGAGATCACTTCGAAGAGAACCCGGTTGAGTTCCTCGCCGGAGATCGCGAGGATCAGGCCGGTCGCCACGAGGACCAGCGTAGCGCCCATGAAGATCACGGAGATGGCTACCCGCATGGCGCCGGGAGGAATGGTCCGCCCCCACGCCCGCACGTCCGAGTCGCCGCGCGCCTCGGCAACGATGGCAAGGAACATCACGGCGATCGTGGTCACCTTGATGCCGCCCGCGGTCGACGCCGAGCCCCCGCCGGCGAACATCAGAGCGTCGGTGAGGAGCATGGTGGTGGAGTCCATGGCACCCTGGTCCACCAGGTTGAACCCGCCGGAGCGGGTCATGACGGAGGCGAAGAGTGCATGGATGATCTTGTCGGAGGCGCTGAGGTTCCCGATGGTCCGCGTGTTCGCCCACTCCATGGCCGCCCAGGCGACAGTTCCCACCACCAGGAGGATCAGCGAGACGGCAATCGTCAGTTTGGTGTGGAGGGTCCACTTCCGGTAGCGCCACTTGAGCTGGAGAAGCACCATGATGACGGGAAATCCGAGGCTGCCCAGAAAGACGCCCACCATCAGCGGGATGAGGATCCAGAGGTCGGTCTCGTAGGGTACCAGCCCGTCCGAGTGGGGAGTGAACCCGGCGTTGTTGAAGGCGGAGATGGAATAGAAGATGCCGTGCCAGACAGCCTGCCACCAGGGTTCGCCGAGCACCATGAAGCGGGGAATCATCACCGCGGCCAGCACGATCTCGATCGCGATCGAGGTGGTGATGACGATCCGCAGCAGGGTGCCGACCTCGCCGAGCCGGCTCGCGTTGTTCATGGCTTCCTGGGCGAGGAGCTTACCCCGGACACCGAGGCGCTTGCTCACGATCAGCGCCAGCAGAGAGGCCAGCGTCAGGGTGCCCAGGCCGCCGATGAAAATTCCCAGGAGGATGACCAGCTGGCCGAAGAACGACCAGTGGGTGGCGGTCGACACCACAGTGAGCCCGGTGACGCAGACCGCGGAGACGGCAGTGAACAGGGCGTCGTGCAGGGGTGTGACAGTGCCGTCCGCCGCGGACGCGGGCAGGCTGAGGAGTGCAGTGAAGATCAGGATGACGGCCAGGAAGATGAAGAGGGCAAGCCGCGCGGGCGAGGAGTTGGCGAAGGAGTCGATGAAGTCGCGGATTCCACCGAGGAGCCGGAAGTACCCGCTTTGATCGCCGCGCAGCCACCGCGGCTGTTGACTTACCATTGACGCCCGCTCTGCCCCGTTGCTGTCTGTGCCGCCTAGGCGGCGGAAAAGGTCCTCCGAGTAGTAAATCACCTCTGCTACGGCTTCGTGGTCAGGAATTCCGTGGATCGCGTACCCTGTCCTTGATGCCTACCCACTCTGCGCCCGCGCTTCCGACACAGGTTGTCTGGAACGAATCGATGCTCGCCTACAACTTCGGCGGGCATCATCCGATGAATCCCGAGCGGCTGGCGCTGACCGCACGGCTCGCGCGGGATGCCGGCCTGCTGGAGTTGCCCTCCGTGACAGTGGTGGAGCCCATCGTCGCTGAAGACGGCGAGCTGGCCGCCGTCCACAGCGCCGAATACATCGCTGCTGTCCGCGAGGTCAGTGCGAACCCCGGTGATGCGAGGCCTGAGCTGGGACTCTGTACGGACGATAACCCGGGCTTCCCGGGCATGCACGAGGCAAGCGCAAGGCTCGTGGGCGGTTCCCTGCTGGCCGCCGACTCCATCGTGTCGGGCGAAGCGGTGCATGCGGTGAATTTCGGTGGAGGAATGCACCACGCCGCGCGGGCGAAGGCCAGCGGGTTCTGCATCTACAACGACGCCGCGGCAGCAGTCCAGCGGTTGCTCGACCGCGGCGTCCAACGAGTGCTCTACATCGACGTCGACGCACACCACGGCGATGGGACGGAAAGTATCTTTTGGGACGACTCCAGGGTTCTGACCATCTCACTCCACGAGACGGGCATGAGCCTCTTCCCGGGAACCGGTTTCGCCAGCGAGACCGGTGGGTCGCGGGCGGAGGGCTACGCCGTCAACGTCGCACTGCCAACTGTCGCCGGTGATTCGGCCGTGCTGCGCGCTTTCCACGCCATCGTTCCGCAGCTTGCAGGGGTATTCGCGCCCGACGTCATCGTCAGCCAGCACGGGTGCGATTCACACGTCACGGACCCGCTGACCAACCTGCGGTTGAGCGTGGACGCGCAGCACGCGATGATGCTGGCGGTACGAGACCTCGCCGCGGAATTCTGCGGCGGCCGGTGGATCTCCACCGGCGGCGGCGGGTACAACCTGACAAGCGTGGTCCCGCGCTCGTGGGCGCTTCTGATCGCCGTGGCGGCGGGAGCGCCGCTCAACCCGAAAAGCCCGGTTCCTCCGGCCTGGCGGGATTACATGCATTCACGGTTCGGGTCGGACGCTCCACTTCTGATGGGCGACGGAGCCGACCTGTGGTGGCGGTCCTGGGAAGTGGGCTACGACCCCAATGACGATCTGGATCGTACCGTGATGGCGACACGCAAAGCAGTTTTCCCTCTCCACGGACTCGACCCCTGGTTCGATTAGGGTGCGCGACCTGCCCGATGCGATGCCCGAAGATGCCTTCAGGCGCATATATCGCTAGGGTGGGCAGATGGTTATGGACGATGTGTTCGCCGTCGTCGCTGAAGGCACGCGACGGGAAATTCTTGCCTACCTCCGCTCGGGCGACAGGTCGGTGGGCGAATTGGTGGACGAACTGCAGGTCAGTCAGCCCACTGTCTCCAAGCACCTGAAGGTACTGCGGGAAGCAGGGCTGGTGTCCATGAGGGCGCAGGGCCAGAAGCGCTATTACTCGCTCGAGACGGCTCCGCTGCACAGCATCTTCGAGTGGCTCGATTCCTTCGCCTGGAATGACCCACGCCTTGCAGGGCGCCCCGGGACTTCCGGTGCCGGGGCGAGTGCGGGAGGCGAGAACGGGCCGGCCGTCGACGGGGCCGGTAACGGGACGCCTGAAGCCCGGGAAGTGGGGCCTCCCGACGAAACGGCTGCATCCCGGGACTTGACCGCCGCACGTCCGGAAGCGCTGGCCGCCGCGGCGCTGGCGGCCCCCGGATCACCCGAGGTCCTCCACCCGGCCGCTTCGCACCTGCACGCCGGGACGTCTGGCGGGAATTTGGAACCCGCACCGGATGGTTCCGCCGGCACCATGCGCCAGCAGCAGCTCGGCAGGACCATGGGGCGGGCAGCCGAGCGTGCTGCTGATCTCCTGGCGCAGTTCCGCCGCAGGCGGGACCAGCAACGGTAAGCTCGGCACTATTCTCGCCCAGGGTGCTTCCGTTCCGGCTTTCAAGCCTTTATCATTCCGCTCCTGCGGAACATCTCCGTGCGGTGACGCGTTATGCGGTGGAGCGGCCGACGGCCCGTACGGTGGTGCCGCCCCAGATATCAGCCTTCGAACAAAGGAACAGTGGTGTCATGGCGGACGGGAAGAATTTCTCGGATGTGCAGTATTTGACGGTCGCAGAAGTAGCCGGACTGATGCGTGTCTCCAAGATGACGGTGTACAGACTCATTCACGCGGGAGGCCTGCCCGCAGTGCAGTTCGGGAGGTCCTACCGGGTTCCCGAATCCGCGGTCCAGGACTATCTGGAGTCCGCTCGGGTCGACGGGCAGTCCGAAACTGCCTGACCCGGGTCAGACCTCCGGTCAAGGCCTTCGGCATTTGGCTGTACCCTGTTAAGGAGCGTTTTGAGCGGCTCTTTCCTGCCGCTCAAGTTTTCCAATGCCAGCATCAGGTGGCCGTGGATCGGCCCCCGGTCGCCACGGTGCCTGAAAACCAACAAAAGTTTGTGAGGACTCTATGGGTTCAGTAATCAAGAAGCGCCGCAAGCGTATGGCAAAGAAGAAGCACCGCAAGCTCCTTCGCAAGACCCGCCATCAGCGCCGCAACAAGAAGTAGGGCCGCACGGCCCTCTCCGGCAGCTGTGTTCCGCTCGCGGGACGCTTGACCGGTCTTTCCCGGCCCGCTGTTTCGTCCTCCGATGAAGCAGCGGGCCGGATGTGGTTAACGCCGTCGGCGGACTGAGCGTCTGCGTCAGCGGCCGCGGAAGCGGGAGAAACTGCGCCAGAGGCCGTACACCGCGCCGGCGCTGGTCGCGGCGCGGAGACCGAGCGTCGCCGCCCGGCGGCCGCTGCGGAAGTCGTAGACCGGCCAGCTGTTGGCGCGCGCATGGCGGCGCAGCTTGGTGTCTGGATTGATGGCTACCGGGTGGCCCACCACGGTCAGCAGGGGAATGTCATTGAAGGAATCGCTGTAGCCCCAGCACCTCGCGAGATCCAGCTTTTCCCTGGAGGCGAGGTCGAGGACGGCCGCCGCCTTCGCGGGGCCGTGCAGGAAGTCGCCCACGAGCTTTCCCGTGTACAGCCCTTCAGCCACCTCGCCGACTGTCCCCAGCGCCCCGGTCAGCCCCAGCCGGCTCGAGATGACACTCGCTACCTCCACCGGTGTGCCCGTCACGAGCCAGACCTGCCGTCCGGAGTTCAGATGCTGTTCTGCGAGCGCCCGGGCACCGGGCCAGATCTTCGATGCGATCATCTCGTCGTAGACTTCCTCGCCGAGGGCGAGAACGTCGGCATGAGCAATGCCGATGGCGAAGGCAAGAGCGGCGTCGCGCACCGAGTTCACGTCGGTCATGGTTTCACCGCGCATGATGAAGCGCAGCTGCTTCCAGGCAAGCCCGGCGGCAAAGCGCAGGGTGAAAGCCTTGCGCTGGTACATCTTCCGCGCGACGTGGAACAGGCTGGCGCCGCGCATCATCGTGTTGTCGACGTCGAAGAAGGCCGCCTCACCGGGAACATACCCCTGGCGCATCGAGGCGGGCGTCGTGCCCCGGGTGGGTGCCAGCATAGCTCGAGTCTAATTCCTCGCGCGATGCGCGCCGCGCCATGGGCTGGAGAGTAGTTTGGGTCCTATGGAGTTGCTGCCCGCGGAAAGCGGACCCTACGACGTCGTGCTGCTGACGCAGCCGGAGTGCCACCTGTGCCAGGCGGCGAGGGACGTGGTGGAGCGCGTCACGGCAAGCCTGGGGCTCGGTTGGACGGAGCAGTCGGTGGTCCACGAGCCCGCCTTGCGTGCAAGATTCGCGGAGGAGCTTCCGGTGCTGCTGATCAACGGTGTGCAACGGGACTTCTGGGCCATCGATGAGGCCCGCCTCCGCATGCTTCTCGGCGGCTGAGCCTGCTCCCGGCGGGTACCCGGCGGGCCCGGCTTGGTGGGTCTGTTTCAGCGGCATAAAGTGGTATTACTTCCGCGGTCCGCCGGAGCCCGGGGATGGGGTGCCGCCCTTCGCGGTACGAGGCGATGCAACGGAGCAAACACCAGTGACGACGTCGGATGTCCAGGGGCTTCACCCAGTAGGCGATGGCGGGCGCCAGATTCCGCCGGCGTCACTCACCCGGTTGACCGTTTACCTGCGGGCCCTCAATACACTGCTGGCAGAGGGCGTCGAGCGGGTTTCATCCGAGGAGCTGGCCGACGCGGCGGGAGTCAATTCGCCGATGGTACGCAAGGACCTCTCCTACCTCGGTTCGTACGGCACGAGAGGCGTGGGTTATGAGGTTCAGTACCTCAACCGGCAGATCTCGATGGCGCTGGGACTGACCCTGGATTGGCGCGTCGCGATTGTCGGGGCGGGCAACCTCGGTCGCGCGCTTGCCGGGTACTCCGGATTCGTTTCCAGGGGTTTCGAGATCGTGGCGCTCTTTGACGCCGACCAACTGGTGGTGGGTGCAGAGGTGGGGTGGCTGCGGGTGAGTTCCGTGAATGACCTGGAGGTGGTGCTCGGGCGCACCCGCACCAATATGGCTGTGCTCTCGGTGCCGGCGGCAGTGGCGCAGGAACTGTGCGACCGTCTCGTGGCCGCGGGAATCACGAGCATTCTCAGTTTCGCGCCTGTGGTGCTGCAGGTCCCCGCCCATGTGCAGCTGCGCAAGGTCGATATGTCCACGGAGCTGCAGATTCTTGCCTATCACGCGCAGCGAGCGCAGGAACCGGAGTTCCCCCCGGTATCCAGCGCCCGTTCTGCGCAGTAGACCCGTCCGCTAGTACCGCTGCGGATGCGGTGCGAAGTACTCGTTCGAAGGCTTCAAATAGCACAGCACGATCCCGGCGACGCCGAGCAGCACCGAGATGGCCGCAAGGAAACCCGAAGCGATACTGAAGATCGACAGCACAGCGAAGACGGTGCCGGTGATGCGGGCCCAGTTCCTGCCGCGGCGGATCATGACGGCAATCAATACGTACAGGGCCAGCGAGATGAGCGAGAAGACGATGACAAGGGTGGAGATCAGACCCGTCAGCGAGGCGGGATCCACCCCCGATGACTCGAGGTCGACGAGTTGGTCGGGCGGAACCGACGCCAACGGGTTCAGGGACAGGAAGACGGCCGAGAGTAGATTGACAACACCCGCAGCGATGATGAGCCAGTAGGCGGTATTGACCTTCTGCGGGGCCGGACCCTTTTTCTGACCCAGCATTTCGCCTTGCCCTCCTGGGTAGGAGTAGCCGGGTTGACCGGCCGCGTTGCCGTACCCCGGGTACTGCGGCGGTCCCTGCTGGCCGTACTGCCCGTACTGGGGCGGGTTCTGGCCGTACTGGGGCGGGTTCTGGCCGTACTGGGGCGGCGGTCCCTGCTGCCCGTACTGCCCGTACTGGGGCGGGTTCTGGCCGTATTGCGATGGCTGTCCCTGCTGCCCGTACTGGGGTGCATTCTGCCCGTACTGGGGCGGCTGGGGTGCGTTTTGACCGTACTGGGGCCGGTCCGGATCCTGGGGATCGCTGCCTGGGTTGTTCACTGGCGTACTCATGACGCTTCCTCTCCCGTGCGGGACGTTGCCGCTCGATGCCCGCACGAGACGCCCGCGGGCGGCGAACCCTGTCTGCACCCTATTCTGCACCCTCTTCTGCTGGTCTGCTTCACACTATAAGAACAGCCGTCGCCGCACCCGGAGTGGATGCGGCGACAGCTGCAGGTGCTGCCTTGCTTGGCCGGAGCCTGGGTGCCGCTAGGCTGCGGCGGGAGCTACGAACGCTGCGTCAACGGTGATGGTGACCTTGTCACCGACGAGTACTCCGCCGGCCTCGAGCGCCGCGTTCCAGGTCAGACCGAATTCCTTGCGGGAAATGGACGTGGAGCCCGAGATGCCGGCGCGGATGGCGCCGAACGGATCAACGGCGACACCGTTGAACTCGGTATCCAGGACCACAGGCTTGGTGATGCCGCGGATGGTGAGGTCACCCCGGATCTCGTAGGTCTCGCCGGCGCCGGTCACTGATGTGGAGACGAAGGTCATCTCGGGGAACTGCTCGACGTCGAAGAAATCCGCGCCGCGTACATGTCCGTCGCGGTTGTCGTCACCGGAGGAGAAGGACGCCGTCTTGATGTTCGCCGTCACCGTGGACTCCTCAAGCGTGGAGCCGACCTGCAGCGAGGCGTCGGTGTCCTTGAAGCTGCCACGGACCTTGCTGATGCCGGCGTGGCGGACGCTGAAGCCGATTTCGCTGTGGGACGGGTCGAAGGCCCAGGTGCCGGTGGTCAGTCCTGAGGGAATACTCATGGTGGTTCTCCTTGGTAGAGGTCATGGAAGCCGTTACACCCCACATAAGCATGCGTATGCATGCTTTATTCCATCGGTCCGTAAAACGTTCAACAATTTGCGGTGACGGGCGATCCGACCTGATTTAACGCCGGGCGGGAACTCTGGGAAACTGGAGCCATGCCCCAAGCAACCGTCCACCTGGTGCGCCATGGTGAGGTCCACAATCCCGAAGGTGTCCTCTACGGGAGGCTGCCGGAGTTCCACCTGTCCGAGCTGGGCCGTCGGATGGCCGAACAGATGGCGGGATATTTCGGGGAGCGCCAGAACGACGGCGCCAATCTGGTCTACCTTGCCGCCTCGCCGCTGACGCGGGCCCAGGAGACCGCCGAACCGCTGGCAGCGGCCCTTAACCTCGACATCCATACGGAGGAGAGGATCATCGAGGCCGAGAACCGTTTCGAGGGGATGTCCGGCGTCAAGAGCAGATTGAGGCAGCCCCGCTACTGGCCCCTGCTGGTCAACCCCCTGCGGCCGTCCTGGGGTGAACCGTACGCAGCACAGGTAACCCGGGTCATGGAGGCCGTGCAGCACGCCCGAGCGGCAGCGATCACCCTTGCGGCAGGTAACACTGATCCGGAACGCCCCGCGGAAGCGGTACTCGTCGGTCACCAGCTGCCGATCTGGGTGACCCGCCTCGCGGCGGAGCGGCGCAGGCTGTGGCACGACCCCCGGCAGCGCGAATGCGCGCTGACCTCCGTCACGTCGCTGGACTTCTCGGATGACGCCCTGGTCAGGGTTCGCTACACGGAACCCTGCGCCGACCTGTTGCCCGGTGCGGCAAATGTCCCAGGAGCGTAATAGAATTACTACACGTTGTAGAAATCTGCGAAAGAAGCCGTGAACACACCGAATCCTGCCATGGGCCGCCGGTCGCTCCTGAAGTTCGGAGCAGCGCTGGCGGTGGGCCTCCCCGCTTCGTTGGCGCTTGCGGCCTGCGCCGCGGAGGATCCGTTGGCGCAGCAAGCCGCGGCCGGAGACAACAAGAACTATATTGCGGGCGACGGCTCGGTCACCGAATACGCGGCCGGCGAGCGGGGGGAGCCCGTCGAACTGACGGGACAGCTGTTCGACGGCACTTCGGTCTCCAGCGCCGAGTGGGCAGGCAGTGTGACAGTGCTCAACTTCTGGTACGCCGCATGTGCGCCGTGCCGTAAGGAGGCCCCGGACCTCGTTGCGCTGCATAGTGAGTTCGAGCCGCTGGGGGCGCAGTTCTTCGGCGTCAACATTCGTGATGAACGGGCCACCGCCGAAGCGTTCGAGCGTAGTTTCGCCATTCCCTACCCGAGCTTTGATGATCAGGACGGTGGTGTCCTCCTGGCCATGACGAGCTATGTACCGCCGCAGGCCGTGCCGACAACCCTGGTCTTCGATAAAGAGGGCCGCATTTCGGCACGGATCCTCGGCCTGGCGGAGCGAAGCACCCTCAATGCCCTCATCCAAGATGCTCTCGCCGAGTAGCGCCGGCGCAACGCTCGGACTCTCTCTTCCATTGCTCCCAGCGATCAATCCCTTCGCCGATGCCGTCCTGAACGGATCCATGCTCCTCGCCCTGCCGGTCGCCCTGCTGGCCGGTTTCGTCTCGTTTGCCTCGCCCTGCGTACTCCCGCTGGTTCCGGGTTACCTCGGCTACGTCACGGGCCTCACGGGAGTGGATCTTGAGCGTCAGCGCCGGGGGCGCATGTTCGCCGGCATCGGGCTGTTCGTCCTTGGTTTCTCAGCAGTCTTCATGGCCTACGGCGCACTGTTCGGCGCGCTCGGCTCCTGGCTGCGGCTCTCACAGGACTGGTTGATCCAGGTGTTCGGTGGAGTGGTCATCCTGCTCGGCGTCGTGTTCATCGGTGGTTTCTCCTGGTTCCAGAGGGAAAACCGCATCCGTGCTCGCGTGCCCGCAGGGTTGATCGGGGCGCCGCTTCTCGGCGTCACGTTCGGGCTCGGGTGGGCTCCCTGCATCGGACCCACCCTGGGAGCAGTGCAATTACTCGCCATCTCCGGTGATGATGCGAGCGCCCTCAAGGGCGCGGTGCTGACGTTCGTCTACTGCCTGGGCCTTGGCCTTCCATTTCTCCTCATCGCCCTCGGGGTTCGCCGGGGCATGGGTGCAGTCCAGTTCTTCCGGAAGCACCGCCTCCTGCTGCAGCGTTCCGGCGGAGGGATGCTCATCGCGGTAGGGCTCCTCATGGTCACGGGGGTGTGGAATTTGTGGATCACCGAGCTCCAGGATGTCCTCGTCAACAGCGTGGTGCTGCCCATTTGATCCACCGCGCTGCACGGAGAGATCCACCCCGCCAGCCAGGGGTCGCCATCAAGGAAAGGTCAGAGTGACACAGGAAAAGGAAAGCAGCCAGGCAGTGCGGTCGGACGCCGTCCTGCCCGCGCTGGGTTTCACCGGAACGCTGAGGTGGGCCTGGACGCAGCTCACGAGCATGCGGACGGCGCTGTTCCTGCTGTTGCTCCTCGCCGTCGCGGCGGTTCCTGGATCGCTGTTCCCGCAGCGGTCAGCCAACCCCGGCGTAGTGACGCAGTACCTCTCGGACAATCCGGACACCGGCCCCGTGCTGGATTGGTTCCAACTCTTCGATGTCTACACGTCGGTGTGGTTCTCGGCCATCTATCTGCTGCTTTTCATCTCGCTGATCGGGTGCGTGATTCCGCGGGCGATGGCACACGGCCGTGCCCTGCGGTCACAGCCGCCCCGCACGCCCAAGCGGCTCTCACGGCTCCCGGTCTACGGCACGCTGGAGATTCCTGCAGCCCGGGCTGCGGAGGCGGGAATCACGCCGTCGTCCGCTGCCGCCGACGCCGCCGCGGTCCTCAAGAAACGCGGGTACCGCGTAGAGGTGCGGGACACCGGGACCGACCGGCCGTCGGTGGGGGCCGAACGCGGGCTCTCGAAGGAACTGGGGAACCTCGTCTTCCACACATCACTCATCGGGGTACTGATCTCCGTGGCCGTGGGGAGCCTATTCGGCTACAACGGACAGAAAATCATCGTGGAGGGTGACAGCTTCGTCAATACCCTCGTTGGCTATGACTCGTTCACACCGGGCTCGAACTTCTCGGGAGACCAGCTC
>NZ_KI914864.1:38785-42434 GCF_000520555.1 Arthrobacter sp. Br18 | reverse complement strand
ATACCGCGCTGGCCACCAACCAGGAGCACGGGCAACTGGCGGACCTGGAAGTCCGGCACCGGTTACGTGCCCGCTGCGAGGACCGGATCCGTAACGCCAAGGACACCGGGCTGGCGAATCTGCCCTTGCACTCATTTGCGGCGAACACGCTTTGGTGCCACCTGGTGATGCTCGCCTCCGAACTCATGGCCTGGGCTCAGATGCTCGCGCTCCACGGCACGAAAGCCAGACAGTGGGAACCGAAAAGACTCCGGGCGAGGATCTTCGAAATCGCCGGCAGGATAAGCTCCCACGCCCGAAGGCTGACCGTTCACCTCGCATCCGCCGCACCCGAGACCGGACTGCTCCTCAAAGCCCTCACACGCCTCAACACCCTTACCCCGCCATAAAAGTTACGAGGAGCACATCATGACCCGATCAGGAGAACCAGCCGCTCTGTGATGGACGTGGAACCATCACCGACAACCGCCAACGGTCAGCGGCAACACTGTCGTACCCACATGCCACAATCGACACCGTCAGGCAGCCAGTAAGCCCCGACCACACCGGGAACCACGCCTGATGAAAGATCGAGGCTAATGGGGTGCGTTCTTGCGGCGCAGGGAGTCGATGCCGACGGCGACGGCGATCACCACGCCGATGACCACCTGCTGCCAGAAGGAGGAGACGTTCAGCAGGTTCAGACCGTTGCGGATGACCACCAGGACCAGCGCGCCGACCAGCGTTCCGCTGATGCGGCCGACGCCGCCCGCCAGCGAGGCACCACCAATGACGACGGCGGCGATCGCGTCCAGCTCGTAGCCCGCCGCGGCCTGCGGCTGGGCGGAGTCGAGCCGTCCGGAGAGCAGCAGGCCGGCCAGCGCCGCGAACAGCCCGGACAGGGCGAACACCGTGACCAGCACCCTGCGGACGGGGACGCCGGAGAGGCGCGCCGCTTCGGTGTTGCCGCCCACCGCGTACATGTAGCGGCCCATGACGGTGAAGTTGAGGATGAGCGCGGCGACGGTCCCGGCGATCACCAGCACCACGATCGGCATCGGAAGAACTCCGAGGTCGCCGCCGAGGAAGGACACCTCCGGCGCCGTCGGAATGGGCCGGCCGTCGGAGATCACCAGGGTCAGGCCGCGGGCAACGCTGAGCATGGCCAGCGTAGCGATGAAGGACGGCAGTCTCCCGTAGGCGACGGCGAACCCGCTGACCGCACCGCTCAGGGTGCCGATGAGCAGACCCCCGACGACGGCAAGCCACCCCGGAAGTGAGGCCTGCGAGAAGATCCATGCCGAGCCCATCGCAGACAGCGCCGCGACCGAGCCCACCGACAGGTCGATGCCGGCTGCCACGATGACGAAGGTCAGCCCGAACGCCAGCACCGCGATCACGGACGCCTGAATGCCGATATTGAGCAGGTTCGGTCCGGTGAGGAAATCCGGAGTTGCAATGAAGAGGGCCAGTCCGAGGACGAACAGACCGACGAGCGCGCCATTGTCCGCGAGGAACTTCCTCACCGGCGACACGCCCGCCGCCTTCTTCGGCGCGGTGGCGGTTGCAACCTTATTCATGACCGTCCTCCATCAATTTGTCTTCGAGATCGCGCTGCACATCGCGCACCGCCAGCATCATCACTGCGTCCTGGGTGACGTCGCCGCCCGCCAGTTCGCCGGAAATATGTCCGCCGCTCATCACCAGGATCCTGTCGCTCATGCCGAGCACCTCGGGGAGTTCGCTGGATACCATGACGACGGCGCCGCCGGCGGCGGTGATCGCGTTCATGAGTTCATAGATTTCGACTTTCGCCCCGACGTCGACGCCGCGGGTCGGCTCGTCGAGCAGCAGCACGGAAGAGTTCGTGACGATCCAGCGGGCGAACACCGTCTTCTGCTGGTTACCGCCGGAGAGGGAGCCCACCGGTTGGTCGAGGTTCTGCATCCGGATGCGCAGCTTGTCGGCGACGTCCTGGGCGCGCTTGCGCTGTCCGCGGCGGTCCACGAGGCCGGACTTCGCCGTCGCCGCCAGTGTTGCGTAGCCGATGTTCTCGTTCACCGGAGCGCCGAGCACCAGCCCGTGCGCCTTCCGGTCTTCGGGGACATGCCCGACCCCGGCACGGATCGCTGCGCCGATGCTGGACTTAGGCAACTCCTTGCCGCGCACGTGGACAGTGCCGTTGACGTAGGGGTCGACGCCGGCGATGGCGCGAAGCACTTCGGTACGCCCGGCGCCCATCAGCCCGGCCAGGCCGACGATTTCGCCTGCCTTCACCGAGAAGGAGACGTCGTTGATGAGTCCCTTCGTGGAGAGGCCATTCACTTCGAGGAGGGTGTCGGCGGGGCCGTCGTAGTCGCGGCGGCGGGGGAACTGCTGCTCGATGGAGCGGCCGACCATGAGCCGGACGAGTTCGTCCTCGGAGGTGTCCGCGGGCACTTCGGCGACGAATTCGCCGTCGCGCAGGACAGAGACGGAGTTGCCGATCGCTGCAATCTCGTCGAGGTGGTGTGAGATGAAGACCATGCCGACACCACGGGAACGCAGGTCCTCGACGACGGCGAAAAGGGCGGTGATCTCGCGTTTGGTGAGTGCCGCCGTCGGCTCGTCCAGGATGAGCATCCGTGCCTCGAGGCTGAGCGCCTTGGCGATTTCGACGAGTTGCTGGCGGGCGATGCCGAGCTCGCCGACCTTATGGTCGACGTCGATATGGAGGCCGATTCTGTCGAGTGCCGCCTTCGCGGTGTTGCGCATGGTGCGCCGGTCCACCAGGCCAAAGCGGCGGGGGAACCTGCCCATGCAGATGTTCTCGGCGACGGTCATGGACCCGACGAGGTTCAGTTCCTGGTGGATGGTGGCGATGCCGAGGGCTTCCGAGGCGTTGGTATCGGCGAGGCGTACCTTCTCGCCGTCCACGAGGATGCGGCCGCCGTCGGGCTGGTGCACGCCGGCCATCATCTTGATGAGCGTGGACTTGCCGGCGCCGTTCTCACCGAGGAGCACCTGCACCTTGCCGGGGTAGACATTGACCGTCACGCCTTTGATGACCGTCACCGGCCCGAAGGATTTGGTGACGTTGTCCAACGTCAGGATGGGATTGTCGGTCACAGTGCTGTACCTCCTGGGATGGGCGGAGTCGAGCCACGGATGACGAGCCGGCTGGGCAGAATCACGGAGGCGGGTGTTTCGCCGGCGATGACCTGCGTGAGGAGGTCGACGGCGAGGCGTCCCATGGCGTTGACGTCGTGCGCGATCACGGTGAGGGCGGGGTTGAGGAGGGTGAAGGCTTCGATGTCGTCGTAGGCGACGAATGCGATGTCCCTGCCGATGCTGACGCCGCGTTCGTTGCAGACGGCAATAGCGCCGATGCTCATGAGGCTGTCCGCGGCGAGCAGCGCGGTGGGGGGTTCGGGAATTCCCAGGAGGTGGCGGGCACCCGGGAGGCGGGTGTTTCGCCGGCGATGACCTGCGTGAGGAGGTCGACGGCGAGGCGTCCCATGGCGTTGACGTCGTGCGCGATCACGGTGAGGGCGGGGTTGAGGAGGGTGAAGGCTTCGATGTCGTCGTAGGCGACGAATGCGATGTCCCTGCCGATGCTGACGCCGCGTTCGTTGCAGACGGCAATAGCGCCGATGCTCATGAGGCTGTCCGCGGCGAGCAGCGCGGTGGG
>NZ_KI914864.1:38014-38685 GCF_000520555.1 Arthrobacter sp. Br18 | reverse complement strand
CCGCCGCTCCGCTCGCGGACTGGAAGTTGCCGAGGAAGATGAGGTCGGCGTCGTTGTCCGCGAGAGTTTCAGCGAGTGCGTCCTTGAAGGCAGCGAGGCGTTCGCGGCCGGTGGAGGTGGACTGGGGTCCGGCGATGTAACCGATGCGGCGGTGGCCTCGCCCGGTGAGGTGGCGAACGGCTTCCTGGATGCCGGTGACGTTGTCGGGAGTGACGCTGGGGACGGAGGTGTCGGCGATGACGCGGTCGACGAAGACGGTGGGAACGCCGCTGTCGAGGATCCCCTGGAGGTTGCTGAGGTTGCCCTGCGGCGCGGCGATCAGGCCATCGACGCGTTGGGAGAGCATGATGTCGAAGTAGCGGTCCTGTTGCTCGGCGCTCTCGTTGGCATTGCCGAAGAGGGTGAGGAAGTTGAATTCGCGTGCCCGCTGCTCAACGGACTGAGCAAGATCGGCGAAAAACGGATTCCGCACATCGGGAAGCACCAGGCCGATGGTCTGCGTGCGGGTCTTCCGGAGGGAGCGTGCCTGGGCATTGGGGCGGAAACCCAACGTTGCGGCTGCGCCGCTCACCGCCGCGCGGGCCACCGCTGAGGTGGCGGGGTGGCCCGACAGGACGCGGGAAGCAGTCGCCACGGACACGCCCGCCGTGTCGGCGACGTCCTTGATCGTC
>NZ_KI914864.1:12011-37914 GCF_000520555.1 Arthrobacter sp. Br18 | reverse complement strand
CCATGGAATCGATTCCACGACTATGCCACAGATCACTTCGAGTGGTCAATGGAGAAGTTCGACCTAGGACCCGGCGGGATCCCTGCGGACCAGAAGCCCGTCGACGACGTCGAAACCCGCCTCGGAGAGCGCCGCGCGATCAGTCGCGGTCAGGCCCGCGGCATCAACCGATGCCAGCAGGTCGGGGCGGCGGACGGCCGTGCGTCGGAACTGCTCGGCACGCCGGAACTGCGCGATCTTCGCGTGGTTCCCGCTCAGGAGCACCTCCGGAATGTCCCGTCCGCGCCAGGATGACGGTTTGGTGAAGACCGGGTATTCCAGCAGCCCGTCGGCGTGGGATTCCTCGACCAGGGATTCGGGATTGCCGACGACACCGGGAATCAGCCGCCCCACTGCCTCGACCATCGCAAGCACTGCCACCTCCCCGCCGTTGAGCACGTAGTCGCCGAGGCTGACGGGGCGCACCTCGAAGTGCTCCCCCGCCCATTCGATCGCCCGCTCGTCGATTCCCTCGTAGCGTCCGCAGGCGAATACGAGATGGCCGAGGGAGGCGAATTCGTGCGCCATCGCCTGGGTGAATACCTCGCCGGCAGGAGACGGGACCACGAGTGTGGGCCGCACAGTCGGTCCAGCTGCGACCGGCTCGGCGACGAGCGGCTGAAGGGCCAGCGCCCAGGGCTCGGGCTTCATCACCATTCCTGCACCACCACCGTAGGGGGTGTCATCCACGGTGCGGTGCCGGTCCGTGGTGTACTCCCGGAGGTCGTGCACGCGCACGTCCAGCAGCCCGTCCTGGCGGGCCTTGCCGATCAGTGACAGTTCAAGGGCCGCCAGATACTCCGGGAAGATCGTGACGACGTCGATCCGCACTAGGAGTCCGCCCGCCCCGCAGTGCCGTTCGCGTCCGCATCGGTGGCCGTGTCGGTGACCGGGCCGGAAGCTGCGCCGGAAACGTCATCGCCGTCGTCGGGCGCCTGATTGGAACCGGGAGTGTTGAGGTCGAACAGACCGGCGGGAGGAAGAATGGACACGTAGCCGCCCCCGGGATTCACCTCGGGAACGATCTCCCCGACGAACGGCACAAACGCCTCGTGCCCCCCGGTCAACTCGACCACGAGGAGGTCCTGGACGGCCATAGTCCGCAGCGCTGTTACCTTGCCGACCGTCTCGCCGTCCACGCGCACATCGAGGCCCACGAGTTCGTGCTCGTACCAGGCGTCCTCTTCGTCGTCCTCGGTGGTGTCGCTGTCGATGAACAGGCTCGCACCCCGGAGTGTCTCCGCCTGATTGCGGTCGGGAACCTGTTCGAACCCCACGATGAGGATGTCCTTGTTCCAGCGCGCTCCCGTGACGGTCAGCTCGGCCGTGGGGGCGCCTTCGGCACGGAAGACCGCGCCGGGCTCGAAGCGGTCCTCGGGGGCATCCGTGTACAGCTGGACCGTCACCTCGCCCTTGATGCCGTGGGGCTTGCCGATCCGGGCTACGAGTACTTCCATGGTGCTGCTCCTGCGGCGGGTGACGAACTAGTGGATTGGGATGGAAAAACGAGTTCGGCCCCACGCCAGGATCTGGTGCGGGGCCGAACGGGAAAACTATAAGCGCCTGGCGCCCCGGGCTAGGCCCGACGGCGGTCCGTGTCCACGACGTCGACGCGGACCGGCTCGCCGTTGGCGAGTGCCGATACCACGGTGCGGAGAGCCCGTGCGGTCCGGCCCTGCCGGCCGATGACGCGTCCCAGGTCGTCCTGGTGAACGCGCACCTCGAGAGTCTCGCCGCGGCGGTTGTTCTTCGCCGCGACCCGGACATCGTCAGGGTTGTCGACGATACCGCGCACGAGGTGCTCAAGCGCTTCGGCAAGCAACCTACTCGGCCTCGGTTGCTTCCGCAGGGGCCTCGTCGGTCTTCTTGGACTTCTTCGTGATGGCCTCAGGAACAATGACCGAACCCTTTTCGGGAGCAACGAATGCTTCCTTGGGCGCCTTGGTCTTCAGAGTGCCTTCCTGGCCCTCGATGTTCTTGTACTTCTGCCAGTCACCGGTGATCTTCAGCAGTGCGGAGACCTGCTCGGTCGGCTGAGCGCCGACTCCGAGCCAGTACTGGGCACGATCGGAGTTGATCTCGATGAACGAGGGCTCCTCGGTGGGGTTGTACTTACCGATTTCCTCGAGGGCACGGCCATCACGCTTGGCGCGTGCATCCATGACGACGACACGGTAGAAAGGTGCACGGATTTTTCCCATGCGCTTCAGGCGAATCTTTACGGCCACTTGTGTGGTCACTCCTTGATGGTGAAAGGGGCGAACCCAGACCTTCTGCTCCCGTGGGGCGGGCCATGAGGAAGGGTTCAAAGGACACAATTCACGCGCAGAGAGAGGGGCTGCACGGATCGAGTACGCCTCTATTGTGCCAGACCTAGCGCCGTTGCGCGATTCCTTCGCCGGACGCGTCCGTGCGGACGCGGATCCGGTTCTTCCACGGATCCTCGAAGCGCAGTTCCGCACCGGTGGAATGTCGACTGATACCGGCCGCTGCGAGTCGCGCCGCCAACGCATCGACCTCGTCGGCGGCCGGAACATGGATAAGCACTTCGCCGAGGCCGAGGGTGTCCTTCCGGGGACCGGCTCCCCTGCTGTTCCAGACGTTCATAGCCATGTGGTGGTGGTATCCGCCGGCCGAGACGAAGAGTGCCTGGTTGTGCCACCCTGCAGTGCGTTCGAAGCCGAGGACCCCGACATAGAAGGCCTCCGCGGCCTGCACGTCCCCCACCTGGAGATGCACATGCCCGACGCCGGCCGCGGCCTGCGTCTGGCCGGCCACCGCCTGCTCCGTCAGGTACTCGTCGAGGTAGCTCCGTGCCGGCAGTGCGATGTTGTCCATCACCACGGACCTGCCCGCTCCCGATCCCTTCCACTCCCAGGTCTCCCGGGGCTTGTCGAAGTACAGCTCGATCCCGTTTCCTTCGGGATCGGCGAAATAGAAGGCTTCGCTGACAAGGTGGTCGGCGCTGCCCACGAAGCTTCCGGCGGGGGCCTGTGCCGCACTGAGGACAGTCGCAGCGAGGTCGGAGCGGTCCTCGAAGAGGAGCGCCGTGTGGAAGAGGCCGGCCTCCCCCTGCGACGGTAGCCGCAGCCCGGCGGCAGGCTCGAGGCGGATCAGCGGCATGTCCTGCCGGCCGAGGTCCACTCCTCCGGCCGATTCCGCAAGCAGCTCGAGCCCGAGGCCGGCCTGGTAGTACTCAGTCATTGCCGCGATCCGCCCGACCTTCAGGGTGACGGTTCCCATTCCGGTAGCGGACGGCAATCCGTCCGATTTCTGCTGCATGGCGAGCTCCCCGCGTCGTCGATATTCTTCCTGCCACCCAGGTCAACTACTTGAACCTTCAACTTATTCCCGGGAAGGCTCCCGCGGAAAGGATCTGATGAAAGTGCGGACGACGGCGTCGCCCTCCGGCGTATCATGCGGCCGGTGCCCACCGGGGGTGACCCGGTGCCGGGCGCCTGTTGCCGCGAGGTATCCGGCAACCTCCTCGTAAAGGGGTTCCCACCCTCCGGTGAGGACGAGCGTGGGGACCCCTGGCACGATGTGCAGCGGAGCCTCCCACGGAGGGGACTGCAGCCGTAACCGGCGTGCGCTCCGCTTCGCCATCTGCGTGGACGGCGGCTCCGCCTCCGCGGAGAAGGCCAGCCGCACGAACTGCTGCAGGTAGTCCTCATCGGTCAGCGTGTCCCGCTGGGCAAACAGCGGAGCCACCAGTTCGATATGGGCTGCCGTTGCAGGCAGATCCGCGGTGAGGGACAGGCAGGCGGGCTCCACCAGGGTCAGTGAGCGGACCAGCTCGGGCCGTTCGACGGCCGTCAGCATCGCCGAGACGGCGCCCTGCGAGTGCGCGACAAGGTGTCCTCCGCTGCCGAGCGCCTCGGTGATGAGGCGCTCGTCCTCGGTGTGGTCGGTGGACAGCGGTTCGGCGTCGGCGTCGAAGCCGTGCCGCCGCAGGAACAGGCAGTCGTAGTCGAGGGACAGGCCGTGCTGCCGGGGCCAGGCGGCGGCACCGAACGAACCGCCGCCGTGGACGAAGACAATGCGTTCCTGCGTCATGCCGAGGTTCCCCTGCCGTCCACCGACCGATGTGCCGCCTGTCGACGGATGTGCCGCAGGATGACCCCCGCGGCGGCCCTGGTTTCCGCCGGCCCTACTTGCCGAGGAACTTGTCGAAGCCCTTGGGCAGGTTCAGCGACGAAGGGTCGAAGTCGCCCTGCCCACCGAACGCAGCACCCGTGGGCGCGGCACTGCGCGCGGCAGCGCGCCGCGCCTCCGACTCCTGCAGTTCCTGCGCAGCCTTCGCCGGGTTGCCGGAACGGGGCTTCTTCTTTCCCTTGACCGCGGCTTTGGTCTTGCGTGCGCCCTGGAACCCGCCCGGTCCGGCCATTCCCGGCATCCCGGGCATTCCGCCGCCGGAGGCCATCTTGCGCATCATCTTCTGGGCCTGGGTGAAACGCTCCAGCAGTCCGTTGACCTCGGAGACGTGCACGCCAGAGCCCTTCGCGATCCGGGCGCGGCGTGATCCGTTGAGGATCTTCGGCGCCAACCGTTCGTGCGGGGTCATGGACCGGACGATCGCCTCGACGCGGTCGATCTCGCGCTCATCGAAGTTCTCCAGCTGCTCGCGCATGCCGGCGGCCCCGGGCATCATCATGAGCATCTTCTTCATCGATCCCATATTGCGGATCTGCTGCATCTGGGCGAGGAAATCGTCGAGGGTGAAGTCTTCCTGATCGGCGAATTTCTTCGCCATCCGGGCCGCCTCGTCCGAGTCCCACGACTTTTCGGCCTGCTCGATCAGGGTGAGGATGTCGCCCATGTCGAGGATGCGCGAGGCCATGCGGTCCGGGTGGAACAGCTCGAAATCATTGAGGCCCTCACCCGTGGACGCGAACATCACGGGCTTGCCGGTCACCGAGGCTACCGAGAGCGCCGCGCCGCCGCGGGCGTCGCCGTCGAGCTTGGTCAGCACCACGCCGGTGAAGTTCACGCCCTCGTCGAAGGCGAGCGCCGTGTTGACGGCGTCCTGGCCGATCATGGCGTCAATCACGAACAGCACTTCATCAGGGCGGATCGCGTCGCGGATGTCGGCGGCCTGCTGCATGAGCTCGGCGTCCACGCCGAGCCGTCCCGCGGTGTCGACGATCACGACGTCGTGAAGCCGTGTCCGTGCCTCCGCCACACCCTGGCGGGCCACCGCAACCGGATCGCCCGTGGCTGATTCGAACTCGGAGCTGACACCGGGATGGGGCGCGAAGACGGGAACGCCGGCCCGCTCGCCGTTCACCTGCAGCTGCCGAACCGCGTTGGGCCGCTGGAGGTCGCACGCGACGAGGAGGGGGCTGTGCCCCTGGCTCTTCAGCCACTTCGAGAGCTTGCCGGCCAGCGTCGTCTTTCCGGCTCCCTGCAGCCCGGCAAGCATGATGACGGTCGGCGGATTCTTCGCCAGCCGGATCCGGCGCGTCTCCCCGCCCAGGATGTTGACGAGCTCCTCGTTGACGATCTTGACGATCTGCTGGCCCGGGTTCAGGGCCTGCGACACCTCGAGTCCGAGCGCGCGCTCCTTCACCCGCGCGGTGAACGCACGCACCACCGTGACCGCCACGTCGGCATCGAGCAGGGCACGACGGATCTCGCGGACGGTGGCGTCGATGTCCGCCTCGGTGAGGCGGCCCTTGCCGCGGAGGTTCTTGAAGGTTGCTGTCAGCCGGTCGGAAAGTGAATTGAACACGTGCCGGAAACTACTTTCATCGGGAGGTTTATGGACTCAACTCCCTAGGGTATCAAGTTGGGCTGATCGGGGGCTTCTGCCTGCAGGGCCGCGCATTCCAGACAGCGAGGCTGGAAAGTGGCAGTGTGGAGGAGTGGACACCTCCGAGCACGACATTCTTCCGGCCGACGCCGACACCCGGGTTCGCACCCTGCTGATCCTCGGTGCATCGGGAGACCTGACGGGCCGGCTCCTCCTGCCGGGCCTCGCACGCCTGGTCCGTCTGGGCCGGGCGGAGGGGCTGAGGCTTGTGGGGGCGGGCTCCGACGACTGGTCGGAGGAACAGTGGCAGGCCAGGGTCGATTCCTCGTTCGAGGGCGCGCGGCGAAGCGCCGACGAGGCCGGCCTGGCGGCACTGGACGGCGTTCGGCAGGGCAGCACCTATTTCTGTCTCGATGTGACGGAGCAGGGCGCACTCGCAACACTCGTGGCGACCCTCGAAGGACCGGTGGCCATCTACTTCGCCCTTCCGCCGGCGGTGAGCCAGCTGGCGTGCTCCGCCCTGTATGCGGATGCACTGCCGAAGAGCACCCGGCTGGTGATGGAGAAGCCCTTCGGCACCGACCAGGCGTCAGCCCACGCCCTCAACACCAAACTGGCCGCGCTGGTGCCGGAGGAGAACATCCACCGGGTGGACCACTTCCTCGGCAAGGCCACGGTCTTCAACATCCTCGGCCTTCGTTTCGCGAACCGCATCCTCGAACCTGTGTGGAACAACCTGCACATCGAAAAGGTGGAGGTGGTTTTCGATGAGGACCTCTCGCTGGAGAACCGCGCGCGGTACTACGACGGCGCGGGCGCCCTGCGGGACATGATCCAGAGCCATCTCCTGCATGTCATGGCGCTCCTTGCCCTGAACGCGCCGTCCACGCTCCACGAACGGGATCTGCGGGACCAGATCGGGTCCGTGCTGAGGGCGAGTTCGGTGGATGCCGGCAATCCCGACAGCAGCCGGCGCGCCCGGTACACCGCCGGAGGAATTGCGGGGCGGAGTGTGCCCGACTATGCCGCGGAACCGGGCGTCGACCCCGCCCGGGACACTGAAACACTGGCGGAGATCGTGGTGTCGATCAACAATGACCGCTGGGCCGGCGTCCCCTTCATCCTCCGCTCGGGGAAGGCTCTGGCCGTCAAGCGCAAGGAAGCCATCATCACCTTCCGACCGGTCAGCCACGTGCCCACCGGCTTCACCGGCCAGGATTCGCCGACCCGACTGCGGATCGGGTTCGGCCCCGACACCCTGCAGCTGGAACTCGACGTCAACGGACCGGGCGACATCTTCTCGCTCGACCGCACCGTCCTGCGCGCAGAACTCAATGCGACGGACCTGCTGCCGTACGGCGAAGTGCTCGACGGCGTCCTCGCGGGCGATCCGACGCTCTCGGTCCGCGGTGACACCGCCGAGGACTGCTGGCGGATCGTGGAGCCGGTCCTGGCGGCCTGGGCATCCGGCGAGGTCCCTCTCGAGGAGTACCCGGCCGGGTCCCCGGGGCCCGCGTCCTGGGGCCCCGGGACCGCTACCTGATAGCTACCAGCGCCACATCCTCCTAGAGTGCGGCGTCGCCGCGTTCCCCGGTGCGGACGCGGACGGCGTCCTCGATGGCGGTGACCCAGACCTTGCCGTCGCCCGCCCGGCCGGTGTTCGCCGTCGACACGAGGACATCGACGATGTCGACCACCCACGCATCGGCGACCAGGATTTCCACGCGGGCCTTCTGCAGCAGATCCACGGTGTACTCGGCCCCCCGGTACACCTCGGTGTGGCCGCGCTGGCGGCCGTATCCGCTTGCCTGGCTGACGGTCAGGCCCTGCACGCCGTAGTTCTCCAGGGCGCTACGGACGCTGTCGAGCTTGTCCGGACGGACGATTGCTGTGACGAGTTTCATGAGTTCGCGGCCTCCGGGACGTTCTGCCTGGACTTCGATTGATCTGCAAAGGGATGGAAGGAGCCTCCGACGCCCAGCCCGCCGAACTCGTAGGCGGTCTCGGCGTGTTCGGAGAGGTCCACGCCGGACACCTCGTCGTCAGGAGTGATCCGGAAGCCGATGGTCTTGTGGATGGCCAGCCCGATGATCGCCGTCATGATCGCCGAGAGCGCGATCGCTACGACTGCGGCGACGGTCTGGGCGAGCAGTTGGGCTGCACCCCCGCCGTAGAAGAGGCCACCACCCGCGCCTTCGACCGGGAGGGCGAGGAAGCCGAGCGCGAGCGTGCCGGTGACGCCGGCCACCAGGTGGACCGCGACGACGTCGAGCGAGTCGTCGAAGCCGAGCCGGTACTTGATGCCCACGGCGAGCGCGCAGAGTGCACCGGACGCGAGGCCGAGGCCCACGGCACCGACGGGACTGACGTTCGCGCAGGCGGGGGTGATGGCCACCAGGCCCGCGACGATTCCCGACGCCGCACCGAGTGAGGTGGGACGGCCGTCACGGAAACGTTCGGTGACGATCCAGCCGATCATCGCGGCTGCCGGAGCCACCATGGTGTTGACCCAGATCAGGCCTGCCTCTTCCGCGGTACCAGCGGCGCCGCCGTTGAAGCCGAACCAGCCGAACCACAGGAGCGCTGCTCCCAGCATGACCAGCGGGATGTTGTGCGGCCGCTGCGCGGGATCCTTGCCGAAGCCCTGGCGCTTGCCGAGGATCAGTGCGAGGACCAGCGCCGCGACGCCTGCACTGATGTGGACGACGGTGCCGCCCGCGAAGTCGATCGCCTCCCCCACGGCGCTGCCCACGGCGCCGTCGGCGCTGAGGAGTCCCCCGCCCCACACCATGAAGGCAAGGGGGCAGTAGACCAGGGTGACCCAGATGGGAACGAACAGCGTCCAGGCACCGAATTTGGCCCGGTCCGCGATGGCCCCGCTGATGAGGGCGACGGTGATGATCGCGAAGGTTGCTCCGTAACCGGCGCCGATCAGATCCTCGGTACCGATCAAACCGGTGAGGCCGAAGGAGGCGAACGGATTGCCGAACAGCTGGGCGATACCGTCCCCGCCGGTCATGGAGTAGCCCCACAGGACCCAGACGATCCCGACGAGCCCCACGGCGACGAAGCTCATCATCATCATGTTCAGTGCTGCTTTGGCGCGGGTCATCCCGCCGTAAAAAAATGCCAGGCCCGGTGTCATGAGGAGCACCATGGCGGCCGAAATCATTACCCAGACGTGACCTGCTGTCAGATCCATCAGCACGATCCTCTCAAAGATGGCGGGCACTTCCCGCTCTTCAAGAATGCAGGGCCCGTGTTTCGCCATCTTGGGCAGTTCGTTGCCGGGAGGTTACGGGAACCTCACCGGCGTAAAAGGTCGATGACAGTCGTGTTTCGGAGATGTTTCGGCGCCTCCGTGGGGCTGGCGCTGCCGTTCCTCTCAGGTCAGGAGCGCGTCGACGAAGCTCTCGGCGTCGAAGGGTGCGAGGTCGTCGGCGCCCTCGCCGATGCCGACGAGCTTGACGGGGACACCGAGGCTCCGCTGGATGGCCACGACAATCCCGCCCTTCGCGGTGCCGTCGAGCTTCGTCAGGACGATTCCGGTGACGTTCACCACCTCGGAGAAGACCTTGGCCTGGTTCAGCCCGTTCTGACCGGTGGTGGCATCGAGGACGAGGAGGACTTCATCGACGGTGCCCTGCTTCTCGATGACGCGCTTGAGCTTGCCGAGCTGGTCCATCAGCCCCACCTTGTTCTGCAGGCGGCCCGCGGTGTCGATCAGGACGACGTCGACCTCCTGGTCGATCCCGGCCTTCACCGCCTCGTAGGCGACCGAGGCGGGGTCTGCGCCGTCGACGTCGGACTTCACGGTGACGACGCCGACGCGCTCACCCCAGGTGGCGAGCTGCTCGGCCGCGGCGGCGCGGAACGTGTCGGCCGCGCCAAGGAGCACGTCCTTGTCCTCGGTGACCAGGACGCGCGCGAGCTTGCCCACCGTCGTCGTCTTGCCGACGCCGTTGACCCCGACCACCAGGACGATCGCGGGACGGTCGGCATGGCGCGTGGTCGCCAGCGACCGGTCCATGCCGGGGTCCACCAGTTTGATGAGCTCCTCACGGAGCATCACGGCGACCTGGGCGGGGTCCCGGCTGCCGGCGACCTTCACCCGCTCGCGCAGCGCGTCGACGAGTTCCATGGCGGGCTCGGTACCGAGATCAGCCATCAGGAGCGTCTCTTCGACCTCGTCCCAGACGTCCTCGTCGATCTTGTCCCGTGAAAGCAGCGCGAGGAGGCCCTTGCCCAGGGTGCTGTTGGAGCGCACCAGCCGTGACCGGAGCCTTGCGAGCCTCCCCTGGACGGTGTCGGGGGTGTCAAGCGGCACCGTCCCGGTGGTCGAGTCCAGCCCGCTGAGGTCATCGGGCACCACGACGTCGGTCCCGGCACCCGTTCCGAAAGGCCGATCGAGCAGATCGGTGGACGTAGAGCCGGCCCGCAGCCCCGACGTATCATCGTCGTCGCGCTGCGAGGTGTAGCGCCCTCCAGGCGTGCGGCGCCCCTTGAGGAGGACCACCGCCAGGGAGCCGAGGACGGCGATGGCGAGGACGACGAAAATTACGATCTGGAGAGTCTCGTTCACCGTTCCAGCTTCTCACACCGCCCGATTAAGGAACCTCCGCCGGTGGTGACAGACTTTGCTCACTATGGTTCGAATCCCCCGCCCGCAGAAGCGCCGTCCCACAGCGAATCGTCGCACCGGAAATCCGGGCGAGGTCCAGCGCATCCCTCGCGAGATTCGGGTCCTGATCGCCGCTGCCTTCGTGATCGCCATCGGCTTCGGACTCGTGGCACCGGTGCTGCCCCAGTTCGCGCAGAGCTTCGACGTCGGCGTGGCCGCATCGTCGGTGATCGTGAGCGCCTTCGCGTTCACGCGGCTGGTCTTCGCGCCCGCCGGCGGGCACCTGATCGAACGGCTCGGAGAGCGGCCCGTCTACATCCTGGGCCTGCTGATCGTCGCGGTATCCACCGCGGCATGCGCGTTTGCCGGGAACTACTGGCAGCTGCTGGTGTTCCGCGGGCTCGGCGGAATCGGCTCCACGCTGTTCACCGTCTCGGCGATGGGCCTCATCGTCCGCCTCGCCCCGCCTGCCATCCGGGGCCGGGTCTCCAGTGCCTATGCGTCGGCGTTCCTCCTCGGCAGCATCGGCGGTCCGCTGGTAGGAGGCCTGCTCGCGGGCTACGGCCTTCGCGTCCCGTTCCTGGTGTACGCGGGTGCCCTGCTCGTGGCGTCCGCCGTGGTCTTCTTCCAGCTCAAGGACACTCCGTTGGGTGACCGCGGGAAGACCGCACACCTGCCGGTCCTGTCGGTCCGCGATGCCTACGCCGATTCGGCCTACCGGGCCGCCCTGGTCTCGAGCTTCGCGAACGGGTGGTCCTCCTTCGGCGTGCGCATGGCGCTCGTCCCCCTGTTCGCGACGGCTGTACTGGGTGCCGGTCCGGAGATTGCCGGTATCTCCCTTGCGTGTTTCGCCGCCGGCACGGCCCTCGCCCTGACCTTCTCCGGGCGCCTGGCCGATTCACTCGGACGGCGTCCGCTGGTGCTGACCGGCCTCGTCGTGAACGGCACGGCCATGGTGGCGCTGGGTTTCAGCGGCAGCGTCCCGGTGTTCCTCGCCGTCTGCGTGGTCGGCGGTGCTGGCGCCGGTCTCCTCAACCCGGCGCAGCAGGCGGCGGTCGCAGATGTCGTCGGGAACAACCGCAGCGGCGGGAAGGTGCTGGCCGCGTTCCAGATGAGCTCCGACCTCGGCGCGATCCTGGGGCCGGTGCTGGCCGGGTTGATCGTCGACTACCTCGTCTTCGGGTCCTTCGGAATGGCTTTCTCGATTTCCGGGGTGCTCGCCGCGTGGGCGGGCCTGATGTGGCTGAAGGCCCGGGAGACCCTGCCGTCGCGGGACGCCGGGAGCGGGAAAGCATAACCAGCGCCGCGGCGCCTCGGCGCCGTGGACCCTAAGTCGCAGGCCTCAGGCCTCAGGCCTCAGGCTCAGGCCTCGATGAGCCGCTGACTGATCACTGCCGATACGCCGTCTCCCCTCATCGTGACCCCGTACAGGGCATCCGCCACCTCCATGGTGCGCTTCTGGTGCGTGATGATGATGAGCTGGCTCGAGTCCCGGAGCTCCTCGAGGATGCTGATCAGCCTCCCGAGGTTGGTGTCGTCGAGCGCTGCCTCCACCTCGTCCAGAACGTAGAACGGCGACGGCCGTGCCTTGAAGATCGCGATCAGCAGGGCGATGGCGGTCAGCGAGCGCTCCCCGCCGGACAGCAGCGAGAGCCGCCGGATCTTCTTGCCGGCGGGCCGCGCCTCGATCTCGATGCCCGTGGTGAGCAGGTCCGTCGGATCGGCCAGGACGAGGCGCCCCTCGCCGCCGGGGAACAGCCTGCCGAAGACGCGCTCGAACTGCACGGCCGTGTCCTCGAAAGCCGCCGTGAATACCTGCTCCACGCGTTCGTCGACTTCCCGGATGATCTCCAGCAGGTCCTTCCGCGTGGCCACCAGGTCCGCCAGTTGTGAGCTGAGGAACTGGTGGCGCTCCTCGAGGGCGGTGAACTCCTCGAGGGCCAGCGGATTGACCCTGCCCAGTGCCGCGAGGTCGCGTTCCGCTTTCCGAAGGCGCCTGATCTGCTCCTCCCGGACGAACGGGATGCCCGCCGGCACTGCGTTTCCCTCACTGTCCACCGGAGCGCGCAGCTCCGCCCACTTGTCCTTGCCAGCGGTTCTCGTGGGGACCGGCAGGTGGGGGCCGTATTCGGCCAGGAGATGATCGGGGGTGAGACCCAGGTCCTCGATGGAGCGGCTCTCGAGTGCTTCGAGCCGCAGGCGCTGCTCCGCACGTGCCAGTTCGTCGCGGTGCACGGAATCGGTGAGGCGGGAGAATTCGGCGGCCGAATTCTCGGTCGCGGTCCGTACCTGCGCCAGCTCGGCGTCCGATGCCGCGCGCACCTCTTCTGCTTCGTCGCGTTGACGGGCCGCTTCGTCGAGGGACACCGCCAGGAATCTGAGCACCCGCCGGACGGCCTGCGCCACGGCCAGCGCTTTGTCGGCCTGCATCGAACGCAGCCGGGCCCGTTCGGCTGCCTGGCGCCTCGTCGTTCGCTCCACCGCGGCTGCCCGCTCGAGGGAGGCTGCCCGGGTCTGCAGCGCGTTGAGCCGCTCCTCTGAACTGCGCAGCTCAAGGCGAGCTTCCATTTCCGACTGCCGCGCCCGCACCGCCGCGGCGGTGAGCCGGTCCCGCTCGTCGGGAGCTGGTTCTGCCTCCTCGGGGAGATCCTGCACCGCCGTGAGGCGTCGGGAGGCTTCGAGCAGCTTTTCCTCCTCGACGGCAAGGTTCGCCTCGGCAGCCGCGGCCAGCTGGGCGAGGCGCTCGGCTTCCCCCGTGGCGGAACGCAAGGCCGAGCCGAGGTGCCCGAGGCGTTCGGCGACCGCCGCAAGGCGAGCGTCCGATTCGTGGAGGCGGGCCAATGCCGCCTCGGCGTGTTCCTGCGCTGCCTGCTGCTCGCCCTCGACGCCGGCCCGCTGGAACCTCGTCCGTTCGAGGCGTGCCGTGGTGGCGGCGAGCCGCGCGGCGGTGTCGTCGACGGCGGCCTGCACCTCGAGGATGCCGGGCGCTCCGGGTGTACCGCCGCGCGCGTAGTGGCGGGAGACGACGTCGCCGTTCCGGGTCACCGCCGTCACCTCCCGCCCGGCCCCGATAGCATCCGGACCGGCACCCGGCGTCTGGCCAGGCGGCTGACCGCCGGCCCGGGTGCCGGCAGCCACAAGAGCCTCAGCGGTGCCGAGGTCCTCGACCATCACGACGCCGTCGAGCAGGGCCGTCAGCGGAGCGAGCAGCGCCGCGCTGCATTCGATGAGGGAAATGGCCGGCCGAGCCTGCTGATCCCCGGGAAGTTCCTGCTGGGAATCCGGCAGGCGGTGCCCGTCCGGGCCGTCCGGGTCCGCAGCGCCCTGGATCACGAGCACAACCTGCCCGGCGTCGTCGCGCTCCATCAGGCGCAACGCTGCCGTTACCGCCGTGCCGTCCTGCACCACGACGGCGTCGGCCACCGCGGCGAGGGCGGCGGACACGGCGCTTTCCCACCCGGGAGCAATGCGGAGCGACGCCGCAAGGGGCGTGAGGACGCCGTCGAGTCCTGCATCCAGCAGCACCTGCGAGCCGTCGCGACGCTTCAGGCCCTCCTTCAACGCATCGAGGCGCGCAGCGAGTGCACCCCGCTCGCGCTCCGCGGCGCGCTCCTCCCCGACGAGGGCCGTTCTCGCCTCCCGGAGTGCGTCGAGCGCCGCACTGGCCGTCTCGTAGTCGGCGTCGAGCCGCTCCTCACCCTGCTCCGCCCCCGCCACCGTGGTCTCGAGGACGGTGAACTCCTGGCCGGCAGCCTGCCTGCGCTCCCCTGCAGCGGCGATCGAGGTGCGGAGCCGCCCCAGTTCGGCTACCGCAGCGTCGACGCGCGACCTCGCCGCACCCACCTGCCCTGCGAGCCGGGCCGTGCCTTCCCTGCGGTCGGCCGCCGCGCGGATCCCTGATGCGAGGCGCTCCTCCTCCGCCGCTGCGGAGTCCTCCGCTGCCCGGCGCTGACCGACGGCCACGTCCAACGCCGTCGACAGCCCCTCGATCTCCCCGTTGAGCACGCTCTGCTCGCTCCGCACACGGTCCGCCGAACGCTCGAGTTCGAAGGGATCCCGGCCCGGCCCGCTGCCGGTGTCCGTGCTGCCCAGCAGCCGGCGCCGTTCCTCGGCCACCGTTCCGAGTGAACGCAACCGTTCCCGCGCGGCGGACAGCGCATACCAGGCATCGCGCAGGGCGTTCAGGGTGGGAGTGGCAGCCGCGGCAAGCTGCTCGAGCTCAGCCTGGCGCGCCCGACCCGCCCGCACGAGCTCCTCGGCTCCGGCCCGGTGTTCCCTCAGGGCGAAGTCCTCGACGTCCTGTCGGGTGAGGGTCTCGGTGAGTTGGAAAAGGTCGTCGGCAAGCAGGCGGGCACGTGCGTCGCGCACCTCGAACTGCACCTGCTGGGCGCGCCGTGCCACCTCGGCCTGCTTGCCCAGCGGCGTCAGCTGCTGGCGGAGTTCCCCCGTGAGATCGGTGAGGCGGGTGAGGTTCGCCTGCATGGCATCCAGTTTGCGCACTGTCTTCTCGCGTCGCCTGCGGTGCTTGAGGATGCCGGCGGCCTCCTCGATGAACCCGCGGCGTTCCTCGGGCGTCGCCTGGAGCACCCGGTCGAGCTGACCCTGGCCGACGATCACGTGCATCTCACGGCCCAACCCGGAATCCGACAACAATTCCTGGATGTCAAGGAGCCTGCAGCTTTTTCCGTTGATCGCGTATTCCGAGCCTCCCGCCCGGAAGAGGGTGCGGGAGATGGTGACCTCGGAATACTCGATCGGCAGGGCGCCGTCGGCGTTGTCGATGGTCAGCGACACCTGGGCACGGCCGAGCGGCGCCCGGCGCGATGTGCCGGCGAAGATGACGTCCTCCATCTTTCCGCCGCGCAGGGTCTTGGCGCCCTGCTCCCCCATCACCCAGGCGAGAGCGTCGACGACGTTGGACTTCCCTGAACCATTCGGGCCGACGACCGCCGTCACGCCGGGTTCGAAGTCGAAAGTCGTCGCGGAAGCGAATGACTTGAAGCCGCGCACGGTTAGACTCTTTAGATGCACAGTGGTCAGGCTCTCCAGAGGGGTAGGGTCTTTCAAATCTACTGGGTTGGGCGAACCCGGACGTGCACTCCCCGCGATCATGTGAATAAACAAGTGTGACCAGCGCGGATATTAAGAAGTAGGCTTATCAAAAGGTTCGACAGAATCCCAGAGCTCCTTGGCCGGATCCCGCGCGGGTTCCAGTGGCCGGCCAATGGTGCTGAACAGTTGACGAGGCAGGAAACTTGACCGGTAACGCGACCTTCCGACATGACAACACGGCTTTGCTTGCCGTCACGAGTGTGGAGGCGCCGGTAGTCGTCACTTCTGCAGAGTTCGACGAACGGCTGGCTCCGAGCCTCAAGCGGCTTCGGCTTTCCAAGCGCCTCCTCGAGAGGGTTGCAGGAGTCACCGAGCGGCGCTGGTGGTCCCCGGGATCCGACTTCGACGACGCCGCCATCGAAGCGGGAGCCAAAGCGATGGCCGAGGCGGGGATCGAGCCCAGTCAGGTGGGGCTGCTCATCAACACCTCGGTGACCCGGCGGAACCTCGAGCCCTCGGTGGCCGTCAAGATCCACCACACCCTGGGCCTGCCGTCGTCGGCCATGAACTTCGACCTGGCCAACGCCTGCCTCGGCTTCGTCAACGGCATCACCCTGGCCGCCAACATGATCGATTCGGGCCAGATCAAGTACGCGCTGATCGTCGCGGGCGAGGACGCCCAGAGCACCCAGGAAGCGACGTTCAAGCGGCTCAACCGCCCCGATTCCACCCGTCAGGACTTCCTCAGCGAGTTCGCCACCCTGACACTCGGTTCAGGTGCCGCTGCCGCCGTCATCGGCCCGGCTGATGCCCACCCCGGTTCGCACCGCATTCTCGGCGGGGTCTCCCGTGCCGGCACTGAGCACCACGAGCTGTGCGTCGGCGGCATCGACGGCATGTACACCGACACCAAGGGACTGCTCGACGGCGGACTCGACCTCGTGGTCACCGCCTGGCACGAGGCGCAGGCGGACGGCTGGAAATGGGATGCCATGGACCGCTACGTCACGCACCAGGTGTCCAACTCCTACACCAACGCCATCATCAAGGCCGTCAACCTCGTGCGCGAACGGGTCCCCATCACGTTCCCCCACTGGGGCAACGTGGGCCCCGCCTCCCTGCCGATGACCCTTGCGCAGGAAGCCCAGACGCTCACGCCGGGCGACCGCGTGCTCTGCCTCGGCGTCGGATCCGGCCTGAACACGTCGATGATGGAGATTGCGTGGTAGCACTGCCCGGGGTTGACCCGGCGTGGTCGACCTATCTCGACGTGCCCTCCACGGCAGCTGCCGACAATCCGGGAACTGTCCACTCGTGGCACTACCTCGACAATGGTCGGCAGCTCGCCGACGCAGGTACCGCAGTGCGGGGGACCCTGCTGTGTGTCCACGGCAATCCGACCTGGTCCTACCTGTGGCGCACCCTCGTGGCGCAGGGCGTCACCGAGGGCTGGCGCGTGGTGGCAGTGGATCAGCTCGACATGGGTTTCTCCCGCCGGACGCGGACGTTCCGGAGACTTGCCGACCGCGTCACGGACCTCGAGGACTTCGTCGCCGCGCTCGAGCTCGAGGGTCCGGTCGTCACCGTGGGCCATGACTGGGGAGGCGTGGTGAGCCTGGGGTTCGCCCACCGCAACCGGTTCGACCTGGCCGGAGTCGTCCTGACGAACACGGCCATCCACCAGGACCCGGCAGTACCCATCCCGGCCCCGCTGCGGCTGGCCCTCCTGCCGGGCATGCACCGCCATGGGACACGGACGACGTCAGCCTTCCTCGACGTCACCCACGCCCTGGCGCGCCCGAAGCTTCGGAGGGACGTCCATGCCGCCTTCCGTGCTCCCTACCGGACAGGCGCCGACCGCGCCGGTATCGCCAATTTCGTCTCCGACATTCCTGCGGATCCGTCGCATCCCAGCCACGCCGCCCTTGCCGACATCGCCGAGGGCGTCCGGACCCTCGAGGTGCCGGCGCTGATGGTGTGGGGTCCCCGTGACCCCGTCTTCACCGACACCTACCTCGAAGACCTCACGCGGCGCCTTCCCTCCGCCGACGTGCACCGCTTCGAGGACGCGGGACACCTCGTCCAGGAGGACGCCGATGTCGCAGGGACAGTCTTCCGCTGGCTCGACGAGCGCCTCCCTGCGGGTGCGCCCGGCATCCCCGCAGACGCTCCGTCGTCTCTTCCTGATGCCGTTTCCCTCGAATCCGCCGCAGCACGCACGCCCCCCACGTTCCTCTGGCACCAGTTGCTGGAGAGATCGGCCGGCCCGGAACAGGGCTCGATCGCCGTTGCGGAGATGGGCAGCGACGGCATCCGCCGGCGCTTGTCATGGCGGGAACTGGCCGACGACGTCGACGCCGTGGCCGCGGGCCTCTCGCGCCTGGGCCTGGGGCAGGGCAGTCGAGTCAGCCTCCTGGTCCCGCCCGGTGTGGACCTGACGGTATCGACCTACGCGTGCCTGCGCATCGGCGCGGTGATCGTGGTCGCCGATGCGGGCCTCGGCACGAAGGGCCTGTCGCGGGCGGTGAAGGGCAGCGTGCCCGACGCCGTCATCGGCATCGAACGAGCCCTCCTGGCCGCGCGGCTGTTCGGCTGGCCGGCCCGGCGCATCAGCGTGGGCGCCCTTCCGGCGGGGACACGGGCTCTGCTGCGGGTGGAGTCCTCCCTCGAGGCGCTGCGGACCACTCCCCCGGGTCCGTTGCAGGATCCCGAGCCCGATGCCGACGCCGCCATCCTCTTCACTTCAGGATCCACCGGTCCGGCCAAGGGCGTCGTGTACACGCACCGTCAGCTTTCCGGTATGCGCGATACCGTGGGCGGCACCTTCGGGTTGGGGCCCGGGGGGGCACTGGTGGCAGGGTTCGCACCGTTCGCCCTGCTGGGACCGGCCCTCGGCGCCGCTTCCGTCACCCCCGACATGGACGTCACGGCGCCGAAAACCCTCACAGCGCAGGCCCTCGGCGCCGCGGCGCAGGCTATCGATGCAACCGCCGTATTTGCCGCCCCCGCCGCCCTGCGCAACATCGTCGCCACGAGGGGCGGCCTCGGTCCTTCGGGCGCAGAGGCACTCGGACTGGTCACCATGGTCCTTTCGGCAGGAGCACCGGTTCCGGCACGCCTCCTCGAGCAGGTCCAGGAGCTGCTGCCCGCGGCAACCCTTCACACTCCCTACGGCATGACCGAGGCACTCCCGGTCACTGACATCGACCTCGAAGGCATCCTTCGCGCAGCGGCGGATGCCGCCCACCCGGCCGGTGCCATGCCCGGTGCGGGGAACGGCGTCTGCGTGGGCCGCGCGGTCCAGGCTGCGAGTATCGCAGTGAGCCCACTGTCACAGGGCGGTATCCCGGACGGCGCTCCGACGACGGCGCCCGGGGTTACCGGCGAGATCCTCGTGGACGCACCCCATGTCAAGGACAGGTACCACCGGCTCTGGAGAACCGAGGGCGCGTCGTCCCGTACCCCGCCGTGGCACCGCACCGGCGACGTCGGACATTTCGACGAGGCAGGCAGGCTGTGGGTGGAAGGACGGTTGGGCCACCTCATCACGTCCCCAGGCGCAGTGCTGACGCCGGTCGGCGTCGAGCAGGCCCTTGAGAACGTCGACGGCGTCCGCCTCGCCGCCGTCGTGGGGGTGGGGCCAACTGGCACGCAGGCCGTCGTGGCCGTCATCGAGGCCGACCGCCCGAACGGCCGGGTCCGCGGGCGTTCCCGCAAGCTCGTCCTGGCGGACGCGGCGCTGACCGAGTGCGCCCGCAGCGCTGCAAGGAAGACGGGCGTCGAGTTGGCGGCCGTCCTGACGGCGCCGGCGTTGCCCGTCGACGTCCGTCACAATGCAAAAATCGATCGCACGAAGGTGGCGGAGTGGGCCTCCGCAGCGCTGGCCGGCGGTTACCGTACCCCATGAAAGTCCTCGTGACCGGAGCCAGCGGGATGCTCGGCGGCGCCGTCGCAGCCCTGCTGGTCGAAGCGGGATACTCCGTGCGCACCCTGCAACGGCGGCCCTCAGGGATTTCCGGCGTCACCGACCACGCCGGATCCCTCACCGACAGGATGGCCCTGGGCAGCGCGGTGGCGACCATGGACGCCGTCATCCACCTCGCCGCGAAGGTCTCGTTCACAGGCAGCCGGGCCGAGTTCGACGCCGTCAACGTCGACGGCACCCGAAATCTGCTCGAAGCGGCCCGCCGGGCAGGAGTCCGGGACATCGTCTACGTGTCCTCGCCGTCGGTCGCCCATGCGGGACGGCCGATGATCGGTTCAGGGGCGACGACGGCGGACCCCGGCACCGCCCGCGGCGAATACGCGCGATCAAAGGCGTCGGCGGAGCTGCTGGCCCTCGGAATGTCGTCTTCGGCGTTCCGGGTTGCCGCAGTGCGGCCCCACGTGGTGTGGGGACCCGGAGACACCCAGTTGGTGGAGCGGGTCATCGCCCGGGCGCGGGTACACCGTCTGCCTGTCATCGCGGGTGGTACCGCACTGATCGACTCCACCTATGTGGACAACGCGGCGTCGGCGATCGTTGCCTGCCTCCGGCGGATCGACGTCGTGCAGGGCAGCGCCGTCGTCGTCACGAATGGAGAGCCCCGCCCCGTCGGCGAACTGGTTGCAGGAATCTGCAGGGCCGGCGGCGTGGCACCCCCACGGTGGGGGATTTCGGGCGCTCTGGCCCGCACTGCCGGTTCGCTCGTCGAACGGATCTGGACAGCCACCGGCGCTGTCGATGAACCACCCATGACCCGGTTCCTTGCCGAGCAGCTCTCCACCGCTCACTGGTTCGACCAGCGGGAAACCCGGGCACTGCTGGACTGGGAGCCTGCTGTCTCGATCGATCAGGGCCTGCAGCGGCTCACGGAGTATTACCGTCCCTGAACCGCTGATTGCGGCGGGTGCAGCCGAAGATGTCCCCTGCTTCCGGGTAGGCGCCGGAGAGAACGACCAGCCCGGGTGAAACTGTGGCGTCTGCCGTTGTCCGGCGCTACTGCCGCTCGAATCGCTGAAGCAGCAGTCGGCGCTCGCATCGCTTAAGCAGAAAAGGACCGGCAGAAAAATCTGCCGGTCCTTGACCGTCATGCTGGGAGAGCCGAAGCCCGGGAGGTGATGCTAGCCGACGCGGATGTACGTTCCGCCCGTGCCGATTTCTGCTGGTGCCTGGACGGTCTGGCCGCCGTTGAAGCCGCCGTGGATTGCCTGGCCGCCACCGATGTAAACGGCGATGTGCGGAACACCGGCGCCACCGTTGGAGTAGTAGATGAGGTCGCCCGGAACAGCAGCAGCGGCGCTGACCTGGGCTCCGAGGCCGAGGTAGCCGGCTGGCCAGTCGTGGAAGTTGACCCCTGCGGCTGCAAGCGCGTTGCTGACCAGCTTGGTGCAGTCCTGCCCGATGCCGACCTGGCCCTTTGCTGCGGCAGCAATGGTGGCTGCCTTGGAGCCGGCGGGAGCCTGTGCTGCTGCGCTGATCGGCTTGAAGCCGACCGTCTGGGTGGTGATTCCGGTGTTGGTGGGACCAACTGCAGCAGCCGGGGCCGCTACGGGAGCAGGAGCAGGAGCAGTGAATGCTGCGGCCTGCATCTGGGGCGCTGCGGGAGCTGCAACTGCTGCGCTACCGGCAAGGGCGATGCTCTGGCCCGGGTAGATGATCGATGAGCCGTTGAGGCCGTTGGCAGCGAACACTGCGGTGAGGCTGACGCCGTTGGAGGACGCGATGCTTCCGAGGGTGTCACCCGACTTCACGGTGTAGGAGCCGGTGGCTGCTGCGGCCTGGGGTGCTGGTGCGGTGGCTCCGGCCGAAGCGGGAAGCGCTGCTCCGAGCAGGATGCCTGAAGCTGCAACTACTACAGCTGCGGGGCGACCGGCGGCCGATGCCGCACGCGATGCTGACTGGATGGGGTTGACGCGCTGGGGGGTAGCCCGGTGGCGCGCGACATGACGATTCTTGGACATGGATGTGCCTCTCCCAATGCCTACGAAGTTAGCTGTCGGGTTCGGGTGGGACACCCGGACACAAGATAACGGAGCACATCCCGTGTGGATGTGTTCCGTTTTGCGTCTTTACCCCTAGGGCTTTCCAGAGAAAGCCCGCTATCGGTTCCCCCGCCCCTGTCGGATGTGTACGAACGGTTCCTTCGGTCACCGACAGGGTTAGGCAGTCTGACCAAGGGCGCCAGTCCCTATGAACCGGCGCACTCAAAAGGCTACCCAATGAACACGGTATTGTCACATTTGGATCACAGAGGCCGTTATCGGGTTGCGGGAATACAACGTTTACCACTCCGGACACGGCGTTTACTGGCGGTAAACCTCGGGAAACCCTGCGCCTTCGTCCCTCAGATTCAGGCGAGCGTTATCCGCGCAGGCCCCGCGGCGTCGGCTGGCAATGGGGGCAACTGAAGGAGGAGCGGTTCATGAAGGTTTCCCTCCGCATCAGGATTTCCCTGTTTTCTTCCGCACAGCGCCTGCAGGGCCGGCCCTCCCGCCCGTAGGCCTCGAGAGAGCGCTCGAAATACCCGGACGCGCCGTTGACGTTGACGTACAGCGAGTCGAAACTTGTGCCGCCGGCGTCGAGCGCGCGGATCATGACGTTCCGGCAGGCCTCGACGAGCCGGAGGGCCTCGGGTCGTCGCAAGGTGCCTGTCGCGCGCGCATAATGCAGCTTGGCGGCCCAGAGCGCTTCGTCTGCGTAGATGTTGCCGATGCCGGAAATCAGGCCCTGGTCGAGCAGGGCTCTTTTGATGCCCGACCGGCGGGCACGAAGGCGGGCAAAGAACACCTCGAAGGAGAAGTCCGGATCCAGCGGGTCGCGGGCGATGTGGGACGCTTCCCGGGGAATCAGGGGAAGGCCGCTGATCCCCCGTCCCCCCGCTTTTCCGTCCGCCGTGGGCTGCAGGGAGGTGACGGACATTCCGCCAAAGATGCGCTGATCGATGAAACGCAGTTCGCGCGGAAGTATTGTTCCGTCGTCGTCCGGGCCCCCTGCATCCCCTGCGGATGGATCCGTGGCCTCAGACAGGGTGATCCGGACCTTGAGGTGCTTTTCGTCCGGCGCGCCGGTGTCCTCGATGAGGAGCTGACCGCTCATGCCCAGGTGGGCCAGAAGCGCGACGGGCTCCTCACCATCAGGAAATTCCCCGCCCAGCGGCATCCACAGGAACTTGCCGCGACGAACCACATCGGTGACGCGGTATCCCACCAGGTTGCCCCGGAAATCCTCCGCCCCAAGCGTGTGGCGCCGCAGTGACCGCCGGTCGAGCACCTCGACGTCGTCGATGATCCGCCCGGTCACCCAACGGGCAAGGCCCCGCCGCACTACCTCGACTTCCGGCAGTTCCGGCACGTGCTACTTGCCCTCGGCGAGGCTCGCAGTTTCGCGGAACATGGCGAGCGAAGCCTCGGCGGCGGCCTGTTCGGCTTCCTTCTTGGAATTGCCGGACCCTGTGCCGTAGGGCATCCCGCCGACCACGAGAACGGCCCGGAAGGAGCGGGCGTGATCAGGTCCGGTGCCCGTGACCTGGTAATCGATGACACCCAGCTTCCGTGCAGCGGCAAGTTCCTGGATCCGCGTCTTCCAGTCGGTGCCCTCACCGAGCACGTTCGCGTCCTGCAGCAATGGCGCGATGAGCCGCATCACCATGGCCCGTGCCGTGTCGACGCCATGGCTGAGATAAGCCGCTCCAATCACCGCTTCCATGGTGTCCGCGAGGATCGAGGGCTTGTCACGCCCGTTCGTCAGCTTCTCTCCCTGCCCGAGGAGGATGTACTGCCCGAGGCCCAGGCCGCGCGCCACTCCCGCGAGTGCGCGCGTACTGACGACGGCGGACCGCCGCTTTGCGAGGTCACCCTCCGGCAGATCCGGATTCTCCCGGTACAGGGCGTCAGTGACGGCCAGGCCGAGCACCGAGTCCCCCAGGAACTCAAGGCGCTCGTTCGTCGGGATACCGCCCTTTTCATAGGCGTAGGACCGGTGCGTCAGGGCAAGACGAAGCGTCCCGGCATCGATATCGACGCCGAGACGCTGGGTCAGTTCTTGTGTATCAGCCACGTTCACTTACGCTTCCGCATAAGGCGCGATCAGCAGCCAAGGTCAGGGACCATCCGCCGCCGCGATCCGTTATTAGACGTCGGCTACCTTGCGGCCCTTGTATTCAAGGAACAGCGGGGTACCGGCGGAGTCCGAAACGACCTTGGCCTGATGCGACAGGCTGTAGGTTACGCGGCCGTTCTCCACGGTCTTCACCAGTTTGGGCGCAGTTGCCTTCCACTGTGACCTGCGTGCACGTGTATTCGCCCGGGACATTTTCCGCTTTGGAACAGCCACGACTAACTCTCTTCTCTCTCGTCCGACTTTGTACGTGGTGCCGCATCATTCTCAGCGGCGGTGCCGGTCAACCCTGCAAGGGCCGACCAGCGAGGATCTAGAATCTCGTGATGGTGATCGGGATCGTCGTTGAGCTGCGCACCACATTCGGCGCACAGGCCCAGGCAGTCCTCCCGGCACACCGGCTGGAACGGCAGCGAGGTAACCACTGCGTCCCTCAGCACCGGCTCCAGGTGTATTGCGTCATTCTCAACCCGGTGCTGTTCCTCTTCCTCTTCCGCCGACAGCGACTCGGAGTCGCTGTAGTAGAAGAGCTCCTGGATGTCCACCTCGCTATCGAAGCGAATGGGCTCCAGGCACCGGCCGCACTCGCCGGTTACTTCGACGTCTGCGGTTCCCGACACGAGGATTCCCTCGTGGACTGCTTCAAGTCGTAGATTCAGGTCCATCTCGGAACCCTCCTGCACGCCGATCAGCGCCACTGAGAAATCTTTCGGTGCGGGAACATGTTCTTCGATTGTCCGCATGCTGCCCGGGCTGCGCCCGAGCTCTCTGACGCTGAACGTCAAAGGCGAACTGAGATCGCTTTTAATGGTGACTCCTGTAGAACATATGACCGACGTATCATCTTAGCCTGAGTTGCTGGTTCAGCCCAAAACGCCCGTCGAGAACCCGGAGAGGATCAGCAGGCATGCCCGATGGATGGGCAAACGCCGGGACCTTGCCGGACGCGTGGCGTCCGCCCAGGCGGAAGGCTCCCATGTCGACTACTGATCAGGTGTCGCCGCCGGCTCCCAGTCGGTCCATCACCCCTTGCGGCACGAACTGCGCGATATCGCCACCGAGGGACGCAACTTCCTTGAGCAGGGTGGAGGAGAGATGGAGATAGCGGCTCTCCCCCGGGATGAAGACCGTTTCGACACCGGTCAACTGCCGGTTCATGGTTGCCATGGGCAGTTCGTACTCGAAGTCACGGCCCGAGCGGAGGCCCTTGACGATCACGCCGGCATTCTGCTCCCTGCAGAACTCTGCGAGAAGTCCGTCGCCCATCGGAACCACTGAGACAGCCGGCAGGGAGGCGAAGGTTTCACGGGCAATGGCCAGCCGCTCGTCGGTGTTGAACCTGTATGTCTTCGAGTAGTTCGTCGACACCGCGACCACCACCTCGTCGAACAGGCCGGCCGCACGGGTGATCACCTCCACGTGGCCGTTATGCAGAGGGTCGAAGGATCCGGGGCAGACGGCACGGCTCATCCTTCCAAACTACCCACCCCGCGGGACTACGACGCATCCGCCGGACCGCGATTGCGGTAATACTTGAATTCATGACGCTGCTCCCACCCCGTCCCGGCACCTCCCCCACGCCAGACCCTGCACCCTGGGAACGCACTGCGCGCGGCGCCAACCTGCTTGCCGAGGGAGGAGGCCTGGGTGTCACCATCTTCGAGGAGATCACCGGCCTGGCCCTTCAGCACGGTGCCATCAACCTGGGGCAGGGTTTCCCGGATGAGGACGGCCCCGCCGAAATTCTCGACGCAGCCCGTGCGGCCATCAGCAACGGTGAAAACCAGTACGCGCCCGGGAAGGGTCAGCCGGCACTTCGGGAGGCGATCGCCCGGCACCAGGAGAGGTTCTACGGCCTGACACCCGACGCCGAGACCGGCATCATCGTCAGTACCGGCGCCACCGAGGCCATCGCGTCCGCAATTCTCGCCTTCGCCGGACCGGGCGACGAAGTGCTGACGTTCGAGCCGTTCTACGATTCCTACGGAGCCGTGATCGGCCTGTCCGGGGCCACCCACACTACGGCTCCACTGGTGGCTCCGGACTGGCAGCCGGACCTCGCAGCCCTCGAGAACGCCTTCAACGAGCGCACCCGCGTGGTGGTCCTCAACAACCCGCACAATCCCCTGGGCATCGTGTTCAGCCGGGAGGCGCTCGAGAAAGTGGTGGAGCTCGCCGCCCGATATGACGCCTTGATCGTCACCGACGAAGTCTACGAACACCTCACCTTCGGGGTGCCCCACCTTCCCATCGCCACCCTTCCGGGGGCGCTCGAGCGTACGCTCACCATCTCGTCAGCGGGCAAGACCTTCTCCCTCACCGGCTGGAAGATCGGCTGGCA
>NZ_KI914864.1:0-11911 GCF_000520555.1 Arthrobacter sp. Br18 | reverse complement strand
GCCCCGCCGATCTCGTGGCCCGCGTGCGCACCGTGAAATCATTCCTCACGTACAGCTCGGGCTCTCCGTTCCAGGGAGCCGTTGCCTTGGGCCTCGGACTGCCCACGGAATTCTTCACCTCCATTGCGGACACCCTTCGGCGAAAACGGGATCTGCTGTCGGAAGGCCTGCTCAGCGCGGGCCTCACCGTCAACCAGCCGCAGGGCGGCTACTTCCTCACGGCCGACACCTCCGCCATCGGCGTCACCGACGCCACCACCTTTGCCCGGCAGCTCCCGGAGCTTGTCGGCGTTGCCGCCATCCCGGTGCCGGTCTTCTGCCACGCCGACGGCGCAGTGCGGACGCGCTCCCTGCTGCGGTTCGCCTTCTGCAAAAGATTCGACGTGCTCGAGGATGCCGCTGCCCGTCTGTCGACCCTGCGCCGGAAACTGTGAGTCCTGTCTCCGTGCCCACCCGCTGGCTGGCGGCGGCCGGGGCCCTGGCCGAGATCGATGAGGACGCGTTCATCGAGGGCGCCCTGATCCTCAGCATCGGCGGCGCGCAGCAATCCCACGTGAACCTGCACGCCCCCGACCAGGTGTTCTACGAGTACCTGCGCCGCATAGCGAATGTGCTTGATCTCGTGCGGCCGCCGGGCGAGCCGCTGAAGGTCCTCCACCTCGGCGCCGGCGCCCTGACGCTGGTCCGTTATGTCCAGGCAACCCGTCCAGGCTCTGCGCAGGTCGCTGTGGAGCACGAACGGGAGCTGCTGGACTTCGTCCTCCAGCACATGCCGCTGGCGGCCGGGACGCAGTGTGAGCTTCTGCTTGACGATGCGCGAACGGCAGCCAACGCAATGGCCGCGGGCAGCTTCGACGCCGTCGTGCTTGACATCTTCGCAGGCGCCGATGCTCCTGCCCACCTGGCGAATCCCGCGTTCTACGCCGAACTGATGCGAACAGTAGCGTCCGACGGCGTGGTGCTGGTGAACGTGGGCGACGACCCTCCCCTGGCTTTCGCCAGGTATCAGAGCAGGAACCTCTCGGGCGTCGCCGGTGGCGGTGCCGCTCTGGCGGACCGCACCCTGCTCTCTGGAAAGCATCCCGGAAACATCATCCTCGCTGCCACGAAAAAGGAATGGCCCGCCGCCTGGACGGAGCAGCTCCTCGAAGCCGGACCGCATCCGGCGGCCGTGCTGACCGGGGCCGGACTGGCAGCATTCCAGTCAGGGGACTGACTGCCGCACCGCCGTCGGAACTACGACCGGAACGGTGGCACGAAACACTTTCGGATGGTTTGATTGGAAAAGCGGTCTCTCCGCTGCCATCGGGGTCCTTATGCATGCGCAAGCCGGCAGATTGGTCTCGATGACGGGTCGAGTGAAAAGGTTCAACCATGAATAGAACGAGTCGTCTGACACCGGATGAAGAGTTTCCGGAAGATCTCCCCAACCTCGACATCACCGAAGTAGAAGTCCTGAACAGCAAGGTCCACCGCGAAATCGACGTCGAGTACATCGAATACGGACTGCCTGATCCTGAAACGCAGGCACGTCTTGCCGAACTTACCGAAGAGCTTGACCGTAGGGATGAGGAAACAGCCGGAATGCAGAATCCGGGTCTGATTGCGGAAAGCCGGGCAGCAAGCCGCTGACCGCGAGGACACAGTCCTCCGCATGAAAGAACGGGCACGACATCAGGGTCAAGGAGCGGCTCCGATGTTCGCCAGTCCAGAAACACGAACCACCGGGATGTAGCTGCAGAATCAGTCAGCCCATCGGGCAATCCGATCAGCGGCACACCGCGAATAACCTGCGGTCACCCTCGAAAATCTTCCTCCGGGCGGTAACCTGTCAGGGCCTGGTCCATCAGGTCCGGCGCTCGCCGTCACTCGCATCAGGAGGTTCCGTGTTCGCTCCGGGCCTCCCACATCTCTTCCGAAGCACAGCTGCTGCTTCCCTGATCCTGAGCCTCGGTATTGGATCCCACGTGCTGGCCGGCGGCAGCCTTCCCGCACTTCCCGTGCTCCTGCTGATGGGCGCGCTGCTCCTACTTCCGGTAACCGCGCTTTCCGGACGGCGCCGCCCGATGACCTCCCTTGCCGCCCTTCTGGGTGGAGGACAGCTGGCCCTCCACGAGGGGTTGAGCGCTTTCTCCACTGTAGCCGTGTGCTCCAGCGGCCCGGTTCATGCAGGCCATTACGCCGCAGCATCCATCAGCTGTCAATCATCCGTGGCCGTCCCGGCGCATACCTATGAGGCCACCGCCGCGCTTCTCATGCTCGGTGCCCACCTCCTCGCTACCGGCGTCCTGGTCCTTGTGCTGACGCACAGCGAAGCTGCGTTGGAACTGCTGGGAGCGTGGCTGAGGCCGCTGACCCAGAAAGTGACGAGCGCCGTCGTCGTTCCCGTTCCTCGCGCCAGGCCGGTGTCGCGCTCGGTGTTCACCCCCCTTCCCCTGCGCTATGCGGCAGTGCCCGCTCTGCGCGGGCCGCCGCAGAGGCCCCGCCTGCGGCCGCTGCCGACCTGAAGGTCGGGTGTGCTGCGGGCGTCGTCCGTACCCACCCATCCTCCGCGCGCTCGGCCCCACGTGCTGAAGCGCACCCAGAAAGGCAGTCCCATGAACACTCCTTCCCCAGCCCGCCGCGCCCTTTCAACCTGCGCTGTCGGCTTCGCTACGGCCGGCCTGCTGGCCCTCGGCGCCGGTGCGGCATCGGCCCATGTTTCAGTGGCACCGGCATCCACGACGGAGGACGGTTACTCGCAGCTCACCTTCAGCGTGCCCAACGAGTCGGAGACGGCAGGAACCAACAAGCTCGAGGTCCAGCTTCCCACCGCAGCACCGTTCACGTCGGTGCGAGTCAAGCCGATCGAAGGGTGGACCGCCGAGGTGGTGTCGGGCGAACTGCCCGAGCCCATCACCACGGCCGACGGCGCCACCGTCACCACAGCGCCGCTGTCTGTGGTCTGGACCGCGGACGCGGGAGCAGAGATCTCGCAGCAGGAGTACCAGACGTTCGCAATTTCCGTGGGGCGGCTGCCCGAAGCGGGGACCATCGTCACCCTTCCCGCCGTGCAGTCCTACACGGACGGCTCCGTACGCGCCTGGGATGAGCCCTCGGTGGAAGGCGGGGAGGAACCGGAGAGCCCCGCCCCGGCGTTCACCACCACGGCGGCGGCAGAGGGAGAAGGCGGACATGGAGCCGCAGCAGCTGCCTCCGGCAAAGAGGCCGGCGAGGAGACCTCGCGCGAGGCCGGTGCCGGGACCGTCGATTCCGAACCGGCCGTGTCCACCGCTGCGGACGGGTCGAATGCGGCAGGCTGGGCCGGGCTGGTCGCCGGCCTGCTCGGTCTCGCCGCGGGCGTTATGGCGCTCGTCCGTACCCGCCGCGCATAGCGCAGGTCGCCCTCTCCAGCCCGAGGCGCTATTGCACCGCGCGGGTCCACCCATCTCGAGGGTTGGCCCGCTTGAGGCGCCAATTCACCTCCGAGGTCAGCTCGTCCGGTGCGTCGGCGCCGAGCGGATCAATGTGCCGAGTCAGCCGACGGCTCGGCGAACCACAGCCGCGTCTCACCGTATTTCTTTTCGCCGAACCGCTCCAGCCCCTCAGGCCAGTGCGGTTCGGCGGAACGTGAGGATCGTTCAAGCACGACGACGGCCCCCGGGGCGAGGTGCACAACGAGGTCAGCCAGGATCTCGATCAGCGCCGTCTCTCCGAAGTCATAGGGCGGATCAAGGAAGACGAGGTCCCATGTAAGATCCTCGGCCGCCCGGGTGAGGTAAGTTTCCACCTTGGCACGGTGTGCCCGGGCGGCGGTCCATCCGAGGACCTTGTTGACGGCGTCCGCGTTCTTCTGCGCCACGGCGGCCGCCCTGTCCGCCGATTCCACCAGGTCCACGGTGGCCGCTCCCCTGCTGGCGCTCTCGGTTCCGAGTGAGCCCGAACCGGCAAAAAGGTCCAGAACGTGCGCACCGTGCACCACGTTGTAGGCCTCGAGCCGGGAGAACAAAGCTTCCTTGACGCGGTCCGTGGTCGGCCGAGTGCCTGATCCCGGAACACTTGTCAGGGTTGTACCGCCGGCGGCCCCGGCAATGATGCGCGTCATCCTTCCACTGTATCGGGGCGGAGTCGGCTGCCACCGCGGTCAGCCGCGTTCCAGGAACGCTTCCTTCTCGGGGTTCAGGTACAGGTCGATGGCCTTGACCAGCCCTGGATAACCGCTGAGTTCCGGATCTGCCGCCACGATCTGCTGTGCGTCGCTGCGCGCCTTTTCGATGATCTTGCCGTGCTGCGTGATTTTCAGGAAGCGCAGCGCCGAGCGTCCTCCGGACTGCGAGGCCCCGAGGATGTTGCCCTCACGGCGCAGCTCGAGGTCCTTCTGGGACAACTCGAATCCGTCGGTGGTGGAGGCGACGGCTGCAAGCCGCTCCCTGCTCGGGTGATTGGCGTCTAGGCCTGTGACGAGCAGGCAGGTGCCCGCGTGCCCGCCGCGGCCTACCCGCCCGCGCAACTGGTGCAGCTGGGAGATGCCGAACCGGTCGGCGTCCATGATGACCATCAGCGTGGCGTTCGGAACATCGACGCCCACCTCGATCACCGTGGTGGCCACGAGGAGCTGGATCTCGCCGTCGTTGAACTGGCTCATCACCAATGCTTTCTCTGCCGGGTCCATGCGCCCATGCAGCATTCCGGCCGTCACGGACTCCAGTTGCGGTACCTCCGGGAGGGAACCGTACAGCTCGAGGACACTCGTCAACTCCTGCTTCGAGGGTGGCGCCTGGACGTCGGGCTGGTACAGCTCAAGCGCGGCGCCGTCCTCCCCCGCCCCGGCGTCGTCACCGATCTTCGGACAGACCACGTACACCTGCCGACCGGCGTCGATCTCCTCCCGCGCCCGTGACCACACCCGTTCGATCCAGGCCGGATGCTCGGCCAGCCCCACTTCGTGAGTGCTGATCGGGGATCTGCCCGCCGGGAGCTCGGCGAGCGTCGAGATTTCGAGGTCGCCGAAGACCGTCATGGCGACGGTCCGCGGAATCGGCGTTGCGGTCATCACCAGTACGTGGGGCGAGGCGGCGGCTTTCGAGCGGAGCAGGTCACGCTGCTCGACACCGAACCGGTGCTGTTCGTCCACGACGATCAGGCCCAGGTCGAAGAAACGGACGTTCTCGGACAACAGGGCGTGGGTTCCGATGACGATCCCGGCGTCGCCCGAGGCGGCCTCGAGCAGCGCCTTCTTGCGCTGCGCCGTGTTCATGGAGCCGGTGAGGAGCACCACACGCGTGCCGTCCACCGCGCCTCCCAGCATTCCGCCCTCGGCCAGGGGACCGAGCGTGCGCGTGAGCGACTGGTGGTGCTGGACTGCCAGCACCTCGGTCGGTGCGAGCAGGGCGGCCTGTCCCCCGGCGTCGATCACCTGCAGCATCGCCCGGAGCGCCACGAGCGTTTTACCGGAGCCCACTTCGCCCTGAAGCAGGCGGTTCATGGGGTGGTCCTCCGCCAGGTCGGCGGCCAGGACGTCGCCGATCTGGCGCTGCCCGTTCGTCAGGGTGAAGGGAAGCCGTGCGTCGAACTGCTCCAGTAACCCGCCGGACCGCGGCGACCGCACCGTCGCCTCCTCGCGAGCGGTCAGTGCCCGACGGCGGGCGAGCGCGGCCTGGAGCACGAACGCCTCCTGGTACCGGAAGCGGTGCTGCGCGCGGAAGGCGTCCTCCACGACGGCGGGACGGTGGACAAGTTCGTAGGCTTGTCCGAGGCTCATCAGTTTGTCCCGGCGGGCTACCGACTCCGGGACGGGGTCGATCAGCTGATCCTCGTCGAGGGTGTCGAGGATGGTTCCGACAGCAAGGGCTATCTGATCACTGCTGACCTTGTCCGCGGCAGGGTAGACGGGAAGGGGCTTGTTGACGTCCTCGGGGTTGTCGTCGTCGTCAAGGAGCGCGTACTTCGGATTGGTAAGCGTGAGCCTCCCCCGGTACACCGTGACCTTGCCGGAGAACATGGCACGCACCCCTGGAAGGAGATCCCGCTCCGCGCGGTAGCCGTTGAAATAGGTGAGGTTCATCTGGCCGATCCGGCCGGCGGCGTCGTCCGTGATGATCACCTCCAGCAGCATGCCCCTGCGCGTGCGCATCCTCCGCGCATTGGCCGACTGCACCCGCGCAATCAGGGTGACCTCCTCATCCACGGGCACCTCGGCAATGGGTGTCAGCTCACCGCGCTTCAGGTAGTTGCGCGGAAAGTGGTTGAGCAGCTGGCCCACCGTGTACAGGTCCAGATGCTTGGCCAACAGGCTGGCCAGCGGCCCCAGATGCCGTTGAAGCGGTGCGTCGAGCTCCGACGTCGACCTGCTGGACACCGCGCTGTCAGCCATGGCGCTGGTCGCCGGACCCTTCCGAACCTGACGATCCTGCCCCTACGGACTCCACCTCGGGCAGGCGCGGGGCCAGCTGGGTCACCGTGATGTTGACCGGCTCCCCCGCCTCGTGGATGAGTCGAAGCGCGGGCTCCGGATCCGGAACATGCACGTGGACCCGCCAGCGGTAGCCTTCCGGAACCTCTGTCACGGCACTCATGATCACGGAGTCACCCAGTTCATCGAGGTGCAGTCGCAGGGTCGCGGCGTCGAGCGGGCTCAGGACGATGGTGCACATGATCTCGACGCCGTCCGGATCGCCGCCATTGTGGATATGGGGAGCCTGGATGTCGTACCCGTGCAGTCCGTCCAGCAGCTCATCCTGCAACTCTTCGCCCAGTGAAGACGCGCGCAGGGCATCCATGATCAGCAGGAAACCCACGCCTCCGGCATCGACGATCTTCGCCTCCGTGAGAGCGCCCAGCTGGCTTTCTGTCCGGACAACAGCTTCGAGGGCATACTCCACTGCTGCCTGGAGCGTCTTTGCCAGGGACTGGTTGCTGTCATCGCTCTCGGGGGCACCCGCGGTCTCCCCCGCTCCCCTGGCAGCTGCTTCCAGGACCGAAAGCATCGTGCCGGGCACCGGGTCGCTGAGTGCCGACCAGCTGCGGATCTGCGCACGGTGGAGCGCTGAGGCCAGCAGCCGTGAGGTAAGACGGCTGCTGCCGTGCAGCGGCTCGGCGACTGCCGCGAGGAAGACAGCAAAAAGCGTCCCGGAGTTGCCGCGGGCATCCTCCATGGCGGCGCGGCCCGCGACGGCGAGGAGCTCTCCCAGATCGGCGCTGTGAACCTCCTGGGCAGCACGGGAAGCTGCGCACATGGTGAGGTAAAGGTTGGTGCCGGTGTCGCCGTCGGCTACAGGGAAGATGTTGATCGCATTGAGGCGGTCGCTGTGGTTGCCGAGGGACTCTTCCGCCTTGCTCAACCATCGCTTCATCGCTGCTGCGTTTGCGGTGATTTTAGTGTGCAAAGTGATCCCATCCACTGGACGCCGGAGCCTGTGACCCATACGTCACGCGAGGCGTCCCTGCCAATACTGAGCCTATCGCAGTAAATCCGTTCGGGAGGGTAACAGTTCGGCCAAACGTCGCCAGCAGCCCATGGTCCTCACCGCCACCCAGCACCCAGGAGAGTGGATCCGCCTGAAGCAGTTGGGCTGCCTCCAGCAGCGGGGCGGCGAAGGGTCGGAGGGCTTCAGGATCGAGGTCGATCGCCACGCCACTGGCCTCGGCGATCCGGCGGGCATCCCGGACGAGGCCGTCGGAGACGTCAAGCATCGCAGTCGCGCCGGCCTCGGCGGCCGCAGGCCCTGCTCCAAGTGGCGGCTCGGGGCGGCACTGGATGCCTATCAGCACGAGCTCGTCCTCCCTGATCGTCTCAAGGTCCTCGACCGTTTCCAGCAGGTCAAGCCCCGCAGCGGCCCGCCCTACCGTCCCGGCAAGTGCGACGACGTCGCCGGCCTTCGCGCCTGAGCGCAGCACCGGCGCCCTGCCGCTGAGAGTTCCGGTGACTGCGGCAGTCACGATCACCTCGGTACCACCGCCGAGATCTCCGCCGACGACGCCGCAGCCCTCCGCGCCGAGGTGCTCACAGGCGGCCGCTAATCCGTCGGCGAGCGACTCGACCCATTCAACAGGCGTTCGGGGAGGCAGTGTCAGGCTCACGACCATCGCGGTCGCCCTGCCGCCCATCGCGTTGATATCGCTCAAATTCTGGGCGGCGGACTTCCAGCCGACGTCGTAGCCGGTAGTCAGGAATCCGTTGGGCCTCGTCAGCCGGAAGTCCTTGTCCTGCACGAGGGTATCGATGGAAAGGACAGTCCGCCCGTCGGGGGCAGCGACGACGGCGGCGTCGTCCCCGGGGCCCACGAGAGTGGTCGCGGCCCACGGGAGCCGCGGGAAGATGCGTTTGAGCAACTCGGATTCGCTGAGGTCTCCGACGGTGAGGGGCATTTGTCCACCGTACGGCGTGGTGGTGACATTCCGTGCAGTGCCCCTGGATCAGCGCGTGGGCACGGAAAACCGCTTACATCTCGATGCCCTAGTGTCCCCGCCGCCGCGCCATCGAAACCCCAATCACTGCAGCAGCGCTGGCCAGCATGAGGCCCGCGGCCAGGATGATCAACTGCGTTCCCCGGGTGAGACCGGACGCCTGTTCAAGTTCCATCGGCTGCGCCTGCACCTGCCCGGCCTGGGCCTCAGCCGTTGCCTGCGGCACCACCTGGTTGGACAACCCCGGCTGACTTGCGAACAGGGGCTGATCGAAGAGGGTTCCGAGTGCAGGTTTCGACTCGGTCGGCTCTGGCAGTGCCATGGGTGGCTCGACGATCGGGTCCGGCGCAGGAAGTAAATTCTGCGGCACCACTACCGGCGCAGGCTGCGGCACGCGTACCACCGGAGCGGGCATTACTGGTGCTGGTGCCGGTGCCGGTAGCGGCGGTGGTGGTGGGAGGGGAATGGTTTCGACGGGCACTTCGACGGGCGCGGGTTCGGGCGGGGGTGGCGTGGGCTCCTCGGTGGTAGGTTCCGGCTCGACGGGTGCTTCTGTCACGACTTCGGTCGGTGTGGGGCTGGGGCCGACGGTCGGAGTCGGTTCAGTCGGCGTTGGTTCGGTCGAAGGTGGAGGCGCCGTTGCAGGAGCCGACGGTGCAGGCGCCGACGGTGCAGGTGACTCAGTTTCGGGTGCGGGGGACTCCGTAAATTCCATGTCCCTGCCCGGGCCTTGTTGTCCGCCCCGTGGCGCTTCGCTTTCGACATCTTCCTGAAGATTTGCATAAGCCGGTGTGGCAACAGACCCGACGCTGATCAACGCAGCAAGTGCGACGACAGCGACATGCGTCATTCGTGGGGCCTTTAGTGGCTTCTGCGGCGCCATTGTCTCATCCTTCGCTCAAGGCCGGTAGCTAGTGCGGTATGGTGGCCCGGCTCCACCTGACAGCCCGCTGACACACGTAGCGAAGCACAGCGCTAAGCGTATGGTCAATCAACGGGAAGAAAAACAGTAGCAAGTACTTGCTTTTCTGCGCGAATCACCCATGCTGCCTCCCGCAGGGCACCCAAAACGTGCTTTCCCCGGACAGCCGCTTCCTGAACGAAGCCGACGTGGCTGGGAGACAACTGTGCGATTCCCACCCTGGGCTTCCTCAGTTCCGGAGCGCAAGCGCTGAATAGGGCCTCGCCAACGGCAAGACCGATGCGACGCCCTCGTGCCTAGTGCTTCCCGGCGCGACGCCGTTGTGCCGCCACCGCGATCGTTGCCGCAGCACCGATCAAGAGCGCTGCCGCAATGACCCAGACCAACGGCGATACCGCGGTGGACTGGTCGGCCTCGAGTGCTTCCGATAGAACACTCGTGGATACCGATGCAGCCTCCGTCGTTCCAGCAGACGTTTCAGCCGAAGCGGGTGTGGCACTGCTCAGGCTCGGCGTAATCGTTGCCGCTGTGGCCGGTGTCGAGGGCCGGGTAGTGGCTGTGGGAGGTACTGCCGGCTCCGCTGAAGGCTCCACTGACGGCTCTGACGGCGCCTCCCCGACTGGCTCGGCGGGCGGAGCTGCGTCATTCGCCAGGTCGATCACTTCGCCGTTCGCCGAATCGTACCGGAAACCAGTGTAGATAAGGCTGTCGGGCAGCAGGAGGTACCCGGTGCTCGCTTCGATCAGGTGACCGGTCGGCGGGTGGATGAGGTAGCTGGTGCGGCGGTCCATTCCGAAGCCGGTAGCCGGGTCGATCTCCGGCGAGGGATCAGGAGCCGGAACAGGCGGAGCTGGAACGCCGAAGGTCGTTTCGGTGTGCGGCTCGTCCCCGTGCTCGGCAGCTGCGGCGGTGGCCGCTCCGGAGGCTGCTCCGGCCGTGACGAGCAGAATTCCCGCAAGGACTACCGACGCCGTACGCCTGGCTGCTGACTCTCGCTGCATGTTCGCTCTCTCGTGGACTGCCGATCGTTGCGCGGAAGCCGCGTTCACTCAAGTTTACTTCTGTACCTTTGGTAACGGGGTCAGCCGCGGAGCGTGTCGCCAGTGCTACCTACTAGTCTGGAATCATGCCCACCCCCCACCGGATCACGCGCCTGTGCGCTCCTCTCGCGGTGCTGCTTCTCGCGACAACCGCCTGCGCACCCGTGGTCAACGTCGAACCAGCGGTCGATGCCGCCAACGCCGCCTGTGCCGAAGTGATGGTTGCGCTGCCGCCCCAGGTGGCGGAGAACGGACAGCGCGAGACAAACAGCCAGGCGACGTCGGCTTGGGGTGATCCATCGAAGGTGGTCCTGCGCTGTGGCGTGGAAGTTCCAGGTCCCACCACCGATCCCTGTGTCTCCGTCAACGACGTCGACTGGGTGTTGCAGGAGGGTGAGACCGCATGGACAGCCACCACATACGGGCGCGATCCGGCCGTGGAGGTGCTCTTCAACCCGGATGAGGTGGCCTCGAGCACAGTGCTGGTGGAGCTGGGTGGTCCGGTGTCGGCGATCGAACAGACCAACGAGTGCATCAGTCTCTCCGACCAGCTCGAACTTCCAGCGAATGGCTGACCCTCGAAGGAGAACAAGCATGAAAGCAGAACAGCTCACCGACGTGTGCACGCATCACGGGGAGGGGCCGTACTGGGATTCGCGGATCGGCTCCCTGCTCTGCGTGGACATGCTCGAGGGCGATGTTTTGGTGCACGCCCGCGACGGCAAGCTGACGCGCCATTCCGTTGATCCCGCGGTTGCCGCCGTGGTGCGCGGAAGGGACTCCGGCGGATACGTGGTCGGTGTGGAGAAGGGGTTCGTGTTCGCCGATTCATCGTTCTCGCGTATCGACACCGGTCCGGTGGCGTTCACTGACCCCTCCGTGCGCATGAACGACGGCGGGTGTGATCCCCGCGGGCGCTTCCTCTGCGGATCTATGGGGTGGGAGGGGCAGTTCGGTGCGGGCACCCTGTACTCGCTGGCTCCCGACCATTCGGTGTCCACCGTGCTCAGCAGCGTTTCGACCTCAAACGGCCTGCACTGGAACGCGGCAGGCGATACTGCTTTCTATAGCGACACCCCGACCCAGCGAATTGACGCCCTGGACTACGACCTCGAGACGGGAACGTTCAGCGGCCGGCGCACCTTCGCGCTCGTCGACCCGGCGCTCGGCGCGCCCGATGGAATGGCAATCGATTCCGACGGCGGCATCTGGACAGCTTTATATGGCGGGTCAGCCGTGGTTCGGTACGACGCCGACGGCCGGCTGAGTGAGCGCATCGACGTACCTGCAAGCCAGGTAACGGCATGTGCTTTCGGCGGGGAGGATCTGCGGACCCTTTTCATTACGACTTCAAGGCAGGGGCTTGCAGATGGAGAGGAACCTTTGGCGGGGGCTCTGTTCTCAGTAGCCGCAGGTGTTACCGGGGCGCCGCTGCCTCTGTTTGCAGGCTAGATCCCGCTCCTGACCGAGGCGGACCAACATGTGGTCCTGTACTCGTCGGCGCTGGATTCGGGCATTCTGCTGGCGTCCGTCGCGGCTCTGCCGCCGAGTATCGGCCGGTGGC
>NZ_KI914863.1:41187-80325 GCF_000520555.1 Arthrobacter sp. Br18 | reverse complement strand
CTCCGCATCGGCCGACCGCAGCCTACCCACGGCGGCCAGGGTGTCGGCCACGAATTTACCGGCGCCCCGCGCTGAGCTGGTGGCGCCCTTGCGCAGGCGGGCCCCGACGATGACCGGCGCGGTCTCGGTGGTCGTAACGGTGCCGATCAGCGCGTTCAGGCCCTTGACCCCGGAGTAACCGTAACCGGCGCCCTGTTTCTTGTATCCGTAGCTCGCTTTGATCGTGTCATCGATATCCACCAGGGCCAGCTCATCGATCCCGGTGGTGATCGGGGCCGCCGCGGCCAGAGCCGGGAGCCAGCGAGACGCTGCCGCCTCGAGCTGGCGGACGTGCCCGAAGGTGAACTTACGCAGAAATGATCCCAGCGTGGAAGGCGCGTAGGTGCCTTTGAAGAGTTTGCCCATTCCGCCGTGGCGCAGCATGGCCATGTCATCGATGGAATCGGCTCCGGCGACCATGCCCGCGACGAGTGCCGTGACTTTCAGGCCGGCGTTCGCCCCGAAGTAGTCCGGTAGTTTCACGTGTTCGTCGGCCAGTTCGCCGAGCCCGGTCGCCTGTGCCAGGCCCATGGCCGGGACCAGCCCGGCAGAAGACACAAGATTCGGATCATCAAAGGCGCTGGAAACAGCGGCCGGTCTATGGAAAACTTGCATCTGCGGGATGCTCCTCTGATCGGTGAAATTGAACTCTAGACAAGTCAAATTTTCCTTGATCAGACGGGCATTTCGCGTTTAAAACGCCGACCCGGCCCAAACCCGACCGGTGGATTCAGGCTAAGAGCCTTGCTACCTCATCGAGGTCCTGGCGGAACAGTGCCTCACTCGCCGTCGCGGCCCCATAGGTGAGGCGATTGAGGCGACCGACGCTGCGGCTGATGGTGCCGGCGGCGGGAAAGGCTGCCGTTGGGGTCATCGCTGGAACGATCTCGACCACCACGTACGGGATTCCGAGAACGTCGGCGACCAGGGGCGCGGAAAGTACCTTCGGGTGCACAACAAGCACATCGGGGCGGAATTCAAGAGCGGCTCTCGCCGAGCCGACAATGACCCCGCGCATGATGGGCCGCACCACGGAGCGGTACGAGCGAACCGCCGCAGCAACCGATACGCCCTGCTGCCCGATCATCCGGGCGTAATCGACACCCATGCTGACAACATCGATCCCCACCAGATCTACTCCGGAGTTGTCGGGAGCGACCAGTCGTACCTCATGACCCGCGGTCATCGCGCGGCGTGCCAGCTCGGCGAATGGCGCAACGTCACCCTGTGACCCGGCCGTGGCCAGCATTAGTCTCATCGATTTGCTCCGTCCGTTCGTCCCCCGGCAGGGAGTCCCGGGGCTGATTTCTTCATCGATGACTGCGCGAGCACATGGTCAGTATTTCCACCGGTCCAAAGGCCGGTGTCGATACGGAGAATAACCGGGTTTCCGCCCGAGCAGAGTCGTGATGGCAGAGTAGCTGTGCGCGGTGTGCAAGGCTAGGACCATGCTGTCCGACTTCATCCAGGCGTGGAACCAAGGCCGCAATGTCGAACTCTACGAGACGGAGAACGAAGCGATTGATCATGCCGGGAACCTGTGGAGTGGCCTTGTTGCCGCTGCGCCCTGGTCGGACAAGGACCTCCTGGATCTGGGATGCGGCAGCGGATTCTGGCTCACCAGATACGCAGGAACCGCCCGCTGCCTGTTCGGGGTCGAGCCCGACGGATCGCTCCTGGGGTTGGCGCGGGCTCGTACCTCGGCGGCGGACGTCCTTCACGGGTCGGCTGAGCACATCCCCCTTCCTGATGCTTCGATCGACGTCATCCATGCCCGGTTCGCCTACTTTTTCCCGTCACCCACCAACGACTGCGATCCTGGCCTGCGCGAGGCCCTTCGCGTGCTCCGGCCCGGCGGAACGCTCGTCGTCATCGACAACGACCAGCAGGACGGCGAGTTCGCCGAACTTCTCCACACCGCCAACACCGCCGCGCACCAGGGACCGGGCGAGTACATTCAGCGATGGTGGAAAGAGCGGGGCGCAACGACGGAACGCATCATGAGCAGCTGGACTTTCACATCACCCCAGGAGCTCCAGGCCGTCATCAGCATGGAATTCCCCAAGGGAAGCGCTCGTCCATGGATCGAAGCACACCCCGACCGGGAAACCCTGTCCTATGGATATCTCCTGCACACCCTGAGAAAAGGACGTGAGCTCGCTCCCCACCTCCAGAAGGAGGCGTAGGCGTTGTCGGGCCTTGCCAGGGTGTAGGAAGACTCGCTCTGTCCTGCAACCCCCGGATCGCCGGTTATCCCCGGTGGAGCTCCTCCGGGTCCACGATCAGCTCTCGTCGAGATTCAGGGCGCCGGCTTCAGCCGTATGCGCACGGCGACACCGGCGCACACAACGACGGCGAGACCTCCAACGAGGGTGGTTCTGGTGAGATTCTCACCGAGCAGGAGGCCCGCCCAGCAGATGCTGAGTACCGGCTGAACGAGTTGGATCTGGCTCACCTGCGCCATGGGTCCGAGGGCAAGACCGCGGTACCAGGCGAAGAATCCGAGGAACATACTCACTACGCCGAGGTAGCCGAAGGACACCCATTGAACGGGCGTCCCCGATGGTGGTTCCTGGACCACCGAGACGACTGCGAGGAGGACCATGAGCGGTGAGGCCAGGACCAACGCCCACGACACGGTCTGCCAGGCACCAAGTTCACGTGCCATCAGACCACCTTCGGCGTATCCGACAGCAGCGGCGATGACCGCCCCGATCAGCAGGAGATCCGCCCAGCCCAGCTGCCCGGGACCGCCAGACTGAATCGAGGCGAAGACGAGAGCGGCGATCGCGCCCACGGCAGTCGCGACCCAGAAAGCGGACCGGGCCGGCTCCCGCCCACGGAGCACCGCCACGGTAGCGGTTGCCGCTGGCAGTAATGCGATTACGACCGCCCCGTGACTGGCGTCTGCCGTCGTCAGGGCAAAGGAGGTCAGAAGCGGGAAACCCACGACGATTCCGCCGGCGATGACGGCAAGCCGTCCCCACTGCGCACCGTGGGGCAGGTGCTGCCGGGTCAGAAGGAGCGCGGCAGCGGCCAGTATTGCTGCTACCACCGCCCGGCCCGAGCCGATGAACAATGGCGACATTCCCTCCACTGCCACGCGGGTGAAGGGCACGGTGAAGGAAAAGGCCGTTACCCCGAGTAGCCCCCACCACAATCCCGGGACGGACTTCCGCGGTAGCGGTAGGTGAATATTTGTAGTAGCGCTACTCTTGTGCTTCATGATCAACGATACCAGTTCGCGTATGGCAGTGCGCCTCGAACAGTGGATCGCAGGCGCCCCACCGGGGTCCCGTCTGCCATCGACCCGGGCCCTGGTAGCAGAGTACAACGTCAGTCCCGTCACGGTTCAGAAGGTTCTGCGCACCCTCGCCGGGCGGGGCCTCGTCGAAAGCCGGCCGGGGATCGGGACTTTCGTGCGGGCGGCCCGGACTGCGTACCCGTCGGACTACGGTTGGCAGAGCGCGGCACTGCGCTCCCCACCACACCCCGTCCGGCCGATCCCCACCGCGCTGCGCAGCGCGTCCAACGATGTCATCGCGTTCCACTCCGGCTACCCGGACCGGGAGCTCCTCCCCGAACGGCTGGTCCGTGCGGCGCTGACCAGGGCAGCCAGGACCGACACCGCCTTCTCGAGGCCCCCCGTGGCGGGCATGCCGGAATTGCAGTCGTGGTTCGCACGCGAACTACGAACCGCAACCCCCTCCGGCTTCACGCCGCCCACGGCCAGCGACGTCATCGTGGTGCCGGGAAGCCAGAGTGGGCTGAGCTCCATTTTTCGGGTTCTGGCCGGCAGCGGGCGCCCTGTCCTCATGGAATCCCCCACCTACTGGGGAGCTATCCTCGCCGCGTCACACGCCGGGGTGGACATCGTTCCCGTACCCAGCGGACCCGACGGGCCCGATCCGGAAGAGCTGGCACGAGCCTTCGACGAGACCGGGGCACGGTTGTTCTACGCCCAACCGAACTACGCGAATCCCACCGGAGCGCAGTGGTCACACCAACGAGGTGAACAGGTTCTGGACATCGTGCGCCACCATGGTGCCTTCCTCATCGAGGATGACTGGGCTCACGACTTCGGCATCAGCACCACCCCGGTTCCCGTCGCAGCACGCGAGGACTCCGGTCATGTCATCTACCTCCGCTCCCTGACCAAGAGCGTGTCTCCGGCCATCCGCGTCGCCGCCGTGATCGCGCGCGGCCCGGCCAGGGACCGCCTCCTGGCCGACAGGGGCGCCGAATCGATGTACGTCAGCGGCGTCCTTCAGGCCGCCGCGCTCGACGTCGTCACGCAACCCGCCTGGCAGACACACCTCCGGGGGCTGCGTCACCACCTGCAATCCCGCCGGGACCTGTTGATCACCAGCCTCCGTCAATACGCCCCGCGGATTCACGTCGTACACCTGCCCACGGGCGGCCTCAACCTCTGGGCTCGCCTCCCCGACGGAACAAACCTCGAACGGTTCACCCGCGAATGCGAATCGGCCGGAGTGATCGTCGCCCCCGGCACCGAATGGTTCCCCGCCGAACCTGCCGGCCCCTTCATCCGCCTCAACTATGCCGGACCGAACCCCGCAGCATTCCAGGACGGAGCGCGCATCCTCGGCCAGTCGATCGAACGCGCCGGCCACTGGTGACGGCTCGGCGTCCCGTCGCTGATGGACGGTCCCACCGGGTTGGTCAGGCGTCGGACGGGACTCGGCATGCCCCTGTTCCGGCCGGGACTTGTGGGCGGGTCGTCCTGTCAGCCTCTGCCGATCACGATGACCCCGTGGAGGCATCCGGTTCCGCGAGGCAGTGAGCGCTACGCGGCGTCGTTCGCGTAGCGCAGGCCGAGCTGTGCCCGGACGCCGTCGAGCAGGCGGAGGGTCTGGAGCGTGTCCTCCAGCGGCATGGTGGGGCTCTCCAGGAGCCCGGACTGGATGCACCGGGTGACTTCACGGAGCTCGTAGGTGTACCCGCCGCCCACCACGCCGAAGGTCTCGACGCGCGGCTCCTCCCGGTTTCGGGCGACGGTGAGCTCACCCGGACTGTGAAGGTGTCCGTTCCCGGTGCGGAGCCATCCCTTGCTTCCGGCGACGGTCGCGGTTCCGGGGCAGGAGGTCACCAACGACGACGTCAGCTGGGCATGGGCACCGCCCTCGTAGCCGAGGGTGAGAGCATTCCGGGTGTCGACGCCGTCGTCGTTGAGGCTTCCGCTGGCCGCCACCGAGGACGGAAAGCCGAGGGCACCGAGCGCCCACGTCAGGGGGTACACGGTGAGGTCGAGCAGTGCGCCTCCGCCGGCTCGCGGGTCCCACAGCCTGCTCGAGGGGTCTGCCGGTGCAGGGAAACCGAGGTCGGCCTGGACCCAGCCGATCCGGCCCAGCTCACCCGAATGAATGATGTCCCAGGCCCGGTTGATGCTCGGCAGGAACCGCGTCCACACCGCCTCCATGAGGAACAGGTTCTTCTCCCGTGCCAGATCGATGAGCTCTTCGGCTTCGGAGGCATTCATGGTGAAGGTCTTCTCGCAGAGCACGTGCTTGCCGCTGGTCAGGGCGGCTCTGGCCACCTCGTGATGCTGGCCGTGCGGGGTGGCGATATAGACGACGTCGACGCGGGGATCGTCGAAAAGGTGCTGGTAGCCGGGCAGACCGTCGGAGTCCCAGTGGCTCGTGGCGAACCCGAATCGCGCGGCGAACGCTGCGGCACTGTCGGCGTTCCGGGAGCTGACGCCGTGAAGGATGGCGTCCTCAAGGAGTGCGATATCGGCGGTGACCTTGCCTGCGATGCCCCCGGTCGACACCACACCCCAGCGCAGGGGCCTGCCCGTTGCGGTAACGGGGCTGGGGGCATCTGGTTCAAGGCAGGGAGGAAGCGCTAGGCGGGAGGCAGGCATGCTCCCATTCTTGCCGCTCACTCCGCAGCCGTCCACCGGTGCGCATGCAGAAAGCTCCGGGCTGCAGGTGCAGCCCGGAGCTTTCTGTGCGGTTCGGCCCGAAAGAGGCCGCTATCCCGCTAGTGCTACTTGGTCAGCTCGGACAGCGTCGGATCATCGGCGTAGGCGTCCGCTGCGTTTTCCTTGGTGACGATCTGCGGCTCGAGCAGGTAGGCAGGAACAACCTTTACGCCGTTGTCGTAGGACTCGGTATCGTTGATCTCGGGTTCCTCGCCGGACGCGAGGCCTTCCACCATGGTGATGGCCTGCGCCACGAGGTTGCGGGTGTCCTTATTGATCGTGGAGTACTGCTCGTCCGCCATGATGGACTTCACAGACTCGATCTCGGAATCCTGGCCGGTGACGACGGGAAGTTCCTTTCCGCTCGCCTTGACCGAGGTGAGGATGGCGCGGGCAAGCGTGTCATTGGGCGAGAGCACGCCGTCCAGTTCCTCGGAGGTGTAGTTGCCAGTGAGCAGCGTGTCCATGCGGGTCTGTGCATTGCCGGCTTCCCAGCCCTGGGTGACGGCCTGGTTGAACTCCGTCTGGCCCGACACAACGTTCAGCGTGCCGTCGTCGATCTTGGGCTGGAGGATGCTCATCGCGCCGTCGAAGAACACCTGGGCATTTGCATCGTCCGGAGATCCGGCGAACAGCTCGATGTTGTAGGGTCCTTCGCCGCGCTCGGCCATGCCGTCCAGCAGCGCCTGGCCCTGGAGCTCGCCCACCTGGAAGTTGTCGTAGGCCACGTAGTACTCGACGTTCTCGGTGTTGGTCAGGAGGCGGTCATAGGCGATGACCGTGATGCCGGCATCTGCTGCCTGCTGCAGCTGGGTGCCCAGCTGGGCGCCGTCGATCGCGCCGACCACGAGGACCTCCACGCCGTTGGTGATCATGGAGCTGATCTGGTTCTGCTGCTCCGAGACACCACCGTTGGCGAACTGCACGGAGGGCTCGTAACCGGCCTCCGTCAGACCTTCGTTGAACAGCTTCTCCGCGAGCACCCAGTTCTCGGACGTCTTCTGGGGGAGCGCGACGCCGATGGCGGCACCTTCCTCGAAGCCGGCGGCAGCCTCGCCGCCGCCTTCGGTCCCGGTGCCCGGATCTTCACGACCGCAGGAGGTCAGCGCCAGGGCTGAAATCGCGGCGACGGTTGCAAAGGATTTTGCGAATTTACGCATTCCGTGTCTCTTTCGTTAGCATTCTTGGTGTGGTGGGACGGGCATCGGTGACGCCGCGCTGACGGGGCGGGAGGGCCCTCTTCGGTCAGGAATTATGGGTGATGACTTCCTTGGTTCCGACACCCTGTTCGCCGGGCTCGGGTGTCTTGGCAGGCTGCTCCGGCTTGGGCCGGCCGCCGAAGTTTCGAGTGAGAAGACCGGTGATGGACGGCTTCCCCTGGCTCTTGTTGTAGACATCGAAAGCGACGGCGATCAGCAGCACCAGGCCCTTGATGATCTGTGTCATATCGGCGCCGATGCCCAGCAGCTGCAGGCCGTTGTTGAGCACGGCCATGACGAGGCCGCCGATGATGGCCCCCACGACTGTTCCGACTCCGCCGGTGACTGCGGCACCGCCGATGAAGACAGCGGCAATCGCGTCGAGCTCCCAGCCCACGCCGTCGAAGGGGCCGGAGGCGGTGGAGCGGCCCACGAAGATCATCCCGGCAAGCGAGGCGAGGATGGACATGTTCATCATGACCAGGAAGTTGATGCGCCGGCTTTTCACGCCGGACAGCTCCGCCGCATGCCGGTTTCCGCCCACTGCGTAGACGTGGCGGCCGGCGATGGTCTTGTTGGAGATGAAGCCGTAGACGATCACGAGGACGCCGAGGATGAGGCCCGGAATCGGGAACGACGTGCCCGGGCGGCCGGTGGCGAAGAGGTAGGTGGCGTAGAGGATGGCTGCGGAAACGAGCACCACCTTGAGGACCGAGACACCCAGTGGGGGGACTTCCGCCCCGACCCGCTCGAGACGGCGGCGTGTCTTGAGTTCGTTGTAGACGACGAAGCCCACCAGGACGAACCCGATCAGCAGCGTCAGGTTGTTGAAGCCCGTGACCGGCCCGACCTCGGGGAGGTAACCCGACCCGATGTACTGGAACTCGGGCGGCACGGGAACCGTGTTGGATTTGCCGACGAACTGGTTGGCGCCGCGGAACAGCAGCATGCCGGCCAGGGTCACGATGAACGCGGGGATGCCCACGTAGGCGACCCAGAAACCCTGCCAGATGCCGATCAGGGCGCCGAGGGCGAGCCCGACCAGGACGCCGAGGTACCAGGGGATACCCCAGTCCCGGATGACGATGGCCACCACGATGCCTGCGAAGGCGGCGATGGATCCCACCGACAGGTCGATGTGCCCGGCGATGATCACCAGGACCATGCCGATCGCGAGGATGAGGATGTAGGAGTTGCCGTTGAAGAGGTTCATCATGTTCGCCGACGTCAGCGTCTTTCCGCCGGTCCGCCATTGGAAGAAGATCACCAGCGCGATCAGGGCGAAGATCATCCCGAACTGGCGCGTATTGCCACCGAACAGTTTCTTGAGTGAGTCCATGTCGATTGTCCTTGGGAGTTCGATCAGGCGGATTTTCTGCTGGCGGTCATGAGTTTCATGAGGGATTCCTGGTTGGCGGCCTCGCGGGTCACCTCGCCGGTGATTGCTCCCTCAAAAATGGTGTAGATGCGGTCTGAGAGGCCGAGCAGTTCGGGGAGTTCGGAGGAGATGACGATCACGCCTTTCCCCTGGTCGGCAAGCCGCTGGATGATGCCGTAGATCTCGTACTTGGCCCCGACGTCGATCCCGCGGGTCGGCTCGTCGAGGATCAGCAGGTCGGGATCGGTGAACATCCATTTCGCCAGCACCACCTTCTGCTGGTTTCCGCCGGACAGTTTCGAGACTCCCTCGTTCACGCTGGGCGTCTTGGTCCTCAGCGACTTCCGGTACTCCTCGGCCACCTTGAATTCCTCGTCCCGGTCCACCACCAGGCCGCGGGTGATCTTCTGCAGATTCGCCGAAACGGTCGTCGACTTGATGTCGTCGAGGAGATTGAGGCCGAGTGATTTGCGGTCCTCGGTGACGTAGGCGAGCCCGGCATTGATCGCCTGCGGCACGGACTTCAGGGAAATCTCTTTGCCGTCCTTGAAGATCTGCCCGGACTTGAAGTTTCCGTAGGAGCGGCCGAAGACGGAGCGCGCCAGTTCGGTCCGCCCTGCGCCCATCAGGCCCGCGAAGCCGACGATCTCACCGCGCCGCACCTTGAAGTTCGAGTTCTTGCACACCAGCCGGTCCGCGACGGTGGGGTGGCCCACCGTCCAGTTGCGGACCTCGAAGAAGGTTTCGCCGATCTTGGGAGTGTGGTCAGGGAACCGCGATTCGAGGGACCGCCCCACCATGCCGCGGATGATGCGGTCCTCGTCGACGCCGTCGTTCTTCACATGCAGCGTCTCGATGGATTTGCCGTCGCGGATGATGGTGATGGAGTCGGCGATCTGCTCGATCTCGTTGAGCTTGTGGGAGATCATGATGCAGGAGATCCCCTTGGAACGGAGACCCGCCATGAGGTCGAGCAGGTGCTGGGAGTCGGCTTCGTTGAGTGCGGCCGTGGGCTCGTCCAGGATGAGCAGCTTGACGGACTTGCTGAGCGCCTTGGCGATCTCGACCAGCTGCTGCTTGCCGACGCCGATGTCCTTGATCTTGGTGGTGGGATCCTCGCTCAGCCCGACGCGGGCGAGGAGCTCGAGGGCCGAGGTGTTCACCCTGTCCCAGTCGATGACGCCGAAGCGGGTCGGTTCGTTGCCGAGGAAGATGTTCTCCGCGATGGAGAGCTCGGGGATCAGCGCGAGTTCCTGGTGGATGATGACGATTCCGGCGGCTTCGCTGGACCGGATGTCCCGGAACTGCACCTCCTTGCCCTGGAAGATGATCTGGCCCTGGTAGTCCCCGTGGGGGTAGAGCCCGGAGAGCACCTTCATCAGGGTGGACTTTCCCGCGCCGTTCTCACCGCAGATCGCGTGGATCTCGCCGGCGGTCACCTCGAGGGATACCTCGGAGAGGGCTTTGACTCCTGGGAATTCCTTCGTGATCGATCGCATCTCAAGGATGGTGTGGTGGTCCATGGCAGCCTTCCGCGGTGACAGCGTCGTCTCGTGCAGGCCAACCTCGACCCGAAAGAATTGAACACTACGAACCGGTTTGGCGTCAAGGCTTGAACACAAGGTGCACGCAAACGAGACGCGAAAGTTACAGGGGAGCGAGGGCGGAGGGTTGAGAGAGCACCACAGCGGCGGCCCCGAGCGCCTCGGCGCGGTCGCCGAGCGACGACATGCGCACGGTGGTGGTCTCCCCGACGATCGGGACGGCGTGGCGGAGGAGTCCGCGTCGGATCGGCTGGAGCAGGATCTCGCCGAGGCCGGTCAGCGGGCCGCCTACCACCACCAGTTCGGGATTGATGAGGTTGGCCACATGGGCGACTGCCCGGCCGATGGCGAGACCGGCGTCGTCGATCACCCGAAGGGTGGCGGTGTCACCGGCGAGGGCCTGCAGAATGATGTCGGAGGTGCTCACGGTGTCGGCGGTGCCGCGGCTCAGCAGCTCGATCATGGTGGACGTCGACGCGACGGTCTCAAGACAGCCCCGGTTTCCGCAGCGGCACACCTGGCCGTGTTCATGGATCGTCGTGTGGCCCAGTTCGCCGGTGATGCCCACATTCCCGTAGAACAGGGCGCCGTTGAGGACAAGCCCGGCACCGATGCCGGAGCCGATCTTCACGAAGATCAGGTTGTCCACTGCGCTGTGGGGCCCCCAGGCCACCTGCGCCAGTGCACCGAGATTCGCGTCGTTGTCGACGAAGATCGGTACCCGAAGCCGTTTCCCGAGCGTTTCCTGGATGTTGATGCCCACCCACTCAGGCAGGATCGCGCCCTGGACCACGGTGCCGGTCCGCCGGTCGATGGGACCGGGAATACCGATTCCGGCCCCGAGCAGCGCTGAACGCTCGATCCGCCCCTGGTGCAGGAGTTTGTCGAGCAGATCCGAGGCCGCCTCGACTCCCTGCGCCGCACTGTGCCCGAGCGGCAGCTCCGTCGATTCCTCCTGCAGCACGCGGTAGTCGAGCCCCGCGAGCACCACCCGGAGGTGGCGCCGGCCGATATCGATGCCGGCCGCCACCGAGCCGTTGTCGTTGAGGATGACGGACAGCGCGCGGCGCCCCGAACTCGTGGTCGGTGCGGTGCTGACCACTCCACTGGCCGCCATGATCTTCACGATGTTGGAAACCGTCGCGGTGGACAGGCCCGTTTGGCGGGCGAGTTCGGCCTGGGTCTGCGGCCCGCTGCTGACGAGGGCGCGGACGATCCGCTGCTGGTTCTGCTCGCGGAGTGCCGGCTGCGAGCCCGGCCTCGACGGCAGGGCACCGGGAGGGTGCCTCGTCGGCGAGGCGGCATCTACGGGCATGTACTACAGGGTGCCCCACACCACGGATGTAGTCAAGAAGTTAACGCATCACGGTGTTTTGCCGCAGTGACGAGGTACCGCGCGGCGTTGTCCTTCACCCCGGCAACCTCGTCGTCGGACAGTTCACGGCGGACTTTCGCCGGCACACCGGCCACCAGCGAGCGCGGCGGCACGATCATCCCTTCCAGGACCAGCGCTCCGGCCGCCACCAGTGATCCCGCCCCGATCACCGCCCCGTTCATGACGGTGGCACTCATGCCGATCAGGCAGTCGTCCTCGATGGTGCAGCCGTGCACCACGGCGGTATGGCCGACGCTCACGCCCCGGCCGATCGTGGCGGGAAAACCGGGATCCGCGTGGACCACCACGTTGTCCTGGAGGTTGCTGCCTTCTCCGATGCGGATGGGGGAGGTGTCAGCCCGGACGCTCACTCCGTAGAAGGCACTCGAGCCCGGCTCGAGGACCGCATCGCCGATGATGGATGCCGTCGGAGCCACGAAGGCCGAGTCGGAGATACGGGGTGTCTTGCCGTTGATGGAAATCAGATGTGCCATGGCGCCAGCCTAACCCCAGGGCACGCCGGCCGGACTGAATCCGGTTCAGCCGAAGACGATGGTCCTGGTGCCGTCGAGGAGCACACGGTGCTCGGCGTGCCACTGGACGGCCTGCACCAGCGCCCGGCCTTCGAGCTGCCGCCCGATCGTGGCCAACTGCCCGGCGGTGCGGCCGTGGTCCACCCGGATGACTTCCTGCTCGATGATGGGCCCCTCATCGAGGGCTCCGGTGACGTAGTGGGCAGTGGCGCCGATCAGCTTCACGCCCCGGGTGTGGGCCTGATGATACGGGCGGGCGCCCTTGAAGGAGGGAAGGAACGAGTGGTGGATGTTGATGGCCCGTCCCCGGAGGTCAGCGCACAGCTCGTCGCTGAGGATCTGCATGTACCGCGCGAGCACCACCAGCTCGATGTCATGCTTCGCCATGAGGGCCCTCAGGGCCGCCTCGGCAGTGTCCTTGGTCGACGAGGTCACCGGGATGTGGTGGAACTCGATCCCGTGGAAGGCGGCGAGTCCGGCGAGGTCCGGATGGTTGGACACGATGACGGGGATGTTGATCGGCAGGATACCCGACCTGTGCTGGAAGAGGAGATCGTTGAGGCAGTGGTCCGCCTTGGACACCAGAATCATCGTCCGGGTGCGTGCACCCTCGGGGGCAAGCGAGAACTCCATCCCGAACTTCGCCGCCACGGCCGCAAGATGGCCGCGCACTCCGGCTTCGCCGGCGTCCGTCGCAAGGGCCACCCGCATGAAGAAGGTGCCGGTGTCGGGGCTCCCGTACTGCTGTGATTCGGTGATGTTGGCGCCGGCCGCCACGAGGGCGCCCGAGACTCCGTGGACGATCCCGGGCCGGTCGGGGCACGAAAGGCTGAGCGAGTACGAGCGGATTTCAGCGGAAGGTGCCGGAGCTGTCAGCGGAGAGGTCACAGCGCAAGGCTACCTGCGCCGACCGGCCGCTCCGAGCCCGGTGGATCCAGGACCGCCACCGCAGCGAGCGCCGCCGCGCGTCCCGCACGCGTTGCCCCGAGGGTTGACGCCGAGGCGCCGTACCCCACCAGGAACAGGCGCGGCTCGCGGAGGACCCGAACCCCGTCCATCCGGATGCCGCCGCCGGGTTCCCTCAGGCGGAGCGGAGCAAGGTGGTCGAGTTCGGGACGGAAGCCGGTGGCCCACAGCACGACGTCGACCTCCCCGGCGCTGCCGTCCCCGAAGACGACGCCCCGCTCGGTGAGGCGCTCCAGGGGTCCGCGCGAGGCGAGGATACCGGCGTCGATCCCTGACTGGTAGGCCGGTGTCAGCGGCAGCCCGGTGACGGAGACCACGCTCGACGGCGGAAGGCCGGCCCGGGTGCGGGCGTCCACTTCCGCCTCGACATCCCGGCCCCATTCGGGGTCGAAGGCACGCCGGGTGAAGCGCGGCGGGGTCCTGGTGGACCAGAGGGTGTCCGCGCCCGCAGCGGCCAGCTGGAGGAGGAACTGGACCGCGGAGGTTCCACCGCCCACCACGAGAAGGCCCGGGCAGTGAGGAAATCGGCCGTGTGCAGCTGCGCTCCGGCGAACTCCTCCCGTCCCGGGTAGGAGGGCCAGTAGGGACGGGTCCACGTGCCGGTCGCATTGATGACCGCTTCCGCCCGCCAGGACCGGCCGTCCCGAAGGTCTACCTCCAGTCCGTCGGCCACCCGGCGCACGCCCGAGGCCTGCGAGGGCCGAAGGACCGGAACGCCGAAGCGCTCCTCGAAGCCAGCGTAGTAGCGGCTTACCACGCCTGACGCGGGTTCGTGCGGGTCCGGCGTCCCGAGCGGCATGCCCGGCAGATCATGCAGGGCATGGGCGGCATCGAAGGTGAGGGAGGGCCAGCGGTGCCGCCAGGCACCTCCCGGGCCCTCATTCGCGTCCAGCACGAGGAAGTCTTTTCCAGGCGCCAGGCCCTTCCGGAGCAGATGATAGGCGCTGCTCAGGCCTGCCTGGCCCGCACCGATCACGACGACCCCTGCCCCCTGCTGTTCTGCCACCGTGAGACGTCCGTTCCCTGACGTCCTGAAGTGCCGCGGGGAAGGCCGGGAGGCACTGGCCGGTGTTCGGCCACTCCCGGTGAAACCGCTCCGGCCACTGCCGTATTCCATCCGTGCCGGTCCGGCTCGCCCGTTCCGGCGGGGCTCGCGGTGGCGGCACGGGTTGCCCTGCGACTAGCATGAAAGGCGCCGGAACCGGGCTGGGGTGGGCAACCACACCGGAAGGGCTCCGGCGCTGCGGACGGCTCACCGACCCCCGCGACTCCCACAGAAGGATTCCTCCGTGACCACTTCGCCGTCATCGACGCCCGCGCTTTCCCACGGCGCCGATTCCGTGACCAACGCGCCGCTGTCCGAGGTGGATCCCGAAATCGCGGCAGTGCTCCGCGATGAACTGGCCCGGCAGCGCGACACCCTCGAAATGATCGCCTCCGAGAATTTCGCGCCCCGCGCAGTCCTCGAAGCCCAGGGCTCGGTCCTCACGAACAAGTACGCGGAGGGCTATCCCGGGCGCCGCTACTACGGCGGGTGCGAGCACGTCGACGTGGCGGAGAACCTTGCCATCGAACGTGTGAAAACCCTCTTCGGTGCCGAGTTCGCCAACGTCCAGCCGCACTCCGGCGCACAGGCCAACGCCGCAGCGCTGTCCGCGATGATTCAGCCCGGCGACAAGATCATGGGCCTCTCACTGGCCCACGGCGGCCACCTGACGCACGGCATGAAGCTGAACTTCTCCGGCAAGCTCTACAAGGTGGCGGCCTACGGTGTCGAGGAGGACACCCATCGGCTCGACATGGAGCGCGTCCGCGCGCAGGCACTGGCCGAGAAACCCCAGGTCCTCATCGCCGGCTGGTCCGCCTACCCGCGCCAACTGGACTTCGCCGCCTTCCGGTCCATCGCCGACGAGGTGGGCGCGCTCCTCTGGACCGACATGGCCCATTTCGCAGGCCTCGTTGCCGCCGGAGTGCACCCCAGTCCCGTGCCCTACTCCGACGTCGTCACCTCCACGGTCCACAAGACGCTCGCCGGCCCGCGCTCCGGCGTCATCCTGGCCAAGCAGGAGTGGGCTCGGAAGATCAACTCGAACGTGTTCCCCGGCCAGCAGGGCGGCCCCCTCATGCACGTGATCGCGGGCAAGGCCACCGCCTTCCGGATCGCAGGTTCCCCGGAATTCAGGGAGCGCCAGGAGCGGGTGCTGGAGGGTGCACGGATCATCGCCGAGCGCCTCACCTCCGCCGACGTCGCGGACCACGGGATCTCCGTGCTGACCGGCGGCACCGATGTCCACCTCGTTCTCGTCGACCTGCGGAACTCGGTTCTCGACGGACAGCAGGGGGAGGACCTCCTGCACTCGGTCGGCATCACCGTCAACCGAAACGCGGTGCCGTTCGATCCGCGCCCGCCCATGGTCACCTCGGGACTGCGCATCGGGACGCCGGCGCTCGCAACCCGCGGCTTCGGAGCGCCTGAATTCACGGAGGTCGGCGACATCATCGCCGCCGCCCTGAAACCCGCGGCCGACGTCGACGCGCTGCGCGCAAGGGTTTCAGTCCTCACGGCTGACTTTCCGCTGTATCCGGGCCAGGAGGAATGGTAGAGGCCCTCCCGGAAGGTGCGCTGGCCTCGCGGGCAGCGGCGTCGTCCGAGTACGGGATCCCCGCAACGGAGTGTTGCTTCACCGGCTGCTGCGAGCGAGGGAAGGCCTTCCTGCTCGAACAGCTGGAGAACGAACAGCTGGAGAACGAACGACTGGAAACCGGAGACCAACCATGAGCACCACCACCGCCCGCATTCTTGACGGCAAGGCCACAGCGGCCCGGATCCGGGAGGAGCTCACGGAGAGGGTCAGCGCACTGAAGGCCCGGGGCATCACCCCGGGCCTCGGGACCGTCCTCGTGGGGGACGACCCCGGCAGCCACTCCTATGTGGCAGGCAAGCACCGCGACTGCGCCCAGGTGGGAATCACCTCGGTGCGCCGCGATGTTCCCGCCACCATCTCCCAGGAAGAGCTGGAAGCGCTCATCGATGAGCTGAACGCCGACCCCGCCACCACCGGCTACATCGTGCAGCTTCCTCTTCCCGCGCACCTCGACACCAACGCCGTCCTCGCACGGATGGACCCCGCGAAGGACGCCGACGGTCTCCATCCCACCAATCTCGGCAAGCTGGTGCTCAACGTCAATGCGCCGATGGATTCGCCGCTGCCCTGCACCCCGCACGGGATCATCGAACTGCTGCAGCGCCACGACGTGGCGCTCAAGGGGCTGAACGTCCTCGTGGTGGGCAGGGGAGTGACGGTGGGGCGGCCACTCGGCCTGCTGCTCACGAGGAAAGCCATCAACGCGACGGTGACACTCGCACACACCGGGACGGTGGACCTCGCCGACCACCTGGGACGGGCCGACGTCGTCGTTGCGGCTGCAGGCATCCCGCACATGATCAAGGCCGGTCAGCTGAAACCTGGCGCCATCGTGCTCGACGTCGGCGTCAGCCGCGTGGTCGATGCCCGGACGGGCAAGGCCGCACTGACCGGCGATGTCGAGCCCGCTGCCGGGGAAGTAGCCTCCTGGCTGTCGCCGAATCCCGGCGGAGTGGGCCCGATGACCAGGGCCATGCTCCTGGCCAACGTGGTGGAGGCCGCCGAGCGGGGCTAGCAGGCCCCCGGGAAGCTGCGACACGGACCGTCTACCACCCCATTGGCCAGTCCCAATCGCTTCCGTGGCCTAGGCTTGGCGGGTGCCACACAACCTCGCCGGACAACCGGTCATCTCCGCGCACGACCTCAGCAAGCACTACGGCGAGTTCCGGGCCGTGGACGGGATCTCGTTCGAGGTTCCCGCCGGGGAGTCGTTCGGGCTCCTGGGGCCCAACGGCGCGGGGAAATCGACCACGATGCGCATGGTCGGCGGCGTGTCCCAGCGAACCTCGGGCCACCTTGCGATCCTGGGGCTGGACCCCGAGCAGCACGGACCCGAGGTACGCGCGCACCTCGGCGTGGTTCCGCAGCAGGACAACCTCGACGAGGAACTGCGGGTCCGCGACAACCTGATCGTCTACGGGCGCTACTTCGGCCTTCCCCTGAGCTACCTGAAGCCCAAGGCCGACGAGCTCCTCGAATTCGCCCAGCTGACGGACAAGGCCTCCGCCAGGGTGGACTCGCTCTCGGGCGGCATGAAACGCCGGCTCACCATCGCCCGGTCGCTGATCAACGAACCGAAGATCCTGCTGCTCGACGAACCCACCACCGGGCTCGATCCGCAGGCGCGGCACATCCTGTGGGACCGGCTCTTCCGGCTCAAGGAATCCGGCGTGACCCTCATCCTGACCACCCACTACATGGACGAGGCGGAACAGCTGTGTGACCGCCTCGTGGTCGTGGACAAGGGCCGGATCATGGCCGAGGGCTCACCCGCGCGGCTCATCAAGGAGCACTCGACCCGTGAGGTGCTCGAGCTGCGCTTCGGCTCGGAGCGCAACACCACGGTGGCCCCGGAACTCGGCGGGATCGGGGAGCGCCTGGAGGTACTTCCGGACCGCATCCTGATCTACGCGCACGACGGCGAAGCCGCACTCGAGGAGGTCGCCTCCCGCGGTCTGCGGCCGGTCACCTCACTGGTCCGGCGCTCCTCCCTGGAGGACGTGTTCCTCCGGCTGACGGGACGGAGCCTCGTTGAGTAGGGATCCAGTGAGCACACACCGTCCGAGCGAGGACCGTCCAGGTGAGGAATCCGCCGGGCCGACGACGGCGTCACCCTCCCCGGGCGCACCGGTCCTCCGCGTCCACGCGCCTGCCGTCTCCGCCGCCCGCGCCCGGAAGTTCGGGTCCTGGTACTACGCAGAACACGTCCTGCGGTCCATGAACAGCTACCGCTGGACCCTGCTCGCCTCGAGCGTCGGCACTCCCGTGATGTACCTCTTCGCCATGGGGGTGGGCCTGGCAACGCTGGTCGACCAGCAGGCGGGGGAAGCGTTCGGCGGCGTGGGTTATCTTGCGTTCATCGCCCCGGCGCTGCTTGCCTCGGCAACCATCATGACCGCAGCCACCGAGTTCACCTACCCCGTGATGGACGGGTTCAAGTGGCGCCGGGTCTACTACGGACCCCACGCTTCCCCGCTCGGCACCCACCAGATCGTCAACGGGCACATCACCGCCGTTGCGCTGCGGCTGTTGCTGACCACCGCGATCTACTTCGCGATCGTCGCGGCGTTCGGCGCCTCGCCGTCGCCCTGGGGCTGGGCCGCCATCCCGGTCGCGGTCCTCTGCGGGCTCTCCTTCGGCCTGCCGCTTCTGGCGTACGCGGCAAGTGTGGAGGAGGACAAGGGACAGTTCGCCCTGGTGATGCGGTTCATCGTCATGCCGCTGTTCCTCTTCTCGGGGACCTTCTTCCCCCTGGAGACGCTCCCGGTCTTCCTTCGGTGGATCGGCTGGATCTCCCCGCTGTGGCACGGCACGGAACTGGGGCGGACCCTGACCTACGGGTATGAACAGCCGCTGGGGCTGGTCCTGGTGCACGTGCTCTATCTGTCGGTGCTGGCGTTCATCGGATGGCGCCTGGCGCAGCGGACCTATGCGCGGAGGCTCGGAAAATGACCACCCGACCGGCGGAGGATTACCGGGTGGATCAGGGGAGCCGGGCCTTTCGCGGGCTGTATGCGCGGAACGCCCGCGCCGTCATCTCACGGGGCCTGCTCGCCACACGCAGCAGCAACTGGCTGATCATGGTGTCCGGCTTCTTCGAGCCGGTGCTCTACCTGGTGTCGATGGGGGTGGGGCTCGGAGCGCTGGTGGGCGCCGTCGTCGGGCCCGGCGGTGAGGAGATCAGCTACGCGGCCTACATTGCACCCGCATTGCTGGCAGTCTCGGCCATGAACGGCGCCGTCTACGACAGCACCTGGAACGTGTTCTTCAAGATGAACTTCGCGAAGCTGTACCAGGGCATGCTCTCCACGTCGCTCGGTCCGCTGGACGTCGCCATCGGTGAAACCTTCCTGGCCCTGCTGCGCGGCGCACTGTATGCCACGGGTTTCACCGCGGTCATGGGACTGATGGGCCTGATCACCACGCCCTGGGCGCTGCTGATGGTTCCCGCGGCAGTGCTGATCGCATTCGGGTTCGCGTCATTCGGCATGGGCATCACGAGCTTTCTGAAGACGTTCCAGCAGATGGAGTGGATCAACTTCGTCATGCTGCCGATGTTCCTCTTCTCGGCCACCTTCTACCCCCTGAGTGTCTACCCGCAGCCCATCCAGTGGTTCATCCAGGCGCTGCCGCTGTGGCACGGGGTTGAATTGCTGCGCCAGCTCAGCGTGGGGATCTTCAGCCCTGCCACGCTGATCCACGTGTCCTACTTCCTGGTCCTGATCGCCTTCGGGATGCTCCTCACCACCCTGAGGCTGCGGAAGCTCTTCCTCCGGTAGGACACCTGGACACGTCGCCATGGTTCGGCGGTCCAAAAGAAACGGCCGCCGCCGGAGCCTGGAAGCCCCGGCGGCGGCCGGTTCACCTACTGGTGTTGCGCTGGCGCGATTACGCCTTGGCGTTGCTGCGACGGACCATGAAAGTTCCGCCGGCTGCTGCTGCCAGGACCAGGCCGCCACCGAGGGCGAGTATGGCGGTGTTGGAACCAGTTTCCTGGGCGACACCGGTATCGGCGCCACCGGCAGGCATGTCACCCATCTGTGACTCGACGAGGACTCCACACAGTGCCGGGGAGGTGGCGCCGAGGGGAAGTGAGGGCTCCAGGTCGCTGGGTGCGTTGAAGGCCTCTGCCGTGGCGGTGACCGTGGCGGGATCCAGGCCGTGGACGACGACGACGGCGGTGCCGGCGGCGAGGGACTTCTGAGTGGCCTCATCGATGGTGATGGTGCGGTCGATGGTGTAGCTGCCACCCTGGCCGCCGAGCGCCAGGTTCAGGCCCTCAGCCGGGGTCGTCGCACCGGAGGTGGTCAGCGTGGTCTGGATTCCACCGTAGGAAGCAGCACCGTCGGTGGTGCTGAGGATGCCGTCGCCGTTGGCGTCGTCAGCGGTCGTGGGGCATTCGCCCATGGCTCCGCCGTGGATGTGCTGGACGTGGGGGTATGCCGCGTCCATGAAGGTCTCGGCGAGACCGGAAACTTGCAGCTTCACCTTGGCCTGGTCGCCCGTGACGTCCAGGGTGATGGTTCCGGAACCGGTGGTGCCACTGAGCTGGCCCAGGGTCGAGGAGTAGGTGCCGTCGTGGGCGGCCATCGCGGGGGCGCCGGACATGGCGACAGCGCTGAGGGCCAGGGCTGGGACTGCGAGGAAACGCATCTTCTTGTTCATCGGAAAATCCTCCATGAGTGCGAATGAAGCGCGCTGTGGATGCGCGCGTACCGGTACTTCGGCGTGATGATCATCACGGATGGGCGAGGGTGGGAAGTTTCTTCGAAATGCCTGACCGTTCGCCTGCGGTGGACGCCTGCGGGAATTCGGCGCGTTGTTTGCGAGACTGGTGCAATGCAGTCATTGGGAAGCAGTAAACGGCCAGCGGGCCGCGGAGTCAGCATGCGCATGGGCAGCGCCGGCATGGCGGTCATGTTGGTGGTGTTCCTGGTCGCCGTCGTCTTCGCGGCCAACCAGAACGAGGTGGTCGGATGGCTGGTCGCGATCATTTCGCTCGGCTGGCTGCTCATCTTCAGTTTCGTGGTGTTCAGCCTCCGCTCAGCGGCACGAAGGGCGGCTGACAAGATCAACGAGGTCCAGCTTCAGGGCAAGGGTTCCGCAGGTGGGCAGGGCTCCCGGGTTCCCGACCAGGCAACCCTCGTGCGGGACAAGAAGCTCGACCACAGCTTCAAGATCGTCCAGGTGCAGGCGGGTGTGGTCCGCGAGTACCTGGGCAAGGACGAGGGCATGGTGGAGCGCGCGCTGGAGACCATCGAAATCACCTCATCGAACGCGCGGTCCATGATGAAGGGGAACGACGACGATCCGGTGGAGGGCACCGTCATTTCCTGACCCCGGAGGCTGCGGCGCACCGGCGGATCCAGCAGGATTCACCGAGGGCCCGGGGTAGGGTGGATCAGGTGAGTCTCGCTTCCGATACATCGATCAGACCCCTGCGGATCGCGTCCGTGAACGTCAACGGGATACGTGCCGCCTACAAGCGGGGCATGCAGGAGTGGCTGACCGACAGAGGCATCGATGTGCTCTGCCTCCAGGAAGTGAGGGCGCCCGGGGAGGTCCTCAGCGATCTGTTGGGGGATACCTGGCACGTGGTGCATGCCGAGGCGGAAGCCAAGGGGCGGGCAGGAGTGGCGATCGCCTCCCGGCAACCCTTCACCGGGACCCGCATCGGTCTTTCCGACGAATATTTCGACACCTCGGGCCGGTGGGTCGAAGCTGACCTCGATCTTCGCGGGAGCACCCTGACGGTTGCCAGCGCCTACGTCCATTCGGGTGACGCCGGAACCCCGAAGCAGGACGACAAGTACCTTTTCCTCGACGCGATGAGCCTGCGCCTGCAGGCACTCCGAGCGTCGTCCGACTACGCCCTGGTCGTGGGTGACCTGAACGTCGGGCACACCGAGCGCGATATCCGGAACTGGAAGGGAAACCTGAAGAAGGCGGGTTTCCTTCCGGAGGAGCGGCAGTACTTCGACTCGTTCTTCTCCCAGGAAGGCGGGTACGTCGATGTCCACCGGGCACTCTCGGGCGACGTCGACGGTCCCTACACCTGGTGGTCCTGGCGCGGGAAGGCCTTCGACAACGACGTCGGCTGGCGGATCGACTACCACCTGGCAACGAAGCAGCTCTCCGACGCGGCAGCGAACGCGGTGGTGGATCGGGCCCCGAGCTGGGACACCCGATTCTCGGACCACGCGCCGCTCGTCATCGACTACCGGATCTAGGGAATGGAACTTCTCGACATGACCCCGATTCCGCCCGCCGCCCGGGCCCGCATCCTGTCCGGCATGCAACCCTCCGCCGGCTCCCTGCACCTCGGCAACTATCTCGGCGCGCTGGTGCACTGGGTCCGCATGCAGGACACCCACGACGCCGTCTTCTTCATCCCCGACCTCCACGCCATCACCGTCCCGCAGGACCCCGCCGAGCTGGCTGCGCGCACCCGGAGCACCGCGGCCCAGTACATCGCCGGGGGAGTCGACGTCGACAAGGCGACGCTCTTCGTGCAGTCCCATGTTCCCGAGCATGCGCAGCTGGCGTGGGTGCTGAACTGCATCACCGGGTTCGGCGAAGCATCGCGCATGACCCAGTTCAAGGACAAGGCTTCGAAGCAGGGAACCGACAGCACCAGCGTGGGGCTCTTCACCTACCCCGTCCTCCAGGCGGCAGACATCCTGCTGTACCAGCCCGAGGGCGTTCCCGTGGGCGAGGACCAGCGTCAGCACGTGGAGCTCAGCCGGGACCTGGCCCAGCGCTTCAATGCGCGCTTCGGACCGGCCTTCACCGTGCCGCAGCCCTTCATCCAGAAGGAGTCGGCCAAGATCTACGACCTGCAGAATCCGACGTCGAAAATGTCGAAGTCGGCGTCGTCGCCCGCAGGGCTGATCAACCTGCTCGACGACCCCGGGGTCACCGCGAAACGCATCAAGTCCGCTGTCACTGACACCGGTACCGACATCCGCTTCGATGCGGCTGCGAAGCCGGGAATCTCCAACCTGCTCACCATCTACTCCGGCCTTTCGGGCCGCAGCATCGCTGACCTGGAGGCGGACTACGACGGCCGGATGTACGGCCACCTCAAGGCGGACCTGGCCGAGGTCGTCGTCGATGCCCTGGCACCGGTGCGCGCGCGCGCGGAGGAGCTCCTGTCCGACCCCGCGGAGCTCGACCGGCTGCTGGCCAAGGGCGCGGCGAAGGCACGCGGCATCGCGTCGGCGACACTTGCCGACGTGTATGCGAAGGTGGGATTCCTCCCTGCCGCAGGCTCCCCTGCGCGGCCCGACGGGATCGGGGCGCCCTAGGATGTGCGCCTCCACCTACCGGCCGCTCGGCGCGCCGAACGGCGCAGGGCCGGAACAGCTGCCTGCCACGAGCTGTGTGGGCATCACCATCCCGATCCCGGAACCGCTTGCCACCGAGCTCGAAAGGTGGCGGGCCTCGTTCGGTGATCCGATGGCCGTCCTGGTTCCACCCCACATCACGCTGATCACGACGACGCCTGCCACGGATTGGCAGGACACCATCGAGCATGTGCGCGGTGTGGCGAAGGAGCAGCGCGCCTTCACGGTCACGCTTCGGAGCACCGGATCATTCCGCCCCCTGTCGCCCGTGGTCTTCCTCAGGGTGGACGAGGGTTTCGAGGAGTGCGTCGAGCTTCACGGGAAGCTGCAGGCCGGCCCCTTGGAGCGCGATCCCGAGTTCCCGTTCCATCCCCACGTCACCGTGGCCCATGACGTCAGCGATGCCGGAATGGACGCTGCCGTGGTGGAACTGGAGTCCTTCGAGGCGTCGTTCCCGGTCCGTAGTATGGGGCTGTACGAGCATCAACCATCCGGAGTCTGGAAGCTAAGGGAAGAGCTGAGCTTTGGCGAAGACACTGAAGGCAGCGAAACCTCCGGTCGTTGACCAGCCGTCGCCGGCTGATCGGCATGAGCTGAACCGGAAGGTGCTCGAAGCGCGCCGGAACCTCGGCAGGCAGAAGCGCGAGGGCGCGGGGGCAGTGGCGCTCGGCACCGCACGGGCCTTCATTGGCCTTGCGCGCCTCAATACCCTGAAGCCGGTCCGCATCCTCCAGCTGTACGCATGGCGCAGGGGACCGCTCCTGGCTGCCGGTGTCGCCTACCGGATGTTCTTCGCGGTCGGCGCCCTGCTCGTGGTGGGCTTCTCGACCCTGGGCCTCGTGATTTCCGGCGACACCGAGCTCCAGGAACTTCTCGTCACCACGGTCGATTCGACGACTCCAGGGTTGATCGACACGGACGGAGAGGAAGGGGAGGTGGGCCTGGCCACCCCCGAGGAGCTGTTCGGGGCGACGAACGGCTATGGACTTGCCCTGGTGATCTCCACCGTGGTCATGGTCTTCACCTCCCTCGGCTGGATTTCCGGAGTCCGGCAAGGGATGAGGAGCATCTTCGGCCTGGAGCCGACGTTCTTCCATCCGGTGCTCGTCCGGGTGAAGGACGCCGGTATCCTCCTGATCCTGGGAGTGGTGCTGGTCATCACGACGGGCGTGGGCGTGGTCGCCAACACGGTGCTGGATCTCGCCCTGACCTGGCTGGACCTCTCCGAAGCCGCACGTCCGATGACGCAGTTGGCCGGGTTCGCGGTGATGCTGATCCTCGATACCGCGGTTGCGGTGATCCTCCTCCACTCCGCGTCGCGGATCGACATGCCGCGAAACGTCCTTCTGCAGGGGGCGCTGATCGCTGGGGGAGGAAGCACCATCCTGCGGACCTTCAGCACCCAACTGCTGGGCAGCGGCGTGGAGCGGAACCCGTTCCTCCTGCCGTTTGCCGTGATCCTCGGCCTGTTCATCTGGTTCTTCCTCCTCAGCCAGGTGTACCTGCTGGCCGCGGCATGGTGCGCCGTGGGTGCCGCCGATGCGGCAGCGGACGCCGAACGCAGCGCCGGCACCAAGGCGGGCACTCTCCGCCAGCAGAGCAGGCGCGCGTCCCGCGCCTGACTGGTGTGCGGCGGCGTCGGGCGGGTGGCCCCACATGACTGGTGTGCGGCGGCGTCGGATGTGCGTTCCCCAAAAAAGGAGGCAGTCCACTGTCGTGGACTGCCTCCTGCCGTCCCCGGAGGGAACCGTCGATCCTAGACCTTGCGGGTGAGGATGGCCTGCTTCACTTCGGAGATGGCCTTCGTCACCTGGATGCCGCGCGGGCATGCCTCGGTGCAGTTGAAGGTGGTGCGGCAGCGCCACACGCCCTCCTTGTCGTTGAGGATCTCCAGCCGCATGTCTCCTGCGTCGTCGCGCGAGTCGAAGATGAATCGGTGCGCGTTGACGATCGCAGCCGGGCCGAAGTACTGGCCGTCGGTCCAGAACACCGGGCACGACGACGTGCACGCCGCGCACAGGATGCACTTGGTGGTGTCGTCGTAGCGTTCCCGCTCTTCGGCGGACTGCAGGCGCTCGGACGTGGGCTCGTGTCCCTTGCTGACAAGGAACGGCATGATCTCGCGGTAGGACTGGAAGAACGGCTCCATGTCCACGATGAGGTCCTTCTCCACGGGAAGTCCCTTGATAGGCTCCACCAGGATGGGCTTGGACGTGTCGAGGTCCTTGAGGAGTGTCTTGCAGGCCAGACGGTTGCGGCCGTTGATGCGCATGGCATCGGAACCGCACACGCCGTGCGCACACGAGCGGCGGAAGGAGACGGAACCGTCGTGCTCCCACTTGACCTTGTGCAGGGCGTCCAGCACACGGTCGGTGCCGTACATGGTCAGCTTCCATTCATCCCAGTGGGCGTCATCCGACACCTCCGGGTTGTAGCGGCGGACCTTCAGGGTGATGTCGAAGGTGGGGATCTCCCCGCCGCCGCCTACACCCGGTGCCAGCTCGATCTTGGAGGCCGGCTCTTTCTCAATGGTTTCAGTGCTCATCAGTACTTACGCTCCATGGGCTGGTATCGGGTGAAGACCACCGGTTTGGTCTCAAGGCGCACGCCGCTGGTTCTCACTGCGCTCGGGTCCTTGTAGGCCATGGAATGGGTCATGAAATTCTCGTCGTCGCGCTCCGGGTAGTCCTCGCGGAAGTGGCCCCCGCGGGATTCCTTGCGGTGCAGGGCAGCCGCCGTCATGACCTTGGCCATGTCGAGCAGGAAACCGAGCTCCACGGCTTCGAGGAGATCCAGGTTGAAGCGCTTGCCTTTGTCCTGGACGGAAATGCGGGTGTAGCGCTCCTCGAGGCCGTCGATCACGGCGAGGGCTTCGAGGAGGGTTTCTTCGGTGCGGAACACCTGGACATTGGCATCCATGATGTCCTGCAGTTCCTTGCGGATCAGGGCCACGCGCTCCCCGCCCTCCGAGCTCCGGGCCGTATTCAGCAGGGCCTCGGTATCGGCGAGCGGGTTGTCGGGAATCTCCACGAAATCGGCAGTCAGCGCATACGCGGCGGCGGCCAGGCCGGCGCGCTTGCCGAAGACGTTGATGTCGAGGAGCGAATTGGTGCCGAGGCGGTTGGACCCGTGCACCGATACGCAGGCCACCTCGCCGGCGGCGTAGAGGCCCGGCACCACGGTGTCATTGTCGGAGAGCACCTCCGCCTTGACGTTCGTGGGGATGCCGCCCATGGCGTAGTGGGCCGTGGGGAAGACGGGCACCGGCTCGGTGTAGGGCTCCACGCCGAGGTAGGTGCGTGCGAACTCCGTGATGTCGGGAAGCTTCGCGTCGATGTGTGCCGGCTCGAGGTGGGTCAGATCCAGCAGGACATAGTCCTTGTTCGGGCCGGCCCCGCGGCCCTCACGGACCTCGTTCGCCATCGACCGGGCCACGATGTCACGGGGCGCCAGGTCCTTGATGGTCGGTGCGTAGCGCTCCATGAAGCGCTCGCCCTCCGAGTTGCGGAGAATCGCTCCCTCGCCGCGAGCCGCCTCCGAGAGGAGGATGCCGAGGCCCGCCAGTCCTGTCGGATGGAACTGGAAGAACTCCATGTCCTCGAGGGGGATGCCGCGCCGGAACGCGATGCCCATGCCGTCGCCGGTCAGGGTATGCGCATTCGAGGTGGTCTTGTAGACCTTGCCCACGCCGCCGGACGCGAAGACTACGGACTTGGCCTGGAAGATGTGGAGCTCGCCCGTCGCCAGGTCGTAGGACACGACCCCGGCAACGCGTTTGGCGATGCGGGTCACGCCGTCGATGGTCTCCTCCTGGTCCACCATCAGGAGGTCGAGCACGTAGTACTCGTTGTAGAACTCGACATTGTGCTTCACGCAGTTCTGGTACAAAGTCTGGAGGATCATGTGGCCGGTGCGGTCGGCCGCATAGCAGGACCGGCGGACCGGGGCCTTGCCGTGGTCGCGGGTATGTCCACCGAAACGCCGCTGGTCGATCCGGCCCTCCGGCGTCCGGTTGAACGGAAGCCCCATCCTCTCAAGGTCGAGGACAGCTTCGATCGCTTCCTTCGCCATGACCTCGGCGGCATCCTGGTCCACCAGGTAATCGCCGCCCTTGACCGTGTCGAAGGTGTGCCATTCCCAGTTGTCTTCCTCGACATTGGCCAGGGCGGCGCACATCCCACCCTGCGCGGCGCCCGTATGGGACCGCGTCGGATACAGCTTGGTCAGTACCGCCGTCCGTGCGCGCTGACCGGATTCGATCGCTGCCCGCATCCCGGCGCCGCCGGCGCCGACGATGACGACGTCGTACTTGTGGACCTGCATACTGGTCGCTCTTTCTGTTGGCTGGAAGTGTGCTGCGCCAGCCACCCCGGGGACCGGAGTGGCTGGCTTGCTGCTCGGGGGCTGATCCCTGGGAGTCCCTAGGAGGTGGGGCAGTACTCGGCAACGTGCGCGACGCCGTCGATCACGGGGCAGGGATCGAAGGTGAAGATCACCAGGGTGCCGAGGATCACGATCACCACGGTCGAGGCGTACAGGACTGCCTTGAGCCCCATGCGTGTGGAGTTCTTCTCCGCGTAGTCGTTGATGATCACGCGGACGCCGTTGGTGCCGTGGAGCATCGCCAGCCACAGCATGGTGAGGTCCCAGATCTGCCAGATCGGGCTGGCCCACTTGCCGGCGACGAAGCCGAAGTCGACACCGTTGATGCCGTCACCGGCGACCATGCTGGTCCAGAGGTGGACGAAGATCAGGACCACGAGAATGGCTCCGGAGAGACGCATGAAGAGCCACGCGATCATCTCGAAGTTGCCCCGGGAGGAACTGGTCCGCGAATACTCGGGGGCTACCCTGCCGGAGCGGGGGCTTTCAATGATGGGAACGGCCACGGCTTCTAACCTCCGAATACGTGCGAGAGATGGCGGATCGAAAACGCGATCATGGTGACGGCCCACAGGCCGACGACGCCCCACAGCATCTGGCGGTGGTAGCGGGGGCCCTGCTTCCAGAAGTCCACTGCAATGACGCGGAGCCCGTTGAAGGCGTGGAAGACGATGGCTGCCACGAGGCCCAGCTCGCCGAGTCCCATGATGGGATTCTTGTAGGAGGCGATGACGGCGTCATACGCTTCGGGTGAGACACGCACCAGGGACGTGTCCAGAACGTGCACGAGGAGGAAAAAGAAAATCACTACCCCGGTAATGCGGTGCGCCACCCAGGACCACTGGCCTTCCCGGCCGCGGTAGAGGGTGCCTGCTGGTACCAGTGTCTTCGACATTGAAATTACCTCCCTGCATCGCAGCGGCGTTAGCGCGTTCCACGCAGGGATTACGCCGGGGCGAGAGCACTCTTATAACTTAAGGATAATCTAGGCCGGGGGCCGTTCCGGTTCAATGTAGGCACTCCTACCCTGTGACGTTGTTTACATTCCGACGCTGTCTGCGTGCCGCCGATTTCCGGGCCTCGCAGGATCGTGGCGGGCCGCAGGCCGGGCACCGAGTTGAACACGTGGTCTAACGTGGAAGTAATGACTACCGAGAGGGCTGCTGCCCAAAACCCCGACAGTGTGCCCGACAGTGTGCTTGACCGGTTCTACGGTGTGATACCGGCAGGCGGCACCGGCACGAGGCTCTGGCCGCTCTCGCGCGCCGCCGCCCCGAAGTTCCTCCACGATCTCACAGGCTCCGGAAGCACCCTGATCCGCGCCACCTATGACCGCCTTCGCCCCCTGTGCGGCGGGCGCACCATGGTGGTCACGGGCATCGCACACCGGCGCGCAGTGCTCAAGCAGCTGCCGGAGATCGAGGACCGGGACCTGGTGCTCGAGAGTGAGCCGAAGGATTCAGCGGCAGCGATCGGGCTCGCCGCGGCGATCCTGCACCAACGGAACCCCGACACCATCATGGGATCCTTCGCCGCGGACCAGGTCATCACCCCGGTCGAGGTCTTCCAGGCGGCGGTGCGTGAAGCGATCCACACCGCAGCACAGGGCTATATCGTGACCATCGGCATCGAGCCGACCCACCCGTCCACCGGATTCGGCTACATCCGCGCAGGCGCGGCACTCGACGTTCCGGGGGCGCCCAGCGCGCACGCCGTCATCGAATTCGTCGAGAAGCCGTCCGAGGAGGTGGCCCTCGGCTACCTCGACAGCGGAAGCTACAGCTGGAACGCGGGGATGTTCGTGGCTCCCGTGGCCCTGATGCTGAAGCACCTCGAGGCGAACGAGCCGGTGCTGTACGAGGGACTGACCGAGATCGCAGCTGCCTGGGACACCCCGCGGCGCGTGGAGGTGGCCCGTCGGGTCTGGCCCGGTCTGCCGAAGATCGCCATCGACTACGCGGTGGCGGAACCGGCGGCAGCGGAAGGCGACGTCGCCATGATCCCCGGTTCCTTCAGTTGGGACGACGTCGGCGACTTCGCGGCCATCGGGCGGCTGAACCCGGCGACCGAGAACCGGGAACTGAAAGTGATGGGCGAGGGCGCCAGGGTCTTCTCGGAGAACGCCTCGGGCATCGTGGTCTCGGACACCAAGCGCGTCATCGCTCTGATCGGGATCAAGGACGTCGTCATCGTGGACACGCCGGACGCCCTGCTGGTCACCACCAAGGAGCACGCGCAGGAAGTCAAGAAGGCCGTGGAGCACCTGAGGGCCAGCGGCGACACCGACGTCCTGTAGGGCGCCGGTAGGCTGTACCGGTGGAAACTACTCGCTCAGACGGAGCCGTCCCCCCTGTCGGCGTGTGGCTCGCACCGGTGCTCGGGGAACTGACGCGCTTCCGCCGCGACCTTCATGAGCACCCGGAGCTGTCCTATGAGGAACACCGGACCACGGACCGCCTCGTGGAGCGCCTCGAGCAGGCGGGACTGATGCCGAAGCGGCTGGAGAACACCGGGGTGTACGTCGACATCGGAGACGGCCCGCTCCGCATCGGGCTGCGGGCCGACATCGACGCCCTGCCGATCATCGAGGAAACGGGCCTGCCCTACAGCTCCGCGACCACGGGCGTGGCCCACTCCTGTGGCCACGACATCCATGCCACGGTGATGCTGGGAGTGGCGCTCGTCCTCGCCTCCATGCACGAGGAGGTTCCCCTGGCCGGAACGGTGCGCATCATCTTCCAGCCCGCCGAGGAGATGATGCCGGGCGGTGCCCTCGACATCATCGCGCAGGGCATCCTGCACGACGTACCCCGGATCCTCGCGCTGCACTGCGACCCCCGCATCGACGTAGGACAGGTCGGCACCCGGATCGGCGCCATCACCTCGGCCTCCGACACGGTGCGCGTCGAGCTGATCGGCCGCGGTGGTCACACGTCCCGTCCGCACCTGACCGAGGACCTCGTGTTCGCTCTCGCGACCATCGCCGTCAACGTCCCTGCGGTCCTTTCGCGGCGCATCGACGTGCGCAGCGCCGTATCGGTGGTGTGGGGCCAGATCCATGCCGGTTCAGCACCGAATGCCATCCCCGCGCACGGCTTTCTGTCGGGAACGCTCCGCTGCCTTGATGGCGAAGCATGGGAGTCCGCGGGTGAGCTCCTCGACAGTGCGGTACGGCAGGTGGCCGCGCCCTTCGGCGTCGACGTGAAGCTCGAACACATCCGCGGAGTGCCTCCGGTGGTGAACTCCGAGGCCGAGACCGGCCTGCTCGAGGCCGCCGCGCGCGCCGAACTGGGCGACGACGCCGTCATGCTGACCCCGCAGTCCATGGGCGGCGAGGACTTCGCCTGGATGACCCAGGCCGTACCGGGTGCCATGATGCGGCTCGGGACCCGCACCCCCGGCGGCGAGACCTTCGACCTCCACCGGGGAGACTATGCACCGGATGAGCTCGCGATCGGCTATGGAGTCCGAGTGATGGCCGCGGCGGCGCTGCGGGCGGTGCTCGGCCTGCGCCACTGAGCTTTTCCGGCACGAACCGGCATCCAGTGCGCAGCAATTACGGCAAAAGTGGCTCCGCGACGTTATTTCCGCGCACTGGATGGGACGGTAGGCGCGGCGCCACGCCCAACCGCTCGACACCGGAGTTGATAACGAATACCGAACGATCGGTGGGCGGCGGGCGCGTCCCGTTAGTGTTGTCCGTCACCTGCCCCTAGAGTATTCGCATACGCGCTGCACCGACGGTGTCGCAAGCGCCACAACCGGTTCCCGGTGAAAACAGAGCTTCCTGCACCCTCGGGTGTCGAAGGCGGACACTCACTGGCAATCACCCGGGTGGCATATCTCTTTTCCTGGAGGAACTTTGAAGAACTCACTGCGCAAATTCCCGCGCGGCACCGTCCTGTCGGCCGCCGTCCTCGGCGCATCTGCCCTCGTCCTCAGCGGTTGCGGCACCCCGCCGGCCGAGGAGGCTGCAGGCGCCACGGCTGCAGCCGAAACCGACTACCTCGGGTGCATCGTGTCCGATTCCGGCGGATTCGATGACCGCTCGTTCAACCAGTCCAGCTATGAGGGCCTGAAGCAGGCCGAAGCGGACCTCGGCATCCAGATCAACCAGGCCGAGTCCCAGGCCGAGACCGACTTCGGTCCCAACGTGGACAGCATGGTGCAGGGCGGCTGCGACATCACTGTCACCGTCGGCTTCCTATTGGCCGACACCACGAAGGCCGCGGCCGAGGCCAATCCGGACGTGAACTTTGCGATCGTCGATGACAACTCCATCGACCTTCCGAACGTCAAGCCGATCATCTACGACACGGCGCAGGCGGCTTTCCTCGCCGGCTACGCCGCGGCCGCCACCTCCGAAACCGGCAAGGTGGCCACCTACGGCGGAGTCAACATTCCCACCGTCACCATCTTCATGGACGGCTTCGCGGACGGCATCACCTACTACAACGAGCAGAACAGTGCGGCGGTGGAGCTCCTCGGCTGGGACAAGGAAGCCCAGAACGGCACGTTCATCGGCAACTTCAACGACCAGGGCGCCGGCAAGACCAACACCCAGAACTTCATCAACGAGGGCGCCGACATCATCATGCCGGTTGCCGGCCCGGTGGGTCTCGGCACGCTCGACGCCGTCATCGAAGCCAACGCGGCGGGCGGCAACGCACGGGTGGTCTGGGTGGATTCCGACGGCTATGAAACTGCAGGAAAGGGCGAGGAGTTCATCCTCACCTCCGTCATGAAGCTCATGGGTGACGCCGTCGAGGAAGTCATCAGCACCGACGTCGAGGACAACTTCGACAGCACCCCCTATGTCGGGACGCTCGAGAACGGCGGAGTTGCACTGGCTCCGTTCCACGACCAGGAAGCGAATGTTCCCGAGGACCTGCAGGCGCAGCTCGACGAGATCACGGAGCAGATCATCTCCGGCGACATCACTGTCGAGTCCGGGGCAAGTCCCGAGCAGTAGGCTCAGCACTCATCGACAGACCGCTTCCCTCCCGCGGAGAAACCCGCGGCGAGGGAAGCGGTCTGTTTTTGCCGCCGTTGCCTGCACTCCATGTAGAACCGGTATTCTTCACCTGAATTGATACGCAAAGAACAGGCTGGTTGGGTCGTGAAACTCGAACTCAAGGGCATCACCAAACGATTCGGAACGCTGGTCGCCAATGACCATATCGACCTCGTGGTGGAGCCGGGGCAGGTGCACAGCCTGCTCGGAGAAAACGGAGCGGGCAAGTCCACGCTCATGAATGTCCTCTACGGACTGTACGACCCCACCGAGGGGGAGATCCTCGTCAATGACAAATCTGTCACCTTCCGGGGTCCCGGCGACGCCATGGCCGCGGGCATCGGCATGGTGCACCAGCACTTCATGCTGGTGCCGGTCTTCACCGTCGCGGAGAACGTGGCGCTGGGCAACGAGGCGACCAAGGCCGGCGGAATGCTCGATCTCTCCGACACCAGGGCGAAGATCCGGGCGATTTCCGACCAGTACGGGTTCGACGTCGATCCCGATGCCGTGGTCGAGAACCTGCCCGTCGGTGTCCAGCAGCGCGTCGAGATCATCAAGGCACTCGTCCGGAACGCCGAGGTGCTGATCCTCGACGAACCGACCGCCGTCCTCACACCCAAGGAAACCGACGAACTGCTCGGCATCATGGGTCAGCTCAAGGCGGACGGCAAGTCCATCGTCTTCATTTCCCACAAGCTGCGCGAAGTGAAGGCGGTCTCCGACGTCATCACCGTGGTGCGCCGCGGAAAAGTGGTGGGAACGGCAGACCCGGGGGCTTCCACCACCGAGCTTGCGTCCCTCATGGTGGGCCGCGCTGTCAGCCTGACGCTCCAAAAGGAGCCGGCGCATCCGGGAGAGGTGTCCTTCAGCGTCCGGGACCTCGTGGTTCAGGCCGCCAACGGCCAGCGCGTCGTGGACGGGCTGAGCTTCGACGTGGCGCAGGGCGAAATCCTTGCTATTGCCGGCGTCCAGGGCAACGGACAGACCGAACTCACCGAAGCCATCCTGGGACTCCAGAACCATGTCCGCGGCTCCATTCTGCTGGACGGGCAGGAGCTTCTGGGCCGGGGAGTCAAGGACATCATCCGGGCCGGGGTCGGCTTCGTTCCCGAGGACCGCAGTGTCGAGGGCCTCGTGGGAAGTTTCTCCGTCGCCGAGAACCTGATCCTGAACCGCTACGACCAGGCGCCGTTCGCCAGGGGCCTCTCGATGTCCTCCGCCATCATCGAGAAGAATGCCGACGAGAAGATTGCCGAGTACGACGTGAGGACGCAGTCGGCCGCGGCGGCGGCCGGCACGCTCTCCGGCGGCAACCAGCAGAAGCTCGTCATGGCACGTGAACTCTCGCGGCCGCTCAAGCTGTTCATCGCGTCCCAGCCCACCCGTGGCGTCGACGTCGGCTCCATCGAGTTCCTCCACCGGCGCATCCTCCAGGAGCGCGACGGCGGCACCCCGGTCATCATCGTGTCCACCGAACTCGACGAGGTGCTCGAGCTGGCGGACCGCATCGCGGTGCTGTATCGCGGACGGCTCATGGGCATCGTGCCAGGAACCGTGTCACGGGACGTCCTCGGCCTGATGATGGCCGGTATGCCGGGCGATGAAGCACTGGCGCAGGCCACCAACGTTCGAGGAGAAATGCAGTGAGTGTGCAGGAAAGCCAGCCGGTCGCAGGATCACCGACCGTGATGCACCGCGTCATGACCGGCAACGCGCTCGTCGCGGTGCTCGCCGTCGTGATGTCGCTGATCCTCGGCGGTCTGCTGATCGCGCTGACGGATCCCGACGTCGCCTCCGCGGCGTCGTACTTCTTCAGCCGTCCGCAGGACACCCTGGCTGCCGCGTGGTCCGCCGCCTCGGGCGCGTATCTCGCACTGTTCCAGGGCTCGATCTTCAACTTCGAGGGTGAAACGTTCACCCGCATGATCTACCCGCTGACGCAGACGCTGACCGTGGCCACGCCGCTGATCTGTGCCGGCCTCGGGGTGGCCCTGGCCTTCCGGGCGGGCCTGTTCAACATCGGCGCGCAGGGCCAGATCCTGATCGGTGCAACCTTCGCCGGCTGGGTGGGTTTCACCCTTGATCTCCCCGCCGGCATCCACCTGCTCCTCGTGATCCTTGCGGGAATGCTCGGCGGGGCGCTCTGGGCGGGACTGGTGGGTGTCCTGAAGGCGCGCACCGGCGCGCACGAGGTGATCCTCACGATCATGCTCAACTACGTGGCGGTCAACCTGGTGCTGTACTTCCTCAGCACTCCAGCGTTCCAGCGGCCCGGCTCGACCAACCCGATCAGCCCGCAGCTCGACGCGACGGCGCTCTACCCGCCCCTGCTCGGCCCGGAGTTCCGGCTGCACTGGGGCTTCGTGGTGGCCGTCCTGGCAACGGTCTTCGTGTGGTGGCTCCTCAACCGGTCCACCGTCGGGTTCGAGTTCCGTGCGGTGGGAGCCAACGCCAGTGCCGCGCGCACTGCGGGCATCAGCGTCAGCAAGGGCTACATCCTCGCCATGGCGATCGCAGGTGCCCTCGCAGGGCTTGCCGGGGTGGCCCAGGTGTCGGGAACGGAGAAGGTCCTGACCTCGGGTGTTGCGGCGAGCTTCGGCTTCGACGCCATCACCGTCGCGCTCCTCGGACGGTCGAGCCCCTGGGGCACCTTCGCCGCGGGCCTGCTGTTCGGCGCTTTCCGCGCCGGAGGCGTCACCATGCAGGCGTCAACGGGTACCAGCATCGACATCGTGCTGGTCGTCCAGTCCCTGATCGTCCTCTTCATCGCGGCCCCGCCGCTGGTCCGGTCCCTCTTCCGGCTGCCGGTGCCCGGAGCCTTCCCTGCTCCGAAATCCGCCAAGGACCGCACGAGCGCAGCCACTGGAGGCACAGCATGAGTACATCCGCCACAGCAGCGCCCGTCCGCGCGGACGCCCCTTCCGGAGGCGTCCGCAACTGGAAGAACCCCATCCTCCTGTCGGTGCTCGCATTGCTTGCGCTGCTCGTGTTCGCCCTCGGAGCGCCCGCTAACGACGTCACGTTCCGCCTGTCGGATCCCGGGGACGCCCTGGCGCTGCCCGAACTCGTCCTGTCCGCACCGCTGATCGGCTGGATCACGGCACTGGGCATGCTGGCGCTCGCAGCTTTCGTCGTCGCCCGGACGCGCCGTGGCGAGCCTGCTCCGCGCTGGCTCCTCGCGGCCTTCGCCGTCCTCTTCCTGATCGGTTTCCTCACCTGGGTGGTCGGCAGTGCACGGACGCCCAACGTGGCACTGTACGGACTGCTGGCCGGGTCGGTCACCCTTGCGGTGCCGCTGATCTTCGGTTCCCTCTCGGGCGTCCTGTGCGAGCGTTCAGGCGTCGTGAACATCGCCATCGAGGGGCAACTGCTGTTCGGTGCTTTCGCTGCGGCCGTCGCTGCGTCGCTGTCCGGCAGCGCAATCGTCGGCCTTCTCGCCGCCGCGGTGGCAGGCGTGATGGTCTCCCTCGTCCTGGCGGTCTTCAGTATCCGCTACCTCGTGAACCAGGTGATCGTGGGCGTCGTCCTCAACGTCCTGGTGTCCGGGCTCACCGGTTTCCTGTTCTCCGCGGTACTCAGCGAGGACTCCGAAACGTGGAACAGTCCGCCCCAGCTGCCCGTCCTCAGCATCCCGGGCCTCTCGGAGATCCCCATCCTCGGTCCCATCCTGTTCGAGCAGACCATCGTGGGTTACCTCATGTACCTGGCGGTGGCGGTGGTGTATGTCGCTCTCTACCACTCGCGGTGGGGCCTGCGTACCCGAGCGGTGGGTGAGCACCCCAAGGCCGCCGACACCCTCGGCGTCAACGTGAACCGCATGCGTTTCACCAACGTGCTGCTCGCCGGCGTCGTGGCCGGTGTCGGCGGTTCCTTCTTCACGCTCGTGCTGGTCTCCGGCTTCGGGCGGGACATGACGGCAGGACAGGGCTACATCGCCCTCGCGGCGCTCATCTTCGGACGCTGGAACCCGATCGGCGCGTTCTTCGCGGCGCTTCTCTTCGGATTCGCCACGAACCTCTCCAACGTGCTCAGCCTGCTGGGCACACCCGTGCCGGACCAGTTCCTTCGCATGCTGCCGTACGTGGTCACCATCTTCGCCGTCGCCGGCCTCGTCGGACGCTCGCGGGCTCCGGCGGCCAGCGGCATCCCCTACGTCAAGGGCTAGGACGCATCATGCCGGACACCGGAATCCCCTGGGAAGAACTCACAGCGGCGGCCACTGCCGCCATGGGGAGGGCCTACGTGCCCTACTCCAACTACCCGGTCGGAGCCGCCGCGCTGATCGACGACGGGCGCATCATCTCGGGCTGCAACGTGGAGAACGCGTCCTACGGGCTCACGCTCTGCGCCGAATGTGCGCTTGTCAGCAGCCTCGCGATGACCGGAGGCGGCCGGATCGAGGCCTTCAGCTGCGTGGACGGTGCGGGCAACACGCTCATGCCCTGCGGGCGCTGCCGCCAGCTGCTCTACGAGTTCCGGGCGCCCGGAATGGTCCTGATGACCGTGAGCGGCATCCGAACGATCGACGAGGTGCTGCCGGATGCCTTCGGCCCGCAGCACCTCGCCTGAAACCTCCACTCCTTCCTCCAGAATAGGTACTTCCCATGACTGAAGCATTCGACGCCGTCGACATCATCCGCATCAAACGCGACAGGGGCACCCTCAGCCCTGAACAGATCGACTGGACCATCGACGCCTACACCCGCGGCGCCATCGCCGACGAGCAGATGGCCGCGCTGAACATGGCGATCCTCCTCAACGGCATGGACCGCGCCGAGATCTCCCGGTGGACGGCGGCCATGATCGCTTCGGGGGAGCGGCTGAACTTCTCCGGCCTCGGCAAGCCCACCAGTGACAAGCACTCCACCGGGGGCGTGGGGGACAAGATCACGCTGCCGCTCGCCCCGCTGGTGGCGGTGTTCGGTGTCGCCGTTCCCCAGCTGTCCGGCCGCGGCCTCGGCCACACCGGCGGAACGCTGGACAAGCTGGAAGCCATCCCGGGTTGGCGTGCGCACCTCAGCAACGAGGACATGATGCGCCAGCTCGCCGACGTGGGAGCGGTGATCTGCGCCGCAGGAACCGGCCTGGCGCCCGCCGACAAGAAGCTGTACGCGCTGCGTGACGTCACCGGAACCGTCGAAGCCATCCCCCTCATCGCCTCCTCCATCATGAGCAAGAAGATCGCCGAGGGAACCGGATCCCTGGTCCTCGACGTCAAGGTGGGCAGCGGTGCGTTCATGAAGGACGTGGAGCAGGCGCGGGAGCTCGCGCGCACCATGGTGGCGCTCGGCAGGGACGCCGGAGTCACCACGGTCGCCCTGCTGACCGACATGGCGACGCCGCTCGGCCTCACCGCCGGCAACGCCATCGAGGTCGAGGAATCCGTGGAGGTGCTCGCCGGCGGCGGACCGTCCGACGTCGTCGAACTCACCGTCCGCCTGGCGGAGGAGATGCTCGCCTGCGCAGGCGTGACCGACGCGGACCCCGCTGCGGCGCTGAAGGACGGCAGGGCCATGGACCTCTGGAACCGCATGATCGAGGCGCAGGGCGGGGATCCACGTGCCGCGCTTCCCGTCGCCCGCGAATCCGAGGTGATTCTCGCCCCGGCCGACGGCGTGCTGGTGGAACTCGACGCGCTCGCCGTCGGAGTGGCAGCATGGCGCCTCGGAGCGGGCCGCGCCCGCAAGGAGGACGTGGTGCAGGCGGGCGCCGGGGTCCGGCTGCATGCCAAGCCCGGAGCCGTGGTGCGCGCGGGCGAGCCGCTGATGACCCTGCTCACCGATACTCCTGAGAGGTTCGACCGAGCGCGCGACGCGCTGGCCGGAGCGGTCACCATCGCGCCCGAGGGTTCCCGCCCGGCGCGCCGGCTCATTCTCGACCGCATTTCCTAGGGGTTTTCCGTCGAATTCCGGCACCCCGTCAGGGGTATACCTGATGCGGGCAGGCCTGGCCGCCGCCAGACTTAACGGGACCCCTTCGCCACTCCATCGGTGAACGGGCGCGGAATCAACCCGAAGGAGCCCGGCGCGTGGACGTTTGGAACGCTGTCACCACCGGTATCAGCGATCTGGTGGTGGCCGCCGCGGAACAGCCCTGGGTGTACCTCCTGGTCTTTGTCTGCTGCACCGTGGACGGCTTCTTCCCGCCCTTCCCGAGCGAGTCGGTGGTCGTCGGCCTCGCCTCCCTGATCATCGCCCAGGGCGTGCCCAACCCCTGGATCCTCATCGCGGTCGCCGCGGCAGGGGCGTTCACCGGCGACAACATCGCCTATGCGATCGGCAGGGGAGCCGCTGATGACCCTGCTCACCGATACTCCTGAGAGGTTCGACCGAGCGCGCGACGCGCTGGCCGGAGCGGTCACCATCGCGCCCGAGGGTTCCCGCCCGGCGCGCCGGCTCATTCTCGACCGCATTTCCTAGGGGTTTTCCGTCGAATTCCGGCACCCCGTCAGGGGTATACCTGATGCGGGCAGGCCTGGCCGCCGCCAGACTTAACGGGACCCCTTCGCCACTCCATCGGTGAACGGGCGCGGAATCAACCCGAAGGAGCCCGGCGCGTGGACGTTTGGAACGCTGTCACCACCGGTATCAGCGATCTGGTGGTGGCCGCCGCGGAACAGCCCTGGGTGTACCTCCTGGTCTTTGTCTGCTGCACCGTGGACGGCTTCTTCCCGCCCTTCCCGAGCGAGTCGGTGGTCGTCGGCCTCGCCTCCCTGATCATCGCCCAGGGCGTGCCCAACCCCTGGATCCTCATCGCGGTCGCCGCGGCA
>NZ_KI914863.1:33202-41087 GCF_000520555.1 Arthrobacter sp. Br18 | reverse complement strand
AGGGGCATCGGCACGAGCCGTTATCGGTGGATGCGCAGTGACCGCATGCAGCGGTCCTTCGCCTGGGCAGGCTACGAGATCGAGAAGCGCGCGGCGTCGTTGCTCCTGGTGGCGCGGTTCATTCCCATCGGCCGGGTGGCCGTCAACCTGACGGCCGGAGCCACCGGGTACTCCCGCCGGCGGTTCGTCGCACTCACGGCCCTTGCCGGCGTCGCGTGGGCGGTGTACTCGGTGGGGATCGGTGCGCTCGCCGGCGCCTGGTTCGCGCACAACCACCTGCTCGGCGTGATCGTGGCAGTGACGGTGGCTGTGGTGCTCGGCGTCCTGGTGGACCGCGTCATCGCGCTGGTCCGGGGCTCCGGGCCCGCACACATCCGTCCGGAACACGCTCCCGTGCCTGCGGAGTCCGGCCTCGCGTAATGTTGGTTTCGTGACTCCATCCCAGCTGAATCCAATGTCCGACACCGCCATCGACATCGCCACCCTTCCCAAGATCTCCCTCCATGACCACCTCGACGGCGGCCTCCGGCCGGCGACGATCCTCGAGCTGGCAGCAGAGATCGGGCACCACCTGCCGGCACAGGACGCCGAGGCGCTGGGCGCGTGGTTCCGCGAGTCGGCCGACTCGGGATCCCTGGAGCGCTACCTCGAGACGTTCGACCACACCATCGCCGTGATGCAGACACGCGATGCGCTGATCCGCGTCGCCCGGGAGTTCGTCGAGGACCTCGCGGCCGACGGCGTGGTGTACGGGGAGGTGCGCTGGGCCCCTGAGCAGCATGTCGCCCGCGGGCTGACCCTGGACGAGGCTGTCGAGGCAGTCCAGGAAGGCCTCGAGGCAGGTGCAGCAGCATCGATCGCCGCCGGGCGGGTCATCCAGGTGGGGCAGCTGATCACGGCGATGCGGCACGCGGACCGCAGCCTGGAAATCGCCGAACTGGCTGTCCGCCACCGCGGCAGGGGCGCTGTCGGGTTCGACATCGCCGGAGCCGAGATCGGCTTTCCTGCGCTCCGCTTCGCGGATGCCTTCACCTACCTTGCTGGCCAGCAGTTTCCAGCAACGGTCCATGCGGGTGAGGCCGCGGGCATCGAGAGCATCGTCGACGCGCTGGTGCACGGCCGCGCCCTGCGCCTCGGTCACGGTGTCCGGATCGCCGAGGACATCCACATCGACTACTCCGACGCCTCCGACGACGGCCCCGGCTCCGGCACAGCCGACAGCGACGATGCTGACGACGTCGGCGTCGCCAGTCTGGGCCATGTTGCGTCATGGGTCCGGGACCGCGGGATTCCCCTTGAGCTGTGCCCGTCCTCCAACCTCCAGACTGGCGCGGTGAAAGCCTTCGGCGACGCCATCGAGGACCACCCGTTCGACCTGCTGTACCAGCTCGGGTTCAAGGTCACGGTCAACACCGACAACCGGCTCATGAGCGGGGTCACCCTCACCGGTGAGTTCGAGCTGCTCGTCGACACGTTCGGGTACGACCTCGGGGACCTTCTGGAACTGACGCTGAACGCCGTCGACGCCGCCTTCCTGCCGCTTGAGGACCGGGAGGCGCTCGCCGAGCACATGGCCCTGAGCTTCGACCGGGCCGCAGGCCAGGCATCGTAGGCACACCGGGATGAAGCGCCCGGACGTGCAGCCCGACGTGCGCCCGGACGTGCAGCCCGACGTGCGCCCGGACGTGCAGCCGGGCGTGCAGCGGGCCGCACGCCCGGAACCGGCCCCGGTGACCGGGGCCGAAGCGGGCGCCGCACTGGAACGCCTGCTCACGGTGATCGGCCAGCTGCGCCGGCACTGCCCGTGGACCGCTGCGCTCACCCCGACCAGCCTGCAGCAATACCTCGTGGAGGAGTGCTACGAGCTCCTCGACGCGGTCGAGCAGGCGGAACGGGTCGAGGAGGAGGAACAGCAGGCGGGATCCGCGGCCCGGAAGGGCGCCGTCCTCGACGAACTGCGCGGCGAGCTCGGCGATGTCCTCTACCAGGTGGTCCTGCACGCGGAGCTCCAGCGCGAACGGGGCGCCTTCGGAGCCGGAGCCGTGGTGGAGGGACTCACCGCCAAGCTGGTGCGCCGCAACCCGCATGTGTTCCATGCCGACGGCTCCCTTCAGGAGCACTTCCCCGCGACCGTCGGAGAGATCGTGGCGACCTGGCAGGCGGTGAAGGCAACGGAAAAGCCTGACCGGAAGCGTTTCGACGGCATACCTGCCCATCTGCCTGCCCTCGCGCTGGCGGCAGAGACACTTTCCCGGGCAGCGGCAGCAGAAGCTGGACCGGCGATCCCGCCGATCCCGGTGACCCTGCCGATCCCACCGATCCCGCCAGTGCAGCCGGACAGCGGGACGGCGGAGGAGTTCGGTGACCGGCTGCTCGCCCTCGCGGCCGCCACCGTCGCACGGGGCGTCGACCCGGAGCTCGCGCTGCGCAGCGCGGTGCACCGTTTCCAGGTTCGCGCCGGGGCAGCTTCCGGTGCCCGCTCCCCGGAAGGGCCGCGGAAACAGCCCCTTCCCTGAAGCCCGGCCGGCCGCGGCGTGAACTAGGCTTGCAGTGAGAATCCCACCCGGACATTCCAACGAACAGGAGCACTTCCATGGCAATTATCGACGCCATCCACGCGAGGGAAATCCTCGATTCCCGCGGCAACCCAACGGTCGAGGTCGAGGTACTGCTCGACGACGACACCTTCGGCCGCGCGGCGGTGCCCTCGGGAGCCTCCACCGGAGCCTTCGAAGCCAATGAGCGCCGCGACGGCGACAAGGACCGCTACCTCGGCAAGGGTGTCCTCCAGGCCGTGGAAGCCGTCATCGAGCAGATCCAGCCGGCCCTGCTCGGGTTCGATGCCGCCGACCAGCGAGCCATCGACCAGGCCATGATCGACCTCGACGGGACCGAGAACAAATCCAACCTCGGCGCCAACGCGATGCTCGGTGTTTCCCTCGCCATCGCCCGCGCGGCCGCGGAGTCCTCTGCCCTGCCGCTGTATCGCTACCTCGGCGGACCCAACGCGCACGTCCTTCCCGTGCCTCTCATGAACATCCTGAACGGCGGGTCCCATGCGGATTCCGACGTCGACATCCAGGAATTCATGATCGTCCCGCTGGGTGCGCAGTCCTACTCCGAGGGCCTGCGCTGGGGCGTCGAGGTCTACCACGAGCTGAAGAAGGTGCTGAAGGAGAAGGGCCTTGCCACCGGTCTCGGCGACGAAGGCGGCTTCGCGCCGAACCTGCCCTCCAACCGCGACGCACTGGACCTCATCACCACCGCCGTCGAACGCGCCGGGTACACGCCGGGCACCGATATCGCCTTCGCCCTGGACGTGGCCGCCTCCGAGTTCTACAGCGATGGCGCCTACACCTTCGAGGGCAGGTCCCTCAGCACCACCGAGATGAGCGCCTACTACGAGGAGCTGGTCCGCGACTACCCGCTGGTCTCCATCGAGGATCCGTTGGACGAGGACGACTGGGAGGGCTGGAAGGCCCTCACCGAGACCATCGGCTCAAAGGTCCAGATCGTGGGTGACGACCTGTTCGTCACCAACCCGACGCGCCTCGAGCGGGGCATCCGGAACCAGACCGCCAACTCGCTGCTGGTCAAGGTGAACCAGATCGGCACCCTCACCGAGACACTCGACGCCATCTCCATGGCGCAGCGCGCCGGGTACACCACCATCACCTCGCACCGGTCCGGTGAAACCGAGGACACCACGATCGCCGACATCTGCGTGGCCACCAACGCCGGCCAGATCAAGACCGGTGCTCCGGCCCGCTCGGAGCGCGTGGCGAAGTACAACCAGCTGCTGCGCATCGAGGAGGAGCTGGACGACGCCGCCCGTTACGCCGGCCGCAGTGCCTTTCCGCGTTTCACTGCCTAGTTCCGCCGGCGGGCAGATAACCTCGTAGGACGGGATTCGACAGTGATGTCCCCTCAGATCTCAACGCAGCAACCACCCGAGGAGTAACATGACCGCCCGCCGCCCCAAGGTGCCGCGTGCTGTCCGTCCCTCGCCGCCCGCGGGGGAGCGGACAGGCGCCGGGCCGACCGGGCATCCTCCGGCCCGCACCGCGCCCGGCCACCCGAAGGCCGCCTCCCCGTCGGCGCGGAAGGCGGCACCGGACCAGTCGGCGTCGCGCGTGGATCAGCAGGCGGCCTCCCCGAAGTCGGATGGCTCGGCTCCGCCGTCCGGTTCTGGTGTCCCGCGGTCTGATGGCTCGGTTCCGCCGTCCGGTCCTGGTGTTTCGAAGTCTGATCGCTCGGTCTCGTCGTCCGAAGCGCGGGCTGCGGAGCGCACGCAGCTCGCCGGAGCTATCCGACGGAGCCCCTCCGGGTCGACAAAACGGCCGAACCGCGTCATCGAACCTGCGGAAGATGCCAAACCGATCCCCGCGAAATCGTTCTCCGGCCGCCTGCTGGCCCTCGGCGTCGTTCTGGTTGCTGTGACAGTGCTGCTTGCGCCCTCGCTCAACACCTATCTGCAGCAGCAGGCCGAGCTCGATGCCCTGCGGGAGGACATTGCGCGGCAGGAGCAGGTGCAGGCCGACCACCAGACGGAACTCGCCCGCTGGGACGACCCTGCGTATATCAAACAGCAGGCGCGCGACCGCATCTTCCTCGTCATGCCGGGGGAGACCCGCTATCTGGTCAAGGGCGGTCAGGGGATCGAGGACCCCACCTCGGCAGGGTCGGACGCACAGCCGGAGGACCTGCCCTGGGTGGATTCCCTGTGGAGCACTATCTCCCGGGCTGCAACTGACTGAGTGGACCTGATGCAGGAAGCTCGAGCAGCTCAGGAGGCACGGAACAGCACGTGCGCCGCGCAAGCGCACCGAGGAAGGACTCGCGTGAAAGAGCAGGACCAGCGGACGCCCACGCAGCAGGATCTCGACGTCCTCAGCCGGCAACTGGGCCGCCCGGTCCGCGATGTCGTCGAGATCGGCGCCCGCTGCGTCTGCGGCAACCCGCTCGTGGCGACCACTGCGCCACGGCTGTCCAACGGCATTCCCTTTCCCACCACCTACTACCTCACGCACCCGGTGATCACGGCCGCCGTCTCACGGCTCGAGGCCGACGGCGTGATGACCGATATGACCTCCCGCCTCGGTGTTGACCCGGCACTCGCCGGGAGATACCGGAGCGCCCACGACGCCTATCTGGCAGCGCGGCGCGCCATCGGAGACCGCACGGGCACGGGAGCCGTTCCGGAGATCGACGGGGTATCGGCGGGGGGCATGCCTACCCGCGTGAAATGCCTCCACGTCCTCGTCGGCCATTCCCTCGCCGCGGGACCAGGCGTCAATCCGCTCGGCGACGAGGCCATCCAGGGAATCGCCCAGTGGTGGACTGCGGACACGTGCTTCTGTGACGGGGCCTGGGACACGGCAGGTGTGGTTCCCTCGGCGGACCTCAGCCGGCACAGCAGGACCCAGGGCCTGTCCGCCGACGAACTCGAGCGGAAGCGCGCTGCGCGCCGCACCCCATCCCAGGAGGACTGATGCGCACAGCTGCCATCGACTGCGGTACCAATTCCATCCGGCTGCTCATCGCGGATATCGACGAGGCCGGCGTGCTGACCGACGTCGAGCGCCGGATGCGCGTGGTGCGCCTCGGCGAGGGAGTGGACGCCACCGGGCGCCTCTCCGACGCCGCTCTGGTGCGGACGTTCGCCGCGGCCGAGGAATATGCCGGACTCATTGCACAGCACGGCAGCCCGGAGGTGCGTTTCGTGGCGACGTCGGCTTCCCGCGACGCGGAGAACAGGGACGACTTCGCGGACGGGATCCGCGAGCGGCTCGGGGTGGACCCCGAGGTCATCTCCGGCGCGGAGGAGGCGGCGCTGTCCTTCCACGGCGCGGTCAGTGTGCTGGGCGCCGCCGACGACGAAACCGTCCTGGTGATCGACCTCGGTGGCGGCAGCACCGAATTCGTCGCGGGCGATTCCTCCGGCGTCACCGCGTCACGGAGCATGGATATGGGCTGTGTGCGGTTCACCGAACGGTTCCTCCATGGGGATCCTCCCACCGCGTCCGAGATCTCCGCCATGGAGGCCGAGGTGAGGTCCCTCATCGCTGCGGCCGCCGCGGACGTGCCGCTGGGAACGGTCACCACACTGGTCGGCGTGGCGGGGAGCATCACCACGGTCACCGCCCACGCCCTGAAGCTTCACGAATACTTCCCGGAACGGATTCACGGAGCTGTCCTCCGCACGCCCGACATCCAGGCGGCCGCAGCGGACCTCCTGCACCGCAGCCGCGCAGAGCGGGCGGAGCTCCCCTACATGCATCCGGGCAGGGTGGACGTCATCGGCGCCGGGGCCCTGATCTGGAAGTGCATTGTCGAGGAGGTGGCCGAGGCAACGCGTGGCCGCGTGGGTGGGGCCACTGCGAGTGAACACGACATCCTCGACGGTATCGCCCTCAGCATTGCGGCCCGCAGGACATGACATGGTGACCGGAGGAGGACATACGGCACGGCGCCGTTCCCGCCGCGGGCGGCTGCTGCGCTCAGCCGTCGCCGCGGTGGTCGCAGCCGCTCTGGCCGGGACCCTCGGTGCTCCTCCGGCCGCTGCCGACGAAGTGCGGGAGAGGCAGTACTGGCTCGAGGCCTACGGAATCACCGAGGCCTGGACCACCAGCCAGGGCGAGGGCGTCAAGGTGGCGATCATCGACAGCGGCATCGACAGCACGCACCCGGACCTTGCCGGAGCGGTGACCGGCGGTACCGACGCGTCCGGCGCCGGCAGTCCGAACGGACAGCAAGGCATCGGCGAGGTGCCGGCGCACGGGACCCTCGTCGGAACCCTGCTCGCCGGCCGCGGGCATCAGGGCCTGGTGCCGTTGGTGGCGCCCGGCCCGGAGCCGTCGGCGGAAGTGCCGTCGCCCCTGCCGGAAGTGCCGTCGCCGACGGAAGTGCCGGAAGTACCGACGCCGTCGTCGTCGTCGACGGAAGCGCCGTCACCACTGCCGGAAGGGCCGGAAGCGCCGGGCGGCAGCACAACGACACCAGGGCCATCAGCCCAGCCGCTCCCGCGGGAGGCTCTTCCCCCGGCCGCGCAGGCCCCGGGTCCCCTGAGCATCTATGGGAGGGGCCCGGACGGAGTTGTGGGGGTGGCGCCGAAAGCCGAACTGCTTGCGGTGTCCGTATGGATCGACGGACCGACGGGCGGGCCCAACCCCGCCGGGATCGACATCAACGACCAGATCCCGACGGCGGTGCGGTGGGCCGTCGACAACGGCGCCGACGTCATCAACATGTCGCTGGGAAGCACCTCCACCACCTGGCCGGAGAGTTGGGACGAGGCGTTCCTGTACGCCGAGCAGCAGGACGTGGTGATCGTCGCTGCCGCGGGCAACCGCGCAGGCGGACTGACCCAGGTCGGTGCGCCCGCGACCATCCCCGGCGTCCTCTCCGTTGCAGGACTCGACCGCGCGGGGGTGGCAAGCCGTGAGGCGTCCTCCGAGGGGATCAGCATCGCCGTCGCGGCGCCGTCCGAGGACCTGGTGGGAGGGCTTCCCGGCGGAGGGTATGCCGAGTGGTCCGGAACCTCGGGCGCGGCGCCCCTGGTCGCCGGGGTAGCCGCCCTCATCCGGTCGAAGTACCCGGAGCTGAGTGCCGCGCAGGTGGTCAACCGGATCATCGCCACAGCGCGCGACACCGGTGTGGCCGGGTTCGACACCCTCTACGGGCATGGCATCCTCGATGTGGAGGCTGCGGTGAACGCGGATATCTCGGTACCCGAGGTGAACCGCCTGGGGAGCATGGCCGAGTGGATCCAGGTCTACCGGCGGAGCGAGGGCACCGCAGCGCCCGTTCCCGGCGTCGAGGTCGAGGAGTCCGCCCCGGACATCCTCGAGCCGCCCGTCCCCCGGGCGGAGGAGCGGCAGGACGC
>NZ_KI914863.1:31413-33102 GCF_000520555.1 Arthrobacter sp. Br18 | reverse complement strand
GATCCCCTTCCTGCAGCGGTGGTTCTCGGCTTCGCGGGAGTGTTCGCCCTCCTGCTCGTGGCGGGCACGCTCCACGTGCTGCGCTCGTGGCGGAGGGAGCCGCGGACGGCGGACGGCGACACCGCCGACGGAGGGCCCTGACCGGCGCCCCCTGACCCTGCCTACTTAGTGAAGATATTCACAAACTCCGGTAGCATCGAGCCATGGCATTGACTCCTCACTTCTCTGATCGACCGCGCGTTCTTGTTGTAGGCGGCGGCTATGTCGGCCTCTACGTGGCCCACCGGCTGCAGAACAAGGTCAAGTCCCGGGGCGGCATCGTGACCCTGGTGGATCCGCTGCCCTACATGACCTACCAGCCGTTCCTTCCCGAGGTAGCCGCCGGAAGCATCGAACCGCGCCACGCGATCGTGTCCCACCGGGTGCACCTGCCGAAGACCGAGCTGATTTCAGGCAAGGTCACCGGCATCAACCATGCCGGCCGCACTGCGACAATCGAACCCGCGGGGGGCGGGGAGGCCTTCGAGTTGGGCTACACCGACGTCGTCGTTGCTGCCGGCTCCATCACCCGCACCTTCCCCATCGAGGGACTGAAGGACCAGGGCATCGGACTGAAGACCATCGAGGAGGCAGTCGCCCTTCGCAACCAGATCCTGGAGCGCATCGAGACCGGTTCCCTGATGCAGGCCGGGCCCGAGCGTGACCGAGCCCTGACGTTCGCCGTCGTCGGCGGCGGTTTCGCCGGCATCGAGGCGATCACCGAGATCGAGGACATGGCGCGGGACGCCGTAAAGAAGAACGACCGCCTGGAGCGCTCGGACCTGCGCTTCGTCCTCATCGAGGCCATGGGGCGCATCATGCCCGAGGTGACGGCCGAGCAGGCGGTCTGGGTGGTGGAGCACCTGCGCTCACGCGCCATCCAGGTCATGCTCAACACCTCGCTCTCCAGCGCGGTGGACGGACGCCTCAAGCTGATCAACATGCCCGACAAGACCCCGGCCGCCGAGTTCGAGGCCGGGACCCTGATCTGGACGGCCGGTGTGCAGGCCAACCCGGTAGTCACCTCGACCGATTTCCCGGTCGATGAGCGCGGCAGGCTCCGCGCCAACCCCGAACTGCGCATCGCAGGGGATGACGGTCCGATCCAGCACGCCTGGACCGCCGGTGACGTCGCAGCCGTCCCAGATCTCAGCGGTGGAGGCGTGGGAGGCTTCTGTGTACCGAATGCCCAGCACGCCGTGCGGCAGGCGAAACTCCTCGCCAAGAACATCCTGGCGCAGAACTACGGGGTGGGCGAGGTCAAGGAATACCGGCACACCAACCTCGGGGCCGTCGCAGGGTTCGGAACGTTCAAGGGCGTCGCCAACATCATGGGCTTCGGCATGCGCGGCTTCCCCGCGTGGCTCGCGCACCGGGGGTACCACGGCATGGCCATGCCCATGTTCGAGCGCAAGGCCCGCGTCATCTCGAACTGGAGCATGAGCTTCATCTTCGGCCGCGACCTGGCACCGATCTCGGATCTCCAGACACCGAAGCGCCAGTTCCGCGAAGCGGCAACCCCACCGCCGAAGAGGGACACGGCGCTGCAGAGCACGCCGCCGACGCCTGCCGGCAAGGTAGCAGCGGGCAAGGTGGGCGCACGCGCCTGATCACCGGCAGGTCGAGCAGTACGACGGCGGTTCCACCCGG
>NZ_KI914863.1:27563-31313 GCF_000520555.1 Arthrobacter sp. Br18 | reverse complement strand
AGTACGACGGCGGTTCCACCCGGGCGGTGGGCCGCCGTCGTCGTGTGATGGTGCGGATCCGTCGCGGACCCGGCCTCGCAGCGCACCGGCCGTCGTTGCGCGGGTCCTGCTGCGGATGGCGCCGCGCCTGTGCCGGCGAATCGTCAGGACGGCTTCACCCGCGATATTCTGGACCGGCACGGCGAAGCCCCAGTAGCCCAATGGCAGAGGCACCAGACTTAAAATCTGTTCAGTGTCGGTTCGAGTCCGACCTGGGGTACCTAGACAGTGGCCGGTGCCGGCTGGAAGTCGGCCAGCCAGAGGTCGGGCCCGAACACCTCGTACCGGATGTCCCGTGCGGGGATGCCCCGGGCAATGAGGGTGCTGCGGACCGCCTGCATGAAGACCAGCGGCCCACATAGGTAGTACTCGGCGTCGTCAGGGAGGTCGATGGAGCTGACGTCCATGAAACCCACCAGCTCATCCTGCACGGTCAGCGTCGGTCTGGCTGGTTCCACGAACCAGCTGGTGAGGGAAGCATCCGGCAGCTGTGCCAGATCCGACGTGACCTGGTGGCGCAGTGCAAAGTTATCGGCGGAGTTGTCCGCGTGCAGCAGCATCACCCGACGCTGTGAACCGGACTGCACCAGGTGGGAGATCATCCCGGCCATCGGCGTGATGCCGATGCCGGCGCTGGCGAAAACGATCGGGCGGCGCGTGTCATTGACCACCACGTCACCGGAGGGGACCGACAGCACCACTTCATCGCCGACGTCGACGGTCCCATGAAGCAGGTTCGACACCTCGCCGTCGGGGGTCGGCAGCCCGTGGATCCGTTTGACCGAGAACTGGCGGTGTTTTCCGTCGTCGGCGCGGGTGAGGCTGTATTGCCGGGGCTGGTGCACGCCGTCGGGCATCAGGGCCTGCAGGCTCACGTACTGCCCGGGCAGCGACGGCTTCACATCGCGGTCGTCGGTCCGCTCCACCACGAACGTCACGACGTCGTCGGTCTCCCGGATCTTCTCGCACACCCGCCACGTACGCCAGACGGCGTCGGGGGCGAGGTTCAGTTCGGTATACATCCTGCGTTCCTGGTTGATCAGGACGTTCGCCATCAGCCAGTACACCTCGTCCCAGGCTGCTGCGACCTCGTCCGTGACGGCGTCACCGAGGACATCCACGATCGCCCACATGAGGTGGTCGTGGACAATCTGATACTGATCGGGGCGCAGGCCCAGGGAAACGTGCTTGTGGGCGATGCGGGACAGCAGATGATCCGGCAGTTCGCCGGGAGTGTTCACCAGGAAACCGGCGAACGCCGCCACCGACCCGGCCAGCGCCTGCTGCTGCCGTCCGTCCGCCTGGTTGCCGCGGTTGAAAAGGCCGTCCATGAGCTCGGGCTTGTCCGCGAACATGTGGGCGTAGAACCGTTGGGCGATCTCGACGATATTTTCGCCGACGACCGGCAGTGTTGCTTCGATGACAGGACGGGAGGTATCGGAAAGCATTCATACTCCTTGGCGGACAAGTGGCCTGGTGATGCTGCGGGACATGTGTCCGAGGCAGGGGTGCTCCAGGTCTGCGCTGCCCTCACCGTACAGGGTTGAGGTTCGGTGAGAACCCGCTGAGCCCCGGGCGGTGGGACACATCGCGGAGTTCCCGCGCAATACTTACTGGTATCGAGCGCCGCTGCATCCGGCGCGGATCATTTCCTGACGGAGGGACACGTGGTGGAAAAGAGTTCACTGGTTGCGCTGGTACGGCATCAGCTGGAGATTGCCCGCGGCTCCTCCAGCGGACGGAGCGCGTCCACGGTCTACGGCGGTCATGAGCACGTGCTGCGGCAGACTGTGATCGCCCTGCGGGCGGGATCCTCGCTGGGGGAGCACGAGAATCCAGGTGAGGCGACGGTGCAGGTTCTGCACGGCCGGGTGGTCCTTGCCGCTGGGGAGAATGTCTGGGAGGGTTCGCCGGGTGATCTGCTGACCGTCCCTCCGTCGCGGCACAGCCTGGAAGCAGTCGAGGACTCCGCCGTTCTGCTGACGGTGGCCATGCGCGGCTGATCCGGCTGGTGCTCGGGTTCCGCCCGGGATGCCGGCGGTTTCGCTCCGGACCTGGATAAGAAGTGAAAAAGACAGGATACTGACTAATCGGCCCTGTCAATACTATGTGAAGCGCTCCGGGCCGAGCGTTACAAGGATGTAATAAGATTCCCTTATTTTTGTCGGAATTTTGCACTAGTTTCTTCTACAGACCAGGAACACCTGGTGACTGCAGCAAGGCACATGAAGCCTTTCGGTCGAGGAGAAAAATTGATGACAGCAACACGTAACTCAGTGCGTTTCGGCACTGGGGAGAATGCCACGCGTGCCGCGAAGGTAGCTGCCCTTGGCTTGGGTATCGCACTTCTCGCCTCCGGTTGCGGCGGATCGTCAGCGCCCGAGAGCGAGGCCGAGGCAACAGAGGCACCGGCATCCGAGGCAGCGGCGGCGGGGCTGGCATGCCCCGAGAGCGAGGGTGGACAGGCCGCCGAGGCCAACCCGAAGGGTGACCCGGCAGCCGTTCCCGAGGCAACCACTGTCAGCGACCAGCCGCTCAACATCGGAACACTCCTCCCCACGACCGGAAGCCTTGCATTCCTCGGTCCGCCCGAAATCGCGGGTACCAACCTGGCCGTCGAGGAGATCAATGTCGCCGGGGGCGTGCTCGGGCAGGACATCTCGATCGTCCACCGCGACTCGGGCGACACCACCACCGACATCGCTACCCAGTCCGTCGGCGACCTGCTGTCCCAGGACGTCAGTGCGATTGTTGGTGCAGCTTCCTCCGGCGTTTCGAAGACCGTGATCAACCAGATCACGGGTGCAGGCGTTGTGCAGTTCTCACCGGCCAACACCTCCGCGGAATTCACCAACTGGGATGACAACGGCCTCTACTTCCGCACCGCTCCTTCAGACGTGCTGCAGGGGCGCACGCTCGGAAACTACATCATGACCTGTGGTGCGCAGACGGTCGGCATGATCGTCCTCAATGACGCCTACGGCACCGGGTTGGAAGCCACCATCACCGAAACCGTCGAAGGCGCGGGCGGACAGGTTGTTGCCACCGAGATGTTCAATGAGGGCGACTCACAGTTCAGCAGCCAGGTCGATGCAGTGGTGGCCGCCGAACCCGACGCAATCGTCCTCATCAGCTTCGACCAGGCAAAGAGCATCGTTCCACTCCTGACGAGCAAGGGCGTTGACCCGACCAGCCTGTTCATGGTCGACGGAAATACGACCGACTACAGTGCCGACCTCGAGCCCGGAACCATGGAGGGCGCCCAGGGCACCATCCCCGGCCCGTTCACCGGGACCGGTTTCCAGGAAGCGTTGGGGACGATCGACCCGAACCTCACCAGCTTCGCCTACTCCGGTGAAAGCTACGATGCTGTCACGCTGATCTCCCTCGCGGCCGAGGCTGCAGGAAGCGTTGAAGGCGTCGCAATCGGTGAGCAGCTCGAGGCAGTGTCCAAGGACGGGGAGAAGTGCTTCGACTTCGCCGCCTGCATCACGCTGCTCCGCAACGGCGGGGACATCGACTACGACGGCATCTCGGGCCCGGTCACCTTCGACGAGAACGGTGACCCGACCGAGGCCGCCATCGGCATCTACCAGTACGACGCCGAGAACAAGCCGCAGCCCAGCCGGTCCGAGCTCGGCCAGCTGTAACACTCAGTAGAACCCGCAGCAACCAGGAGGGCCCCGCCAGTATCCGTGAGGATGCCGGCGC
>NZ_KI914863.1:20946-27463 GCF_000520555.1 Arthrobacter sp. Br18 | reverse complement strand
GGCGGGGCCCTCCTGCGTGTTGGGGGTGCATTCCCTCAGCACCGGGTGCAGGGAGGCCTCATCGCCCCGCAGGGCACAGGAGCGGCATCGAATGCGCAGAAATGACGTGTGTCGGGCCCGAAACCGGTATCTGCTGCACAGTCGATGGACCGGGTGCAGACTGTTGGCTTCGCCGGGTGCAGGCTGTCGACCCCGAGTCACGCCGGAGCGGTACTCCTTACGGCTACCTTGGAGGCGGCCGGCGTGCGACGGCGTAGGAGGGTTCCCGAAGGCGCTTCGTCCAGCCGTAGGTGTCGGCGCCGGGCAGGGGATTGAGGACGGCGTCGAAGCGGAGGTCCTCCTTCCCCTGCAGGTCGAGGAGGAGGGACATGGTGCCGAACTGGTGCCACGGGCCCCGCGGGCGGGCGTGGTACAGACCCAGGACCCAGGCCTCCCCGCCCAGGGTGCGCCCGAAGGCGCCCAGCGACGCAGGAAGGGGCGCCGGCCCGAGGGTGCGCGCACCGATCAGCACCGGCCCGTGTGGACCCCGATACGGAATGATCGTGGTGAGGGGCGACCGGTCGGCCCGGAATCGAGGCAGCAGGACGAACCGCCCCGCGCGGGACCACCCGGTGGAGGACAGCAGTACGTCGGCCGGCAGGCCTGCGTCGGCGGCGTCGGGCCAGTCGTTGATGCGGAAAGCGAGTCCGACGACGTCGGGCAGGCCGTCCGGCAAGCCCACCGATCGGGAGATCCGGGCTGCCACCGTGCTGGTGCCGGGGGTATCGATCCACGCGATGCCGCTGGCCGTACCAGGGGGCGCCACCTCGACAGCCCCGGTCAGGCGCAGTCCCCGGGAGTGGATCGGTCGTTCGGGCCGCACTCTCTTGATGGCACTGAACAGTCCCGCGAAGCCGTGACCCACTGCTGTGGTGAAAAGCTGTGCCATGAATGCCTTCGCCGGTTGAGCGCGTACTGCCGGTCTACGCTGCGTCCGCCAGTGTCCCGAGGTACAACTGGATCACCTTCGGGTCCTTCATCAGTTCGCGGCCGGTGCCGGTGTAGGCGTCCCTGCCCTGGTCGAGAACGTAGGCACGGTCACAGATCTGTAGGCAGCGCCGCGCGTTCTGTTCCACCATGATGACCGATACCCCGGCCCGGTTGATCTCGTGCACTCTCAGGAAAGTCTCGTCCTGCTTGACGGGGGAGAGGCCGGCCGACGGTTCGTCGAGGAGGAGCACTGCCGGTTCCATCATGAGGGCCCGTCCCATCGCGACCATCTGGCGCTCGCCGCCTGACAGTGACCCTGCGCGCTGCGCGCGACGTTTGCCCAGTTCCGGAAAGAGGCTCGTGACGAACTCGAAGCGCTTCTTGAAATCCTTCGGGCGCTGGTACATCCCCATTTCCAGATTCTCCTCGATGGTGAGCGTGGAGAACACGTTGTTGTTCTGCGGCACGAAACCGACTCCCTGCGTCACCAGACGATTGGCTTTCAGGCCCGTGAGATCCTGCCCGCGCACCACCACCTTGCCCGAGTGCACCTTGACCAGGCCGAACATCGCCTTGAGCAGCGTCGATTTGCCGGCGCCGTTGGGGCCGATGATGCCGATGAGTTCGCCCTTCCGCGCCTCGATGCTGCAGCCGTTGAGGATGTTCACCCCGGGGAGGTAGCCCGCCACCAGATCGGTGACCTTGACCACTGAATCCGGATCGTCGTTGCTGGTCGTTGCTTCCCGGCTCATGTTTTCTTCCGATCTGCGTGAGGGTCAGTGACAGTGTGCGGCTGCGGCCGCGAACGCGTGGTGGAGGCGTCCGAAAGGTCTCCGGAACCGGACAGCTCGATGATCCGGTGCCCGAGGATGCCCTCCTCGTCGGTGCCGACCACTGACTTGTCGTCATGTGCCAGTTCCCGTTCGAGGAGTTCGATACCCGTCGAGTCGCCGAGATCGACGTCGTGGTGGGCGCCCAGGTAGGCGTCGATGACCGCCTGGTCCTTCATGACGACGTCGGGCGGGCCCTCGGCTACGACTTTGCCCTCGGCCATCACCACCACCCAGTCCGCGATATGGCGCACCATGTGCATGTCGTGCTCAACGAACAGGACGGTCATGCCCTCGGCCTTGAGGTTCTTGATGTGGTCGAGCAGCGACTGCGTCAGTGCCGGGTTGACTCCCGCCATCGGCTCGTCGAGCATGACCAGACGTGGGCGGACCATGAGGGCGCGGGCCATCTCCAGCAGTTTGCGCTGCCCGCCGGACAGCGACGCCGCGTAGTCATCCTTCTTCTCATCGAGCTTGAACTTCGCGAGCAGCACATCGGCCTGCTCGGTGATTTCCCGCTCGCGCTTCCCCCACACGGTCTTGAACAGCGCTTTCGCGAGGCTCTCACCGGGCTGGTTCGCTGCCCCGAGGCGCATGTTCTCCATCACGGTGAGCTTGCCCATGACCTTGGTGAGCTGGAAAGTGCGCACCATTCCCATGCGCGCCACCTTGTAGGGCGCCACTTTGGCAAGCGGCCTGCCGTCGTACTCCCAATCGCCGCTGTTGGGGACGTCGAAGCCGGTGAGCAGGTTGAAGAGCGTCGTTTTTCCGGCGCCGTTTGGGCCGATCAGGGCGGTGATCTTGTGGCGCGGGATTTCGAGGTAGTCCACGTTGACGGCGTTGATCCCGCCGAAGCTGCGGGTCACGTTCCTGGCCACGACGATGGGGTCGGTCTTCCGGCATCCCGGCAGGGCCTCTCCGGCGGCGATCGGACTGCTGTCGTTCATGTAATCGTGCCCGGACGCGGACGCGGATGCGGATGCGGAGGTTGGGCTTGATGTGCCGGCGGCGGTCGCGCCGTGCGCGGTGGCGGCGCCGTCGGCCCGGTGCGAGGGACCCCCGGGAGCGCTGGCGGGATCGTTGTGGTTCTCGGTCATGCGAACGCCAGCTCCTTCTTGTTACCCAGGACACCCTGGGGCCGGAACACCATGAGCAGCATCAGTGCCACACCCACGAGGATGTATCTTAGCTGACCCGCCTGCACGTTCGAGAGGAAGGTGATGGCACCGACCTCGATGGCCCCGTAGAGAAGTCCCTGGGTGAGGGAGAGGACCACCCAGAAGACCATCGCTCCGATGACGGGTCCGAGCACGGTTGCCATGCCGCCCAGCAGGAGGCAGGTGTACAGGAAGAACGTCAGTTCAGTGGCATAGTTGGCCGGCTGCACGGCCCCGCGGGGGAGGGTGAAAATGATCCCTGCGAGCGAACCCAGGATGCCGCCGATCACGAGGGCCTGCATCTTGTAGGCGTAGACGTTCTTGCCGAGGGAGCGGACGGCGTTCTCGTCCTCGCGGATACCTTTGAGGACGCGGCCCCAGGGGCTGCGCATGAGGAGCCAGACGATCAGGCAGGCAAGGACGACGACGCTCCAGCCGACGATCCGGATCCAGAGGTCACGTCCGCTCATGGCGAGCGGTCCGACGTTGTAGCTGTCGTTGAGGAAGGGATTGAGCTCGTAGAAGCCGCCCTCGAAGGCCGCAAGGCCGTTGGCCGAACCGGTGACGTCGGTGAGCCCGTTGGTGGTCACGATGTAGCGGACGATCTCCGCTGCCGCAATGGTCACGATCGCCAGGTAGTCCGCCCTCAACCGGAGCGTGGGAATACCAAGGACGATGGCGAAGATGACCGATGAGAGCAGTGCCACCAGGACCGCGACGGGAAGCGGGGCATTGAAGGTGAGTGTCGAGATCGCGTAGCCGTAGGCTCCGACGGCCATGAAGCCGGCCTGGCCGAAGTTCAGCAGTCCCGAGTAGCCGAAGTGGACTGCGAGCCCGAGCGCAGCAAGCGCATAGGCCGCGGTGGTGGGACTGATCATTTCGCCGAAGGCGTTGGTGAGTATGTTTCCGAAATCCATGGGAGTCCCTAACCTATGCGCTCTTTGCGGCCGAGGATACCCTGGGGCCGGAACAGGAGCACGAGAATCATGATGAGAAGCGCGCCAACGTATTTAAGGTCGGCTTCGAGCCAGAGCGTCGAGATTTCCACGAACAGGCCCACGATGATGGAGCCGAGCAGGGCACCGAAGACTGTTCCCAATCCGCCGAGGACCACTCCGGCAAAGATCAGCAGGAGGATCTGCTGGCCCATGTTGAAGGAAACTCCCGGCCGGTAGTACGCCCAGAGGATTCCGCCGAGCGCGGCCAGCATTCCACCGATCACCCACACGAGGCGGATGACACGGTCGACGTCGATCCCCGATGCCGCGGCCAGGGCCTGGTTGTCCGCGACAGCGCGGGTTGCCTTGCCGACGCGGGTGCGGAGGAGCAGGAAGGCGACGAGCAGGATCACGACGAGGCTGATGATCAGGGACGTCAGATTGTTCCGCGAGATGGACACGGAGCCGATGTCGATGATCGCGCTCTGGGACCCGGGCAGCTGTTGCGTTGCGCCGCCGAAGTTGAACTGGATGATGTAGCGCAGTGCGAGCGCCAGGCCGATGCTGACGATCATCATGGGGACCAGTCCGCTCCCGCGCCGCCTCAGCGGCTTCCAGAGGCCGGCGTCCTGCACGTACCCGAGCAGTCCGCCGCCCAGGACGGCGAGGATGATGGCCGCCGGGGCAGGGAGTCCGAGCGCGGCGAATCCGAAGGTCAGGACGGCGCCCATCGTCACCATCTCGCCATGGGCGAAGTTGGTGAGACCGGTGGTGCCGAAAATGAGGGACAGGCCCACCGCGCTCAGCGCGAGCAGGAGGCCGAAGCTGAATCCGGCAAGCGCCCGCTCGGCAAGGGTGTCCCAGAAACTGGTGGTCGTCGTGACGATTCCTTCGCCGAACAGGAACAGCGTGCTGGCCGTGGTGGTTCCTGCGAAGGTGACTTCACGGGGGTTGGCCTGACCTTCGGCGAGGGCGATGCCGTCGGGAAGGGTGTCCTCATCGATTGCCACCTCATAGGTGCCCTGCTCGGGGACGCCGATGGTCCAGGCTCCGTTGGGGCCCGAGGTGGCCTCGCCGTCGAAGCCGTTTCCGGCAGCGGTGACGGTGACGTCGGCGATGGGACCGTCAACTCCGCGAAGGACGCCGCTGATGCGGTTCTCGAACTCCTGGGACTGGGCGCTGGACGATACTGCTGCCGGCTGGGTGGCCGGAACGGCAGGCTGGAGGGCCTGTGCAGAAGGAGCGCTGAGGAGCACGGTGGCCAGAAAGCCCAGAACCAGAAGCAGCATCCTCCTGATCCGTGCAGGCGTCGGTTGGGTGATCAAGAGTGGAACCTCCACGGTGGGGGTTGGCCCTGCGTTGAACCGCCGGGCGTAGGAGCGTGTGACCATTGTCACTGGGCGTGCGCTTCATGTTACTCGGACAGTGTTTCGCCGAATGCCAAAAACGCCGTCCGAAGGTCGCGATTGGATAACGACTGAGTTAGTCAGTGCCCTGAGGGATTGACTTACGGGGAGCGGTGGGCGGGGAACAAATCTCCCTGTATTGCGTTGCTATTGATAAGGTCGTTCTAACGCTCGGCCCCTAATGGAGGACTACACAAAATGGCACTCGGCGGTAATCCGGTTTTCAACGGAAAGAACTTCCGTTCCGCTGCACGCGGCAACAACGCGGCAGCCTATGGCTCCACCATGCTCGCAGGCCAGAAGGTTGCCAGCCAGCAGAACTTGGAGCACATGTACAACCAGCCTTCGGCTGGACCCGCGCAGATGGGCCGCATGACGTTCGACGACGTGATCGTCAAGACCGTCCTCTGCATCGGCGTCGTCCTGCTCGGCGCTTCCGTGCCGGCCTTCTTCCTTCCGGGACTGGCCGTTCCACTGATGGTCCTGGGCATGATCGGCGGACTGGTCCTTGGCCTCGTCAACGCGTTCAAGCGTGAACCGGTACCGGCTCTGATCCTCGCGTATGCGGCGCTCCAGGGGTTGTTCATCGGTGGCCTCACCATGTTCCTCGAGGCCATGTACCCCGGCATCGCGCTCCAGGCAGTGCTCGGTACCCTCACCGTCTTCGGTGTAACCCTGGCCCTCTTCAAGAGCGGCAAGGTGCGCGCAACACCGAAGGCCATGAAGTTCTTCATGATCGCCATGATCAGCTATGCGGCTTTCTCGCTGATCAACCTCGGCCTGATGCTCTTCGGCGTCTCCGATGATGCCTGGGGCCTCCGGGGTGCCGATATCCCCGGGACGAACATTCCCTTCGGTGTCGTCATCGGCATCTTCGCCATCGGCCTTGCCGCCTTCTCCCTGATCATCGACTTCACATCGATCAGCGAGGGTGTGCGGAACGGTGCCCCCCAGAAATACTCGTGGACCGCAGCATTCGGCCTGACGGTCACGCTGATCTGGCTCTACGTCGAAATTCTTCGCCTCCTCGCGATCCTGCGCGGCAGCGACTAGAACATCGGCCCGTAGGGACGGGTGAACGCGCGGCAAACGCGCTAAAGAACAAAGGACGCGCCGGGTATCACCGGCGCGTCCTTTGTTTTCCGCAGCGTCAGACATCCGGCGCGTCCTTGGTTTTCCGCAGCGTCAGACATCCGGCGCGTCCTTGGTTTTCCGCA
>NZ_KI914863.1:17252-20846 GCF_000520555.1 Arthrobacter sp. Br18 | reverse complement strand
GTCCTTTGTTTTCCGCAGCGTCAGGGAGGCGTCCCGCTCCGCCGTATCCCGCAGTGCTATGCCACGCGTCCCGCACCGGACGCCGGCAGCACCGGAAAGATCACCGGTGCGGTGAAGCCGGCTTCGGCGAAGGCGCGGGCGACGGCGTCGGTAACGGCAGCGGAATCCGCGGACCGCACCAGGGCGATCGCGGCCCCGCCGAAGCCGCCCCCGGTCATCCGGGCGCCGATGGCACCGGCAGAGACCGCGGTGTCGACGGCGGTGTCCAGTTCCGCGCACGAGATCTCGAAATCGTCCCGCATCGAGGCATGGCTCGTTGCCATGAGCTTTCCGAGTGCCGCGGGCCCCTTGCCGGAGAGGACGTCAACGGCATCCTGCACGCGCGCGTTCTCGGTCACGATGTGGCGCACGCGCCGGAAGGTTTCCTCGTCGAGAACACCGGCGGCCTCGGCGAGGTCGCCCACCGACAGGTCCCGCAGTGCCGCGACCCCCATGAGTTCGGCGCCCAGTTCGCAGGAACGGCGCCGCGCGGCATAGCCGCCCGTGGCGTGGGAGTGGCTCACCCTGGTGTCCATCACGAGGAGCTCCAGCCCTGCACCTTCGAGGTCAAGCGGGACCAGGCGGGATTCGCGGGAGCGGCAGTCGAGGAAGACGGCGTGCCCCGCCTCGCCCAGCAGCGATGCCGACTGGTCCATGATGCCCGTCGGAGCGCCCACCATCTCGTTCTCGGCGAGTTGCCCGATAGCGACCAGCTCCGTGAGGGACAGGTTCGATTCGGAGAGGTCATTGGCCGCCACGGCCACCGCGCATTCGATCGCCGCGGAGGAGGAGAGGCCTGCGCCTACCGGCACTGAGGAATCGACCAGGAGATCCAGTCCGGGCGTACTGTACCCGGCACGCTCCATCGCCCACAGGACGCCCAGGGGATAGGCGGCCCAGCCCTTCACGCTGCCTGGAGTGAGCGCATCCAGGTCGGACAGGACGACGTCGTCGGGCGTGAGGGTTGAACACACGCGCACCGAGCGGTCGGCCCGGGGGCGGGCTGCAACCATCGTGGAGTGGTTGATGGCGAAGGGGAGGACGAAGCCGTCGTTATAGTCGGTATGCTCGCCGATGAGGTTGACGCGGCCGGGCGCCGACCAGATACCTGACGGTTCCGCGCCGAAGCGCTCGGTGAATGCCGCGGCGAGTTGGAGCGGTGTGAGTGTCATGGGAAGTCCTAACGGGAAGATACCGGTACGGCGTTGCGCAGCCGATCCGCAACAAGTTCGGGTGTGGTGTCGTTGATGAAAGCGCCCATGGCGGCCTCGGAGCCTGCAAGGAACTTCAGTTTGTCCTCAGCACGTCGCGGCGAGGTGAGCTGCAGGTGCAGATAGCTCGCCGGGCGCAGCCGGGCGTCGAGGGGTGCCTGCTGCCAGGCGGCGATGTAGGGGGTGGGAGTCGAGTACAGGGCGTCCACGCGGCCCAGGAGGTCGAGGTACACAGTGGTCAGGTCATCCCTTTCAGCGGGGGTGAGGGCGGCGATGTCCGGCACCTGCCGGTGCGGGACAAGGTGCACCTCGAGGGGCCAGCGCGCGGCAAAGGGGACGAAGGCACTGAAGTGGTCTCCCTCGATCACCATGCGCTCGCCGGAGTCGCGCTCGGCCTGCAGTGCCGAGCCCAGGAGCGTCGAAGTGCCGCGCGAGGCATCGGAGAACGCCACGGCCTGTTCGCCCATCACGGCGGCCCGCGGGGGAATGAAGGGGTAGGCGTAGATCTGCCCGTGCGGGTGGAGGAGGGTGACGCCGATGTCCTGGCCCCGATTCTCGAAGCAGAAGACCTGCTTGATACCGTCCATCGCCGAGAGCGCCTCCGTGCGCTGGGCCCAGGCATCGATCACGGTACGGGCACGCTCGGGAGGCAGTGAGCCGAAGGAGCCTTCATGGGAGGAGTCGAAGGCCACCACCTCGCACCTGCCGAGCGCCGTCGCCGTGGTTCCCCAACCGGCACTTCGCGGCAGGGATCCGAGGTCAGGTCCGAAGGAGGAGAAGCGGTTCTCGAAGACCACCACCTCGTAGTCGGAGGCCGGAATCTCGGAGGCATTCGCCGCGGTCGTGGGGCACAGCGGGCACTGGTCGGCGGGTGGAAGGTGGGTACGCGTCTGGCGGTGCGCGGCGACGGCGATCCACTCGCCGGTCAGCGCGTCGTAGCGTGCGGTGCCCGCACTGCCCCGTGGGGGGAGCCCCCGCCTGTCGGTGGTGGAGGCGGTGTCGCGGTGCAGCGCTGCCGAAGCCTCCGACGCATCGAAGTAGATCAGCTCCCTCCCGTCCGAGAGCCGGGTGGAGGTCTGCTGGGTCTGGTGCGGCACGCCGGGTGGCTGGGTCACGGGGTAGCTTTCTTGATGGTCTGATCGCTGGGCTGGTCGCTGGGTTGGGTGGAGGCTACAGTGAGGTCGGCCAGCGCCGCATAGCGCGGATCGGCAGGAGGGCTGTCGGTGACGACGCCTGCGACGGCGTCGAGCCCCACGACCCGCGCGAGACTGATCACACCGAATTTGGTGGTGTCGGCCAGGATGAGCAAGGAGCCGCACTGCCCGGCGAAGGATTGGTTGGTGGAGGCTTCGGCGAGATTCGGTGTACTGATCCCCGCCGCCGCATCGACGCCGTGGGCCCCCATGAAGCACAGATCCGCATGGAGTGCCCGGATGGCCGTGATGGCGAGGGGCCCCACAAGGGCTTCCGACGGGGAACGCTCGCCGCCCGTGAGGAGGACCTGCTGCCGGGGTGCTGAACCTGCAGCGTCCGGCGGCGGCCGCAGGCGGTGCAGTTCTTCCGCGAGCGGAAGGGAGTTGGTGATCACCGTGAGGTCATCGACCAGCACAAGGTGCCGCGCGAGTTCGAAGGTGGTGGTGCCCCCGGTGACCGCAACTGTCATCCCGGGCAGCACGAGGGCGGCTGCTGCCGCGGCGATTGCGCGCTTCGCTGTCGCCTGCCGGCCGCTGTTGACGGAAAAACCCGCCTCGAGTGCGCTGAGGCGCCGCGTCGCTCCGCCATGAACGCGGTGCAGCGAACCCGCTGCAACCAGCACATCGATATCGCGCCGGACCGTCATCTCCGATACGCCGAAGCGGACGCTGAGATCGCTCACGCGCACGGCGGGCCGGGTCCGGAGTGCGCCGAGGATGGCGGCGTGGCGTTCAGCTGCCAGCACGCACAGCACCTTCTCCCATAGTCGAACTAATCCGCACAAAAAGAAACAATAACCTACCAGGCTTTCCCTGAACACCCCGGCACCGGGACCGGTAGCATCGGCACTATGAATGCCGCCGTTCCCGCGTCAGGGACCAACTACAAGCTCACCGCAGGGTCCGCCACAGCCGTCGTGGCGTCGCTCGCCGGCGCCCTGCGCTCCTATCACGTGAACGGGGTCCACCTCACGGAGAGCTGGGGCGAGTCCGCGATTCCCGCGGGCGGGGCGGGGATCCTCCTCGCACCCTGGGCCAACCGCGTGAACGGCGGTGTCTGGCGGCTGCACGGCGAGGAGCAGCGCCTCGACATCACCGAGCTCGCCACCGGCAATGCGATCCACGGGCTGCTTCGCAACACCGGATACCAG
>NZ_KI914863.1:14912-17152 GCF_000520555.1 Arthrobacter sp. Br18 | reverse complement strand
CCGCTGGCCGTCTCCGCCGGCTCAGTGCGGCTGCAGGCCGAAATCTTCCCCCAGCACGGCTACCCGTTCCACCTCCTGCACACTGCGGAGTATGCCCTGAGCGAGGAACGGCTTACCGTCACCCAGCGCCTCGAGAACCTTTCGGATGCTGCGGCGCCCTTCGCACTCGGCGCGCATCCCTACCTGAAGATCTCCGACGTGCCCACCGAGGACCTGACGCTGACGCTGCGGGCCGGCTACGTCTTCGAGACCGACGATCGCTTCATCCCCACGGGGAAGGTCCCCGTCTCCGGGCGCTTCGACCTGCGCGCCGGGCGGCGGATCGGCGATCTCGAGTTCGACGCGGCCTTCGGTGGCCTCGACCTGACCGGCGGCAGGCACGAACACGTGCTCTCGGCACCGGACGGGCGGTCGGTGACCCTCTGGGCTGATGAGTCCTTCCGCTTCGCCCACGTGTATGTGAGTACCATCTACCCGGGCGTGGCCAAGGCTGTTGCCATCGAGCCGATGACGGCGCCTGCCGACGCCTTCAACTCCGGGGAGGGGCTGCGCTGGCTGGAACCGGCGGAAGCCTTCACCGCGCAGTGGGGCATCGAGCCGCGTCTCCGATAGTCGGGCAGGGGTGCCGGTGTGGAAAGATTGGCCCATGCCGCGATTCCCGGGAGGAAGACCCAGACGCGCCCTGCAGCGTGCCATCTCCCGGCGAGCCGCAGCGATGAGCGCCCCCGTCCCACCTCCGCCCGACGGCAGGACTCCGGTCCCCGCGCGTTTCCCGGTGGCCGGCCCGTCCCGGCCGGGGCTGCCGTCATCGTCCCGGCCCGGCCGCGACGACGTTCCCTACGCACTCCGGGTGGGAGCCTCCTGGTCCTGGCGCCTCGGGATCGTCCTGGTGGTCGTCGGCGTGCTGGTCTGGCTCCTGAGCCGAATTTCCCTGCTCGTCATCCCGTTGATGATCGCGGGCCTTCTCGCATCCCTTCTCGCGCCGGTGACCGATGCGCTCCGCCGCCGGGTGGGTAACAGCTCCGCCGTCGCCCTCACCGTGGTGGGATTCCTCGTACTGGTGGGCCTTGCGCTCTCCCTCGTCGGGCAGCAGTTCGCGGTGGGTTTCACGGGGCTCCAGGCGGAGGCCCGGGCCGGCATCGAACAGGCGCTCGCCTGGCTGTCGCAGGGTCCGCTGCAGTTGACGGCGTCGCAGATCAACCAGTACCTGCAGGAGGCCGGCGACGCGCTCCAGAACAACAGCGGCTCGATCGTGAGCGGAGCGCTGTCCTTCGGGACCGACGCAGGACAATTCGCCGCAGGAGTGCTGCTGACACTGTTCGCACTGATCTTCTTCCTCGCCGACGGCGCCCGCATCTGGCGCTTTCTCGCGGGCCTTGCGCCTGCAGGGGCACGTGCAGCGGTGGAGGGTGCGGGACGGCGGGGCTGGGGTTCCATGGCGAGCTACGTCCGGATCCAGATGCTCGTGGCCTTCGTCGACGCCGTGGGTATCGGCGTCGGAGCGGCCATCATCGGGGTACCGCTCGCGTTGCCGCTCAGCGTGCTGGTGTTCCTCGGTTCGTTCATCCCCATCGTCGGGGCCCTCGCCACCGGCTCCATCGCCGTCCTCCTTGCCCTGGTGGCCAACGGCTGGATCAATGCCCTGATCATGCTGGCCATCGTCCTGGTGGTGCAGCAGGTGGAGGGGCACATCCTGCAGCCCCTCATCATGGGACCGGCGGTAGCCCTCCATCCGCTCGCGGTCGTGCTGGCAGTGGCCGGAGGAACCCTTGTGGCGGGCATCCCGGGTGCCCTGTTCTCGGTGCCGCTGCTCGCGGTAGCCAATACCGTCGTTCGGTATATCGCCAACCGGGCCTGGGAGTACGACCCGGCGCTCGCGTCCCCGGGACCGGCGGATTCCCGCCACCCGACCCCCGCTCAGGAAGAGACCGTGACGTGACCGACCAGACCATCCTCGCTGAGCAGGCTGCCGCAGCAGCGCTCTCAGATCTTCCCGTGACGCTCGATGACGTCAAGGCCGCCCGGGTGCTGCTGGACGGTGTCATCGCCCACACCCCCATCGAGGAGTCCAGGGCACTGGGCCGGCTGATCGGCGCGAACGTCTCCTTCAAATGCGAGAACCTGCAGCGTGCAGGCTCATTCAAGGTGCGCGGCGCCTACACGCGCATGGCCAAGCTCTCCGAGGCCGAGCGCCGGCGCGGCGTGGTGGCAGCCTCTGCCGGCAACCACGCGCAGGGCGT
>NZ_KI914863.1:9617-14812 GCF_000520555.1 Arthrobacter sp. Br18 | reverse complement strand
GGGGAGCCGGCTCGGCATCCAGGCGCGGATCTACATGCCGCTCGGGGTCGCACTGCCCAAACTCGCGGCGACCCGCGGACACGGAGCCGAGGTGGTGCTGCACGGCCACAACGTCGACGAGGCGCTGGCCGAAGCCAAGAGGTACTCGGACGAGACGGGGGCCGTCTTCGTGCACCCGTTCGACAACGTGGACGTGGTGGCGGGCCAGGGGACCATCGGGCTGGAGATCCTCGAACAGGTGCCCGACGTCGACACCATCCTCATGGGTGTGGGGGGCGGCGGGCTGCTGGCCGGAGTGGCCGTCGCCGTCAAGGCCCGGGCACGGGAACTCGGACGCACCATCCGGATCATCGGCGTGCAGGCGGAAAACGCCGCAGCCTACCCGCCGTCGCTCGCTGCCGACGCACTGGTCCCGCTCACCAAGGTGTCGACGATCGCCGACGGCATCGCCGTCGGCCGTCCGGGCCAGCTCCCCTTCTCGATCATTCGGGAACTCGTCGACGACGTCGTGACGGTGAGCGAAGATTCCCTCGCCCGCGCCCTCATCTTCCTGCTCGAGCGCTCCAAGATGGTGGTGGAGCCGGCAGGGGCCGTGGGAGTGGCGGCTCTGCTCGACGGAAAACTCACCGAGAATGGGGCGCGGCCCGGGAACACCGTCGTCGTCCTCTCCGGCGGGAACATCGATCCGATGCTGATGCTGAAGGTGATCCAGCGCGGACTCGCCGCCGCAGGGCGTTTCCTGGTGATCCGCATGCTGCTGGATGACCGCCCCGGCTCCCTGGCCACGATCTCCCGGATCATCGCCGAATCCGATGCCAATGTCACGGGCGTGGACCATACGAGGGTGGGCGGCTCGATCAGCATGGGCGATGTCGCCATCACCATCAACATGGAAACCAAGGGCGATGAACACTGTGAACAGGTTCTGAGCAACCTCCGTGCCGAGGGCTTCCAGCCCGTTGTCATCCAGGGCTGACGTGCTGGCGCATCGGGCTCGGACGGGCCTGCTCACGGTGGGAATCCTGGTGGCCGTGCTGTGGGCCGTGTTCTTCCTCAATCTGGCCACCGGCCACCTGCTGACCGGTCATCTCGCCATCGAGCCGCGGCGTGTGCGTGGGCTTGACGGGATTCTCTTCGCACCATTGCTGCATGGCGGTGTGCCGCACCTCGTCAGCAACACCCTGCCGCTGCTCGTGCTCGGCTTCCTGGCGTTCCTCGACGGCATCCGCCGCTTTGCCGTGGCCCTGGGAACCAGTTGGTTCGTCTCGGGGCTCGGCGTCTGGATCCTCGGCGGCGGGCTGACCATCGGGGCCTCCGGTGTTGTCTTCGGCCTCTTCACCTACCTGATCGCCCGCGGGTTCTACAACCGGAACGTGCTCCAGATCCTGGTTGCAGGGGTAGTGTTCCTCGCCTACGGCTCCATTCTGTGGGGAGTGCTCCCGGTGGTCGGCTCGAACATCTCCTGGCAGGCACACCTTTTCGGAGCACTCGGCGGAGTGGTTGCCGCACTGATCCTGAGAAAGCGGCCCGCCCCTTTCAGGGCGGACCGCCTTTCCCGCTGAGTCCCTTACCCGGTGTAGGGCGTCGCCGAGATGATCTCCACGGTGATATTCCGGCCGTTGGGTGCGGTGTACACCACGGTGTCGCCGGCCTTCTTGCCCTGGATGGCGGCTCCGAGCGGTGACTTCTCGCTGTAGACGTCGATGTGGGCGTCGCCGGCCACTTCGCGGCTGCCGAGCAGGAAGGATTCGACGTCGCCGGCGATACTGGCCTGCACCATCATTCCGGGCTCCACAATGCCGTTGTCCTCCGGGGATTCGCCGACGTGCGCGCTGTCGAGCAGGGCCGTGAGCTGGCGGATGCGCGCCTCGGACTTGCCCTGTTCCTCCTTGGCCGCGTGGTAGCCGCCGTTCTCCTTGAGGTCGCCCTCGGAACGCGCCTGCTCGATGCGCGCCACGATCTCGGTCCGGCCGGGGCCCGAGAGGTGTTCGAGTTCAGCCTTGAGCCGGTTGAAGGACTCCTGCGTGAGCCAGGCAACGGGCACGCTGTTTGTGGACACGGGACATCTCCTTTGGTTCGTCCGGTACCGCGGAGTGCGGTCCGGCACACAAGCAAACACCCCACCTCATTGTTACCGTGCCGGGCACGGTTCGCCGTTGAGACGGGGCAGGACGTATCCGTCTATTCTAGTTCGGGCAGGGCGATAACCCAAGATGGGCGGGCGCAGTGCCGCGGGGGCCTGGGCCTGCGGGTGGTCAGTCGGCCAGCCAGCACGCGTTGACGCCGCCGGAAACCCCGGGTGAATCGGTCCGCAGTTCGGCGCGGTGGGCCGTGGTCTGGCCCCCGTTGACGCCGTCGGTCTCCGCATTGGGGCCGATGGTGACTACCTTCCACCCGACCACCGCGTAGTTCGCGCTCAGTACCTGGATGGCACATTCGGCCGTGGCGTCCGCGGGTTTGGTCAGCTCGAAGTCGACGCTTGCGCGTTGGCCGTCGGCGATGCTGAAGCCGACGTCCTTCGAGCTGATGCGGGGATTTCCGTTGGTCACTGCGAATACCGCGACGGCGGCAACGCATGCCAGGAGCACGGTGACCACCAGGAGCCGGAAGGGCCTGGCAGGTTTGACCGGCTTGGGGGGACCGTAGCGATTGGCTACTCTTGGGGTAGGCGTGTACGCATTGCTCACCTGCGTAATTTTACCGTCGATCCACGGACCTCAGTGACTTCCGTGGAGCCACCTGCCGCAACCACCACCCAGGAGCCCTGTTGTCCAGCCAGGATCACCCCGCCGCGTCTTCCCGCGGCTTCCGCCTGCTCGCCGTCCATGCGCATCCCGATGACGAGTCGAGCAAGGGATCCGCCACGATGGCGCGGTACGCAGCCGCCGGGGCAGGGGTGATGGTGGCGACCTGCACCGGAGGGGAACGCGGCGACATCCTGAACCAGGCGATGAGCGGGAACGCGCACGCCCGCCGGGACCTCGCAGGGCTTCGAAGGATCGAGATGGCGAACGCCGTCACCGCGCTGGGCGTCCAGCAACGGTGGCTGGGATTCACCGACTCGGGGCTGCCGGAGGGCGATCCGCTCCCTGACCTTCCGTTCGGATGCTTCGCCCTGCAGCCACTCGAGCGTGCTGCCGCGCCCCTGGTCAAGCTCGTGCGGGATTTCCGGCCGCACGTGATCCTCAGCTACGACGAGAACGGCGGATACCCGCACCCCGACCACATCATGGCGCACCGGGTGGCTGTCGAGGCCTATGAGGCTGCGGGCGACCCGGAGCGGTATCCGGACATGGGCGAGGCCTGGCGGGTGGACAAGCTCTACTATGACCGCGCGTTCAACCCGGAGCGCTTCCGTGCCCTGCACGACGCCCTCGAGGAGGCCGGACTCCAGTCACCCTACGCGGAGCGGATCGCGCAGTGGCTTGAGGCCGATCCCGAGGGGAACCAGCCGCCGGCCCCGACGCACGCGACCACCACGCAGATTGATTGCGGCTCGTTCTTCGCCCACCGGGAGCAGGCCCTGCTGACACACCGCACGCAGGTCGACCCGACCGGGTTCTTCTTCGCGGTGTCCTCGGATTTCCAGCGCCGCGTGTGGCCCTGGGAGGACTACTCGCTCATTTCCTCCCGGGTTGAAACATCGCTGCCCGAGGACGACTTCTTCGCAGGCATTGCCGACGTGCGCTAGTTCTATCCGACGTAGAATTGTTCGGAACGGGCCGCCCGCCCGCAGCTCTTTTCGAAAGTGGTGCACCTGTGCTTTTCCCGCTGACCCTCGCCGCGATGGCTCCGTCCGAAGACCCCGCCCTGCGGGAGGGACTGGACCCGGCTTCAGTGACTCCGGGAACGCTCGGTTTCCTCGCAACCCTGTTCGTGGTGATCGGGGTGTTCTTCCTCATCCGCGACATGACCAAGCGGATCCGCCGCGTGCGGTACACCGCGATGGTCCAGGAAGCGCGGCTGGAGGACGCAGCGGACGCAGCGGACGACGGCGGTCCTGCCACCGGGGGCGGGCCCGGTGCGCCGCAGCAGGAATCGGAGCGCGAAGCACGGCAGGGGCCACGGCCGGCGCCCGGCGGCAAGCACGGCCCCGACCTCCGGTAAGCCATGCCCGGCCGACCCCGAAGCGCCGGCGCACCCTCGCCGGCACCCGGACGACCCGGTCGACTGGTGGCCGTTCCGCTGCAGCCGGGCCACCTGCTCCTAGAGGCCCTGCACGGGGTTGAGGACGGCCATCATGATCGCGACGTAGTGTGCCGCGAATGCGGCCACGGTGAAGGCATGGAACAGTTCGTGGAAGCCGAAAACGAGCGGGCTGAAGTTGGGCCTCTTGATGCCGTAGAACACGGCGCCGGCAATGTAGAGGGCGCCGCCTACGCAGATCAGGATCGCCGCAGGAATGCTCGCGGCGAAGAAATCGGGCAGGTAGAACAGTGCGGCGAGCCCGAGGGCCACGTAGATCGGGACGTACAGCCAACGGGGTGCCTGAACCCAGAGATTGCGGAAAAGGACCCCGGCGATCGCCCCGCTCCAGATGATCCACAGCAGCACCGTGGCCTTGTCGCGCTCGAGCAGTGCCCAGGCGAGCGGCGTGTACGAGCCGGCGATCACGAGCATGATGTTGGTGTGGTCGAGGCGCTTGAGGACCACCCGCGCCCTCGGTTTCCAGTTACCCCGGTGGTAGACGGCGCTGACGCCGAACAGCAGGGCCCCGGTGAGGGCGTAGATCGCGGACGCCACCTTGAGGCCGGTGGTGGGAGCCAGGGTGATCAGCACGATTCCCGCCGCAACGGCAAGGGGTGCTGTGGCCGCGTGGATCCAGCCACGGAGCACCGGCTTGTCGAGGGCCTCCGCAACGTTCTCCCCGACCTTGCCGACGGCGTTCTCAGCGCGGCGTCGGCCGGCCGTGTCGGGTGCGGGCCGGGGCGATGGTGGTACCGCGGAGGATCGCGAAGTCATGGGGCGATTCTAACCCGGCAGCCGGTGTGTTGCCCGGCGGTCACCACGCCTGCGGCGCCCCTTCGGCGGATCTCCGGCAACAGCCGGTACCTTTGGAGGGGTGACGTGGAAATTTCCCGAGTTCCTCTACAGCTTCTACGAGCGCCGGCTCCAGCGCTCGTTGTCCCCTGAGCGGATTCCGCACCACATCGGCGTGATGGTGGACGGCAACCGACGCTGGGCCCGGCTCGCGG
>NZ_KI914863.1:0-9517 GCF_000520555.1 Arthrobacter sp. Br18 | reverse complement strand
GCTGGTGCGAGGAACTCGGCGTGGACGTCGTCACCCTCTACATGCTGTCCACCGACAATATGGGCCGGCCCCCGGAGGAGATCGAGCAGCTGCTCGACATCATCGCCAATACCCTCGACCGGCTCGGCGAGAGCAACCGCGTGCGTGTCCAGCCGGTGGGTGCGCTCGACCTGCTGCCTGACAACCTTGCCGGAAAGCTCACGGCGCTCGCCCGGCAGACGGAAAGCATCGACGGCCTGCACGTGAATGTGGCCCTCGGCTACGGCGGGCGGCGCGAGATCGTGGATGCCGTGAAGGAACTGATGCTTGACTCCGCGAAGGCCGGGAAGTCGCTCGAGGAACTCGCTGCGGAACTGACGGACCAGCACATCTCGGCTTTCCTGTATACCCGGGGGCAGCAGGACCCTGATCTCGTGATCCGCACCTCCGGCGAGCAGCGCCTGTCGGGTTTCCTCATGTGGCAGAGCGCCTACAGCGAGTTCTACTTCTGTGAAGCGCTGTGGCCCGATTTCCGGCGTGTCGACTTCCTGAGGGCGCTGCGGGATTACGGTCGGCGGCAGCGACGCTTCGGCTCCTGAACGCCGTCGTCGCAGCCCCCTCCGGCTCCTCGTCCGACACGCGGGGCCCCGCCTGCAATCCCGAAGCGGACGGCGTATCCTCAAGCCATCAACCGGTGCCCATTCCGGTTGATGGGAGGCCATCGATGACGCCGACCGTGCGTACCAGCACGTCGAGCATTTCGGGGAGGCCGTGCCCGGCCTCCAGGCCGGACCGCCCCCTACTAGTTCGGGGTGTAAACGCCCCGGAGTGGAGTCCACGTGGCCACTGCTGATCCAACCCCGACCGCCCGGAGCAAGGGAAACCGCACCTACGTCATCGACACCTCCGTGCTGCTGTCAGATCCGCGGGCCGTCCTGAGGTTCGCCGAGCACGAGGTGATCCTGCCCATCGTCGTAATCTCCGAACTGGAGGGCAAGAGGCACGATCCCGAGTTGGGGTACTTCGCGCGGAAGGCGCTGCGCCTCCTGGACGATCTGCGGATCGAGCACGGCGGACTGGACAGGGCGGTCGCCCTCGGTGAGGAGGGTGGAACGCTGCGGGTCGAACTGAACCATGTGTCTCCCGACGTCCTTCCAGTGGGTTTCCGCAGTGGTGACAACGATTCAAGGATCCTCGCGGTGGCGAAGTATCTCGCAGCGGAGGGCCGCGACGTGACAGTGGTGTCCAAGGACCTGCCGATGCGGGTCAAGGCCTCGGCCATGGGTCTCCGGGCGGACGAGTACCGCAGCGAATTCGTGAGGGATTCCGGCTGGACGGGTGTGGTGGAGCTGAACGTGTCGGTCGAGGAAGTCAACGCGCTGTACGAACACCAGCCGGTCTTCAATGCTGCCGCCGCAGAGCAGCCGATCAATACCGGGCTCATCCTGCTCTCGCCGCGTGGCTCGGCGCTCGGCCGGGTGGGCGCGGACAAGCAGGTCCGGCTGGTGCGTGGGGACCGGGACGTCTTCGGGCTGCATGGGCGCTCGGCCGAGCAGCGGCTCGCCATCGACCTCCTGCTGGACAAGGAGGTGGGCATCGTCTCCCTCGGGGGAAGGGCAGGGACGGGCAAATCGGCACTGGCGCTGTGTGCAGGGCTCGAGGCGGTGCTGGAGAGGCGCGAGCACCGCAAGGTGGTGGTCTTCCGGCCCCTCTATGCGGTCGGCGGCCAGGAGCTCGGCTACCTGCCGGGCAGCGAGAGCGAGAAGATGAACCCCTGGGCCCAGGCCGTCTTCGACACGCTCGGGGCACTGGTGTCCACGGAAGTGGTGGAGGAGGTGATGGACCGCGGCATGCTCGAAGTGCTGCCGCTGACCCATATCCGGGGCAGGAGCCTGCACGACTCGTTCGTGATCGTCGATGAGGCGCAGTCACTCGAGAAGAACGTCCTCCTCACCGTCATGAGCCGGATCGGCCAGAACTCCAAGATCGTCCTGACCCACGACATCGCCCAGCGCGACAACCTGCGGGTCGGCAGGCACGACGGCGTCGGGGCGGTGGTGGAGATCCTCAAGGGCCATCCGCTGTTCGGCCATGTGACCCTCACGCGGTCGGAGCGCTCACCGATCGCAGCGCTGGTCACCGAACTCCTCGAGGGCACCGATATGTGACGGGAGCTGTCCGGTGGACGCAGGCGAACCACCGGCTGAACCGACTGCCCGCGCTGCCCTAAAGTGGGTCAATGCCCACACCACAGTTCGTCCTCGACCTCCGCGAAAAGATCGGGCAGGCACCGCTCTGGCTGCCGGGAGCGGGTGCGGTGGTCTACGACGACGCCGGGCGGGTGCTGCTCTGCAAGCGGGCTGATACGGGTGCGTGGACCATCATCACCGGCATGATCGAGCCGGGAGAGGAACCGGCGGCCGCGCTCAAGCGGGAAGTGCTCGAGGAAACCGGTGTGGAGGTCGAGGTCGAGCTGCTCCTCGGCATCGGTGTCGTCGGTCCTGTCACCTTCCCCAACGGCGACGTGGTGACCTTCCTCAACCATGACTTCCGCTGCCGCTTCGTCAGCGGGGACGCGAGGGTCAACGACGACGAGTCGAGTGACGTCCGGTGGTTCCCGGTGGACGACCTGCCACCCCTCAACCCGCGGCACCTCGACCTGGTGACCACGGCCCGTACAGCCGACGGCGTCCCGCACTTCGTGCGCTGAACGGATGCAGACTGCGGGGGGCTGCGGAGCGGGCGGTGGCACGCCTGCGAAAACGACCGCACCCGATGACACCGGAGCGAATGCTTTCGGGCCGCATGCCGCCCATGGGTGCGCCGACGCGACGTTGCAGGCTAGCGCCGCGTCGTCGGAACCGGCCCGTCGTCCGGGTGGCCTGCTTCTCCGGACTTCGCACCGGAGGGGCCGGCGGCCACGGCGGCACGCTTGCGGCCGGCAGGAGTGCGCGCCGCGTCCAGCCGTTCCACCTCCAGCCGTTCCGCCTCCGGACCGCCGATCGCTTCGCCGCGCGCCACCATGCCGGAGGTCTCCGACAGGGGAATCTCCTTGAGGGTTATCGCGAGCACCAGGAACGGCACGAGGTAAAGGAAGACCGGTGCCAGGGCATCGGCGTAATCCCCGACGATGGCTTCCCGGAGGGCCCTGGGCAGGGCGTTGAGGGTCTCCGGATCAAGGGTGGACGTCGACTGTCCGGCGTCGGCAGGGCTCGCACCGAACGAGGTGAAGGTGGAGTTGAGCCGCTCGGACAGCCGGCTCGTGAAGATCGCTCCGAACACCGCGACCCCCAGGGATGCGCCAACCTCCCGGAAGTAGTTGTTGGTGCTCGTCGCCGTGCCCACCATCTCGGGTGAAACCGAATTCTGCACTACCAGCACGATGACCTGCATGATGAGGCCCAGGCCTGCTCCGAAGACGAAGAGCTGCGTGCAGATGATCCAGATCGGCGTAGCCGCAGTGAGTGTCGTCATCCACAGCAGGGCGACGATGGTGAGCGAGGTGCCGAGGATCGGGTAGATCCTATACTTCCCCGATCGTGAGATCGCGATGCCCGAGTAGATCGAGGTGCCGATCAGGCCGACCATCATGGGCACGAGCAGCAGGCCGGAAGCCGCCGCCGAGGTGCCCGACGCCATCTGGAGGAAAGTGGGCATGAAGGCGAGGGCGGCGAACATGCCGAGGCCCAGGGTGAAGCCGATGGCGGTGCTGTTGACGAACAGCCGGTTGCGGAACAGCGAGAGGGGAATGATCGGATCCTCGGCCCGGCGTTCGGCCAGAATGAACAGGGCGACCGCGAGGACCATGCCGACGCCGAATGCCCAGGTGAGCGGTGAGGTCCAGCCCTGCTCGGCGTCGGCTCCGAAGTCGGTGAAGAAGATCAGGCCGGTGGTGGCGATGGACAGCAGCAGCACGCCGGGAAGGTCGATGCGTTTGCTGGCCTTCTTCGCGGGCAGCTTGAGGGTGAACCACGCAATCGCGAAGGCCGCGATACCTACCGGGATGTTGATGTAGAAGGCCCAGTTCCAGGTCAGGTTGTCGACGAAGTAGCCGCCGAGCAGCGGTCCGGCAACAGCGGACAGGCCGAAGATGGCTCCGAGCGGGCCCATGTACTTGCCGCGTTCCTTGGCGGGGACGATGTCCGCGATGATCGCCTGGGACAGGATCATGAGCCCACCGCCGCCAAGGCCCTGCATGGCGCGGAAAATGACGGAGCCCCAGAAATCGGTGGCGAACGCGCACCCGATCGACGCCGCAGTAAAGAGGGCGATGGCGAACAGGAAGAGGTTGCGGCGCCCGAGGACATCGCCGAACTTGCCGTAGATCGGCATGACGATCGTCGTCGCCAGGAGATAGGCAGTGGTGATCCACGTCTGGTGTTCCACGCCGCCGAGCTGGCCCACGATGGTGGGCATCGCCGTCGACACGATGGTCTGGTCGAGACTGGAGAGCAGCATCCCCGCGATCAGCGCGGAGAAGATGATCCAGATGCGTTTCTGCGTGAGCAGCAACGGGCCGTCTGCGTGCGCCGTCGTCGTCATGGTGCGTCCTTCCGGGAAGTTTCCGCGAGGAGTGCGGGTGGGATGTCGAAGAGGGCGGCGAGCGCATCGATGTTCTGCTGCAGCACTGTCCTGTAGGACGCGGTGCTCTCCGGGCTGAAGAACTCGTCCACCGAGCGCCGGGCCAGCCCGCCCATCAGGAAGGTGGCGAGGCGGGCCCGGCGGTCGTCCGGCTCCAGGCCTTCGCGCTGCGCGATCAGTTGGGTCATCTCCTGCTGCTTGACCTCGGCCTTGGTGAAGATGCGTGCCAGAAGCTGGGGTTCCTTGCGGATGAGCTCCGAGACGGCGAGGTACTCCTCACGGGAGATGGCCAGCCGGCTGCCGAGTTCCGCGAACAGCTCTGCGAGGGCTTCGAGCAGCGGTGGGCGGTGGCCGTCCGGGGCGCCCCCCAGGAACTGGTCCACGAGGTCCTTCGGCAGTCCGTCGTCGGGTGGGCGAGGACGGCATCCTCCTTGGTCGGGAAGTAGTTGAAGAACGTCCGGCGCGAGACCTCCGCCTGGGAACACACCTGCTCGATGGTGAACCCGCTGAGCCCGTGCTCCAGCGTCAGGCCTCGGGCTGCAGCCACGATGGCGGTACGGGTTCGTACCCGCTTCTGCTCGCGGAGCCCGCCGCTGACGATACTTGCACTATCAGTCATAAAGTAATGAATTACACTTAACGGCCAAAAGTGCAATTCATTAGTGGACGTCGGCGAGGTAGTGGCCGCCGTGGGAAAAACGACGAACGCACCGGTATCGGCCGGTGCGTTCGTCGTCTTCTTGCGCGGCCGTCGGAGGGGAGCCGTGTGCGCTGACGCTACGCCTGTGGAGGGCGGGTCATCGACAGCACGTCGAGTGCCGAGTCCAGCTGCCCCTCGGTCAGCTCGCCGCGCTCCACGAACCCGAGGGCGACGACGGCCTCGCGGACGGTCAGTCCCTCGGCCACGGCCTTCTTGGCGATCTTCGCTGCGTTCTCGTAGCCGATGTACTTGTTGAGCGGGGTGACGATCGAGGGAGACGCCTCCGCGAGGAACCGCGCGCGTTCCACGTTGGCGGTGATGCCGTCGATCATGCGGTCCGCCGAGACCCGGGTGGAGGTGCTCAGCAGCCGGATGGATTCAAGGACGTTCCGGGCGATGACGGGAATTCCGACATTGAGCTCGAAGGCGCCGTTGGTTCCGGACCATGCCACCGTGGCGTCATTGCCGACCACCTGGGCGCACACCATGAGAACGGCTTCGGCGATCACCGGGTTCACCTTGCCGGGCATTATCGAGGATCCGGGCTGCAGGTCCGGAAGGGTGATCTCGCCGAGGCCGGTGTTGGGGCCGGACCCGAGCCAGCGCAGGTCGTTGTGGATCTTGGTCAGCGACACCGCGATGGTGCGCAGCATGCCCGAGACCTCCACGAGCGAGTCACGGTTCGCCTGCGCCTCGAAGTGGTCGCGGGCCTCGGTCAGCGGCAGGCCGGTATCGGCGGCGAGCAGTTCGATGACTCGGGCCGGGAACCCCGCCGGAGTATTGATTCCGGTGCCGACGGCGGTGCCGCCGAGGGGTACTTCGGCGACGCGGGGGAGCGAGGACTGGATGCGCTCGATGCCGTAGCGCACCTGCGCCGCGTAGCCGCCGAACTCCTGGCCGAGGGTCACGGGGGTGGCATCCATGAGGTGCGTGCGGCCGGATTTGACCACCGTGGCGAACTCGGCGGCCTTGCGCTCGAGCGCTTCGGCGAGATGCGCGAGGGCGGGGATGAGGTCGGAGGTCAGGGCAGAGGTCGCCGCGACGTGCACCGAGGTGGGGAAAACGTCGTTGGAGGACTGGGAGGCATTGACGTGATCGTTCGGGTGGACCGTCGTCGTGCTTCCCGCAGCTTCGAGGGCGCGGCTCGCGAGGGTCGCGATGACCTCGTTCACGTTCATGTTCGACGACGTCCCCGAGCCGGTCTGGTAGATGTCGACAGGGAAATCTCCGTCGTACAGGCCGTTCGCGACGTCCTCCGCAGCAGCCTCGATGGCGCGGGCGCGCTCGTCGTCGAGCACTCCCAACTCCGCGTTCGCGGTGGCCGCGGCCTTCTTGATCCGGGCCAGCGCCTCGATATGGGAGCGCTCGAGGGTGGTTCCGGAAATGGGAAAGTTCTCGACGGCACGCTGGGTCTGCGCCCGGTACAGCGCATTCACCGGGACACGCACTTCCCCCATGGTGTCGTGCTCGATCCGGTATTCGGTCCCAACCGGAGCCGAACCAGCGGAATCGGAAGGAGGGGAGGCGGGAACGGAGGCTGCAGGCGTGGGAGTCATGCGCCAATTCTCGCCTCCGGAGCTACAGTGCGCCAAATCCCGAAACGAGCACCGCCTTGCCCTCATCGAGGCGGTAGGACACGCCGACGACGGCGACGGAGCCGCGCTGCACCGCGTCGGAGATGACGCGGGAGCTGTCGATCAGCCGCTTGGAGGTCTGCTTGGTGTGTTCGACAGCCGTCGCGTTGACGTCGAGGATGCCCGCACGGCGCGCCGTCAGCACCGACGGAGTAATCCGCTCCACGAGGTCGCGCAGGAAACCGATGGGCATGTCGCCCGTCTCCACCGCCTCCATGGTGGCGGAGACAGCTCCGCAGTTGTCGTGTCCGAGGATGACGATCAGCGGGACGTTCAGCACGCTGACGCTGTACTCGAGCGAGCCGAGGACGGCGTCGTCGATGACCTGCCCGGCGGTGCGGACCACGAAGGCGTCACCGAGGCCGAGGTCGAAAATGATCTCTGCGGCGAGACGCGAGTCCGAGCAGCCGAAGATGACGGCGAACGGGTTCTGGTCGTTGATCAACGACGTGCGGCGGGAGGCGTCCTGGTTGGGATGCGACAGATCTGCGGCGACGAAACGGGCGTTGCCCTCACGCAGTCGCAGCCATGCCTGGGCGGGAGTCAGTTGCTTCTTCACGCGCCTACTCTATCGGCGCATCACGGGGCTTCCGCAGCGGCAGGTGTCCGTGTGGCTTCCTCGGCGGCGTTGTCCTCGATTTCCGCCAGGGTGGCCCCGCCCAGCAGGTCGAACTCCGCAAGGCCGGCTTCGCCGTTGAGGATGATCCTCTGCCCCTGGAATTCGGTGGTGAGGGCGGTGTCCCCATCGGGGCTGTCCAGCAACTCCCACTCCACCCCGTCGATGGTGCGCGTCCCCGACACCTGCGCCTCATCGAGCCGCTGGGACACCCAGGTGGGGTTTGCCTGATCGGTCTGCGTCAGCTGGATGAAGCCGCGGTCCGCGGTGAGGAAGCCGACTTCCCAATAGTTGACGCCGTCGCTGGTTCCGGCGTTCCAGCGGGCGAAGTTGGAGGTCCAGCCCTCCGGGTCCGGGGCCGCCGGAAGGTAACCGGCGTCGCCCGCCGCCTGCCGGGCGGCCATCTCCACATTGACGTCCCGCTGGTACGTCTCGGCGGTGTAGGTGGGATTGAGGAAGTAGACGGGAAGGACGACGGCGATGGTCGCCCCAAGGGCGATGAGCATGCCGATCACCGTGGAATTGGCTCGCTTGGCCTGCGCCGGAGTCAGCACCGGCCGGACGGGAGGCTCCCCGCCGGGCGCAACCTCACCGTCCCCCGGCGCTGCAGCGCCGTCCGGAACCGGAGTGCCTCCCGCTCCGCCTTTCGTGTCGGTATCGCCTGTGCCATTCGTGTTTGGGCTGCTGGGTTCCCGCTCCTGATCATCCACGCTCCCATTTTCCCCTACTTCGGGCGGTCGGCCTAACCGGCAGGGCGCTCCCTGACCGGCGGCTGCGACCTTCCGGGACGCGCAGCGAAGGGGAAGATTTCGACCGCACTAGAATGGGTTCCGGGGGCCCCGCCTGCGGTTCCCCGACGCGCACCACCAGGAACTTCGACGATGAGGATTGACGTGTCCCAAAACTCCGAAAACGCCCGGTATTCAACCCTTTCGCCAGCCCTTGCCGTAGGAGATGACGAGCCGGACCGCAACCTGGCACTCGAACTCGTCCGCGTCACGGAGGCCGCTGCCATCGCCGGCGGCCACTGGGTGGGTTTCGGTGACAAGAACCTGGCCGACGGCGCAGCGGTCGACGCCATGCGCTCGCTGCTCTCCACGGTCCATTTCAACGGGATCGTGGTGATCGGTGAGGGCGAGAAGGACGAGGCGCCCATGCTGTTCAACGGCGAGCGCGTCGGCGACGGAAGCGGGCCCGAGTGCGACGTCGCCGTCGACCCGATCGACGGAACCCGCCTCACCGCCCTCGGCATCAACAATGCGCTCGCCGTCCTGGCGGTGGCCGAGCGCGGCACCATGTTCGATCCGTCCGCCGTGTTCTACATGGAAAAGCTGGTCACCGGGCCCGAAGCGGCCGACATGGTGGACCTCCGCCTGCCCGTTCGGCAGAACCTGCACCTCATCGCGAAGGCGAAGAATCGGAAAGTCAGCCAACTCAACGTCATGATCCTCGACCGGGACCGCCACAAGCCGCTGGTCGAGGAGATCCGTGCGGCCGGCGCGCGCACCAAGTTCATCATGGACGGCGACGTGGCCGGCGCCATCGCTGCGGCCCGCGAGGGCACCGACGTCGACGCGCTCATGGGCATCGGCGGGACCCCCGAAGGCATCGTTGCTGCCTGCGCGATCAAGTCTCTGGGAGGCGTGATCCAGGGCCGCCTGTGGCCCACGAGCGACGACGAGAAGCAGAAGGCGCTCGACGCCGGCCACGACCTCGACCGCGTGCTGTCCACCAATGACCTCGTCACGAGCGACAACTGCTACTTCGCCGCCACGGGAATCACCGACGGCGACCTTCTGCGCGGGGTCCGCTACAGCAAGGACAAGGTGCTGACGCAGTCGATCGTGATGCGCTCCAAGTCCGGCACCATCCGGGTTGTCGACGGGGAGCACCAGGCCCACAAGTGGGAGACCTACGCGCGCCTGCGGTAGGCCGGCGAGGTGACGGCGGGCCGGGCCGGGCCGGCGCCGATCGGGCGGTCGGCGGTCCGGCCCGGCGCTCCTGCCG
>NZ_KI914862.1:24299-43878 GCF_000520555.1 Arthrobacter sp. Br18 | reverse complement strand
CCGTCGTTCAACTGCACCTCGATGCTCGGATCGGCAACCTGCCCACCGAGCGTGACGACGTGGGTGTTCGTCAGGATGTGCCCGTCGTCATCGAGGATGATGCCTGATCCTGACCCGCCCGAGCCGCCGCCGCTCACGGCGATCTCCACCACGCTGGGAGACGCCGTCACCGCTGCACCCGTGATCTCGTTGACGCTGTCGGTATTGTTCACGACGATGGACTCGCTCGCTCCGGCGGGTGCGTTCGACGCCGGAGCGCCGTCGTCCAGCATTTCGTTCCCCGCCGTTGCCACACCTCCGCCGATCAGCCCAGCGATCAGGACGCCCGCCGCGAACGTTCCTCGGCCGACGCGTTTCCGGCCTCCCCCGCTGGCTGGAGCGCCGCTCGGGGGCACCTGCTGGCCGAACGTACCGGGGTGGGACTCGAAGCCCTGCTGGGTGTCGTATGGCTGGTGTCCGTTGTAGGCCGCGTGCTGCGTTGAACCAGGGTCGCCCGTCGCTTCCTGCGACCCCCACGCCGGTGGGTTTCCGGGGCGTGGAGGCAGCGGCCTTTCGGGCCCGTTGGATACGCCGTACTGCTCAGTCATGCGACTTCCTTCCGTCTAAGTTGTCCTCCACTATGCCAACACTCCCTGAAACTGCCGGGTGCACCGGCTGGACGTCGGCTGGGAGGTTGCTGGATGCTCGACGCGGATCCTGCCCGGAGAGCCGGCTCCGTACCAGTATGGCTCCCGCCCCGCCTGGGCCGGGTTTCGCTAGGGGCATAGGGGCCCCGGTGGACGGCTCTCGGTGCCCGCCATAGAATCGGAAAACCAGGACTCCCGGCGTCGTCCGCTCTCATTCCTGAATTCGGTTGTGATCGGGGGAACATGCTGAAGGGTTATGAATGCGATCAATCACCAGGCGGATGGGCGCCGCCGCCGCCCTGTGCGCGCTGACGGTACTACCGGTCATCGGGGTGGGTTCGGCTTTCGCTGCGGAGCCCGTCGATTTCCCCGACGGTGATCCGGTTTTCGATGACGCGGGCGTGCTGACCGCGGCCGACGAGACCGACATCGAAAGCGCGGTGGCCGATCTCGAGGCTGAATACGGCTTCACCGTCAACGTGGTGTTCGTGGACTCCTTCACCGGCCCGTCGGATCCGACCGCGTGGGCCCAGCAGACCGCTGAGGTCAGCAATATCGCCGGAGACCAGGCACTGCTCGCGGTGGCCGTCGACTCACAGCAGGCCCGGTTCATCGGCGGTCCGGATATCGAAGCCAGCACCGGCGACATCTTCGCCCAGCAGATCCAGCCCCAACTCGACCAGCAGAACTGGGCCGAAGCCGGCATCGCGGCGGTGGAGGGCACCGAGACCGTCCTCGCCGGCGGAGGCCCTGGTGCCGAAAGCGGAGCAGGCGCCGATCCCAGCGGCCTGGGCGGGATCGCCCTAATCGGCGGCGCCCTGGCCCTCGCCGGTGCGGGTGGATACGCCTACCTCAAGTCACGGAAGAAGCAGAAGAAGGATGCCGGCGGCGTCAATGAATACGGGTATTCCACCGGCGCCCAAGAGCAGGGACAAAATCCTGAACTGGTCGATCCCCTCGCCGCCCTCAGCGTCGAGGAGTTGAGAAAGCGTGCGGGAAGCCTGTTGATCGCGGCCGACGACGCCATCAAGTCGAGCGAACAGGAAGTCGGTTTCGCCGAGGCGCAGTACGGGGCCACAGCGGTAAGCACCTTCACCGCGGACATCGCCGCTGCGAAGGCCCACATGGGTGAGTCCTTCAAGCTCCAGCAGCAGCTGGACGACCACATCCCGGACACCGAGGAAGAGCAACGCGCCTGGCTGGGCGATATCATCCGGCGCTGTGAGGCCGTCAATGAATCGCTCCAGCAGCACAAGGCCGATTTCGACTCGCTTCGGGAACTTGAGCGGAACGCCCCCCAGGCACTGCAGGCGGCGCGTGAGCGGGGAAACGCAGCCGGAACGCGCTTCGCCGAGGCGGAACGCACGCTGTCGCAGCTCCGTCAGCGGTACGCCGACTCGGCGACACGCCAGGTGCAGGACAACGTGGAGCAGGCTCGGGAACGCCTCGCCTTCGTCGAGAGCGCGTCGGCCGAAGCGCGGGAGAAGCTCGACGCCGGCGATACCGGGCCTGCGGTCGTGGCCGTTCGCGCCACCGAGGAGGGCGTCCACCAGGCGAACCTGCTCCTCGACGCCATCGACAAACGCGCGTCGGAACTTGAGGCAGCGCAGTTGGAGCTGGACCGTGCTACCTCCGATACCACGGAGGACGTCGCGCAGGCCAGGGCCATGGTCGGAACGGGGATGCACCAGGACCTTGCCGGCCCGGTCGCAGCCGCGGAGGCTGCCCTGCAGACGGTCCGGTCCAGGCGCCAGGCCGGGCCCATCGACCCGGTCTCCCTCCTGCAGCGCGTCGAAGCCGCGCATCTGCAGCTCGACACTGCCCTGGGCGGGGTGCGTGACCAAGCGGATCAGTCGCGCCGTGCGAAGGACTCGCTGCACCATGCCCTGATGGCTGCGCAGTCGCGCATCTCGGGCACCGAGGACTACATCCGCGCACGACGGGGAGGAGTGGGCAGCGAGGCCCGCACGCGACTGGCCGAGGCGGAGCGGAACTTCGAATATGCACTCCAGATCCAGGACTCCGATCCGGTGTCGGCACTCACCCACGCCCAGCAGGCCGCTGTGCTCGCCAATCAGGCCGCCCAGCTTGCCGAGCAGGACGTCGACGGGTTCGGCGGGTACGGCGGGCGCGGCATGGCCGGGTACGGCGGCAGGGGAGGTCGGGGCGACGGCATGGGCGGCGCACTCCTCGGCGGCATCCTCCTCGGAGGGTTGCTCAACGGCGGAGGCGGCGGTTTCTTCGGCGGCGGGGGCGGCGGAGGCGACGGCGGCGGCGTCTTCGGCGGCGGCGGCTTCGGCGGCTTCGACGGCGGCGGTGGCGGCTTCGGCGGCTTCGACGGCGGTGGAGGCGGCTTCTAGGCACTTGCACAGATGCAGCATGCAGCACGTACCCAGCAGACAACGAAAGGGAACAACATGGTAAAGCAGTCAATTTTCGGACGGATCGCACAGCTGGCCAAGGCCAACATCAACTCGCTGATCGACCAGGCGGAGGACCCGCAGAAGATGCTGGACCAGATGGTCCGCGACTATACGAACAGCATCGCCGAGGCGGAAAGCGCGGTCGCGCAGACCATCGGGAACCTCCGGATGCTGCAGGACGATTATCAGGAGGACCTCGACAACGCGCGGAGCTGGGGAAGCAAGGCGCTCGCAGCGTCGAAGAAAGCCGATGACTACCGTGCGTCCGGTGATTCGGTGGACGCCCAGAAGTTCGACAACCTTGCGAAGGTGGCGATCCAGCGCCAGATCACTGCCGAGACCGAGGCGAAGGGCGCCGAGCCGACGATCGGATCGCAGGAGGAGATCGTCGACAAGCTCAAGAACGGCCTGACCCAGATGAAGGGCAAGCTCAACGAGCTCACCAGCAAGCGTGACCAACTGATTGCGCGCTCCCGGACCGCCCAGGCGCAGCAGCAGGTGCATGACGCCGTCAAGAGCATCGACTTCCTCGATCCCACCAGCGAGGTCGGACGATTCGAGGAGAAGATCCGCCGGGAAGAGGCGAAGGTACGCGGCCAGCAGGAGCTGGCGAGTTCCAGCCTGGATGCCCAGTTCGAGAGCCTTGAGGACCTCGGCGAGCAGACGGAGATCGAAGCACGTCTCGCGGCTCTGAAGTCCGGTGGGACGTCGTCCTCGCCCGCCCTCGAACAGGGGTCGGAGACACCCAAGTACTAGCTCGCCCCGCAGTCCCCAAGACGCCGCAGCGAATTCGCTGCGGCGTCGTGTCGTCAGGAAAGGTTCGACCCGGCCGCCTCCTGCCGCTTCTCCGGCAGGTATGTTGGTCGCATGGCTCCAACTCTGGTCTGGCTCCGCGACGATCTCCGCCTGGCCGACAATCCTGCCCTATCCGCAGCGGCGCAGAGCGGCGACGTCGTCGTGTGCTACATCCTTGACGAGGAAAGCCCCGGGATCCGCCCCCTCGGCGGGGCCTCCCGCTGGTGGCTCCACCACTCGCTCCTGGCACTTTCAGGAAGCCTTGCAGAACTGGGCGTCCCGCTCATCCTGCGCCGGGGTGCCGCCGCCGCCGTGATACCCCGGCTCATCGAAGAGACCGGGGCCGGCGCCGTGGTATGGAACCGCCGCTACGGATTGGCCGAGCGCAGCGCCGACGCCGCCATCAAGACCTGGTGCGGTGAGCACGCCGTCACTGCGACCAGCTTCCAGGCGAACCTTCTCTTCGAACCCTGGGCCGTGACGACCGGGTCCGGCGGGCCCTATCGGGTGTTCACGCCGTTCTGGCGGGCCTGCATGGACGGGCACCCACCACGGCAACCCCTGGGGGCGCCGTCATCACTTCGATGCGGGAATCCCCCGATGTCGAACGAGCTCGACTACTGGGCGCTCCTGCCGACCAGACCGAACTGGGCACAGGGTTTGCGGGAAACGTGGACACCAGGCGAGGACGGCGCCCATCGTCGGCTCGCTGAATTCCTCGACGACCACGTGTCGGGCTATCAGAAGAACCGCGACCTCCCTGCCTCCGAGGGGACCAGCAGGCTGTCGCCGCACCTGCGCTTCGGGGAGATCAGTCCCTTCGACGTGTGGCATGCCGCCCAGGAGCGGAAGGACGCCTCTGTCGGCGAGGACATCCGGGTCTTCGGTTCCGAACTTGGCTGGCGCGAATTCTGCTGGCAGCTGCTGTACTTCAACCCGGAGCTGGCGACGAAGAACTACCGTCCCGAGTTCGACGCCTTCGCCTGGGAGAGCTCAACCCGATCGGAGCTGCAGGCCTGGCAGGAGGGTCGTACTGGCTATCCGCTGGTGGATGCGGGCATGCGGCAGATGTGGGAAACCGGCTGGATGCACAACCGGATCCGGATGGTCACCGGGTCCTTTCTGATCAAGAACCTCCTGATCGACTGGAGGGTGGGCGAGCAATGGTTCTGGGACTGCCTCGTCGATGCCGACACCGCGAGCAACGCGGCGAACTGGCAGTGGGTGGCAGGATCAGGAGCTGATGCCAGCCCGTACTTCCGGGTCTTCAATCCGGTGACCCAGAGCAGGAAATTCGACCCCGAGGGAAAGTACCTCCTGCGCTTCGTCCCCGAGCTTGCCGATGCCGAGAACATCCACGAACCGTGGAAGGGACGGGCGGAGGGCTACCCTGCCCCGGTGGTCGACCTCAGGGAGAGCCGGGAGCGGGCGCTTGCGGCGTACCAGGCGCTGCGGAAACCGTAACTCTGGTCCCGCGTGCTGCGGCCTCCGACCGCAGCGGACCAGCTGACACGGCGTCTGGTCCTGTCCACAGACGAAAAGGTCCGGCCGACATATCTGTCGACCGGACCTTTTCTTCGTTGCGGGGACAGGATTTGAACCTGTGACCTCTGGGTTATGAGCCCAGCGAGCTACCGAACTGCTCCACCCCGCGGCGTATAACTAACGTTACCGGCCGCGGGGCGAAGAGGCAAATCGAGGCTGAACCTCAGCCGCCGGCGCCCGCTGAAACGCGCTCCTCGGCCGCCAGGGCCCGCTGCAGGGCATCGTTCAACCTGTCCTGCGCCTCGCCGTATGCCGCGAAGTCGCCCTCGGCGAGCGCAGCGTTGCCCTCCGTGACCGCGGCGCTTGCGTCATCGAGCGCCGTCCTCAGGTCCGCTGCCGGATCATCGGTCGTCCCGCCGGGAGCGACAGGTGGTGCTCCGCCGTCGCCCTCCGCAGGAGGCGTGCCGCCCTCTTCGGGAGGCGCTGCCGGATCATCGGGGGTCTCTCCGACATTCTCGCTGTCGCCCGTTGTCGCCCCGGAGTCTCCCCCGAACACCTGGTCGAGGGCCTCATCGAGCGTCGGCGCGAATCCGACGTCATCCCCGAAGCTCACCAGCACCCGACGCAGGACCGGGAAGGACGAGCTTCCCGAGGACTGCACATAGACCGGCTGGACATAGGCGATGCCGCCGCCGATCGGCAGGGTCAGCAGGTTGCCGTTGATGACCTCCGACGCACCCTGGCGCAGGAGGTTGAGGTCCTGGGACACCGTCGTGTCGGAGTTGAACAGGTTCTGCGCCTGTCCCGGACCGACGGTGGAATCCTGGCCCGACGAATCGAGCAGGGTCAGCCTGCCGTAGTCCTCGCTCTTGACGCCGTCCTCACCGGTGCCGGCATCCCCGTTGGCGGCAAGGAACCCGTACAGGACGTTGCGAGGTTCCTGGCCTACCGGAACGAACGGGATGAAGGGCGTGGTCAGGGAGAACGCCGCGGCGTCCTGCTCGGGCATCTGCAGCGTCAGGTAGAACGGCGGCTGCCGGACGGTCGACTCGGAGCCCAGGGTCGGATCCCCGGGGACGCTCCAGGCCTCGTTGTTGCTGTAGAAAGGCTCGGTCTCGGTGACGTGGTACCGGGCCAGAAGTTCACGCTGGACCTTGAACAGGTCCTCCGGATAACGCACGTGCGCCATGAGGTCCGCTGACATCTCGCTGTAGGGCTTGATGGAGGACGGGTAGACGTTCTGCCAGGACTTCAGGATCGGATCCTCGTCATCCCACGCGAACAGCTCCACGGTGCCGTCGTAGGCGTCGACCGTGGCCTTGACCGCGTTGCGGATGTAGTTGACCTGCTCCGCCGGTAGGGCCGTGGAGAATCCTTCTGCCGTCTGCGAGTCCTGGGTGGCGGACTCCAGTTCCTGCTGTGTGGAATACGGGAAGTCGGCGCTCGTCGTATAGCCGTCGATGATCCACTTCACGCGGCCGTCGACGATTGCAGGGTAACTGTTCCCGTCCAGGGTCAGGTAGGGAGCGACTTTCTCCACGCGCTCCACGGGATCCCGGTCGTACAGGATCTGCGACTCACTGTTCACCTGGTCGGAGAGCAGGAGGTCCGTGGACTGGAACTTGAGGGCGTAGACCAGGCGGTTGAAGGCATTTCCGACCATCGGTCCGCCGTTCCCCACGAAAGTGCTCCGCGACTCGTTGTCGGAATTCTCGCTCTGGGGCCGGTCGATCTCGCTGGGAGCCGTCCCTTCAGGAGCTCCCACCACCGAGTACACCGGGGATTCCTCACCGAAGTAGATGCGTGGCTCATAGGTGGATTCATCACCCAGCACCCCTGTGGAGGGGATGCCGGCCTGCAGGAACTCCGGGCGTCCGTCCGGCTGCACGGTGGACCCTGCTGCAGCGACGACGCCGTACCCGTGCGTATAGAAGACGTGTTCGTTCACCCAACCGGCCGGGACGCCGCTCGTGTCGAGTTCCCGGACCGCGATGACGGTGTCCTGGATTTCGCCGTCGATCTCGTACCGGTCGACGTTCAGCGTCTCGGGGAACTGGTAGTACTGCCGGAACTGCTGCAGCTGGCTGAAGGCATCGGATACGAGGTTCGGATCCAGAAGGCGGATATTGGTCGTGGTTTCTCCCTCGTCGCCCAGGGCTCCGGCCTCGGGCACGTCGATGGGGTTGTACGCCGACACCTTCACCTCGTTGAGCCCGTAGGCCTCGCGGGTGAGGGCGATGTTGCGGTCGATGTATTCGCCTTCGAGGGTCAGTTCCGAGGGAACCACCTGGAAGCGCTGGACGACCCACGGGTATACCCCGCCCGCGAGCAACGCAGTGATGATGAGCATGGCGGTACCGATCACCGGCAGCCGCCACCTACCCACGATGACGGAGACGATGAACAGCACTGCGACGATGACGGCGGCGACGGCGAGGATGGCCTTGGTGGGGATGACCGCGTTGACGTCCGTGTAGAGCGCGCCGGCCCATCGTCCCTGGCCCTGCAGGGTGGCGTAGCGGTCCAGCCAGTAGTTCACGCCCTGCAGCAGGAGGAACAGTGCAGCAACGACGGCGATCTGCACCCTTGCCGCCTTGGTGGTGAACACACCCTTTTCCTCGAGGCGGATGCCGCCGTAGAGGTAATGGGTCAGCACCGATGCGATGGCGCTGATGATGACGACGCTCAGGAGGAACCCTGTGAGGAAGCCGAAAAAGGGGAGCGAGAACATGTAGAACGCGTAGTCGATCCCGAACTCGGGGTCCTGGCTGCCGAACGGCTCCTGGTTGATGAACAGGAGGACCTGCTGCCACTGGGAGGACGCCGCGGTGCCGGCGAACGCGCCGAGCACCAGGGGAATGCCGAGCATGAGGAGCCGTCGGATCGGTTCGAGCTGCGCCTGGTACCGGTTCAGGTTGTCCTGGATCGCACTGTCCGGAGCATAGATCGGCCTGCTGCGGTACGCAATCCGGAGGCTGAAGTACACGGCGCTTGCCATGACGAGGAACGCCGCGAGGAAGAGCGCGATCCGCGAGAGATTTTCCGTGATGAACACTTCGAGGTAGCCGAGCTGGTCATACCAGAGGACATCGGCGTACACCTGTGAAAGGTAGACGAGGGCAATGACGATGACCGCTACCACGATGATCGTGGGAATCAGCGGGCTGCGCCGTCGGGTGGAGGAACTTGCTGGGCTCGGCCTGCTGCCGAATGGCCGGTCTGGTCCGGATGTCACATCTACCTCATCGTTGGCTGCTGCGGATCACGACGACCTTGACTGGACCATCTTCAGTTAGCCGGGGAAAAAACCGACCTGAAACAGCGTGCAGCCACCGCCTTCGTGTTTTCATTCTGCCCTGTCCACGCGTGGGCCGCCCAATCCAGTTCCCCCGATCGGAGGATCCCCGCCGACCGTGATCGAACCGTGTCCTGATCGGGCGTCAGCTGCACGAAGGCAGCGACGAGGCGTTCCCGCCGTTCCCCAGCATCTCGACCGCCTCGACGGCGTCGTCGAGCGTCTCGATACTCACCACCGTCAGGCCGGCCGGAATGTGGCCCACCACCTCATCGCAGTTCGCCGCGGGAGCCAGGAATACTTCGGCACCGTCGGTACGCGCCCCGGTCAGCTTCTGCGCGATTCCGCCGATGGGTCCGACGTTTCCGACCGAGTCGATGCTGCCGGTGCCGGCGAAGGAACGCCCCCCGGTGAGGTCGCCCTCCGTCAGGATGTCGATGATGCCGAGTGCGAACATTGTTCCCGCGGACGGTCCGACGACGTTGTCGAGCTGGATCGAGACGTCGAAGGGGAACTGGAACGTGGAGCTCAGGAGCACTCCCAGCTGGTAGTTCCCCTCCTCGGACCGTTTCGGCACCACGGTCACCTGGGTGGAAGCGCCGTCCCTCTCCACCGTAAGCTCGACCGCATCACCGCCGGCGTCGTTCAATGCAGTGCGGATCGTACTGATATCGACCACGTCGGTGCCGTCGATGGATGAAAGGACGTCCCCCTCCTGGAGTGCATCCAATGACGCCGAGTCAGGGGCGAGGCCGGCGACGGTCAGGGATTCGCTGAAGGCGATGTCGAGCTCACCGAGCGCCGCGGCGATAGCGGCGTCCTGGGAAGAGGTCATGGCGACCGTCCCCTGTTCGCGGAGCTCGGACTGGGTGGTTCCCGGAGGATAGACGATCTCCTCCGGCTGGACGTCACGTTCAGGATCGATCCACCCGCTGAATGCCTCGAAAATGCTCACCTGCCGGTTGGGTCCACCCTGGACGGAGACAGTCGTCAGGCTGAGCTCGCCCTCGGCCGGGTAGGTTTCCGCTCCGGACACCTCGATCAGGGGCTGGTCGTTGACCTCGCCGATGGTGTTGAAGGTGGGACCCGGGGCTTCGACCACATAGGGAGCGGGGATCAGGAGGGCAGCGCCGCCGAGAACCACTGCCAGGGTTCCCGACACCGCCATGGCCGAGAACCGGGGGTCCCGCGGCCTCGGTACGGCCGAGAACCGGGGGTCCCGCGGCCTCGGTACAGCCGGTTCAGGCGTCACGGACTGCTGTGGATCTGTCAAGGGTGCTTCTTCCTCTGGTCGAACCGGCGCTCCGCAGCAGCAGGCGCTGCTGCACTATGCCTCATACCAGCCTAATCGGTGCTTCCGGGGCGCACGGCAAGCACCCGGTGCCCACCTGCGGCTACGCACACCCGCCGGGGCTTTGCCGACAGCGAACGGACAGCCCCATCGGGGACAAGTCCGTGGAGCGCCCGGTACCGTAGGGCGAACAACCGCCAGCCGTCATCAGGCTGCTCGGGCAACAGACGCTATCCCAGGACCGGTGGTATCAGTGACCAACCCATCCAACCCGTCGGACGACGACGCACCCAAGGATCCGCTCTCCGAAATGATTGCCCGGATGATGGGAGGGGACGCCCAGGGTTTCGACCCCCAGGAAATCGCACGGGCCGCCGGACTTCCTTCCGACCCGCAGGCAATGATGATGATGATGCAGCAGGTCCAGGCGATGTTTTCCACACCCAGCGAGGGCCCGGTGAACTGGCAGCTCGCCCATGACCACGCCCGGCGGGTTGCAGCGACGGACAACGATCCGACGGTGTCGCCCGTGCAGCGCCGGAGCGTCGACGAGGCGCTGAGACTGGCCGAGATGTGGCTGGATCCGGTGACTGATTTCCCGAGTACCGGCCATCTCGGCCGGGCCTGGTCCCGGGCTGAATGGGTCGAGGCGACGATGGGAACCTGGCGGCGCCTGACCGAGCCCGTAGCGACGAGCATCGCGAAGGCGCTCTCGGAAACCATCAGCAACCAGCTTCCCGAGGAAATGAAGTCGATGATGGGCATGATGGGCGGGCCCTCCTCGATCCTGCAGAACATTGGTGGGGCGATGTTCGGCATGCAGCTCGGCCAGGCCGTAGGTGCACTGTCCAAGGACGTCGTCGGATCGACGGATATCGGAGTCCCGCTATCCGACGAGCACATGGCCCTCCTTCCTTCGAACGTCGCGGCTTTCGGCCAGGGCCTGGATGTTCCCGAACAGGAGGTCCTGCTGTTCCTCGCTGTCCGTGAAGCAGCGCACGCAAGGCTCTTCACCCAGGTGCCGTGGCTCACCGGCCACCTCCTCGGAACGATTGAACGCTATGCCCGCGGCATCCACATCGATATGTCGAAGATCGAGGAGGCCGCCCGGGACATCGACCCGACGAACCCGGAGAGCATGCAGGCCGCCCTCTCCCAGGGCGTCTTCATGCCCGAACGGACACCGGAACAGGACGCAGCCCTCGAGCGGCTCGAAACCGTTCTGGCCCTGGTGGAGGGATGGGTGGACGAACTGACAGCTGAGGCCACAGCCAACCTGCCGTCGTCGTCCGCCCTGCGTGAGATGGTGAGGCGACGCCGAGCCACGGGAGGGCCTGCCGAGCACGCCTTCGCGTCACTGGTGGGCCTCGAGCTGAGGCCGCGCAGGCTGCGGGAGGCCGCATCGCTGTGGTCACTGTTGACCGACGAGCGGGGAATCAAGGGACGCGATGCCATCTGGGAACATCCGGATCTCCTGCCGACGGCTGAGGACCTGGATGACCCGCAGGGCTTCTCCCAGCGGCGCAAGCTGGTCGAGTCGTCGGAGGCCGATGTCGACGCCGCGCTTGAAAGGCTGCTGTCCGGAGGGTTCGAGGCCAAGGACACCTCCGACGATCCACCGGAAGCCGCCGGTGACGGTTCCGACGCTGTGGCCGGCTCCGACGGCGGTTCCGACGGTGCCGGGGGCTCCGACGACCGTTCCGGTGACGCGGACGACGCCGATGGTGGCGGGAAGCCGGGGAACCCCTCGGTCTAGCTCACCTAGCGGGTGGTAGGGGGACGCCGCTCTCCCCGGCCTGCGCCGCGGAGAGCAACCGGTCGGAGCCGGGGAATCAGTGTCCGGCGGTCCGACCGGCAGCTCGGTTGGCTGCGAATGACACACCGGAAAGGAACGCTTTCGCGGTTTCGGTGCGGGGATAGGCGGTGAGCAGCTTCCAGAACCGCGCATTGTGTGACGGCTCGATCAGGTGGGCCATCTCATGCAGGATCACATAGTCCACCACCCATCCCGGCATGCTCTGAAGCTTCGAGGACAGCCGGATCGATTTCCGTGCGGGTGTGGCTGATGCCCACCGCGAATTCTGGTTGGTGACCCAGCCGATCGTGTCCGGCACGCCCCTGCCTTCAAAAAACTCCCCGGCGAGCCTGCGCGCCCTGCCCAGTAGTTGCTCGACGGGCGCGTCGTAGGTGGGTGGAGGTCCGAACGGGTACTTCTGATCCATGCGGCGCACCATGCGCGCCACCCACTCGTCCTCCTGAAGGGGTGAGAAATGGGCGGGGATCGACACGACGATGCGCCCGTCCCGGAGATCGGCGCTGACCGTCCGCTTCCGGCGGGCTGACCGGCGGACGACGACGGGGCGCGCCCCTGCCGCGCGGCGCCCGTCCCCACGTGTTCCGGCGCGGACGGCCGGTGGATCCCCCTGCGAGCCCCCCACCAGGTCACCCGTCATTTCAGCTGTCCCCGATGATGTCGAGAACCGATTCGCCGTACCGCTCGAGCTTGGCGGAGCCCACGCCGGCGAGGTCCCCCAACTCATCAAGGGTCTGGGGCCGTGCCTCCGCGATGGCGATCAGCGTTGCGTCGGTGAACACGACGAAGGCAGGTACATCCTTCTCCCGTGCCTCTTCGAGGCGCCAGGTACGCAGCGCCTCGAAGGTGTGTTCCTCATAGGTTGCGGGACACTCCGAGCACCTGCCCATCTTCCGCTCCGAGCCGGTGCTCAGCGGGCGACGGCAGACCCTGCACAGCGCGGGCCCTGCAGCTTTCCTCGGTTGTCTCGCCTTGGGCTGGCGGAAGGCCTGGGTTCCGGATCCCGCCGGCCGCAGCACATCGAGGAAGCGCGAGGGCTTCCGGCTGGCACGTCCCCCCGGCGACCGGGCAGTAGACCATGACAGGAACAGGTGCGAGCGCGCCCTCGTGATTCCGACATACAGCAACCGGCGCTCTTCGTCGATGCTCTCCTGGGTGTCGGCGAACGAGATGGGCATGAGTCCTTCACTCAGGCCCACGAGGAAGACAGCGTCCCATTCCAGCCCCTTTGCGGAGTGGAGCGACGCAAGTGTGACCCCCTGGACCGTGGGCGCATGCTGGGCAGCGGAGCGCTCCTCGAGTTCCGCGACAAATCCCTGGAGGGTGAAACCATCCGCTCCCCGTGCGGCGCTGATCTCGTCGGCGAGGCCGACGAGCGCTGCCAGCGACTCCCACTTCTCGCGGACCGCCCCGGAGTTCTGGGGAGCGGCGGAGGTATAGCCGAGGGAGGCGAGGACATCCCTCACCTGCTGGGGCACGTCGTCGTCGCCCTGGACCCGCGCCGCTGCGCGCAACTGGAGCAGGGCATCGCGGACTTCACGGCGGGCGAAGAAGCGCTCGCCTCCGCGCAGCTGGTACCCGATGCCCGCACTGGCCAGCGCCTGCTCATAGGCCTCGGACTGGCCGTTCGTTCGGTACAGGATGGCGATCTCACTCGCCGCCACCCCGGCCTCGCGGAGCTGACCGATGCGGCGGGCAACCTCGGCAGCCTCTGCGTCATCGTCGCTGCACTCGGTGAAGGCCGGTTCCGGACCCGCGTCCCGCTGGGCAATCAGCTCCAGCGGTTTGGACCAGAACGTGTCCACCGCCCGCCTGTCCGCTTCGGAATTGCGCGCGGCGAGAAGGGTATTGGCGAGACGCACCACCTGGGGGGTGGAGCGGTAATCGCGCACCAACTTCACCACCTGGGCACCCTCGTACCGTTTCGTGAACTCGAGGAGATGGCGGGAGGTTGCCCCGGTGAAGGAATAGATGGTCTGGCTGGCATCCCCGACCACGCACAGTTCGTGGCGCTCGCCCAGCCAGAGGTCGAGGAGCCGCTGCTGCAACGGCGAAACGTCCTGGTATTCGTCGACGACAAAGTGCCTGTACTGACTCCTCACGGTTGCCGCGACCTTCTCGTCCTCCTGAAGGATGCCCACTGTCGTGAGCAGGACGTCCTCGAAATCGATCAGGTTCCGATCGATCTTCAGGTCCTCATAGGCGGTGAAGACCCGGGCCACGGTGGTCAGGTCCATTCCCGCGGGCTCGGCGCGGCCGGCTGCTGCCGCGGTGTAGTTGTCCGGCGTCAGCATGGACACCTTCGCCCACTCGATCTCGGCTGCGACGTCACGGATCGCCGCCCGGTCCGTCGAAAGCCTCAGGCGCCTCGCCGACTCGGCGATGAGTTGCGCCTTGTGATCCACGAGGGCGGGCAACGGACCCCCGACGGCCTGCGGCCAGAAGTACTGGAGCTGCCGCAGTGCGGCGGCATGGAAGGTGCGGGCCTGCACGCCACCTGCACCGAGATCCCGGAGCCGGGTCCGCATCTCCGCCGCGGCCCTTGCGGTGAAGGTCACCGCAAGGACCTGCTGTGGTTTGTACACACCGGTATGGACGCCGTAGGCAATGCGGTGCGTTATGGCCCGCGTCTTCCCTGTTCCAGCTCCGGCCAGGACGCACAATGGTCCCGACAGGGAGGTTGCGACGCTGCGCTGTTCGCTGTCCAGTCCGTCCAGGATCCGCTCTTCGAAAGGCTGTTCGGACACTACGGGCGTACCTCTGCCGGTTCCTCGTCAAGTGGCCCGCCGTACCAGCGTTCGATCATCGCGCGTGCGATGGACACGCTTCCCGCCACGGTGATGTCACCGTCCCGGACCGCCTCGAAGAGTTCCCGGCGCGTGAACCACCGCACGGTCTGGATTTCGACGCCGTCAGGCACCACTGCGGTCCCCGCCGCCACCGCCGTGAAGCCGAGCATGATGGAGGCGGGAAATGGCCAGGGTTGCGAGCCGAGGTAGCGGGGCGAGTGAACTTCAATACCCGATTCTTCAGCGACCTCCCGTACGACAGCGGCTTCAAGCGACTCCCCGGGCTCGACGAATCCGGCGAGCGTGGAGAAGCGGTTCTCCGGCCAGGTGACTGCCGAACCGAGCAGCAGCCTGTCGTCCTCATCCACGATGGCGACGATGATGGCCGGGTCCGTGCGGGGAAAATGCTGGGAGCCGTCCCGCGGGCATCGCCGCACCCAGCCGCCGTCGACGGGAATGGTGGGATATCCGCAGCGCGGACAGTGGGTGTGGGTTGCGTGCCAGTTGGCCACTGCGGAACCTGCCACGAAAAGCCCCGCGTCGCGGGGATCGAGCGCGGCCGCGACTTCGCGCAGTCCTACCCACTCCCCCTCTGCAGCGAGAGTGAAGTCGGGTTCGTCACGCACGACGAGCACTACCTGCCGTCCTGCATCTGCGGCGCCCGGCAACACCCGCCCGAGGTAGATGGGATTTGCGGGTTGTGGTATCTCGCCGGACGGAAAGAGCTTCAACCGGGTGCCGGTGACGGGGGCCAGTCCCCCGGCCAGCACGAGGACCAGCGTTTCCGGAGACGACCACAACGTGTCGAACAGGTCGGGATCCTGCCGGCGGAGTCCGTCCCGATCAGTGTCCGACCGCGAAAGCGGTAAGGAACCCAGGGGTGGGAGAACCAGGGATCGAAGCGGTTCAGTCATTATTCAAAGGTACTTTCTCCCTCCCCCAAAAGACATTTCGAAACGGCTCCGTGGAGGGCGAGTGCTACCCATCTCACGACTCGCCGCGCCCCAAGTACTCCTGAACCTCCGAAACCCCCTACCGTTGAACTTGTGAAACGGACCCCCATGGAACTCGCTGCAATTGCCAGCGCCGCTGTGCCGGGCCTCGCCCCGACCGGTGTGGCGGGCGCTCCGGACGACACCGCCGACTTCGACTCGGCGCTCCTCGTCGACGATTCCGGGAAGCAATGGCGCGTCCGTTCGCCCAAGCATGTCGAAGCGAGCATGAGGCTCGAGACCGAGGTGAAGGCACTGAGGGCGTTCACCCCCGCAGTCAAGGCGGAACTGCCCTTCCTGATCCCGCACATCGCAGGAAGCGTGCGGCAGGGAAACATCAGCACCTTCGTCTATTCACACCTCGAAGGCACCACCCGGAGCCTGGACGCCCTGGCATCGGCCGGCCCCGGTATGGCTGCAGAGCTGGGCAGGACGATCGCTGCGATCCACCAACTCCCACAGCTGCTCGTCGAACAGGCCGACCTGCCGAGCTACGGGGCAAACGAGTTCCGGCAGCGCAAGCTCAATGAGCTGGATCAGGCGGCCACCACCGGCCGTATCCCGGCAGTCCTCCTACGCCGGTGGGAGCATGCACTCGAGGACGTGGCTCTGTGGCGCTTCAGTCCGTCGGTGGTTCACGGCGACCTCCATGAGGACCACCTCCTGGTCTCGGCGGGCAGGGTGGCTGCCGTCACCGGGTGGACCGACCTTCGCATCGGAGATCCGGCGGATGATTTTGCCTGGCTCGCCGCCGCAGCCGACCACTCCTTCGTGGACGGCGTCTATTCGGCCTACGCGGCGGCTTCCGAGCTGCCGGTCGACCCGCACATCGCCCGCAGGGCGTCGCTCGCGGCGGAGTTCGCCCTGGCGCAGTGGCTCGTGCGCGGAATATCGCTCGAGGACCCCCAGATGGTGTCCGAGGCGGAAGAAATGCTGGAGACACTCCAGGCCGATGTGGAAGCCTCCGAGCTCGTCGTACACTCCACCCAGCATGAGTCACCCGCAAACGGTCCTGCTGTCTATGACGTGCAGCCGATGACTGATGCGGAGCAGGGCACCGGACAGGACCTGCACGACATCGAGGGACACGGCCGCGACGGGCACACCGGTTCCGGCACTGAGGCCCGGCGCGGCGACCAGAACTCGACGGATGAATTTGGGAAGGTCCAGGCCCGTGGTATCGAGGACGACGCCCGAGCTGTGAACACTGCGGAGCGCGCGCCCACTGCGCAGCCTCTCATCGCTCCGGAATCGGCGGACGCCGAAGAACCGGCCGGTGAATCGGCTGAAGAACCGGGCAGCCAGCCAGGCGGTCAACCATACTCCCTTTCGGGGAACGGCAGCCACGCCTACCCGGGAGCCCGGCCCGGCTCGGCCTACAGTGATGCGCTTCACGAGGGCGAACCCCACGAGCGCCCCCGGGTACACCACCACCAGGGCGCCGCATCGTCGAAGGTCGCGCGGCTCCGCCCGGACGGCGGCTCCCCGACCTCGATGGCCATGAACGACGTCGAGACTTCGGCCCTTCCCATCATTTCCGGCCGCCGCTAGGCCCTTCCACCGAGGAGACGATCGTTACGAGGTCTTCCTCCCCCGCCAGATCATGCGGACGCACCAACCTGTTGTCGGCGATATAGAAGAAGGCTGCGCGGACCTGCTCAAGCGGCACATTGTTGAGCCGCGACCAGGCGAGCCTGTAGAGCGCGAGCTGCACGGCTTTCGTATCCCTGCGCGCCCCGCTGGGAGGACGGCCGGTCTTCCAGTCGATCAGATCCCAGCCCCCGTCGGCATCCCGGAAAACCGCGTCGATGCGGCCGCGGACAACCACTTCACCCACCCTTGTTTCGATGGGAACCTCGATACCTGCCGGTGTCCTGGCGGCCCATTCGGAGCGCTTGAAAATCTCGGCCATGTCGGCGAGGCCAAGGACCTGGTCGACGTGCTCGTCTGCGGCGCCTGGGTATTCACCGAGGTCGAGCATTCCGCTGGTTCCATAGAATTCCTCGATCCACGCATGAAAAGCGGTACCTTTCCGGGCCGCGGACCCGGGGCGGCGCGGCACGGGCCGACGAAGCTGGGTCATCACCGCCGCCGGGTCCTCGACGAGTTCCACGAGGGTCGACGCGGAGATGTGGGGTGGCAGCTTCACGGGGAAGGACGCATTGTCCTCGGACTGGCGTGCGAGCGCGAGATCCACCTCCCGGACCCAGCGCCCTCCGGGTGCGGGCTCTGCGCCGTGCCCTTCGGGTGAAGCGAATTGGTCGACTATTTCCGTGACCGATGCCGCTGCCGCCTCGAGAGCCGGCCTGCGCGAGCCGAGCGGATCGAACGGCCATCGTGCCCGCTGCGGCACGGCATTGGCAGGGTTGGTGCTCCCCTCATCCTCTTCCGCAACCCACTGGATCAGCGAGAAGCCGGGCTCGGACTGTTCGGCTAGCGCCAGCAACTCCAGAAGGTAGCCGGAGGCGGCGGAAGCGTTGGTCCGTCCCCCGCCCCAGGCGGACGAGGTACAGACGAGGACATGTTTGGCACGGGTGAACGCCACGTAGGCAAGCCGCCGTTCCTCACGCTCGGTGTGCGCCTTGGCCTCGCCTGCGAAGTTTTTTTCGCTCTCCAGCCACCCCAGCTGATCCGGTTGCTCCCAGTCCCACTGCGGGAGTTCGAAAGCATCCCCGCGAAGCCCCCAGGGAATGGCTGAATCACCGGAGCTCCACCGGGAATCGGTTCCGCTTGGAAAAGCACCTCCGTTCAGGCCGGGAACCAACACGATGTCCCATTCGAGGCCCTTGGAGGCATGAACCGTGAGGAGCTGGACGGCGTCCCTGCTGGCCTCGAGTTGTGTCACGGGGAGACCGTCCTCCTCCGCGTCCGCAGCCTCGAGCCAGGCCAGGAATGCCGGGAGGTCGACCCGCTCGGCCGCGGCAGTGAAACCGGCGACCGCTTCGGAGAAAGCGTCGAGGTTCCGCCGCGCGTCGTGAATACTTGTTCCCGGCTTTGCTGCCACCTCGATGTCCAGCAGGATGGTTCGCTCCACCTCGCCGATGATGGTGGTGAGGTCATCTCCGACGAAGTGCCGCAGGGAGCGCAGTTCGTCCCTCAGGACCGCGAGCCGGGCGCGCCCCTCGGCGCCGAGCTCCCTGCCGGCGGCCGAGACCCAGTCCAACGGCGGTAGATGGTCGACCGCCTCGACAAGACTCCCGGCCTCCGCGATGTCGTACTGGACGATGGTCTCCGACGGCTTCTCCCCGTCGTCGGCAGAACCATCGGTACCGGCGTTTCGGCGTCCTCCCGCCTCGCGGGAGCGGAACAGCTGCCGCGACCAGTCGCCCAGGGCCATGAGGTCCGCAGGACCAATGCGCCACCGGGCACCGGCCAGCAGCCTGAGCATCGAATCAGAACGGTCAGGGTCGCCGAGGACCCGCAGTACCGCCAGCATCTCGACGATCTCCGGTGTACGGAGCAATCCGCCCAACCCTACGATCTGCACCGGGATTCCCTGGCGCTCCAGCTCACTACGGATGGGTTCGAACTGCTTCCGCGTGCGGCACAGAACTGCCAGGGTGGGACGGAGGCGCGCCCCCTGCTCGTCCCGTTCGAAGGTGCGTCGTGAATGGTGGGTGATCTGTGCAGCCAGGGCTTCGGCTTCACTTCTGGCAGCACCCGGTTCCACGGTGTCATTTGCGGATGCGGGATCCCCGCTGCCAGCCGAATCCATGGGGGCGATCACGGGCGGATTTACGCGAGCTTCGGAAAGGAATCTCCCGAGGATGACCTCGCCCACCGGAACTTCTGGTTTCGGTTCGAGCTCGGGCACCACGAGGGAGCGCGCCGTGCGCAACCACGGCGCAGGCACCCCCAGCGGTGAGGACACCGCGTTCGCCGCCGCGAGGATGGCCTTCGAGTTGCGCCATGCAACCGACAGGTTGGCTACAGGAGAGGGAACCCACCCGCCGTTCGGAGCGGCGGTGGGGAAAGTCGTTCGGAAGGTGCCGAGCTGGCCCGCTGACGCGCCGCGGAAGCCGTAGATGGACTGGTGAGGGTCGCCGACGGCCGTCACTGCACGGCCGTCG
>NZ_KI914862.1:10184-24199 GCF_000520555.1 Arthrobacter sp. Br18 | reverse complement strand
CGGCCGTCACTGCACGGCCGTCGGCGAAGAGCCGCGAAAACAGCACCATCTGTGCGTGCGAGGTGTCCTGGAACTCATCTAGCAGGACCACCCGGAACTTCTCCCGCTCGAGCGCGACAGCTTCGGGCACTTCCTGGGCGATACGCGCTGCAAGGGCAACCAGGTCGCCGAAATCGAGTTGCCTGCGGGCCAGCTTCGCCTCCGCGTACTGTTCGACCAGTTCCGTGACGCTGACACGGGTGCGCAGCCTGTTGAGGAGCGCTTCCACGCCCTGCGCCGGTTTGCGGGAGGATCCTGCAACATACTCCCAGCCCTGGACCGCGTCGATCTGCTGGCGCAGCGCAGCCCGCACCTGGGACGGCGTCACCAGATGCTCTGCACACTCACCCGCCATGTCGAGGACACCCTTCACAAGCGTGGATTTTGCTGCTGTGAAGTGTCCCCACTCGCCCTGGTACGCTTCCACGACGGAATTGGCGAGTTGCCAGGCCTGGGCGGTACCCAGCATGACCGAGTCCCGTTCGACGCCGATCCTCAACCCGTAATCCTGGACAATCCCGTTGGCGAACGAATGATAGGTGGACACGGCCGGATCGAGGTCGCCGAGTCCACCGGGATCGGCGCTGGTGTCCCCTTGCTGGCCCAGTGCCTGATGGAGGGCGGCCAACCGCTGCCGGATGCGGGTGCCGAGCTCCCCGGCGGCCTTGCGGGTGAACGTGACACCCAGAATCTGTTCGGGCCGAACCAGAGAGTTGGCAACGAGCCACACCACGCGGTCCGCCATGGTCTTGGTCTTGCCTGAACCGGCACCGGCAATCACCAGTTGCGGCTGTAACGGTGCCTCGATCACCCGCACCTGGTCGTTGGTCGGGTACTGCACCGGCGTGGTGGAGTCGGCAGAAAGCAGCTCGGCAAGCCTGCGCGCCGAGTAGTGCGGAGGAGGTTGCTCCTCCGTCGTCCCGGCGGACGGCTCCGGTGCAGCAGGAGCCGTCACTGGGTCACCTGCCGGCCTTCTGCGCAGAGCGGACATACTTCGGGGAGACGGCAACCGCTTCCGCCGAACCCTGAACGCCGGGGATCGTGCACCGTCTCGAAGGACGCGGCCGACATCAGCCGTGCGGCCTCCTCGATCATGGCGCGAGCCCAACCATCGGACGGGTCCAAGGGAGGCTGCTCCTGCACTGATGCCCCCTTGTTCTTCGTACCGAGATGGACAAGCGATGCGCCACCCGACTCGTCGGCCGTCCCCTCGCCCGCAAGCGCTCCCTCATTGACGGCAACCTGGTAGGCCGCGAGCTGCGGGTGCCCCTCGATGTCCTTCTTCGCCGGCGCCGACTTGCCGGTCTTGAGGTCGACGATGACGGCCCGTCCCTTCGAATCCTCCTCAAGCCTGTCGATTTGCCCCCGCAGCCGCGCAATCCGCTCGTGGCCCTCCTCCTCGAACGGCAGGTCAACCTCGAAGTCGACTTCGGTGGCGAGCAGCTTCCGACCGGACTGCCGTCCCAGGATGACGTAGGCGGCAAGTTTCCTGACCATGCTCTCTGCCCGGCGCAGGTCTGCCTTTCCCTCCCACGTATCCTTCATGCCGAGCGTGGGCCAGCGCCGCTCGAGTTCGGCGATATATTCGGTGCCTGTCGCTTCGGGCATATCCTGCGCGATCGCGTGGACAAGAGTTCCGAGGGACCGGGCGAAGTCAGTGGCCTTCTCACCGCCGGCGGCCGCAACGAACCAGCTCAACGGAGACGTAAGTACGGCATCGACCTTCGAGGGCGAGACGGGAATCGGCGCATCGGGCGGCACAATGGGCCGGTTCGTGCTGAGGGGAAGCAGCCCCCACCACTGCGAGGGGTCCGCCCCCGGTATCCCCGGAGTCCGGGCCGCCATCCTCCCGAGATGCTGCACTGCTTCGGCCGCCAGAGCGGGGTTGGCAGGATCCTGGGCGAATTTCCGCAACTCGGCGACAAGGGCGCGGAGCGTGAGTGGCCGCAGAACTTCGGTTCTCGGACGCTCTGTGATGCCAGGGGGCAGCGGATCGACAAGATCCAGGAACTGTGACGGCTGATCATCCGCGGAGGACACGGCGCAGCAGATCAGTTCTTCGCTCGCACGGGAGACAGCGGTCGAAAACGTTCTCAGCTCATCGAACCGGATGTCCTGGAGGAGACTGAGCGGTTGCCGGTGCTGCCGGAACGATGCGCCGTGGTCGAGGAGTGCCTGAAGCTCGCCCGAGCCCAGCAGTTCTCCGCGGAGGCGCAGGTTCGGCCAGATTCCCTCCTGAAGTCCAGCGACGATCACGAAAGGCCAGTGCCGGCCGGCGGCGCTTGCGGGAGTGAGCACCGAGACCGATGCCCGGCGGCGGGCACGCACCGCAAGCGTGTCCATAGGGAGTTCCTGGCTCAGCAGGTATTCGAGGAACAGTTGGGGCGCGGCCCCGGGCATCTGGTCAACGAACCGCTCCGCGGTCTGGAAAAGGGCCAGCATGGCATCGAGGTCGCGGTCGGCCCGTACCGAGCCCTGCCCCTCGCCCAGGGCCGCCGCCGACCACTTGTCGGAGAGACCACTTGCGGCCCACAGTTCCCACAGGACGGTCTCGGGATCGGCGGACGGAGCGGCAAGAGCGACCTTGCCGGCCTGGATCATCCGCGCAATGCGACGGGCAGGAGCGGCCTCCCTGCCGAGCCCGGAAACCGCCAGGGGCTCCGTCAGCAGGTCCACCAGTAGCTCGTCGCTCATGCGCCCGCCGCCGTCCTGCAGTTCCCTCTGCCGCAGGACCTGGCGCAGGCGCCGCAACTCCAGGGTCCCTGCGCCTCCGATGCGGGATGTCAGCAGCGACACACCCAGCTCAGGGTCCAGCGTGCGGTCCCCCACCACCACGGAAAAGATGTCCAGCAGCGGCCGGACGGCCGGCTCGTCCCGGATTGCCGTTTCGGACGCCGGCACATTGACCGGGATTCCCTGCGCGGCCAGGAAACGCTGCACAGTGTTGACCTGGGCCCCGTTGCGGACGATCACAACAACATCATCGAAACTCCGCCCGCCGAACAAATGGGCCTCAAGTATCCGCTGCACGATATAGCGCTGTTCGTGGAAGACCGAGTCGACCAGGTGGGAAGCCACGGAAGGTCCGGTCCCAGAGGCCGGTTGCGCGGGGCCGTCCGTCGTGTGCTGGAGTGCCGGCGCGTCAGACATCGCGTCGGACAGCGCCACGGCCCGCGGAGCGAGCATCCTGTAACCGGAGGCCACCCCCGCGGTGGAGATACGCGATGCGACGTTGCGCCACGCCTCGGCCAGTGGCGCCGTCAGCGTATGTGATGCCGGGAGCACGACCGAGGCCAGGTCCGTTCCGGGCGAGAGTAATTGTTCAAGCTGGCCGGTGAGTTCGGGACGGGCTCCGCGGAAACCCTGCACGGCGGTGTCCGGGCAGGAGGTGATGACGGCGTCCCTGCCGGTGGAAAGAAGCCCGAGAAGCGCGTGGATCGCGGGGTTGGCTTCCTGGTAGTCGTCGACCAGGATGAGCTTCACGCGCCGGCGTTCCTGGGCGAGGAACTCCTCATCCAGTTCAAGGAGCGCACGTGCCGCGCCCAGAATCCCTGCAGGATCGAAGGCCTCCGGCATGCGCAGGTCGAGGACATCCCGGTACTCGCCGTAGAGAGCTGACGCCGCGACCCAGTCCGGGCGATCGAAGCGGTAGCCCCACTGCTGTAGCTGCTCGGCTGAGGCCCCGTACTCACTGACGCGGTCGAAGAGCTCACGGATTTCCTGCCGAAACCCCCGTGTTCCAAGAGCCAGAGCGAGGTTTTGCGGCCAGTCGATGACCGGCGCACCGTCCTTGCCATGGCCTGTGAGCAACTCCTTGATGATCAGGTCCTGTTCGGCGCCGGAGAGGAGCCGCGGGGCACGCCGGAGTTCGGGCATCCGTCCCTCAGCCTTCGCGCGTCGGATGAGATCGAATGCGTAGGAGGCCCAGGTCCTCGCGGGTGCAGTGCTGAGGCTTCGACTGAGCTTGTCGGTCAGGTCGTCGCGAAGGCGCGACGCCGAGGCCCGGGTCGGTGCCAGCAGGAGCACCTCGGATGCTTCGAGCGTTCCACCGTTGATGCGGTGGACGGCGATGTCGACGAGGAGCGTCGATTTTCCGGTACCAGGGCCGCCGAGGACAAGAACTGGTCCGGACATGGCAGCAATCCGCGCGGCAGTCGCAGAAGCTGGTGCTGGTGCAATGAGCGTCGCGCTGGTCATGCGGCAGGACAGTTGGCCGGACGGACCACCCGACGCGTCGGGGCCATCAAGAATTACGGTCATGGTTCAAGTCCATCACTTCGCACTGACATTTTCGGTCAAGCGGCGCGGGGGACGTTTCAGTGCCAGCACACCCGAGGCGTGCGCGAACACCCTCCACGGCCATGAGTTCCTTCGCTTCGGGCACCCACCGGGCCAGGCCCAGGTCCACAGCGAACGGTCCGGCGTTTCCTTCCGGGCCGGGGGCACGGTGCCGGAGCGGCGTCGCCTCCCGCAGGTAGTGATCCAGGGCACGCTCCACGAGTCCGCGCGGGGCCAGACCTCCGGCCCGCAGGACGCGCCACCACGGCACATCGTCGCCACCGCGGCTCATTGCTGCCCCGACCTGGCGCGGTCCGCCTGCCTCGAGGAGCTCGGCGACATCCCCGTACGTGACTACGCGGCCGGAGGGAACGAGGCGCGCTACCTCGAGGACCGCCTCGCCGTAGTCGAGACGGCCATCGACGGAACGGCCATCGACGGAACGGCCGTTGAACTGCGCGTTGGTCCGGCAGGGAAAAGCTGGGGGAAGTTCCCTACTCATGCCGTCCAGCCTAGCCGGGGCCCGTCCGGGAATGTCGGCGGCCCGCGCTAGCCTTGGCGCATGACCAGCTGGCAGAAACTTCCCCGGGCCGCCTTCGATCTTGAGACCACCGGGCGCGATCCCCAGGGCGCACGTATCGTGACGGCGTCGATCCTGCTGGTCGACGGCGGCGGGGCGCCCCTGGAACACCATGAGTGGCTCGCCGACCCAGGAATTCCCATTCCCGCGGAAGCCGCTGCCATCCACGGCGTGTCCACCGAACACGCCCGGCACCATGGACAGCCCGTGGCAGGAGTCGTGAGGGAGGTGGGCGCCGTCCTGGCCCGGTTGTTCGACGCAGGAATTCCGGTCCTGGCCTTCAACGCCCGGTACGATTTCACGGTCCTGGCCCGTGAGGGCGAGCGGCACGGCGTACCCACGCCGAACCCGCGACCAGTTCTTGACCCGTTCATTCTGGACAAGCAGGCCGACAGGTACCGCAGGGGAAAGAGAACCCTCACCGCGATGTGCGCCCACTACGGAATCGAATTCGAGAACGCGCACACCTCCGCCGCGGACGTGCAGGCAACACTCCGCGTCGCTGCGACGTTGGCCCAGCGGTTCCCGATGCTGGACCGTCCCGCGGAAGAGCTCCACGATTCCCAGCTCGTCTGGGCTGAACGGCAGGCTGCGAACTTCCAGGAATACCTTCGACGCACCGATCCCGCCGCCGTGATCGAGTGCGCCTGGCCGCTCATTCCGGCGGAAGTGCCGGACAAGCCTGTGCCGCCGATCGGATCCGCCGCAACCCTGTCTGACGTCCTCACGGCCTGAGTCCGGGGCCACGCCGCCCGCGAGCGCCTGCCGACTTCCGAGGGAGCGCTGGACACTCCTGCCCGCAAGCGCCGGTCGACTTCAGCATGAGCTTCAGACAGCAGGCTGCGCCTGCGCTGCTGCCGACGCCGCCGCGGGAAGCGCTCCGAAGATCTTCTCCATGGCAGCGTCATCGTGGGCCGCCGAAAGGAACCACGCCTCGTAGACCGACGGTGGGAGGTAAACGCCGGAGCCCAGCATGGAATGGAAGAAGGGCCCGTAGCGGAAGGCCTCCTGCGCCTGCGCATCCGCGTAGTTGCGCACACCGTTCTGCGACGTACCGAACGCCACGCTGAAGAGACTCCCTGCGCGCTGGATGGAGTGATCCACGCCTGCGCGCCCCAGCTCGTCGGAAAGCGCGGAGGAGAGCTCGAGGGAACGCGCATCCACATGGCGGTACACGTCGTCGGTGGCGGCCGTGAGTGTGGCTACACCGGCCGCCATGGCCAGCGGGTTACCGGACAGGGTCCCGGCCTGGTACACGGGACCGATCGGGGCGAGGTAGTTCATGACATCCGCACGGCCGCCCAGGGCCGCAGCGGGAACACCGCCACCGATCACCTTCCCGAAGGTGAGGAGGTCGGGCGTCCACGGATCCGGAGAGTCCACCGCCCCTCCGGTCAGTCCCCAATAGCCCCCGGGAGAGGTCCGGAAGCCCGTCATGACCTCATCCACGATGAAGAGCGCACCGTGCTCGGTCGTCATCCGGGAGAGGAAGGCGTTGAAGCCCTCCTGCGGTGTCACGACGCCCATATTGGCCGGTGCGGCTTCAGTGATCACTGCTGCGATACGCGGTCCGTGCTCCGCGAAGGCCTGCTCGACCGCCGCGACATCGTTGTACGGCAGCACGAGCGTTTCCGCCGTCGTCGCTTCCGTGACTCCAGCGGAACCTGGGAGGGCCAGCGTCGCGACGCCGGAACCGGCGGCCGCCAGGAGGCTGTCCACATGGCCGTGGTAGCAGCCGGCGAACTTGAGAATGAGGTTGCGTCCGGTGAAACCGCGGGCCAGCCGCACCGCCGTCATGGTGGCCTCCGTGCCGGTGGAGACCATCCGCAGGAGCTCGACGGCGGAGACCCGCTTCCGAACGATTTCCGCGAGGTCGGCTTCCGCCGGCGTCGACGCTCCGAACGTCAGTCCGTGGTCCACGGCGCGGTGCACCGCCGCGATGACGTCGGGATGTGAGTGGCCCAGCAGCGCCGGTCCCCACGAACCCACGAGGTCGACATAGGTTGTGCCGTCGGCGTCGGTGACGTATGCGCCATGCGCGTCCACCAGGAACCGCGGTGTCCCGCCCACGGAGCCGAAGGCCCGCACCGGCGAATTCACCCCGCCCGGCATCAGGGAACGTGCGCGCTCGTACAGTTCTTCGGAAGTAGCCATGGTGTCCTCAGTTGGAATTGTCGCCGAGCCATAGAGCAAGCTCCGGGGCCCAGTAGGTCAGAATCATCTGTGCGCCGGCCCGCTTGATGCTGAGGACCGACTCCTCGATGGCGCGGCGCCGATCGATCCAGCCGTTCGCCGCGGCGGCCTCGATCATCGCGTACTCCCCCGACACCTGGTACGCAGCCACCGGGACCCGGGACACCGCTGCGACGTCGGCCAGGATATCGAGGTAGCTCATGGCAGGCTTCACCATGACCATGTCGGCACCCTCCTCGATGTCGAGTTCCACCTCGAGCAGCGCCTCCCGGCGGTTCGCCGCATCCATCTGGTAGGTACGGCGGTCGCCCTTCAGCTGGGAGTCGACGGCTTCCCGGAACGGCCCATAAAAGGCCGACGCGTACTTCGCGGCGTAGGCAAGCACCACGGTGTCCTGGTGGCCGGCGTCGTCGAGCGCCTGCCGGATGACGGCGACCTGGCCGTCCATCATGCCCGAGGGGCCGAGCACGTGGGCTCCCGCGTTCGCCTGCTCCACGGCCATCCGTGCGTAGAGCGCCAGGGTGGTGTCATTGTCGACGCTGCCGTCCTCCGCCAGCACCCCGCAGTGGCCGTGATCGGTGAACTCGTCAAGGCACACATCACTCATGACGACGAGCGAGTCCCCCACCTCGGAGCGCACGTCGGCAATGGCACGGTTGAGCACGCCCTCCGGGTCGATGCCGGCGCTGCCCGTCGCGTCCCGGTGCGAGGGGATTCCGAACAGCATGATTCCGCCGACGCCCCGCTCCACGGCAACGGCAGCGGCCCTCTTCAGGGACTCAGTGCTGTGCTGGAAAACCCCCGGCATCGAGAGGATCGGCGACGGCTCGGTCAAGCCCTCGCGGATGAAGGCGGGCAGGATCAGGTCTGAGGGACTCACCCGGTATTCCGCCGTGAGCCGCCGCAGGGCGGGGGTGGACCGCAGCCGGCGGGGCCGGTGCTGGGGGAAACTCATGGGAGAACTCCATTCTTCGGTGCTGTGCGTCTGTTCGTGACGGCGCGAACGGCAGCGTCCGCTATTCCCGCGGGCGTGGGCAGGGCCGCGACGGCGTCGATGCGAAGTCCCGCGCCCGCCGCGGCAGCCGCGGTGCTGGGGCCGATCGCGATTACCAGCGGAGCGACGCCGGGGTCCCGCGACGCTTCCTTCTCCAGCATCCCACGAAATCGTAGGGCGCTGCTGGGTGAGGTCACGACAACAGCGACGGTCGCGTCCGTTCCGGCGAGGCGGCGGAATTGCCGGAGGTCGATCGTTGCTGACGCCCGACCATCGTCCGGAGGGACCGGGACCACGAGGCGCCGCCCGGCGGCCGCCGGGTAGTCGACCGTGCGGTATGCGGTCACGCGGTCGACGGTCCATCCCGCGGCAGCCAGGCCCTCCGCGAGCGCCGCGTCGGCGATATCGGCCTGGGGCAGCAACACCGAACCCGGGCCTGCGGGCATCCCATCGAGCAGACCCTGCGCGGACTGGTCGAGCTCCGGGACGAGGTGCGCCGCCACTGATGCCCCCGCCAGATACTCCCGCGTGGTGTTGCCGACAGCTGCGATGTGTACTCCATTGCCGAGGATCGCCGTCAGCTCCCGGCCGGAGGCAAGGGCATGCTGCTGGACCGACGCCACAGCGGTGACGCTGGTGAAGACGACCCACTGGTATCCGCCCTCCGCCAGGCGGACCAGCGCCTCTGCCACTTCCCCGAATCCGGGGACCTGTTCGAAATCGATGAGGGGCATCGCGAAGGGTTCAGCCCCGAGCTGCTGCACCTCGCGGGCCATGGCGGCTGAACGGTCAGGGCTGCGCAGGAACACCACGACCACCCCTGCCAGCGGAAGCGGCGCAGGCTCCATTCCGGCCGCCGCCGTCAGCCCTGCAGGGGAGCTATGTCGGCGGCGCCCGCAGCGAGGAGGTCCTCGGCGAGAGCGATGCCGAGCTCGGCCGCGCCGACGCTGTCGGCGGCCACGGTGGACTGCGTCCTGCGGATCATCTGCCGCCCGTCGAGGCTGCACACCACTGCTTCAAGGGTCAGCCGGTCCCCCGCCACCGAGGCCAGGGCGCCGATCGGGGCAGCGCAGCCCGCTTCGAGCTGGAGCAGGACGGCGCGCTCCGCCGTCACCGCCAGCCTCGAGTGCGCGTGGTCGTAGGCTTCCAGCGCTTCCCGGAGGGAGGTGTCGGCGTCGTCGATCCGGCATTCGACGGCGAGAGCACCCTGCCCGGGCGCGGGCAGCATGACGGCAGGGTCGATGTATTCGGTGATCACCGCTTCGCGTCCGAGCCGGAGCAGCCCGGCTGCGGCGAGTACGACGGCGTCGAGGTCGCCGGGCGCTCCGTCCACGAGCCCGGCCACCCGGCCGAGCCGCGTATCCACGTTGCCCCGGATGTCTATGACCTGCAGGCCGGGACGGGTGGACCTGAGCTGCGCGGCGCGGCGCGGCGAACCGGTTCCGACGGTCGCGCCGTCGGGCAGCGTGGCGAGGGTGAGTCCGTCCCTGGCGCACAGGGCGTCCCGGACATCGGCCCTCGCCGGCACCGACGCAACGGTCAGGCCGGGTGCGGGGAGCGTCGGGAGGTCCTTGAGCGAGTGCACGGCAACGTCGCAGCGGGTTTCCAGCAGCGCATCGCGCAGGGCCGCCACGAAGACTCCCGTGCCGCCGATCTGCGAGAGCGATCCCTTGTGGACATCGCCCTCCGTGCGGACCCGCACCAGTTCGTACTGCCGCCCGGACAGTCCGGCGATCCGCTCGGCGACGGTGGTGGTCTGGGTGAGCGCGAGCGTGCTGCCCCGGGTTCCGACACGGATGGCCCCGGCCATCAGGACCCGGGGTTGGGAAGCGGCGTTCCCACTGTCGCATCTACGGCGGCAATGGTGGGTTTCTCGCCGCGCCGGTTGGCGCAGCAGTTGGGACGGCAGACGTCGTACCAGGGGCCCAGAGCCGTGGTGGACGGGCGTTCGGCGATGTTGTTCCCGATGGTGCGCTCGGAGATGAGGTCGACCAGGCCCGCCACGAATTTCTCGTGGGTACCCGGAGTGGGCACGCGGTCTGCAACGATCCCGAGCTCACCGCAGGTGTCGAGTGCCTCGGTGTCCAGGTCCCAGGCAACTTCCATGTGGTCGCTGACGAACCCGAGCGGCACGATCACCACCCCCCTGGTTCCTGTTCCGGCGCGTTCCCGCAGGGCGTCGCTGATGTCAGGCTCCAGCCACGGAATGTGCGGAGCACCCGACCGCGATTGGTACACGAGCGACCACTCGACGCCTGCGGCCCCGGGCACGCGATCCAACACGGCCTGTGCGGTGGCAAGGTGCTGGGCCACGTAGGCGCCCTCCTCATGCACCGGACCGCCTCCGGACGCGCGCGGACCGGCGGCCTCGGCGTCGCCCATCGGAATGGAGTGGGTGGCGAACATGATGTGCACGGGAGCGCCGGCCTCACCGCGCGCCTCGAGGGCGGCGCGCACGGTGCCGAGCCCGGCGGTGACTCCCTCGACGAAAGGCTCCACGAATCCCGGGTGGTCGAAGTACTGGCGCACCTTGTCGACCTCGAGTTTGCCCTCGAGCCCCGTCTTGACGAGGGCCATGCCGAGATCCTCGCGGTACTGGCGGCAACTGGAGTAGCACGAGTAGGCGCTGGTGGTGACGGCCAGGACGCGTCGGTGCCCGGCGTCGTATGCCTCCTGCAGGGTGTCGGCGATGAACGGCGCCCAGTTCCGGTTGCCCCAGTACACCGGGAGGTCGATGCCGCGGCCGCGCGTGACGTTGCGCAGGAAGGGAATGACGTCGTCCTGCCCCTCGGGCCCGCCGAAGGAGGCGAGGACGACGGCGTCGTAGTCCTTGGGCGCCATCCGTCCTGTCTCGTCCACCCCGTCGAGGGGGTTGAAGGCCTGTGTCGTCACTGGAGCACCTCTGCGATCTCGTTGGTAGGAATTCTGCGGCCGGTGTAGAAGGGTACTTCCTCGCGCACGTGCCGGCGGGCCTCGGTTTCCCTCAGATGCCGCATGAGGTCGACGAGGTCCACCAGTTCCGGGGCTTCGAGGGCCAGGATCCATTCCCAGTCACCGAGTGCGAAGGAGGACACGGTGTTGGAGAGGACCTGAGGATATTCGCGGCCCTTCATCCCGTGGTCGTAGAGCATCCCCCGGCGTTCCTCGCTGGGGAGGATGTACCACTCGTACGAGCGCACGAACGGGTACACGCAGACCCAGTCGGCAGGAGCGACGCCCCGGGAGAACGCCGGGCTGTGGCTTTTCGAGAACTCCGCGCTGCGGTGGACACCCATGGCGGACCAGGCGACGCTGGTTCCGGCGAAGGTGCCGGTGCGGCGGATGCGCCGGACGGCGGACTGCAGGTCCTCGGCACGCGGGCCGTGGAGCCAGACCATCACATCGGCATCCTCCCGCATGGCGGAGACGTCGTAAAAACCACGGACGACGACGCCGGTCCCCTCCAGCGATCCCAGCACGTCCTCGAGGCTGTCCGCTGAGGCGGTCGCTCCGCCGCGCCGAAAGACGGTCCAGAGCGTGAAGAACAGTTCCCCTCCGGCGTCGGCGGCAGCTTCCGGCGAAACACCGCCCGCGGGCTCGGTCGAGGGGTCGGGGGAAGCGTTCGTACCGATTAGCTCACTCATGGTACTAGTCTGCCTTTGCGCCGGAGCAATTCGAAATTCTATTCTTCTACAACCCGTAGAAGTAAGCAACGTCACACGGCAGCGGTCCTACCGCTCGACGTCGAGCGTGTCGGCGAGCGCAGTGGCGCGCGTCCGCGCGTCGTCGATCACCGCAACGAGCCCTGTGCCGGCAAGCCACGCGCCGGAGATCTCAAGGGGTCCGGCGGCCGCCGCGGCGGCCCGTATCCGAGCGACCCGGTCCCGGTGTCCCACTGCGGCGTGCGGCAGTGCTCCCGCCCAGCGCACCACATCCCAGTCGAGCACATCCGCGGCATCAATGCGCACACCGAGCAGCGCGGAGGCATCGGCGACGGCGGCGCCGAACAGCGCGTCGTTCGCGGTCGAGGGCCCGGCGCCGCCCGCGGTGTCGCCCACCCGCCCATAGGACAGCCGGAGGACGTGCACACCCGCCCCTGCCTGCTTCCGCAGCCATGCCCACTTGGCAGTGGAGTGCGTCAGCGCCTTGGCCGACACTCCCTGGACGCCCCGAGCCACCAGCACCCCCGTGCCGCGAGGGGAGGCATCAAGACCGGGCGCCGTGACCACGAGCGTGACGAGGGCAACCCCCGACACCGGGGGCGGGCGCTCGGCTGCCAGTTGCGGGAGGACGCGGGTCAGGAGGTCGACGGCGACCGGACCCTCGGTAGCCACGAGGACGGCGCGGGCGGGCAGCCTGCGCTCAAGTGTCGAGTGCTCGGTGGAGACCAGCCATGTATCTCCCGATCGATGGATCCCGCGAACTGTCTCACCGCGTCGCAGGTCCACACCAGCGGCCGTCAACTCGTCCACGAGTGCGTCCCGCAACTGCGCCATGCCGCCGCGGAGCCCTCCGACCGCCGATCCGGCGGGAGCTGCTGCCCTCAGCGAGCCCGCAGCGGCGCCGAGGGAGCCCAGCCGGGCCATGGCTGCACGCAGCCCGGGCGCCACCGCGTCGACATCGAGCGTGTCAGGGTCCGCCGAGAACACACCCCCGGCTACCGGGGCGACGAGGCGGTCCAGCACGTCCTCGCCCATCCGGGCCCGGACGAGCTCGCCGAGGCTGACGCCGGGCCGGGTGGCGAGGGCTCCGATGGGCAGCACACGATCCAGGGATGCGCGAAGTACGCCCGCCCGACCGATGGCCATCGCCGTCCCCGCGTCGGTGGGATCCGCTGGAATGCCCAGTACTCCGGAACTGGGTAGGGGCTGCGCACTGCGCTGCAGGTCCTTTCCCGGAAGCTGGACCCATGCGCCTGCGGCTTCAGGGATCACCAGCAGGTTCCCGAGGCCGAGGTCGGCGGCAAGTCCCGGAACCGTGGCGGAACGGGTGGAGAAGGATTCGGCGCCGCTGTCGAGCCGGAACCCGCCGAGCTCCCGCGAATCGACGCTGCCGCCGAAACGCGATCCCTTTTCGAGAACCGTCACGGGGATCCCCCGCTGGGTCAGGGTCCTTGCTGCCACGAGCCCGGCCATACCCCCGCCCACGACGACGACGGTCGGCGGACGGGTTCCTGGCCTTCCGGAAGCCGGCCCGGTTGCGGGCCCGCCTCCGGCGCCGGGACTGCCGGTTCCGCTCATGCCGAGGGGTCCACCGAATGGATCAGTTCGACCACGCGCGTGAGGACCTCCGGGTCGGTTTCCGGCGGCACCCCGTGGCCCAGGTTGACCACATGCCCGGGCGCCGCGGAACCCGACGCAAGCACCTCCAGCACATGCCTTTCCAGTACCTCCCAGGGAGCGCGGAGCAGTGCCGGGTCGATGTTGCCCTGCAGCGGAACCTTCCCGCCGAGCCGCCGGTTGGCCTCGGCCAGCGGAAGCCGGTAATCCACCCCGACCACGTCCACCCCGACGTCGTACATGGCAACAAGCAGCTCGGAGGTGCCCGTGCCGAAATGGATCAGCGGAGCCCCGAGCCCGCGGACGTGGTCCAGGGCGCGGGCGGAGGCCGGGGCGACGTGGTGCACGTAGTCCTGCAGTCCGAGTGATCCCGCCCAGGAATCGAAGAGCTGCGCGGCTGATGCGCCGGCCTCCAGTTGCGCCCGAAGGAACCGGCCCGACGCGTCGGCCGCCCACTCGGTCAGGGCCCGCCAGGTATCCGGATCGGCGTGCATCATGGTGCGGGGGCCCAGGTGGTCGCGGGACGGCTTGCCCTCCACCATGTAGGCCGCGAGGGTGAACGGCGCACCAGCGAAGCCGATCAGCGGCGTCGACCCCAGCTGTGCGACGGTGAGGGCGACAGCCTGCCGGATCGGATCCAGGGCGGCGTCGGTGAGTACCGGCAGGGCCGCCA
>NZ_KI914862.1:5422-10084 GCF_000520555.1 Arthrobacter sp. Br18 | reverse complement strand
ATGGGCGAGCCCAGCACCGGCCCGACGCCGGGCACGATGTCGACGTCGACGCCCGCCAGCTTGAGCGGAATGACGATGTCGGAGAAGAAGATGGCGGCATCGACGTCGTGCCGGCGCACCGGCTGGAGGGTGATCTCGGACGCCATTCCAGGGTCCAGGCACGATTCGAGCATGTTGGTGCCCTCGCGCAGGGCCCGGTACTCGGGCAGGGACCGCCCGGCCTGACGCATGAACCACACCGGGCGGCGGCGTGGCGGAAGCCCCCGGTAGGCGGAGATGAGGGCTGATTCGGCCGTGCGGCCATCCATCAGCGGGTGTGCTGCTCCAAGACTCATACCCCGATTCTGCCGTTGATCGCCGTCGATGGTTAACCCCAGGCCCCCATTCCGCGCACTGGTGTCCAATCTCACGTGCGCCTTGCACCCGCATTCTCCGCGGAATTCCACGAGGGACAAGCAACGGGTAAGGCATACCTATTACTGCTGGCGAACCGCCGCTCGTTATGCTTGGAGAGTTGTGGTTCTACTATCCCTTGTTGCGACGCACTCGAACGTGGACCTGGAAACCGTCGCCCGGCTCAGCGTCGGGGCGCCCCAGGTTCTCTCCACCGTGCTCGCCGACGGACGGACGGTGTCGGGCACCGTCGTGCTTGCAACCTGCAACCGTTTCGAGATCTACAGCGAGGCTCCGTCCGAAGAGGACGTCGAAGCCGCACGCTCGGCCATCGTGTCCACCATCAGTGACTACTCCGGCATTCCCGCCGCCTCGGTGTCCTCCTCCTTCGTCACCAACACCGGCGAGGCGGTTGCCCAGCACCTCTTCGCCGTCAGCGCCGGCCTCGACTCCGCCGTTGTCGGTGAGCGGGAAATCGCCGGACAGGTCCGCCGCGCACTGATCGAGGCCCAGGCAACCGGCACCGCCAGCACCGGTCTGATCCGCCTGTTCCAGGCCGCCTCACGCACTGCGAAGGACGTCGGCGCGCAGACGGTCCTCGGCAGCCAGGGGCGCTCGATCGTCTCGGTGGCCCTCGAGCTTGCCGGGGACGTCTCCGGGGACGCCGACTGGTCCGGCAAGTCGGTCGTGCTCTTCGGAACGGGTGCCTACGCCGGTGCCACGATGGCACTGCTGAAGGAGAAGAGATGCAGCAGCGTCTCGGTCTTCTCCTCATCGGGGCGCGCTGAAACCTTCGTCTCCACGCGTGGCGGCACCGCGCTCTCCGCCGGGGAACTGCAGGCCGCCCTGCGGCAGGCCGACATCGTCATCGGCTGCAGCGGAAGCGACGCGCGGATCGAAGAGGCCGACCTCGAGCGGGTGCGGCGCGGCGCGGCTCAGTCGCTCGTGGTCATCGACCTCGCCCTGAGTCATGACTTCGACCCCGGTGTGGCCAATCTGGCTGACGTGGAGCTCATCACCCTCGAGTCGGTCCGCCTCGCCGCTCCGGAGGAGCAGGCCGACGCCCTTCAGGAGGCTGGACGCCTCGTGAGGGATGCCGCCCGCAGCTTCGAGGAACAGCAGAACAGCCGGGCCATGAATACCGCTATCGTCGCGCTCCGGAAGCATACCCAGCAGGCGCTCGATTCGGAGATGGAACGGGTCCGGGCCCAGCACGGCTGTACGGCAGCAGCCGAAGAGGTGGAGTTCGCCCTTCGTCGCATGGTGCGGCAGTTGCTCCACGTTCCCACGGTCCGTGCCCGCGAACTGGCCGCCGAGGGCCGCTCCGGCGACTACCTTGCCGGGCTCGAGGCGCTCTACGGGATCGACGTCGCCCCGCCGGTCACTTCTCCGGCACGACCCGACGCAACAGGCGCAGAGTCGTCGTTCGCCGCGATCGATGAGGCTCCGGAGCCCAACGCAGCCCGGTGCCCCGTCGACCATTCGCCGCCCGCGGCGGAATCCGCGTAGCGGTACAGATTCCGGGCGGCCGTCGTGGTGCGGCAGTATGATGCGGCAGCCTTGCCTCGGCCGTTTTGGTACGCCGTGCTGGTATGCCGTGGTGGTATGCCGTGGTGGTGCACCGTTTCGTTGCTGTGCGACCAGGTGGCTCAGTACACGCCGGCTCAGTACACGGGCTTGTGCGGTTCAATCCGGTGCACCCATTCCACGATGCCTCCCTCCACCGAATACACCCGCTCGTAGCCGTGCTGCGCGAGGTACCGGACCACGTCGACCGAACGGCTGCCGGCCTTGCAGTGCACATACACCGGCCTGTCCGCTGCCGGAGAATACTCTCCCCCGAGGATGCGGTCCTTCGGAACCAGCTCGGCACCCTCGATTCTCACGACGTCGTACTCACCCGGCTCCCGCACGTCGAGCAGGCTGAAGTTCGTTCCCCCGGCCGCCCGCTGCCCGAGCAGCACGGCGAGCTCGTCCACCGTCACGGTTGATACCGGCTCTGCCGTTCCGTCCGCCGCCAGCAGCCCGCAAAACGCGTCATAGTCCACCAGTTCGGTGGTGGGCAGGGCCCGCGGGTCCCGCCGCACGCGAACCTCACGCCACGACATGTCGAGTGCATCGAACACCAGCACCCGGCCCAGCAGCGTCCTGCCGATTCCCGTGATGAGCTTGATGACCTCGTTGGCCATCACCGACCCGATCTGGGCGCACAACACTCCCAGCACACCACCTTCGGCGCATGAGGGGACCGAGCCGGGCGGCGGGGCCTCGGGGTACAGATCGCGGTAACCCGGCCCATGCTTCTCCCAGAAGACGCTGACCTGGCCGTCGAACCGAAGGATCGACCCCCAGACATAGGGGATACCGCGAATGGCAGCGGCGTCGTTGACGAGGTAGCGGGTGGCGAAGTTGTCCGTGCCGTCCACTACGAGGTCGTACCCGGCGAAGATCTCCAGCGCATTGCCGGCCGTGAGGCGCTCCGGGAACAGCTGCACCTCGACGAGCGGGTTCACCTCCGAAAGGCTCTGCCGGGCGGATTCCGCCTTCGTCCCACCGATGTTGCCGACGCCGTGGATCACCTGGCGTTGGAGGTTGGACAGCTCCACGACGTCGTCATCGACGATTCCGAGCGATCCAACTCCCGCTGCGGCGAGGTACAGCAGCACCGGCGAGCCGAGCCCGCCCGCTCCGATCACCAGCACCCGGGCGTTCTTGAGACGCCGCTGGGCCACCATCCCGAACTCGGGGATGATGAGGTGTCGCGAATAGCGCAGCGCTTCCTCATGGGTAAGTTCGCCGGCCGGCTCGACCAGCGGGGGCAGGATGACGGTGTCCTCGGACGCGCTGAAAACGCTCATGCCCCAATCTATTCCTTCGGCTATCCTCCGGCCCACCCGGACCTCGGTGAAGGTGCCGCGTGGGTAAACTGGGGGCGGACAACAGCAGCGAGCAAAGGGTGCGGCACATGGGCGCAGATGCAGCACCGGGAGGCAAGGCCCTCCGGCTCCCCCGGGACGAACGCCGGCGCCAGTTGCTGAACGCAGCGCACGAGGTGTTCGTGGCGCACGGGTTTCACGGAGCGGCGATGGACGATATCGCCGAGGCGGCCAAGGTCAGCAAACCCGTCCTGTACCAGCATTTCCCCGGCAAGCGCGAGCTGTACCTGGCGCTGCTCGAAAGCCACCTCGCAGCACTGACCTCCTTGCTGGTCGACGCGATGCGGTCCACGGAGGACAACAAACTGCGGGTGCATGCCACGATGCGCGCCTACTTCCAGTTCATCGCCCAGGACAGCCAGGCACACCGGCTCGTCTTCGAATCGGATGTCAGCAACGACCCCGACGTGAGCAGCAGGCTCGAGGAGTTCAACGCCCATTTCGCCAACTCGATCGCCGGCATCATTGCGGAAGACACCCAGTTGTCCCTCGTCGAAGCCACCCTGCTGGGGCGGGGCCTTGCAGGGATGGCCCAGGTCAGCGCCCGCTATTGGCTTGAGACGGACGGCAGCCTCGATATCGACTCCGCCAGCGAGCTTATCTACCGTTTAGCTTGGCGCGGAATTAGTCGTTTCCCCAAAGAAATCTAGAGTAGGTTTCCAAGAGGTTCGAGTTCACTACACAGGAGGCACCCGCCGTGGAAGTAAAGATCGGTATCCAGAACGTCAACCGGGAAATTGTCCTGGAATCCTCGGAAACGGCGGAGGCAATCGCCGAGATCGCGTCGAAGGCCATCACGGGCGGCACGGAGCTCCGGCTGACCGACAGCAAGGGTCGCCAGGTCATCGTTCCGGCGTCGGTCCTCGGCTATGTTGAAATCGGCGCAGAGGAGCAGCGGCGGGTCGGTTTCGGCGCCCTCTAGGGCAGGTCGGGAGAGGGTCGACACGCCCGCCTGTCAGGCGGTGAGGCCGAGTGCGCCCATCCGACGGGAATGGTTGCGGGTAAGCAGCGAGAACAGTGCCGTGGTGTGCTCTGCATGGTCCGATGCGTCGGCGAACAGCAGGCCGCCGAGGAATTCGCGTTCAATGCCGATGCGCTGCGCCTGGGTCAGGGCCTCTCCCACGAGCCGCCTGCCCCACAGGGCCAGCCGCGAGGCCAGGCGCGGGTCAGGCGGTGAGGCCGAGTGCGCCCATCCGACGGGAATGGTTGCGGGTAAGCAGCGAGAACAGTGCCGTGGTGTGCTCTGCATGGTCCGATGCGTCGGCGAACAGCAGGCCGCCGAGGAATTCGCGTTCAATGCCGATGCGCTGCGCCTGGGTCAGGGCCTCTCCCA
>NZ_KI914862.1:0-5322 GCF_000520555.1 Arthrobacter sp. Br18 | reverse complement strand
GGCGCGGGTCGTCGGCGAGCGCTTCCTTGAGCCGCCGGTACAGCAGTGGTGATCCTTCCCCGGATTCGATGCTGCCGATCAGTGAGCGGGTGGCGGGGTCCAGCCGGTCCGCGAGCGCCCGGTAGAAGTCCCCTGAGATGGCGTCGATCACGTACGCCTTCATGAGGGATTCATACCAATCCCCCGGGCGCGTGCGCTCATGGAACGAGTCCACTGAAGCTTGGAACGGCGCCATCGCTTCCTCGACGTCGACGCCCAGGCCGGCGAGATGGCGGCCCACCATCTCGAAGTGTTCGAATTCGAGGACGGCGAGCCGCCCGAGCCCAGCGCGGTCCGCGAGACTCGGCGAGAACCGTGCATCCGAGGACAGGCGCTCGAACCCGGACAGCTCGCCGTACGCGATGACCCCGAACAGGTCCACGATGAAGCGGAAGTACCGCGGGTCGCTGTGGCCCGGGGTGAAGGCAGGTGCTGAGGTTCCGTCGGCAGTGTTTCCCACGGTATCTGCCGGCTCCTGGTGCAGTGGGTCGTCACTCGGCAGGGCACTGTCAGGTGGGCGGTTTTCCATTCTGCTAAGAGTACGCAACTTCAGCCCCGTCTTCGGTTCCGTGTATTACGGTGAGCTTGTGCCATCGAATCAGCTGGATACCAGGAACGGGGAGTCGCAGGATCTCCTCGCAGCAGCCCTCTCTGCACTCCGGGAGGAGCTCGGCATCGTCGACAGCTTCCCCGCGGATGTCCTTGCCGAGGCGGAGCAGTCGATCGAAGCGCACGTGTCCCCACAGGAAGATCTCACCCACCTCACGTTCCTCACTATCGATCCGCCCGAATCGACCGATCTCGACCAGGCCCTCTTCATGGAACGCCGTGGATCCGGCTACCGTGTGTGGTACGCGATCGCCGACGTTCCCGGGTTCGTCGAGCCGGGCGGTGCAGGGGATGCCGAATCACGCCGCAGGGGGCAGACGGTCTACGCACCCGACGGCCGGGCGCTCCTCTATCCGGCGTGCATCTCCGACGCAGCCGCGAGCCTGCTCCCGGGAGTCGAGCGCCCGGCGTTCGTCTGGGAATTCGCGCTCGCCTCCGATGCGTCGGTCGACTCGGTGACGGTGCGGCGGGCCAGGATGCGCAGCAGGATCCAGCTCACCTACCAGCAGGTCGAAGATATCCTGCAGGGAACCGCACCTCACGGCTTCCCCGGACTTCCCGGGATTCTTTCCCTGCTCCGCGAGATCGGAACCAAACGCGTGGAGCAGGAGATACGGCGCGGGGGGTCGAGCCTCAACCTGCCGCGCCAGGAAATCTTCCACGACGGCCGGCAATTCGCGATCCAGACCGAGCCGTCCCTGGCCTCCGAGGACTGGAACGCGCAGATCTCCCTGATGACCGGCATGGCCGCCGGCCGGATGATGATCGACGGAGGAATCGGTATCCTGCGGACCATGCCGGGCCCCGACGACGCTGCACTTGCCAGGTTCCGTCACCAGGCACGCATCCTGGGAACGCCGTGGCCGAAGGAGCTGTCCTACGGGGCGTTCCTTCGCACACTCGACACGGCGTCGCCCCGGCAGCTCGCACTGATGCACGCCGCCGCGTTCCTGTTCCGCGGCGCGGAGTATACGGCGTTCGACGGCGAGGTTCCCGACGACATCGAGCAGTCCGCCATCGCGGCGCCCTACGCCCACACGACAGCACCGCTGCGCCGGTTGGTCGACCGCTTCGTCCTGGTCATCTGCGAGGCGCTCAGTGGGGGCAGGGAAGTACCGCATTGGGTCCGCGATGCGCTGCCGACGTTGAACGGTCTGATGAACGCCTCGAACCAGACAGCCTCCCGGATGGAGTCCGGCGCCCTGGAGGCAGTGCGGGCCGCCGTGTTGAGCAGCCGCGTGGGCGAGGAGTTCGAGGCGGTTGTCCTTCAGGGCTCCCCCCGGAGCAACGGGTCCGAACCGAAGCAGCGGCCGTCGGGGACCGTGCAGCTTTTCGATCCGCCTGTCGAAGCCCCGTGCGACGGCGAACTCGTCGCCGGTGCAACCGTGCGGGTCACGCTGGTGGAGGCCGACGTCGAGCACCGCCGGGTGCGCTTCGAGATGCGTCCCGCCGCTGGCCGCCCTGCCCGCCACTCCGGCGACGCCGATGCCGAAAGCCCAGCGCGGGCGGGGTAGACTTGAGGGGTAGTAATGGATGCCCGGTCGTCATCGACAATTCCGATGACCCGCAGTACCTACTCGATCCCGAGTTTTCCGCGCTGAACGCGCTGGACTCCAGGTTTCAGTCCGCACGCAGTTGCAAGCCCGCGATCGGCTTCCACAGGACGCTTTGCGCCTCCGATGTGCTCCGAGCTGGATTTCTCCCCAGCCACCCGTTGAGCCTCGGCGGCCGCCTTGCCTAAATGAACGGTACTTAATTGAACACTGAGAACACGACCGACGCCCTGCCGCACCACCTGAAGGCCGATAACAGCGACGACGCCATCGACGTCGAGACGACGCTCGTCACCACCGAAGAGCCGCATGCCGAGGTTCCCGAGACGTTCGCGGACTTCAAGGTGCGAGCCGACATCGTCGAATCGCTGGCCGATGCCGGCATCATCCACCCCTTCCCCATCCAGGCGATGACACTGTCCATTGCCCTCGGCGGACACGACATCATCGGCCAGGCCAAGACCGGTACCGGCAAGACGCTCGGGTTCGGCATCCCCGCCATCCAGCGTGTGGTCGGCCCCGATGACGAGGGATACGAAAAACTCCCTGTTCCCGGAGCTCCTCAGGCGCTCGTCGTCGTACCAACCCGTGAACTCGCCGTCCAGGTGGCCGGTGACCTCACGACGGCGGCCAAGAAACGCAACGCACGGATCGTCACCATCTATGGCGGCCGTGCCTACGAGCCGCAGATCGAGGCCCTGCAGCGCGGCGTCGAGATCGTGGTCGGCACTCCTGGCCGCCTGATCGATCTGTACCGGCAGAAGCTCCTCGTCCTCAAGAACGTCAAGATCGTGGTCCTCGACGAGGCCGACGAGATGCTTGACCTGGGATTCCTGCCCGACGTCGAAACCCTGATCGCAGCTACTCCCCCGGTCCGGCAGACCCTGCTGTTCTCCGCCACCATGCCCGGCCCGGTGATTGCCATGGCCCGGCGCTACATGACGCAGCCCACCCACATCCGTGCCGCGGATCCCGAGGATGAGGGCATCACCAAGAAAGACATCCGCCAGGTGATCTACCGCGCCCACAACCTGGACAAAGCCGAGGTTGTCGCGCGGATCCTGCAGTCGAGGAACCGCGGCCGCACCATCATCTTCTGCAAGACCAAGCGCACTGCCGCGAAACTGTCCGAGGAGCTCATCGACCGCGGATTCGCCGCCGGGGCGATCCACGGTGACCTCGGTCAGGGCGCGCGCGAGCAGGCACTGCGTGCTTTCCGCGGCGACAAGATCGATGTTCTCGTCGCAACGGAGGTGGCTGCGCGCGGCATCGATGTCGAAGACATCACGCACGTCATCAACTATCAGTGCCCCGAGGACGAAAAAGCCTACCTGCACCGCGTGGGCCGCACCGGCCGCGCCGGCAAGAAGGGTACAGCAGTCACGTTCGTGGACTGGGACGACGTCCCGCGCTGGGGGCTCATCAACAAGGCCCTGGGCCTCAATGCTCCGGAACCGGTGGAGACGTACTCCTCCTCCCCGCACCTGTTCACGGAGCTCGACATCCCCGAAGGCACCAAGGGCCGCCTGCCCCGTAACGCACGCAAGCTGGCAGGCATCGGCGCGGAAACCCTCGAGGATCTCGGCGAGACCGGCAAGAAGAACCGCGGCGGCTCGGACGACGCCGGGCGGGGACGCAGCGCCGGCGCCGGCTCTGGTACACGAGGCGGCCAGGGCGGCCGCTCGAGCGGAGGTCGGAACAGCCGCGGAGGCCGGTCCGACAGCCAGAGTGCCGGCAGCACCGGGCCGGACGCCGGGACCCGCGACAGCCACAGCCAGGTCGACGGAGCCGGCAGCCGCCGTCGCCGTCCTGCTCCGGACGCGTCCGCCGACGCAGGATCCGGGACTCCGGCGGCAGACCGTCCGCGCCGGAGCCGCACGCGCCGCCGGAACGGTGAGGTCGTCGCAAAGCCGGCCGGTGGCGCCGAGGACTAGGACTCCATGAGTGTTCCTGTGTGGACTCCGGGCGGCAGCAATCTCGTGGTCCACGCCGACAATGCCCTGTATCTGGCCACCCTGCCGGACGAATCGTTCACGATGATCTACGTGGACCCGCCCTTCAACACGGGGCGGGCCCAGCGTCGGCAGCAGACCACCATGGTTCGCAGCGCCGCCGGCGCCGGTGACCGCGTGGGTTTCAAGGGCATGAGCTATTCCACGGTCAAGGGCATGTTGGCTAGCTACGACGACGCCTTCGAGGACTACTGGGACTTCCTGGCGCCGCGTCTGACCGAAGCGTGGCGCCTCCTCACGGACGACGGCACCCTGTACCTGCACCTCGACTACCGCGAGGTGCACTATGCCAAGGTCATGCTCGATGCCCTGTTCGGCCGCGAATGCTTCCTCAACGAAATCATCTGGGCCTACGACTACGGGGCCCGATCCAAACGGAAGTGGCCGGCCAAGCACGACAACATCCTCGTGTACGTCAAGAACCCGTCGCGCTACTACTTCGACAGCGCCGAAGTGGACCGGGAGCCATACATGGCGCCTGGGCTCGTCACTCCTGAGAAGGTGGCACTCGGGAAGCTTCCGACGGACGTCTGGTGGCACACCATCGTGTCACCGACCGGGCGCGAAAAAACTGGCTATCCCACGCAGAAGCCGGAGGGGCTGCTCCGACGGGCCGTTGCCGCGAGCAGCCGCGAGGGCGACTGGGTGCTCGATTTCTTCGCGGGATCCGGAACGTTGGGAGCTGTAGCTGGGAAGCTCGGCCGAAAGTTCGTCTGCGTGGACGAAAACCCTCAGGCCATCGACGTGATGTCGAAGCGGCTCGCACCCTTTTGCGACGCACCAGCTCCGGAAACGGCGGATGTGACAGCCGATAGAAGCTGATCACCGGCATAGGTGACCGTCGAGGACACCGGTCGCGGCTCTGCCGCTGTGTATCGGCCGCGGTGGCCAGTGGGTTTCTGGCTCCCGTCCGTTTCGCCAGCCGCTTCCCTGCTGCCGTCCCGTCTAGTCCAGTCCAGCTGCTTCCCTTATCCCGTCCCGTCCCGTTTAGTCCAGTCCCGTCCAGCTGCTTCCCTTCCGCCGTCCACCCCACCCCCGTCCAGTCCACCGGTTCCCTTCTCCCGTCCACCCATTTTCGTGGCCGCTTTTCGGTGTCTCCAGGAATGTCG
>NZ_KI914861.1:34484-44060 GCF_000520555.1 Arthrobacter sp. Br18 | reverse complement strand
ATGCCTGGCTGGTGGTGCAGAAGAACCTTGGCGCCGACTCGCTCCAGCGATGGCTAATGGAGTCCCTGTCGGAGGACTTTGCAGTGCGACGGGCAGACACGTCGAAATCGTTCCGCATTCTTCATGTGAAGCGGTCCGGTGGTCCGGCCGACGGAAAGATGTAGCCACAGCACCCCTGGAATTCGGCGGAATTACCGCCAGGAACGACCAGAACGTTCATGCGGGCGCCGGAGGACAATTCCACGATTCCACGGGGCGAATGTCCTCCAACTAACCGCGCCTATTATCGATTCCCCACCCGGACGGGAATCCTCCGGCGCCCGATCGCCGAACTGCCGCATTCAAACCGGTGGCCGCTGCTGCGCTTCCCTGATAAAGTCCGTGAACATGAATGGGCGCCAGCCCGTTCATCAGGGCAAACCGGGTGCAAATCCGGGACGCGAAGCCACGGGACCCACGCGGTCCGCCGGGCTACCGAACAGCAAGGGTCTCAGCCATGCCTCACACCTGGTTATCACAAGCGCCGGTAACTGCAGCCTTCCACAGCACTCTGGCCGGCACTCTGGTCGGCACTGGTGTTGCCGGGCTACGGGCAGTCGACGCCAGCGTATCGGATCCTCGCCAGGGAGTGAGTACCGCGGAGGCATGAGCACGAACAGCGAACCGTGGAAGCTGGACCCCGAGCAGGGGTCGGCCGTTGTCATCGAGGATGACGCCGACATCCGAAACCTCGTGATCGCTGTGCTGCGGCAGGCCGGGTTCGACGTCGACTCCGCGGCAACGGGACGCGACGGCATGGAAGTAGTGCGCCGGCACCCGCCGACCGTGGTCACACTGGATGTGGGGCTACCCGACATCGACGGGTACGAGGTGCTTCGGCGAATCCGCAGTATCAGCGACTGCTACGTCATCATGCTCAGTGCCCGGGCGGATGAACGGGATACCCTCACCGCTTTGCAGGCCGGAGCCGACGATTACCTGGTCAAGCCGTTCCGTCCGCGGGAACTGCGAGCGAGAATTGATGCGCTGCAGCGTCGTCCGCGCCCTGGGGCAACGCGTCCGCGACAGACACCGACCACGCCGGGCCCCACTCCCTCCGCCCCTGCCGCTGCCCCTGCCCCTGCCTCGAGGGGTGCAATGACGCTCAGGCACGGCGAATTGACCCTCGACAAGGAAGCCCAGACGGTACGACTCTCCGACGAAGAACTGCTTCTGACCAGGAGTGAATTCGATCTGCTGGATGACCTCCTGCGCAGTAATGGAGCCGTCCGGACAAGATCAGCGCTCGTCGGGGTTGTCCGTGGCGAGGAATATCGGGGGTATTCCTACGTCAGCGACGCGGACCAACGCGCGATCGAAGTTCACACCGGGAACCTGCGTCGCAAGCTTTCGACGAGCGCCCGTAATTCCGATCTGATCACCACGGTCAGGGGAATTGGGTACCGGCTTATTCCCCTGTCCCAGCAGCAGCCCGCAGCGGAATAACGGGAGGGGTACTATCTACCCTTCCCGGGGAATATAGGTCCGGAAAAGTTCTGTGGTGGTGTCGGACCCGCACGTTGCCACGCAGGCGAGGGTTCCCGCCGCGGCATCCATGTCGTTATTCTCGATGAGCTGCTCGAACCGGGTAGCCAGGAAGGCGAGCCGCGCGGCTCCGACCATGGTGGAGGTTACCTTCACACTCAGCGCAGCCTCCATCGCCCGAGCCTGGTCGCGCTGCTGGACAGAGCTCGCCAGCCGCTGATATTTCCCATCCCATGACTGCGCGAAATCGCGGGCGAACGCATGAACCGTCGTCGGGCTGTCGAAGTCCTCCTCCAGATTACTCAGCACCCTCCGGTCCACCAACGGCTCGTTCCCGATGCACAGTGCGAACGGGGCGGAGGGGCCCGGCTCGCTACCGGCGTTTGCGCGGACAGCAGGCCCGTCGTCAGCTGAGGGAAAGTATGGGGAGGACACTCCCAAATGCTACGTGCATTCCCCTCGGGAAACCGGCACTTTTACGCAACCTGCGTAAACCTTGCGCTTTGTGCCTGATGCGGTGTTGGCGAGGGCAGAACCCCTGCGGATCCTCAGGAAGCGATGTGGGGGAGACTGACGCTGAATGTCGAGCCTTTCCCTGGTGCACTGACGCAGGAGATTCTGCCGTGGTGTCCCTCGACAATGGCTTTCGCGATGGATAAGCCGAGTCCCGTGCCGGGAATGGCCGAGGTCCGCGCCGAACTGGTGCGGAAGAACCTATCGAAAACCCGCGCCGCATCCGGAGGCGACATTCCCACGCCGGTGTCGCGGACGTCCAGCCTGAGCTGCCCGCCTTCGGTGCGTGCCCGCACAGCGACCATGCCTCCCGTTGATGTGTACTTGATCGCGTTGGAGAGGAGATTGTCCAATACCTGGCTCATCCGCAGTGGATCGGTATGCGTCCAGAGAGGCGCAGGGACGTCGGTCTTGATCTCGATGCCTGCCGCAGCCGCTTGCGGAGCCACGGAACCGACGACCGAATCGATCAGACCGGCGATATCCGTCTCGCGCGGATGAACCGTCATCGCCGCCGAGCTCGACAGCAGCAGGTCAGCGACCAACTCCATGAGACGCTCGGCATTCCGGTGCGCAATCTCGACATAGTGGGCGCTCACTTCCGGATCTTTCTCGCTCAACGCGAATTCGAGGTTCCCCAGAACGGACGTCAGTGGGGTCCGGAGTTCATGGGACACCGTAGCGATCACCTCGTCCTTGGCCGTGATTGCCTCGACCAGGCTGGTGACGTCGTTGGAAGCGACGACTGCCCCTGCGAAGTCGCCGGCCTCGTCGTTGACAGCCCGGGCAGCCGTCGACAGCGCACGCGCGCCGGCGCCGTCGCCGATCCACACCAGGTAGTCAGCGAACGTTTCCCCTTTGGTGGCCCGAACCACCGGCACCTTGTCCGCCGGCAACCGGGTCTTCCGGTCCTGCCCGTACAGCGGCGCGCCGGGCCCGTCCACAGCCAGGTGGTCCCCGCTGACGCCGGTGCGATCGAAAATCTCCTGCTGGTGGTTGCGCAGGGTGACGGATCCGGTGGTATCCACGGCGGAAACGCCGACATCGATGGTGTCCAGGATGGTCTTGAGAAGGCTCTCCCGTCTCTCGCTCGATTCAAGCAGTCTCCGTAGGTCGGTGTCTTTCCGTTCCAGCTTCCGCTGCTGGAGGGCCATGGTGGCTGTCACGAAGCGCACCGCCGACGCCACCGCCAGCAGCATGAGCGCCAGCAGCACGGTCGAGGTCAGTTGGGTCGCGGTGGCTTCCGCAGGTGCGCGCAGCAGGGGAACCAGGCCCATCCCCAGGGGAACCAGGAAACTGGCCAGCACTGTGGAGGTCGGGAACCGGCCGGAGGCAGCCAGCCAGATCACCGGGAAGATCAGCAGGATGCCGAGTCCGGGCAGGTAATCGAGTGCGCCGTTCCGCGAGAGGACAATGGCGACCATATCGCCCAGGGGAATGCTCAGCGTGGCGACCGGAGGAAGCCGCTCCCAGGGGACGATCCAGCACAGAAGGAAGAGCAGGGCGTGGATCAGCAGTGCCGCCTGAAACAGACCCTCGCCCAGAAGTCCCGGCCAAGCGGCGGGTGCGGCCAGTGCCAGGCACACCAGGATCATCGTCAGCGGGAACTGACTCAGCCCCATCCGGGTTCTTGGACTCAGGCGTTCCAGCAAGGGCCTCTTGGAATCCCCCTCAAACATCGAACTGGCGGATCGTGTCGGGCGCGCGCTTCGAGAGACAGGCGTGCAGGAGAGAGACCATGGATTCATTATTACTGCTTCCACAGGAAGTACGGCAGAAGACGCTCCAATGCTCCTGAAGTTCCGGGCGGGAGGCGCCCGCTACGGGCCGGCGGGGAACGACGCCGGAAACAGCACGCCCTCCGCCACCAGCTCGGCCGGTCCGCTCAGTTCGACGTGCTCCCGCCCGTCCACCCCTGCATGGAACACCACCCCGACAGCACCGCCGGGGACGCCCACCGCCCAGCGGGACGGCGCCGAGTCCCCCGCCCAGTACCGGATGGCGGCGGCTGCCGCGCAGGCTCCTGTGCCGCAGGACTGGGTCTCCCCCACGCCCCGCTCGTGGACACGCATGGTGACCACGCCTACTCCGTCCTCGACCAGCGGATCATGGGGCACGACCAGTTCGACATTCGTCCCCTGCGGCGGAGTGGGTGTCACGAGCGGGGCCGCATGCAGGCCTGCTGCTGCCAGTTCCTCCGGGCTCGCCAGGGCGACGACCGTGTGCGGGTTGCCCATGCTGACGGACAGGGCGGGCCGCGCCACATCCAGTCCCTGCACCTCGACGAGCGAGTCAGTCCCCCGGGCGATGGCGCTGTCCGGGTGGATGAACTCCCAGGGCCCCATGTCCACGGAGTACCCGTCCGGGGACGCGGCCACTCTTTTCACCCCGCCACGCGTTGCGACGGCAACGGTTGCTCCAGCCTCCAGGGAAACCAGCCCCTTCTCTGCCAGGAAATGAACGAACACCCGCACACCGTTGCCGCACATCTCGGAACTCGAGCCGTCGCCGTTCCAGTAGTCCATGAACCATTCGGCGTCCGGGAAACCCTGCAGCAGCGCCCTGCCTTCGGGAACATGCTCCGAGCGCACCGCGCGGATCAGTCCGTCTGCTCCGACGCCACGGTGCCGGTCACAGGCGGCTGCAACACTCCTGCTGTCCAGATCGATCTGCCCGCTCGGATCAAGGATCAGGAGAAAGTCATTGCCCGTTCCGTGGCCCTTGACGAAGGGAATTCCTGCGAGCAGATTAGGTTGCTTTTGGGGCGTCTGGGCTGGCACGCTCACCCTCCTGGGTTGAAGCTCGTTGGTCCGTATTTTTCCAGGCGGGCAGCCCGTCGGGTAGAAGGCTCAAACATTTCTCAAGCAGGCGAGGGTCCTCGCCATCCAGCCAGTCCACGCGCGGGTCTCCACGGAACCAGGTTAGCTGACGCTTGGCGAAGCGCCGGGTGGCAGCAATCGTCTCGTCCACGGCGGCGTCTTCGGACAGGGAACCGTCGAGAACCTTCAGAAACTGAGCATAGCCCAGCGCCCGGGACGCCGTCCTGCCCTCCTTCAGTCCCTGGCCGGCCAACTGCTCCACCTCGGAGCGCAAGCCGGCGGCCACCATCGCGTGGACCCGCTGTCCAAGGCGAAGCCGCAGTCTATCCCTGTCCACCCCCAGTCCCACCTGAAGGGCGGGCTGGTGGTACCGACGCTCGGGCATGAAGGAACTGAACGGACGCCCGGTGATTTCTGATACTTCAAGGGCACGGACGAGCCGCCGGTTATCGGTGACCCTGGCGGCTGACACCGGATCGACTGCTGCCAGGCGCTCCCGCAACGCCGAGGATCCCCTCTTTTCGAGTTCTTCCTCAAGGCGCTGCCGTACTCCAGCGTCAGTACCGGGAAACTCGAGCTGGTCGAGAACAGCCCGCACATACAGCCCCGACCCACCGGTGAGGATCGGCGCCTTGCCACGCTTCCGGATCCCATCGATGGCAGCCCGTGCGGCCTGCTGAAAAGCAGCGACGCTGGCTTCCTCACGGACGGAAAGGGTGTCAAGAAGATGATGGCGGACGCCCCGCCGCTCGGTGGTGGAAAGCTTCGCGGTACCGATATCCATACCGCGGTAGAACTGCATGGCATCGGCATTGATGATTTCCCCGTCAAGCTCCAGCGCCAGCCGAACGGCGAGGTCCGACTTTCCGGAACCTGTGGGACCCACGACGGCGATCACCGGTGCCTCGGGAGTCGTGCGATCTGCGTCAGGCATGTGATCCTCCTGCGGCAGCTGATCTGCCCCCGGCACAAAGCTCCTTACTGACACCCGCATTTTCCGGCGGTCAGCCGGCCAGCCCGCGGATCGGAAGCGACGGCATGCCGAGCGGGATACCGCGGGTCCCGGATCCACCGGCGCCGGAGGAGGGCGCGCCGCAGGAGTCCGCCTGCGAACGGTCCCACGCCTCCCCGGCACGGGACGGGCGCACGCTGTATTCCAGCAGCGATGCGGGGTCGGCGATGAGGTGGAACGGCGCGGCACGGCTCACGGTGACGGTGACAAGGTCCCCGGGCCGCGGCCTCTGCCCGCCGTCGGGCACTGAGAAGTGGACGAGCCTCTGATCCCTGGAGCGCCCCGACAGCCGGTGGGTCTCGGCGCTCTTCCTTCCCTGGTGCGCGGTGACCAGGACTTCGACCTGCCGGCCCACCTGCACCGCGTTTTCTTCCTCGCTGATGCGGTCCTGGAGCGCCGTCAGCCGCTCGTAGCGCTCCTGCACAACGTGCTTCGGCACCTGGTCTGCCAGCTCCGCTGCGGGAGTGCCCGGGCGCTTCGAGTACTGGAAGGTGAAGGCGGTCGCGAACCGGGACTTCTCGACGACGTCGAGCGTGGCCTGGAAATCCTCTTCCGTCTCGCCGGGGAACCCGACGATGATGTCGGTGGAGATTGCCGCGTGCGGCATCCGCTCCCGCACCCGGTGGAGGATCCCGAGGAACTTCGCGGACCGGTAGGAACGACGCATGTCCTTCAGCACGCGGTCGGACCCGGACTGCAGGGGCATGTGCAGCTGCGGCATGACGTTGGGGGTTTCAGCCATCGCCTCGATGACGTCATCCGTGAAGGCGGCGGGGTGCGGGCTGGTGAACCGGACGCGCTCCAGGCCCTCGATCGCTCCGCAGGCCCGCAGGAGCTTGGCGAACGCACCGCGGTCCCCGAACTCGACGCCGTAGGAATTCACGTTCTGGCCGAGCAGCGTGACCTCGATCGCGCCGTCGGCCACCAGTGCCTCGATCTCCGCCAGGATGTCCCCGGGCCGGCGATCGCGCTCCTTCCCGCGCAGGGCTGGGACGATGCAGAACGTACAGGTATTGTTGCAGCCCACGGAGATGGAAACCCAGCCCGCATATACCGAGTCACGCTTCGTGGGCAGCGTCGACGGAAACACCTCGAGCGATTCGAGGATTTCGAGCTGGGCTTCGTCATTGTGGCGGGCCCGCTCGAGCAGAGCCGGCAGCGCACCGATGTTGTGGGTTCCGAAGACTGCGTCCACCCAGGGCGCTTTCCGCAGGATCGTGTCGCGGTCCTTCTGCGCGAGGCAGCCACCCACTGCAATCTGCATGCCGGGGTGGGTTTCCTTCACGGAGGCGAGCATCCCGAGGTTTCCATAGAGCTTGTTGTCCGCATTCTCACGGACGGCGCAGGTGTTGAAGACGACCACGTCGGCCTGCCCTCGCGAGACGGCGGCGTAGCCGGCGTCCTCAAGCAGTCCGGAGATGCGCTCCGAGTCGTGGACGTTCATCTGGCAGCCGAAAGTGCGTACTTCGTAGGTGCGCGGGCTGCCTGTCTCGTTCTGCTGAAGCGGGGCCGGCGACGGCACGGGGGCTGTAATACTCACACCCTTAAGGGTACGGCGGGCCGACCGTGAGCCCACAATCGTCATCGGCCTGCCTCTCGCTCATGGCGTCCCTGATGAGGGAGAACGCCAGGCTCTGGCTGTAGCCCTTCCGCGCCAGCATGCCGACCAGCTTCCGGGTTTCCTTGTCGCGGATTCGCCGGTCAGACAGATCGATGCCGGCACGCATCTTCCGGCGGATCAACTGCACGGCCGAGGCACGCTCGTCGTCGTCGCTGACCTGGGCCAGGGCCTCCTCGGCCAGCTCGGCAGGCACGCCCTTGTCGGCAAGTTCCCTCTTCAGGACCGACCGGGCCAGGGACCGCGTCTCCGCGCGGCTGCGCACCCACATCATCGCGAACTCGGCGTCATCGATGAGCCGCACTTCCTCGAAGCGGTCGAGCACCGCAGCAGCAACGTTGTCGGGAACGTCCCGCTCCGTCAGCTTCTGGGCGAGCTGGTACCTGCTCTTCGGCGCCATGGCCAGATGACGGAGCACGATGGTCCGGGCGAGTCCGTACGGGTCTCCCGATGGCTCCCCGGCACGCTCGGAAAGGATCCCGGACTGAGCTGCGCGCCCGTCCCGATCCGGGGTGCCGCTCGACCTGTCCTCCTGATCCGGACGAGCCCTGGAATTGGGCGCCTCCCTACGTCGGCCGTCTCCGGCGTCCTTCTCGCGATCGGTCTCGTCATGGGAATCAGGGCCGGGCTCCGCCTCACAAGAGGAGTCGGCCCCCATCACCGGGCCGTACGGCGATTCCTGCCCGGGGCGCCGCCTCCGGGGATGGGGACCGGAGGCGGCGCGGCCTACGGCATTCCTGCTTCCGGCCTTGGGACTCTTGCTCCTGCCGAAAGATCCGCGGGAAGGGTCGGATGTTCCGCTGGAACCAAAAGCCCCTTCCGCAGCCATCCGGCTACTCCCCGCTGACGGCCTTGAGCTTCGGAGTGCCCTCGGCCTCCTCCGGCTGGACGCCGATCCCGAGCTTGGTTCGGATCTTCTGCTCGAGTTCATCAGCCAGGTCCGGATTGTCGATCAGGAACTTGCGGGCGTTTTCCTTGCCCTGGCCCAACTGGTCGCCGTCGTAGGTGAACCAGGCGCCGGATTTCTTGACGAGCCCGTTCTCCACGCCCACGTCGATGAGTCCGCCCTCCCTCGAAATTCCATGTCCGTAAAGGATGTCGAATTCCGCCTGCTTGAATGGTGGAGCCATCTTGTTCTTCACGATCTTGGCCCGCGTGCGGTTACCCACCGGGTTGACACCCTCCTTGAGGGTTTCAATTCGCCGGACATCGATGCGCACTGATGCATAGAACTTCAGCGCCTTGCCGCCCGTCGTCGTCTCAGGACTGCCGAAGAACACGCCGATTTTCTCACGAAGCTGGTTGATGAAAATGGCGGTCGTGTTGGTCTGGCTCAACCGGCCGGTGATCTTTCGCAGGGCCTGGCTCATGAGCCTGGCCTGGAGGCCCACGTGGCTGTCTCCCATGTCGCCTTCGATCTCGGCGCGGGGTACGAGCGCAGCCACCGAGTCGATCACCACGACGTCGATCGAGCCGGACCCGATCAGCATGTCCATGATTTCCAGGGCCTGCTCGCCGGTGTCGGGCTGGGACACCAGCAGCGCATCGGTATCCACCCCGAGCTTCTTGGCGTACTCGGGGTCCAGGGCGTGCTCGGCGTCGATGAACGCGGCGATGCCACCGTTGCGCTGGGCGCTGGCGACGGCGTGGAGTGCGACGGTGGTCTTGCCCGACGCTTCAGGCCCGTAGATCTCCACGATCCTGCCGCGGGGAAGCCCTCCGATGCCGAGAGCTGCGTCCAAAGCGATGGAACTGGTGGAAATTGTCTCGCGGGGGGCACGAATCTCGTCACCAAGACGCATGATCGAGCCTTTGCCATACTGCTTGTCAATCTGGGCAAGTGCAGCTTCAAGGGCTTTCTCGCGGTCGGCTGGTGCGGCCATTATTCACCTCGGTTTGGTTGTGGCCCTGTAGGCCGTTTGCGTGTTCGTTCCGACCCTATCGGCCGGCTCTGACATTCTGAGGAGTGCCCTTGCTATGTGGACAGTCCGACGCCGCGTGCTTCCTCTATCCTAGCGCCGACCGAACAAAGTTTCGAATAATTGGTAGGTGTGTCCGGGGCCCCGTCCCGTTCCCACTCCCGGCAGGAC
>NZ_KI914861.1:23878-34384 GCF_000520555.1 Arthrobacter sp. Br18 | reverse complement strand
AGGACGGCCGCCGGCCCCGCCGCGCCGCGCCGGGGCGGCACCATCACTGCCGGGGCGCGACATCCCGACCGAGACGCCGCTGAAGCGGCACGTCCTGCGCATCGCAGACGGCACCCCAGACCCGCCGCGGGTCGATTCCCGCGGACAGTGCGTCAAGCGCCGTCCTGTCCCCCAGCTCATCCAGAACCAGGTCCGCGGCGAGCGTGCGCGAGTAGGTGTCCCCGAACTCGTCATTCATTCGCCTCCAGAAGTCGCTCAGACGCATCCGGTGTCCTTTCCTCCTGCAGATAGTCGGTAGGTCCGGCGCACCCGGACCGGCATTCTTCGGATCCACGACGATTCCTTCGCCGGTTGGGACCGGGGTTTCGCGAGGAAGTTTCCCGCAACGCACCGCCCGGGAATCCGGCCGGGGCGTTCGTGGCGGCTGCTGCCGAGTCGGGCGGATACCTTCCCTCGGAGCCCCATAGCGGAATGCGGGGGTCTGAACCCTAGAATAAGCGACATGGAAGCCCAGCCCGCAAGTACCGATTCAGACGTAGATACCGCAATCGAGGCGCTCGAGCAACAACTCAGCATGCTCTGGAGGCGTGCCCGTTCCAACTCCTACAAGGTAGCGCGCCGGGTCCACCCGGACATGGAGCCTGCGGCCTACGGTTTGCTCGTGATCCTGCAGCGGGAGGGCTCCATGCGGCTGACGGACCTCGCTGCGAGCATCGGCGTGGGTAAACCGTCGGTGAGCCGGCAGATTGCGATGCTCGAACAGCTGGGCCTCGTCCAGAAGGAAGCTGATCCGCTGGATGGACGGGCGCAGGCGATTTCCCTGACGCCGTCGGGCACCCGGCAGCTCGTGACCGCGCAGACAGCGCGGAAGCAGGCTTTCCACCAGCTCATGGAGGACTGGGACGTGACTGATCTCACCCAGCTGGGAAACCTGATCGCCCAGCTCAACTCCACCTACACCAAGGACAACTGGTAGGGATTCCAGCGGGTAGGGATCCCGGCGGAAATACAGGAAGCCCGCCCCCACGGGACGGGCTTCCTGCACACGAGGAGCGCCTACCGGTTGGTGGCGGCGAGTCCCCGGCGAAATTCGTTGGTGAGGTCGTCGGGCAGATTGTCCTCGAACTCGCGGGAGAATTCCTGTGGGATGGTATCCGGGATCGAAACACCCTCTGCCTCTGCGAGACGATCGCTGACTTCCCGCAGCATCAAGGACAGGGGAACGTCCAGGGCGCCGCAGATGGATGAGAGGAGTTCAGATGAGGCTTCCTTCTGGCCGCGCTCCACTTCGCTCAGGTACCCGAGGGAAACCCTCGCACTGTGGGACACCTCCCGGAGAGTCCTGCCCTGGCGCTGGCGGACATCCCGGAGGACGTCCCCGATCTCATGGCGTAGAACCACCATTTTGCGCTCCTTGGGCTTGCGTTGTGCATCATCTGCCAGCCCCACATCACGCCAACGGATCACACCGTTTACGGATACGGGTTGCTTTGCCATCGGTATGCCTTGCTCCCTCATAAGTGCGGCGCCGCCCAGGGGGCGATGCCGCGGAAATAGTGACCGGCCCGGATGTCTTGAGCTCTAGTCGTCAACCTTATCAACGGCGGACACTATCCATAACTAACCCGCCGCATCTTTTGTTCCCATGGACAGCGCGGCTGCGAGCAGTTTCAATGCGGCGCCGCAGGATTGCTGGCGGATCTCCCCGCGGTTCCCCGAGAACCGGAATTCCTCCACGCGGGTGCCCGAGGCCGAGGCAACCGCGACGAACACTGTTCCCACCGGCTTGCCGTCGTGCGGCTCGGGTCCGGCGGCTCCGGTGGTCGACACCGCAAGATCGGTATCCATCAGGATCCGGACTCCCACGGCCATCTGGCGGGCCACCTCCGCGTCCACCGACCCGGCCTCCGCCAGGAGCAGCGGGTCGACCGCGAGGACGCGCTCCTTGATGACGTTGGAATATGCCACCACCCCGCCCTTCAGCATCCCCGAAGCTCCGGGAACGCCGGCGAGGGCCGCGGCCACCTCGCCTGCCGTCAACGATTCAGCGGTGGCAACAGTCAGGCCTGCCCGCAGAACCTGTGCGACCACGTCGTCAGGCGTCATGCCGCAGAGGAAGGCGGCGATTTCGCCGCTGAGCGCAGCCGGCGTGCCTGGAGAACGTAGTCGACACCCGTGACCACCGTCACCACCAGGGCGGCGCCCATCACGGCTGCGGCAGTCCACCAGGCCCAGTCGCCGAGAACCGCCTGCAGCGGAAGGAGGAACAGCAGGATGGCGACGGTCTGGATGACCGTCTTCAGCTTCCCGCCCCGCGAGGCCGGCATCACGCCGTAGCGGATCACCGCGAACCTCAGGACGGTGACACCGAGTTCCCGTCCGAGGATCACGAGGGTCACCCACCACCACAGCTCCCCGAGCACGGACAGCAGGATCAGGGCCGACCCGATCAGGAGCTTGTCGGCGATCGGATCCGCGATCTTCCCGAAGTCGGTGATCAGTCCGCGGCTGCGCGCAAGGTCGCCGTCGAGCTTGTCCGTATAGATCGCGACGGCGAACGTGGCGACCGCCAGCCAGCGGAGGAATCCGCCCTCGCTGTTGTCGGCCAGCAGGAACCACACGAAGAAGGGGACCAGCAGGATCCGAACGACGGTCAGGACGTTCGCAATGTTCAGAACCGGTACCGGCAGGGCTGGAGTGTTCGTCACACGACAAGGCTACCTGCCGGTGAGGTTCCAGGCGTCCTCGTTCCCGTCGTCGTCGTCGCTTCCCGAGCTTCCGTCCGCGTAGTCCAGGGCCTGGGTGCGTGCCGCCAGGTCATCGGCCACGAGGTCCACCGGAGCAGGGGGACGCGGGGTCGGAGGCGCCGCCGGGGCGGTCGCCGGCTCGTCGCCGCGCATGGCGGCGAGGACCGGCGCGAGATCGTCGGGCTTGACGAGCACATCGCGCGCCTTCGACCCTTCGGAGGGCCCCACCACCCCCCTGGACTCGAGGAGATCCATCAGGCGGCCGGCCTTGGCGAACCCCACGCGGAGCTTGCGCTGGAGCATCGACGTCGAGCCGAACTGGGTGGTGACCACGAGCTCGGTGGCCTGCAGCAGGACGTCGAGGTCGTCCCCGATGTCGTCCTCGACCTGCTTCTTCGGCGCCTCCACCGCCACGTCCTGGCGGTAGACGGCCGACAACTGGCCCTTGACGTGCTCCACGACGCGGTGGATCTCCGATTCAGTGACCCACGCACCCTGGACGCGCATCGGTTTGGAGGCGCCCATGGGCAGGAACAGCGCGTCGCCCTGCCCGATGAGCTTCTCCGCTCCCGGCTGGTCGAGGACCACGCGGGAGTCAGTGACCGACGACGTCGCGAAGGCCATGCGCGAGGGCACGTTCGCCTTGATGAGTCCCGTGACGACGTCGACCGACGGCCGTTGCGTGGCGAGCACGAGGTGGATGCCGGCGGCGCGGGCGAGCTGGGTGATGCGGACGATCGAATCCTCCACGTCGCGTGGCGCGACCATCATGAGGTCGGCCAGCTCGTCCACGATCACCAGCAGGTAGGGGTACGGGCGCACCACGCGCTTGGAGCCCTCGGGCGGGATGATCTTGCCGTTCCGGACGGCCTTGTTGAAGTCGTCGATGTGCTTGTAGCCGTAGTTCGCGAGGTCGTCGTAGCGCGTGTCCATCTCGCGGACCACCCACTGCAGCGCCTCGGCGGCTTTCTTCGGGCTGGTGATGATGGGCGTGATGAGGTGCGGGACGCCCTCGTAGGCGGTAAGTTCCACGCGCTTGGGATCGACCATCACCATGCGGACCTCATCGGGCGTCGACCGCATGAGGATCGAGGTGATCATCGAGTTCACGAAGGAGGACTTGCCGGCGCCGGTGGCACCAGCAACGAGCAGGTGCGGCATCTTGGCGAGGTTCGCGACCACGAAGCCGCCCTCGACGTCCTTGCCCACGCCCATGACCATCGGATGGTCGGTCTTCCGGGCGTTGCCGGAGCGCAGCACGTCTCCCAGGGAAACCGTTTCGCGGTCCGTGTTCGGGATCTCGATACCGATGGCCGACTTGCCGGGGATGGGCGACAGGATGCGGACGTCCGAACTGGCGACGGCGTAGGAGATGTTCTTCGACAGCGCTGTGACGCGCTCCACCTTAGTGCCGGGCGCGAGTTCGATCTCGTAGCGCGTCACTGTCGGTCCACGGGAGAAGCCGGTGACCTTCGCGTCGACGTGGAACTGGTCCATGGTGTGGGTCAGCGCCGCGACGACGGCGTCGTTGGCTTCCGAGCGCTCCTTGGGAGGCGTGCCGGCAGGGAGGTAATCCGACGGTGGCAGGGTGTAGGTGACGTCCCCGGCCAGCTGGAGCTGTTCGGTCCGCTGGGGGATCGGAGTGGGAGGAGCCTGAGGCTGCACCGGCGTGGACGGCACGATCAGTGCCTTCGCCGCAGGGACGACGTCGATGGCCTCGGTGGCGCCCTCCGGTATCCGCTCCGGCGTTGATTCGGGAGCCCGGGCCGCGGTCGACCCGATGCCCTGCGCCTGCTTGATCTTCTCGGCGGCGAGTTCCTGCTGCGTAGGTCGGCGCATGCCGGCCGGTATCTGCGCTTCGGCTTCGCGCGCCTTCCGCTCCTCGTCCTCGATCACGGCGCGTTCGAAGGCTTCATCGCCCACGTACCCGTCGGCGTCGGCGTCATACGGCTGTTCGGTGCGGTCCTTGCCGAAGAAGCGCTTATTCTTCTTCGGCGTCGATCTGGCCGTGGAGCCGTGCGCCTCGTAGAGGTAGCTCTGGTCGTGGTTGGACCCGGTCCCGTCGTCGGCGGAATCACGGTCGATGAGATCCTGGCCCATCAGGTGCTCGTAGAGCGTCCGGAGCCGGCGCGGGATGTGCCGCAGGGGCGTTGCCGTGACGATGAGCGTTCCCAGGAGGACTGCGAGGGCGAGGAGAAAGTACACGGGCCAGATAGTGAGGAGCCCGCTCAGGGGCCCGGCGGTGAGGAACCCCACCACGCCCCCTGCCCGCCAGAGCGGATCGAATCCTTCGGACAGGCCCGGCCTGCCGCCCACCAGGTGGGCGATTCCCGAACCGGCGAACAGGATGACCAGCTGGCCGATGGCGATGCGGTTGTTGGCGCGGTGCTGCTCCGGATAACGGAACAACCGGACGGCGCCCACTAGCAGCAGAAAGGGAACCAGCAGCGCCATCCACCCGAAAGTGCCGCCGGCCACCGCATGGACACCGCGTGCGAGCGGACCCGTCAGGGCCCACCATTCCACTGCGGCAACGGCCATGGCCAGCAGCAGGAGGAAGAATCCGGTGCCGTCGCGGCGGGTGTCCCGTTCCGGATCGACGTCGTGCCCGAACTTGCGAACGCCCGATCCGGCGAGGCCGGCGACGCCCATCCATGCGCCGCGCACGGCCCTGAGCGGCAGCGAGGGCCTCTCCTCGGGATACTCCGAGGGGGAAGCGGCTTTCTGCCCGGTCTTTCGCCCGGTCTCCTGCTGGGGGCTCTGGCTGGTGCTCTGCCTGGTCTTGGGGGTGCTCCTGGCCGGAGTGGGACGCGCAGCGGCAGGGGACTTCTTGCTGCGCGACTGCTGCGGCCCCCGGGGGGCAGGGGAAGTACGGGTGGCCATACCGTCAACGGTACCGGATCCGGTGCCTGCTTCCCGGGATCTACGCTGCCGTCCCGGGAATCCGACGTTGTGGGCGGGATGGGCCCGCTGGTTGACCTTCCGGCGGACTACGCCTCGAGGATCACCGGAATGATCATGGGACGGCGGCGGTACCTGCGGTTGACCCAGGTGCCGATCATCCGGCGCACCACCTGCTGCAGCTGGTAGGTGGTGTGGTCCCGATTGTTCCGGACAGCTTCCTCGAGGGCCTTGCTGAGCTGCGGCGTGATCTCATCGAATACCGAATCGTCCTCGGCGAACCCCCGCGCGTGGATGTCGGGGCCGGAGACGATTTCCCCCGTGGTGCGGTTGACCACGGTAATGATGGAGATGAACCCCTCCTCGCCGAGGATACGGCGGTCCTTGAGGTCGGCGTCGGTAATTTCGCCGATGCTGGCACCGTCCACGTAGACGTAGCCGCATTCGACGGCGCCGACGATTCGCGCCGTGCCGCTCACGAGGTCGACCACGGACCCGTCGTCCGCGAGCAGGACGTTCGCTGCCGGAACACCGGTCTGTTCGGCGAGGCGGCCGTTGGCGATGAGGTGCCGGGTTTCGCCGTGCACCGGCATCACGTTGCGGGGGCGGAGTATGTTGTAGCAGTACAGCAGCTCCCCCGCCGCGGCATGACCGGAGACGTGCACCTTCGCGTTGCCCTTGTGGATGACGTCGGCACCCAGTTTGAGCAGCCCGTTGATGACCCGGAAGACGGCGTTCTCGTTTCCCGGGATGAGTGACGACGCCAGGATCACGGTGTCGCCCTTCCCTACCGAGATCCGGTGGTCGCCGTTGGCCATCCGAGAGAGGGCCGCCATCGGCTCCCCCTGGGATCCCGTGGACATCAGCACCACGCGGTCGTCCGGCAGGTCGTCGACGTTCTTGATATCGACGAGGATGCCCTCGGGCACCCGGAGATAGCCGAGCGACGCCGCGATGCCCATGTTGCGCACCATCGACCTGCCCGCGAAACACACGAACCGCCCGTGCGCTTCCGCGGCGTCGATCACCTGCTGGACGCGGTGCACATGGGAGGAGAAGGAGGCCACGATGATGCGTTTCGTGACCGAGGAGAACAGGGTCTTCAGGACCGGGCCGATCTCGCGCTCCGCCGTGGTGAAGCCGGGAACGTCGGCGTTGGTGGAATCGACCATCAGCAGGTCGACCCCCTCCTCGCCGAGCCGCGCAAAGGCACGGAGGTCGGTAATCCTGCCGTCAAGCGGCAACTGGTCCATCTTGAAGTCGCCGGTGTGCAGCACCGTGCCCGCGGCCGTGCGGATGAAGACGGCGAGGGCGTCGGGGATGGAGTGGTTGACTGCCACGAACTCACACTCGAACGGCCCGAACTGCTCGATCTGCCCCTCGGAGACGGTCAGCGTGTACGGCCGGATGCGGTGTTCCTGCAGCTTCGCCTCGATCAGGGCAAGGGTGAGCTGGGATCCGACAAGCGGGATGTCGGCCTTGAGCCGGAGGAGGTAGGGGACAGCGCCGATGTGGTCTTCGTGGCCATGGGTCAGGACGAGCCCCACGATGTCGTCGAGCCGATCCTCCAGGTAGGAGAAATCGGGCAGGATGAGGTCGACGCCGGGCTGGTTCTCCTCCGGGAAGAGGACCCCGCAGTCGACGATCAGGAGCTTTGCCTCGATCTCGAACACGGCCATGTTCCGGCCGATCTCGCCGAGCCCGCCGAGGGGGATGATCCGCAGCGTGCCAGGCTCGAGCGCCGGCGGCCGGGCCGGCTCAGCGCCCGCGGCCGGAGTCACGCGTCCGACCGCGCCACGTCCTCGCCGGGCGTACCCCGGTCGAGATCCCAGCCGGCTTCCGCCAGGTCAGCGAAGACCCCGTCCATCTCGGCGGCGGTCGGCTCCACGAGGGGAAGCCGCACGACGGCGTTCGGCAGGACGCCCTGCAGCTTCAGGATCTGCTTCGCCGACACCGCTCCCGGGATATGCGTCATCACGGCCCGCACGACCGGGTCGAGTTCGAAGTGGATGCGGCGCGCCTCTGCGTAGTTCCCGCCCGCTGCGGCGTCCACCAGCGCCCGGAATGCGGCGGTTGCCACATGCGCGCTGACACTGACCACTCCGACGGCGCCGGCGGCCATCCACGGCAGCGTCAGTCCGTCGTCGCCTGAATAGACGTCCAGGCTCGTGTTGGCCAGCACCCGTGTCACCGCCGCGTAGTCGGCCTTCGCGTCCTTGAGCGCTTGGATGGACGGGTGGTCGGCGAGGCGGATCATCGTCTCGGTGGTGATGGGGATGCCGGAGCGGCCCGGAATGTCGTAGATCATGATCGGCAGGTCACTCGCGGCGGCGACGGCGGCGAAGTGCGCCAGCACGCCTGCCTGGGTGGGCTTGTTGTAATAGGGCGTCACCACGAGTTGGGCGTCGGCACCGGCCCGCGCGGCCCGCTTCGCCATCTCCACCGAATGTGACGTGTGGTTGGTGCCGGTCCCGGCAATGACCTTGGCCCTGCCGCCCACGGCCCCGGCCACCACCCGGAACAGCTCTTCCTTCTCCGAGTCCTCGAGGGTGGAGGTCTCGCCCGTGGTTCCGGATACCACCAGCCCGTCGCAGCCGTCATCCACCAGCCGGGATGCGAGTGCCGCGGTCGCGTCATAATCCACAGCACCGTTCTCGGTGAAGGGTGTCACCATGGCGGTGACCAGGGTGCCGAACGGAAGGTTTCTGGGTGTGGTCTCGGGCATGGGTGAAACGTTACCCGGTCTGGCGTCGGTTTTCGGTGTCAGAAAGCAGGACGAGTGCGGCTTTCCCCGCGCCGGTTGGGTCGATGCCGGCATTCCCGGGGTTGCTGCCATGGCGCTGTGAGAACATCGGATGATGTCCACCCAGTCCGCCTCGCGGCGTCTCAGCGGTATCGATGCTGCGCGCGGCATTGCGCTCTTCGGCATGATGAGCACCCACGTCTTCCCGTTGTATGTGCCCGGCACCGCCAGCGCCACCTGGATCGCCCTTCTGTTCACGGGGCGCGCTTCGGCCTTGTTCGCCGTGGTGGCAGGAATCGGCCTCGCCCTGCTGACAGGAGGCAGTTCACCCCGCACGGGGCGCAGTCTCTCGATGGATCGGCGGGGCATTGCCGTCCGGGCAGCCATCATCCTGCTGGTGGGTCTGGTGCTGGGCGGCGTGGAGACGAACATCGCCGTCATCCTGTTCCACTACGGGATACTGTTCCTGCTCGCTCTGCCCTTCACGGGCCTGCGCCTGCCCGCGCTCGCGGCGTGGGCGCTCGGGTGGACGGTGCTGTCACCTGTTGCGGCCTTCCTCGTCCGCCCCTGGATCGAAACCGCGGTGCTTCCTACCGACGTCGGCGGCAATCCCATGTTCGAGCACCTCCTCGTGCCCTCAACCCTCCTCGCGGACATCCTGGTGACCGGGTACTATCCGGCGCTGCAGTGGCTGAGCTACGTGCTCATCGGCATGGTGATCGGCCGCCTGCGGCTCGCGGGCCTCGGAGTGCAGTGCGCCCTGGTGGCGGTGGGGCTTGCGGCGGCAGTCGGCACGAAGCTGATCGGCTCCTACCTGCTGGGACCGGCGGGCGGCCTTGCCGCGCTGCTGCGGACGCCGGAGGCAGCCGGCTATCCGCTCGAGGCCATGCTCGACGTCAGCGTGCGGCAGATCGGTCAGGGCACGTCGTGGTGGTGGCTGGCCATCGGCACCCCGCACTCGGGGACGGTGCTCGACCTCGCTCACACGGCGGGGTCGGCAGCGGCGGTCGTCGGCGTCTGCCTGCTGCTCACCCGACGGAGTCCTCGTGCCCTGCTGCCGCTGTCAGCTCCCGGTTCGATGACCCTGACGCTGTACGCCCTGCACATCAGCATCATGAGCTGGGCCGATCAGCTGCTTCCCGTGCCCGAGCCGTCCGCCGTCTTCTGGTTCCAGGCCCTGGCCTTCGTTGCCCTGGGGATCGTCTTCCACCGGCTCAACACGCGTGGACCGCTCGAACTGCTGACGTCGGGTGCGTCCCGTGCCGCACGCAGCGGGCTGACACCGGAGGCGGGCAGGGGCGCCGGGCGGACCGGAAGCTAGGCCGTGTCGCAACGTCGCCGGACGCTCCTTCACGCAGCGGCGGCCGCGCCACCCGCTCCGACACACGCGCCTCTACCGCGGGGGAGCCCTTCGCGCGATCACCATCCGGCTCGACGAACGCGGAGGCGCGCCCGGCCGGTCGGGCGGGTCAGAGGGTGTCGGGAATGGCGCGGCCCGGGAAGAGCGTGGCGTACTGTCGCCGATACATCCTGCGTCCGACAAGCCGGTAGGCGAGGCGGACCGGTGCGGGAATTTCCCTGAACATCTCTTCCCGATCCCCGGACGGATTCGAGGCCAGGACCATCCCGAGATAGGCAACCAGGAACTTCTTGTCGAACTGCTTGATCCCGTGCTGTCCGACCGCCTGTCCTTCCTTCTGGGTCAGCACCCTGTCGGCGACAGGCATCACCTCAGTGACCTCGCGGCGCAGGTGCACGTTGAGAACGGCGGACAGGTCCAGGTAGCGCCCGGCGAGTACCTCGCCGGTCCCGGGGTCCGCCGTCTCCATCCAGCGCAGGCGGATCGGCTCAAGCCGGTAGGCGAGGCGGACCGGTGCGGGAATTTCCCTGAACATCTCTTCCCGATCCCCGGACGGATTCGAGGCCAGGACCATCCCGAGATAGGCAACCAGGAACTTCTTGTCGAACTGCTTGATCCCGTGCTGTCCGACCGCCTGTCCTTCCTTCTGGGTCAGCACCCTGTCGGCGACAGGCATCACCTCAGTGACCTCGCGGCGCAGGTGCACGTTGAGAACGGCGGACAGGTCCAGGTAGCGCCCGGCGAGTACCTCGCCG
>NZ_KI914861.1:15284-23778 GCF_000520555.1 Arthrobacter sp. Br18 | reverse complement strand
CTCGAGCCGCTGTGTGACCTGCCGGTGGTGTTCGAGCATCTGCGCTACGTGCAACGCGCACGCCGGTGCCCGTTCCGCGAGCTGCGGGTACATGAGCAGGTCCTCGCCCTCGTGATGAATATGCAGCACCTTGTCGAAGTTCCCGAGCACTTCCCCCACATATGCCGCGCGTGTGGTGTCACCGGACGCGGCCGATTGCACCAGACCGGGCGCCTCGTCATACGCCCACAGGAAAAAGCGGTGGATGCGCCTCATGGACGCCGACCCGGCGCACAGGACGGGTCCCGGTGGCAAGGGAGCAGCGGTCTCGCCGGGCTGCATGGTGAAGAAGTCCGTCATCGGGTCGCCCCTAACGCTCATCAGGTAAGACCAGGACCTCTCCCAGCAACATGTTAACACCTGGCCACATGCTGAACAATGACTCGGCGGATGGGCTCAGGGATGAGTTTCGGCTGAACGGGTCGGTGCCGCCGATGACGGCGGCCGCGACCGCCCGCACGATTCATAACCGCGCTGGGCCGGCGTGGGGCGGGGCGGCTGAGGGGACCGCCCCAGGTCGGTCGGCTCGGGGGTTCATGCCCGGCGCACCGCCCCGGCGGGCTACGACTGATCGGCGGACAGTGAGAACCGCATGCCTGCTCGAGCGAAGCGTCCTGTGTGATCGGCGCCTGCTGCCAGTGCGGGGGTGATGCATCCGCTCCGGCCGCTTCCGCTGCCGTCGACGATCATCAGCGCGAGCTCGGCGATCATCCGAGCGGTCGTGACATACCCGGGATGCCCCTCGGCCTCGATACGAACGTGGACCTGCTGGTGATCATCGGAGCGGCCGAGGAGATCGAGTTCCCAGCGCCAGTGGTGGAACTGCGGCCCGCGTGGCCCTGATCCGCTGGATGGCAGCACCCGCCGCCCAGCACGGGCCAGAACCCTCCTGAACGGAAACGGGAGCAGGCTGGCCGCGATCCCCAGGGACTGCACCCCTGCGAGCACCCCCGCCGCCAGCAGCCTCGGCACCCCGCCGACGCCGGTGAACCGTCCGAACCGGAGGCCGTCGCGGTAGCGGAGCGGAACGAATTCCTCGTTCGCTTCCTGTGCGAGGAGCCAGCTGCTGCGGTGGATCACCGGAGGATTGAGGAAGGCGACGGGCACCATCGGTGCGATGATCTGTCCTGCATGGAGACGGGGCCGCACCCGGTTCGGTGACGCCTTTCGAATCCGGAGCGCGTCACTTTCATCCGGGACGCGGAACGCAACGTTCCGGAGGGCTGGATCATCCGGATCGTCGAGAACTCCCAGGATGCTCTGGATCGTGCCCCCGGACAGGAGATCACGCAGGCCGGCGGGCGCGGTGCTCCGCACGGACACCTCCACATCGGCCGAGACCAGTCGCGCGCCCCGACGGCGCAGGGCGTTCCGCGCCAGCTCGACGGCAAGGTCCGCGGGCAGCGCTTCGAACCCGGCTGTCTGGACTACCGCGACCCCGGCATCCACGGCCGACAGGTGCGCGGCATCCACGCGCCGGATGAACTGTGTCTCGGCGCTCAGGTCAAGGTAGGAGGTGCCTGCCGCAACGCACGCCCGCACCACTGACTCGCCGGACCGGGCATAGGGTCCAACGAGATTGATCAGCACCGACCCTGCTGCTGCGAAGGCCGCCACCTGGGCTGTATCGGTGACGTCGACCTCCACCAGCGGCGGGGCTTCCACCCCGCGGCCTGCGCACTGCCGCCGCACTTTGGCCACGTTTCGGGCTCCGACCGCGACGGTGAGCCCGAGTTCGAGCGCTCTCGGGACGAGATAGTCAAGCGTCTCTGAACCCGTGATCCCGGTCGCACCGAGAAGGAGGACGTCGAACCGGCGCGCAGTCACACCTCCACCGCGCGCGAATCGGCCGGCGTCGGATGCGTGGGCGTGCGGAACACAGTGCACCTTCTTGCGTAGGAGGTGGTGGCTACCTCGAGCATAGGCGGACGTCGAACCATGTCAGGTCAGCGCCTGGCGAGAGCCCCGACGCCGGGTCCGGACACATCTGCCCAGGCGACGGCAGCACGGGCCTTTGCCCGAGGACGACCGGCGGCGGGCGCCGGTGCCGGGATGCCCGCCGACGGGAGTGCGCTCGCTATTCCGAGGTTCGCGTGGTCTGTTCGGCGAGGGTATCCCAGAAGGAGGTGTCGGCCGTGACGATCGAGCCGTCCGCGATGGCTTGGGCCGTCGCATCCAGCGTGACGACGGTCTGCTTGATCAGGTACCCGTTGCTCTTCTGGCCCAGCACGGCGGAATCCCTCGTGTTGTCGGACATTCCGCGCATTTCGAACAGGAGGGTCGAGATGCCGTACTCCACGGCGATGCCGTTGCGGCTGATGGTTTCGGCATCCCCGCCGACATACCGGCCCAAGTGGCCCCACCCGGTGGAGTCCACGGCGTCGAACACTACGGAGCCGAGGCGCTTCGATCCGTCCAGCACCGCCGGGTCGACGTTGGGGGTGGTGGGGTAGAGAATCGAGCCCGACACGAGGTCCCCGTCTCTTTCGCTCTGCGTGCCCTGGTGGTGGAGATCGATCATGTAGTCGATGTTGTAGGCACGCATCACGTTGTCGTGGAGCGCCTGGGTCTCCGGCTCGAGCTTGTTCACATGGTCACGGTTGAGGTCCACATTGTTCGCATTGGCCCGCGTCAGCGTCCTGCCGCCGTCCGCGATGTAGCCGTCCAGCGCGAAGTCGACGTCTCCCATGGCGCCGTCGGGATTGAGCATGGGTACCACGAGGATGTTGACGCCGTCGAGCACTCCCCCGGACTTCCCCGTCCCGAGGTGCTTGATGAACTCGAGTGCACCCTCCGTGGTCAGCTGCTCATTGCCGTGCTGCTGCGTCAGGTAGAGGATGGTCGGGTTGTCGGGATTGGTGATGTACTTCGCGAGGTAGAGGTCACGGCCCTTGACCGACTGCCCGATCACTTCGAGCTCAAGTGCCGACTGTCGGGCATCCTGCTCTTTCAGCTCAGCAACAACCTCGTCATAGGAGCGCAGGATCGAGGTATTGATGGTCTCGTTGCCCCCGTAGTTGGGTCCCTCACCGACAGCGAAGGCCGGGGCGGCGGCGGTTGCTCCTGTTGTCAGAAGTACCGCCAGCGAGAGTGCGGCGAATTTCCTGGGTGCCTTCACGATGTTCCTCCAAAGATGTGGGTGCGATGCCCTGAGTCAACCGCTACTTGTTGCTTGTGTCAAGCAATCAAAGAACGGTCGGGCTTGGAGGAATAGCCCCTCCGCAGACCACGGTCATGACCGGCGCCTCCCGCTCGGCACGATGCAAAGCCCATACCGTCAGCCGGCACCGCCCGCCGTACCCCGAAAAAGCTTCACCGCGTCCCGCATGGCCCGCCGCGCGCGCTTCCGGTCACCTGCGGCGTCGTAGGCACAGGACAGCCGGAACCAGCTGCGCCAGTCCTCGGGCGCGCTTTCGACTTCAGCCTGGTACCGAGGAAACAGTTCGTCGGCGGCCGAGCGGACGATCCGGCCGGCAGGGGTCCGCGGCAGGTCATCGACCGGCAAGCCGCCTTCGCGCTCCAGCACGCGCGCCATCCTCTGGGTCTGTGCACCGAATATCAGCTCGCGCACCAGCGCCCAGGCGCCGATCAGGGGCAGCAGCAGGTACCCGAGTCCGAGGGCCTTGGCCACCGGGTTGGGATCCGTCAGCAGCAGGATGCTGCGCTGGAAGGAGACGGCAAGCCAGAACACCAGAAGAAGTGTCACGAGGACCACGCCGATCTTGGCGCGGTTCCTGCTGACCGCGTCGATCAGTGCTCTCACGTCAGCCGCCTGGCGCGTGCAGGTCGAGGTACCCGTCGAGTCCCACGGTGAGTCCGGGATGGGAGGCCACACCGCGGATGCCCAGGAGGACCCCGGGCATGAAGGACCCCCGGTCGAAGGAATCGTGGCGGATGGTGAGCTGCTCCCCGGGGCTGCCGAGAAGTACTTCCTGGTGGGCCGTCAGTCCTCGCAGGCGCACCGAGTGCACCCGCACGCCGTCCACGTCGGCACCCCGCGCGCCTCCCGGATCGGACGAGGTGGCATCCGGGCTCCGGGGGACTCCTGCGGCACTCCGGACCCCGGAGACGAGCTGCGCCGTGCGGGCCGCGGTGCCGGAAGGTGCATCCACCTTGTCGGGGTGGTGGAGTTCGATGATCTCCACCGATTCGAAATACCGGGCGGCGCTCGCCGCGAACGCCGTGGCGAGGACGGATCCCAGCGCGAAGTTGGGGGCGATCAGCACCCCGGTCGCCGGGCGGTCCGCCAGAAGTACGCCGAGGTCGGTGAGCCGCTCGGCGGTCCATCCGGTGGTGCCCACGACGGCGTGGATGCCGTGCTCGACGGCGAAGGCGACGTTGCGGTACGTCGCGTCGGGGACGGTGAGGTCGACCACCACCTGCGCGCCGGAGGAGACCAGTGTTCCGAGGTTGTCGCCGCTGCCCAGGGCGGCAACCAGCGCGATCCCCTCGGCGGCGTCAACGGCCCGGACAGCCTGGGACCCCATCCGGCCCCGGGCGCCGAGGACTGCTACGGGTATCTCCTGGTTCATGCGTCCAACCCTACTGTCACGCGCCGGCCCCGACCCACTCCACGGTCCCGTCGGAGAAGAACTGCTCCTTCCAGATGGGGACGCGGTCCTTGACCGCGTCCACCAGAGCGGAGCACGCGGCGAAGGCCTCGCCCCGGTGCCCGGCCGCGACGGCGGCGACCAGCGCGGAATCCCCGATCTCCAGGGGACCCACGCGGTGTGCGACCCAGATCCGCACGCCGTCGTACCGCGCCGCGATCTCCTCGGCAACCTCGCGGATGGTCCGCTCCGCACTCGGGTGTGCCGAGTAGCTCAGCGACGCGACGTCCTTCCCGCCGTCGTGGTTGCGGACGACGCCGCTGAAGCCCACCACGGCGCCGCACGCTGCCGAGTCGACGGCGGCCAGGGCGTCGTCGGTCGCAAGGCGACCGGCCGAGACTGCGGCGTGTACTACTTCACCCATGGTCGGGGGTCCCTTCGAGCTGCAGGCAGATGTGGTCGATCAGGGGCGAAAGGACGGCCAGGCCATCGCGCACTCCCCCGGGCGAGCCGGGAAGATTGAGGAGAAAGGTGCGTCCCGCCGTCCCGGCGAGCCCGCGGGTCAGCACCGACGTGGGCACGTGTTGTTCCCCTGTCCTGCGCAGGGCCTCCATTATGCCCGGCAGGTGGCGGGTGAGATGGGGTGCCGTTTGCTCGGGGGTGGCGTCGTCGGGGCTGAGGCCGGTGCCGCCGCTGGTGAGGAGCACCGCCGGATTGCCCTTGAGGAGCCGGCCGATCGCCTGGCCCACCTCGGCGCCGTCGGGCACCACCACCGCCTCCTGGACGGCGAATCCGTGCTCCAGGAGCCATGCCGCGATCAGCGGCGCGCACTCGTCCTCATAGGTACCCGCCGCGGCCCGGGTCGACGCGATGACCACGGCAGCGTTCCGAAGGGCAGTCATATGCTCCAGTCTCCGCTCTTTCCACCGGATTTGGCCATTACGCGGATGTCGGTGATGACGGCGGCGTGGTCGACGGCCTTGATCATGTCGTAGAGGGTCAGTGCGGCGATGGACGCCGCTGTCAGCGCCTCCATCTCGACGCCGGTGACCGCCGTCGTGGCCACGACGGCGGTCACCAGGACCTCCCCGGGACCGGGACCGGCATCCGCATCCGTGTCCAAATCGGCATCGGACCCGGAATTCATGGTGACAAAATCCACTGTGACGCGACTGATCGGGAGGGGATGGCACAGCGGGATGAGCGACGACGTCTGCTTCGCGGCCAGGATGCCGGCCACACGGGCGACGGCGAGGGCATCTCCCTTCGGCAGTGCGCCGTCAGCGATCATCGCGACGACGTCGGGTCGGGTGCGCAGGACGGCCGAGGCGCGTGCCTCGCGTTTGGTGACCGGTTTGCCTGACACGTCGACCATGTGGGCGGTGCCGTCCTTCCGCACGTGGGACAGGGCGGGCGCCTCCGGACTGTCGTTCGGCGGACTGTTTTCAGGCGGACTGGCGCTTTGCGGACTGGCGTTCTGCGGGTTGAGGTTCGGCGGGTTCTCGGCCGTCACTGCTTCTCCTTCGTGCTTGGTGTCGATGTGGCGGGTACTGCTGTTCCTGCTGCCGGGTCGATGAGCCAGATCGTGACCGTGTCCCCCGCCTCGGCACTGCTCTGCCCCACCGGGACATGGACCAGAGCGTTGGATCCCGCCAGGGCATGCAGCAGGTGCGATCCGGTGCCTCCGACGAGCGACACCGCGCCGTCGGCGTACAGCCCCCGGCGGACCTGGTGCTTCGCCGCGGGGCTTTCCAGGGCGGATTCCAGTCGCGCCTGCAGGGCAATCCTGGGGGCAGGTGCACCGACGAGGCGGGTCAGCGCGGGGCGCAGGAACATCTCGAAGGAGACCAGAGCACTCACCGGGTTTCCGGGGAACCCGAGAAACGGGACGTCGCCGATGGCGCCGATGGCCTGCGGGCCGCCGGGCTGCATGGCCACGGTGAGGAAGTCCACGCTGCTGTCCTCGAGGGCCTGCTTGACCACCTCATACGCTCCCTGGCTGATGCCGCCCGTGCTGAGGATCAGGTTGACGCTCTCGCGCTCGAGACCTTCCAGCGCTTCGCGCAGCAGGTCCGGATCATCGCTCATCGCGCGGTGGCGGATGACGACGGCACCCGCCTCGTGGAGGGCCGCCTCGAGGAGCGTGGTGTTGGCGTCATAGATCTGGCCCGGAGCGAGTTCGGTGCCGGGTTCAGCGACCTCGTCCCCGGTGGACAGCAGGAGGACCGTGAAGCGGGAACGGACGGAAACGCTACCCACGCCGCATGCAGCGAGCAGGCCGAGCTGCGGTGCGGCGAGCAGGGTTCCCGCAGGGAGCGCGAGGCTGCCCTCCGCAAGGTCGCTGCCTCGTGCCCGGATGAAGCTTCCCGGGGCCGCGTCGGGCAGGTCGACCCAGAAATCGGTGCCGGTGTCGTACGCGGGGCAGAACTGGGAGGGAGTCGCCCTTTCGATCGGTACCACCGCGCCGGTGCCGTCCGGGATCATCGCTCCCGTCATGATCGGCGCGGCGGTGCCCGGCTCCAGTGCAGGGGGCCGGATGCCGGCGGGCACGGGCGCCGCGACGCGCAGGTGGAGTGGGCCTCCGCCCAGATCCGCCGCATGGACCGCATAGCCGTCCATCTGGGAATTATCGAAGGGAGGAAGGTTGCCGGGTGCAGGAATGTCCACGGCGAGAACGCGCAGCCGCGCGTCGGCCAGGGCGAGGTCCTGGGAGGCGTCGGAATAGTTGCTGCTTCGTTGCAGCAGGGCCGTGACCGCCTGCTGGTGCTCGACGACGCTCCGGATCATGTCTGCCTTTCACGGGGTGCCGGGCCGGGGAATGCCGGCGCCGGTTGCACCACCCTGCTGTCCGGTTCATGTCACAGTGAACGTTACCGCGTCAAGGCCCTCCGATCCGTTCGGCGCCGGCGCGAGGACGGTTTCGGACTGGACTTCGCCGGAGCTGTCCGTGGCCCGGCTCTGGACAGTATGGGACCCCGCCTCCAGCTCGAGGACGATCGAGAACTGCCGCCAGGTGTCGGCCGAGATGGGGGCTCCCAGTTCGGCACGCCGCCAGGGTCCGCCGTCCACGCGCACCTCGACACCTTCGATGCCCCGGTGCTGCGCCCAGGCCACACCGCCCACCGTCACGGGTCCCGTCGGCACCCGTGCACCGGAGCGCGGTACGTCCACCCGCGACGACGTCTTCACCGGACCCCGCTCCGACCACCCTCGGGTGGACCAGTACGCAGAATCGTCAGTGAACCGGGTGACCTTGAGTTCGGTGACCCATTTGGTGGCCGAGACGAACCCGAACAGGCCGGGTACCACCAGGCGCACGGGAAAGCCGTGCTCCAGCGGAAGGGCCTCACCGTTCATGCCGACCGCGAGAAGTGCGTCCCGGTCATCGGTCAGGGCTTCCAGGGGTGTCCCGGCGGTGAAGCCGTCAACACTGCGGGACAGGACCATATCGGCGCTCGGCTGCACACCCGCGCGGGCGAGCAGGTTCCGGATGGGCCAACCGAGCCACAGTGCATTGCCGATCAGGTCTCCACCCACTGGATTCGATACGCAGGCGAGCGTCACATAGCGCTCGACCAGGGGCTGTGCGAGGAGTTGCTCGAAGGACATCTCGACCTCGCGGTCCACGAGGCCTGTGACACGAAGGCTCCAGGTGGACGGATCGACCACCGGAACCACGAGGGCGGTGTCGATGCGGTAGAAATCGTGCGACGCCGTCACGAGGGGGCTCACCCCGGGCACTCGAAGATCCGCACCGGCGGGGATGACCGATCCAACCGGGGGCGCCGGCGTGGACGGCGCCGACCCCGGCAGGCGAATGGCCGTCCGCTGGTTCGTGACCAGCGCCTGAGTGGACCGGACGTGCGCGGCGGCAGCACCGGCCGCTCCCGCGAGGAGCGCTCCGC
>NZ_KI914861.1:12241-15184 GCF_000520555.1 Arthrobacter sp. Br18 | reverse complement strand
GGCGCCCGCCGGTTCACCCACAGCTTCGCCCGCGGTTCCGGCGTCGCTCCAGTCACGAAGTGCGCCGGTCAGTCGGATGAGGAGGACAACGGCCAGGAAGAGCGCGAGGACGGGCGCAGTGTAGGAGATGAGGTTCGACTGCGGGCGGGATGCAACGGCAGCGATGCCCAGCAGCCCGAAGGCCGCAACCAGCGCGCTTCCGGCGAAGCGCCGCTTCAATTCGAGGATCCCGGCGCCCGCCGCCAGCAGAGCGATGATGCCGGCCATGGTGGCCAGGAGGACGGCCTTGTCCGCGGTGCCGAAGGTCGCGATGGCCCAATCCTTGACGCCGGGAGGCAGGGTGTCGATCACGGCGGATCCCACAGCACTGACCGGCGACACGGAGGGGCTCAGCGCCGCCGCGGTGAGCTCACCGCAGATGACGCCGATGCCCACCGCCAGCATTCCTGCCACCGCGCTCCACGCCCGCCGCCGCCTCATGAGGGCCCCTTCACAGTTCCCGGCGCCCTGATGGTGCCGGCAGTGTCCACTCGTACCACGAGTGCGCCCCGCGCCGGGTTCCTTACCGCATGCATCGCGCCGGTGCCAGCCCCGGTGCCGGATGCGCCGATGCGGCTGATGTACGACGATGGAGAAGTAGGGCAAGCACAACGGAAAGGCGTAACCTCATCAGTATGGGAATCCAACTTGGCATGCCGGCCCTTCCGCCTGCTGTGGCCCGGTCCGGCCTGATGGACACCCACGGTCGGCAGGCAACCGACATGCGGCTTTCCCTCACGGACAAATGCAACCTGCGCTGCACCTACTGCATGCCCGCGGAGGGACTCAACTGGCTGCAGAAGGACCAGGTGCTGTCGCGCTCCGAGATGGTCCGGCTGGTCCGCATCGGCGTCGACCTGCTCGGTGTCCGGGAACTCCGCCTCACCGGCGGCGAGCCGCTCGTCCGCGCAGACCTGCTGGACATCATCCGCGACATCCGTGGGAACCACCCCGACCTGCCCATCTCCATGACGACGAACGCGCTCGGGCTCGACCGGAAGGCGGCGGCACTGAGAGATGCCGGCCTGACCCGCATCAACGTGTCCATGGATTCGTTGCACCCCGACACCTTCGCCCAGCTGACCCGCAGACCCTTCCTGGACCGGGTCCTGAAGGGCATCGAAGCCGCGGCGGAGGTGGGCCTGGGTCTCGTCAAGATCAACGCCGTCCTGATGCGCGGCATCAACGACCACGAGGCACCCGACCTCGTCGAGTGGGCGGTCTCACGCGGATTCGAGCTCCGCTTCATCGAGCAGATGCCCCTGGACGCCGATCACGGCTGGACCCGCGACGGCATGATCACCGCCGCGGAGATGCGCAAGCTGGTCGAAACGCAGTTCGTGCTGACTCCGGATCCCCGCAATCGCGACGGCGCCCCCGCCGAGCGGTGGGAGGTCCGACGGAACTCCGCGCCCGACGTCGTCGTCGGCACCGTGGGCATCATCGCCTCCGTCACCGAGCCGTTCTGCGCCGACTGCCGGCGGACCAGGGTGACCGCGGAGGGAAAAATCATGAGCTGCCTCTTCTCACGCGAGGAAACCGACCTCCGGGACCTGCTCCGCACAGGTGCCGACGACGACGCCGTGGCGCGCCGCTGGCAGGAGGCCATGTGGGCAAAGCCCAAGGCGCACGGAATGGATCACACCGGTCTGGGTGCCGCGGACTTCGTCCAGCCCGACCGCTCCATGAGCGCGATCGGCGGCTGAATGCTCGTTCGGTACTTCGGCGCGGCACAGGCAGCCGCCGGCACGGCAGAGGAGCACCTCGACCTTGACGGGGCCACCCTCGACGACGTCATCGCCGCGCTCCAGGATCGATATGGTCGCACACCGGCCGCCATGGGCAAGGTCCTCGCCCGCAGCAGTTTCCTGTTGAACGAGGTGGCGCTGAGGGACCGGAGCCGCGCCCTGGAACGCTCGGACGTGCTGGACATCCTGCCGCCCTTCGCCGGCGGCTGAACAACCGCACCAGCGCGCACCCTGCCGGGTCGCGGCACCCAGCACCACGCTCCCGGCGCTTACCCTGCCGGGTCGCGGCACCCAGCACCACGCCGCCGGAGATTACCCTGCCGGGTCGCGGCAGCTAGCCGGCGAAGTCGGCTTCCCGATCGAACGGGCCCACCACCACCGTCGTCCGCGGCGCTGCGGCGAGCTCTACCGCCAAATCCTTGACCTCCTGCGCCGTGACGGACCGGATGCGTGCCAGGGACTCGTCGACGTCGAAGAACTCACCGGAGACGAGCTCGGACCTTCCGAGGCGTGACATCCGGGAACTGCTGTCCTCGAGTGCCATGACCAGGCCTCCGGACAGCTGCCCCACGGCCTTGCGAAGCTCGTCGGCCGTGATCCCCCCGGTCGCCAGGCGGTCGAGTTCCGCCCCGAGCAGTTCGATCACCTGGCCCGTCTTGGCTGGCGAACACCCCGCATACATGGCGAAGTACCCGGCATCGGCGTAGGACGCCGAGAAGGAGTAGGTCGAGTAGACGAGGCCCCGCTTCTCGCGGATCTCCTGGAAGAGCCGCGACGACATTCCGCCGCCGAGCACTGCATTCAGTACGCTCATGACGAAGCGGCGCTCATCGGTCGCGACCAGCGAGGGACACCCGATGAGGATATTCGCCTGCTCGACCGCCCGTCGGATCACGCGCACGCCGGCTCTGCCGTTCACCGGAACCGGCTCGGCCGACCGCCGTGCGACGGGAACGGCGCCCTCGGCGAGCTCCCAGCCCGCGCTTTCCAGGGCTTCCTGGACGAGGGTGCAGACGACGTCGTGGTCCAGTCCGCCCGCAGCCGTGACCACCAGCTCCCCCGGCTGGTAGTAGCGGCGGTAGTGGGCCAGTACGGATTCCCTCGGTACGTCCCGGATGGCCTGCGGCGTGCCGCCGATCGGGCGACCCAGCGGATG
>NZ_KI914861.1:3473-12141 GCF_000520555.1 Arthrobacter sp. Br18 | reverse complement strand
CGATCGGGCGACCCAGCGGATGGTTCCCGAGGACGGCTTCCACGAACTCCTCATGGGCAACGTCGGCAGGATCGTCGCTGTCCATGGCGATCTCCTCCAGGATGACGTCACGCTCCTGCTCGAGCTCTTCCGGGTCGAGGACGGCAGAGGTCACCATGTCGGCGATCACGTCGATGGCCATGGGGAGGTCGGAGTCGAGGACCCTGGCGTAGTAGCAGGTATTTTCCTTCGCCGTCGCAGCGTTTGACTCGCCGCCCACCTCGTCGAAGGCGGAAGCGATGTCCATCGCCGAGCGCTTCGCCGTGCCCTTGAACAGCAGGTGCTCGAGGAAGTGGGTGGAGCCGTGCTCGCCGTCGGCCTCATCCCGGGATCCGACGCCGACCCAGAAGCCGATGGTGGCCGAGCGCTGGCCCGGCATTGCTTCCGTGAGGACGCGGACGCCGCCCGGCAGCACCGACCGGCGGACCACCGCTCCCCCGGGTTCGCCGGAGATGAAGGTCGGGTCCGCGCCGTCGTCGAGGCGGGAGGTGGGCACAAGCGGGAGTGGAACAACAGACAGGGTCAATCCGGGTCCTTCGGGTCATAGGGAAGTGCTCGAGCGGCAAAGTCCAACGGCTCTGCCGGGAACGAGGAGTTCCGGCAGAGCCGTTGGACTGGGCTGGGAGATGCTGCCGGAGTTAGCTGACGGCGTCTTCGACGGGGACTTCCGGCAGTTCGATGCCGGCGTCCTCCGTTGCCTCGTCGGCGACGACCGGCGAGAGGGACAGCTTTCCGCGGTCGTCGATCTTGGTGATCTCGACCTGGACCTTCTGGCCGACGGACACCACCTCGTCGACGTTGTCGACGCGCTTGCCGCCGGACAGCTTGCGCAGTTCGGAGATGTGCAGCAGGCCGTCCTTGCCCGGTGTCAGCGACACGAACGCACCGAAGGTGGTGGTCTTGACGACCGTGCCGAGGTAGCGCTCGCCGATTTCGGGAACCTGGGGGTTCGCGATGGCGTTGACCGCAGCACGTGCGGCCTCTGCGGAGGAGCCGTCGGTGGCGCCGATGAGCACGGTGCCGTCATCCTCGATCGAGATGTCGGCGCCGGTGTCCTCCTGGATCTGGTTGATCATCTTGCCCTTGGGGCCGATGACCTCGCCGATCTTGTCCACGGGGATCTTGACCGAGATGATCCGGGGAGCGAACTCCGACAGCTCATCAGGGGTGTCGATCGCAGCTTCGAGGACGCCCAGGATGTGCAGGCGTGCTTCGCGGGCCTGCTTCAGGGCGGCAGCGAGCACCGAGGCGGGGATGCCGTCGAGCTTGGTGTCGAGCTGGATCGCCGTCACGAATTCCGATGTGCCGGCGACCTTGAAGTCCATGTCGCCGAACGCATCTTCCGCACCGAGGATGTCGGTCAGCGCCGCGTAGCGGGTCTGACCGTCGACCTCGTCGGACACCAGTCCCATGGCGATCCCCGCGACGAGCGCCCTCAGCGGCACGCCTGCATTCAGGAGCGACAGCGTCGAGGCGCAGACCGAGCCCATCGACGTCGAGCCGTTGGAGCTCAGCGCCTCGGAGACCTGGCGGATGGCGTAGGGGAATTCCTCACGGCTTGGCAGCACCGGCATCAGTGCACGCTCGGCGAGGGCACCGTGACCGATCTCCCGGCGCTTGGGTGAACCCACGCGACCGGTCTCGCCGGTCGAGTACGGCGGGAAGTTGTAGTTGTGCATGTAGCGCTTGCGAGTGACGGGTGACAGCGAATCGATCTGCTGTTCCATCTTCAGCATATTGAGAGTGGTGACGCCCAGGATCTGGGTCTCGCCGCGCTCGAAGATCGCCGAACCGTGGACACGCGGCAGCACCTCGACCTCGGCGGTGAGCTTGCGGATATCGGAGAGCCCGCGCCCGTCGATCCGGACCTGGTCCTTGAGGATGCGCTGGCGCACGACCGCCTTCGTCAGCGAGCGGAACGCTGCGGAAATTTCCTTCTCGCGGCCTTCGAACTGTCCGGCGAGTGAGCCTGTCACCTCGTCCTTGAGCGCATCCGAAGCGTCGTTGCGCTCCTGCTTGTCGGCGATCCGGAAGACCTGCACGAGCTTGTCGGAGCCTGCGGCCTCGACGGCCGCGTACGCGTCGTCCTGGTAGTCGAGGAAGACGGGGAACTCGACGGTGGGCTTCGCGGCCCGGCCGGCGAGGTCTGCCTGGGCATCGCACAGTGCCCGGATGAACGGCTTGGCTGCTTCGAGGCCGTCGGCCACGATCTCCTCGGTGGGAGCGGTGGCGCCATTCTCCTTGATAAGGTTCCACGAGTTGTCCGTGGCCTCGGCCTCGACCATCATGATGGCGACATCATCGCCGGTCACGCGGCCCGCGACCACCATGTCGAACACGGAGTTCTCGAGCTCGGAGTGCTTGGGGAAGGCGATCCACTGGTCGTTGCCGCTGCCGTCGGACACGAGGGCAACGCGGACGCCGCCGATCGGGCCGGAGAACGGCAGGCCTGACAGCTGTGTGGACATCGAGGCCGCATTGATGGCGACGACGTCGTAACGCACGTCGGGGTTGATCGCGAGCACCGTGACGACGATCTGCACCTCGTTGCGCAGGCCCTTGACGAAGGCCGGGCGCAGGGGGCGGTCCATCAGGCGGCAGGCCAGAATGGCCTCGGTCGACGGGCGGCCTTCGCGGCGGAAGAACGAACCCGGGATGCGGCCCGCGGCGTACATGCGCTCTTCGACGTCGACCGTCAGCGGGAAGAAGTCGAAGCCCTCGCGGGGGTGCTTGCCAGCCGTGGTGGCGGACAGCAGTGCAGTGTCCTCGTCGATGTAGACCATCGCGGCGCCCGCTGCCTGCTGGGCGACGCGGCCTGTTTCGAAGCGGACGGTGCGTGTGCCGAACCGGCCGTTGTCAATAACGGCCTCGGCAAATTGAATTTCGGGACCCTCCATAGAAGAGTCACCTCCGTTTCCTGTTGGGGAGCAATCGGCGCCGATGGCAGGTCGCTCGTGGACCTGGTCAGCACCCGGTCTTCGATCGAGATCCACGGGGCGGGCGTCACTGCTGCGCCCTGCCCGGGAATCACTACCGAGGACCGCGAATGCGACGCGCCGTTTACCTCTGGTATTTTCTTGTTTTTTTCGTTCCTCCTGCCTGTCGGCCGGAGGAAACGGAAAGGCGGCTCCCTCTCCTTGCGAAGAAGGTGCCGCCTTCAGGCTCAGCTAACGACGCAGGCCGAGGCGCTCGAGGAGCGTACGGTAGCGGCTGATGTCGGTGTCCCGCAGGTAATCCAGCAGGCGACGGCGGCGTCCCACGAGAAGCAGCAGGCCACGACGCGTGTGGTGGTCGTGCTTGTGCATCTTCAGGTGTTCGGTCAGGTCGAGAATGCGGCGGGAAAGCATCGCGATCTGCACCTCGGGGGAACCGGTGTCCCCTTCGGAGGTTGCGTACTGCGCGATGATTTCCTGCTTGATAGCGGCGTCAAGGGCCACGAGTAACTCCTAGAGTTGTACCGTGAACAAGTAGGTGTCTTTCGACACGAAAAGATCCAGCCACCACGGACTGCAGCCGGATCCTCTCCTCACTTTACCTGCTGGCCCGCTGATCTGTCGAAAGCAGGTCCCGCGCGCGGGCGACATCGAGCTTCATCTGGTCGATCAGTGCCTCCGGTCCCGTGTAGGTCACCTGGCCGCGGAGCCGCTCGACGAACTCGACGATCACCCGCTGGCCGTACAGGTCGAAGTCCTGGACCTGCTCCGGCGGACGGTTGATCACATGCGCTTCGACCTGGCGCATGATGCCGTGGAACGTGGGATTCGATCCGACCGAGACCGCGGCGGGCCATCGAGTGCCGGACGCGTCGGTCAACCAGCCGGCATAGATGCCGTCAGCCGGAATGTAGCCCTGCGCGGCGGGTTCGAGGTTGGCCGTGGGGTACCCGAGGTCCCGCCCACGGGCTGCTCCGTGCACCACCTCACCGCGCATCCGGTGCTGTCGCCCGAGGATCCGCGCCGCCGTCGCGACATCGCCCTTCTCCAGGGCCTCCCGGATCCAGGTGGAGGAGCAGCGGCGGTCGCCGTCGTCGTCGGTGGCATCGATCGGAAAACTGGCGCCGAAGTCGTCGATCGCGAGGACTTCGAAGCCCAGCTTCTCCCCCAGTCCGCGCATGGTGTCGAGGTCGCCGCTGTTCCCGCGGCCGAACCGGACGTCGTGGCCCACGACCACGGCCTTGGCGCCGAGCGCCCGCACGAAGACCTCCTCGATGAACTGCTCCGGCGTGCTGGCGGCGAAATCCAGGGTGTAGTGCATCATCAGGACGCCGTCGATCCCGGTGCCTGCCAGAGTCTCGACGCGGTCCTCCAGGCCCATGATCAGTTCAGGCGCGGTATCCGGCCGGTGCACCGAGGCGGGGTGGGGATCGAACGAGACGACGACGGCGGCCGCGTTGCGCTCCCGCGCCGCGTCGACGAGCTGCTGGAGGACCCGCTGGTGGCCGCGGTGGACGCCGTCGAAGTTGCCGAGGGTGAGCACTGACGGGCCGAACCCCTCCGGCACGCTTGCCAGGTCTCTCCAGTAGAACACGCATCTCCTTTCGGGCTGTGAATTGCTGTGCTGCGCATGGCGCCTCGGGGCTCATGGCTCAAGAGGGCGCGGCGCCCTGTCCATTATGGCCGACGGAGGGGCAGGTGGAGGCATCGGCAGGATGCGCCCGCGGGATATCCGGCGGCCTCCATCCGGGCCCTGTTTTCCGGGCCCAGTTTTCCGCGCCCTGTTTTCCGGGGCAGCCGGCTGTGACAGCTCGCTGTCGGCGCGGGCGGGACGCCAGTTCAGCTCCGGGCGTCGTAGTCCTTGCGCATCTGGCTGGTCTTGGCGATGTACTTGTGCCACACGAGCAGCGCCGCCGGGAAGGCGAGCTCGATGACCATGAGGATGATCATGAGGTAGTGCGGCGTGCCGGAGAATGCCCAGGACAGCACCCGTCCGATCCCGCCGACGAAGACCATGAGGCACACCAGCCACAGCATGTTGGCCCATTCGAACTTGATCGCAATGGTGACGAACGCCGCGCCGACGCCCACCATCATGGCGGAGAAGAAGCGGAACTGGTTCTCGAGGGTAGCGTTGACCGGCTGGCCCTCGGTGTCCGGCAGGCCCGCGGTTCCCAGAATGAGATAGTAGGCGCCGAAGCCCGCGAGGATGAGGCCGACCAGGACCACGACCGTCCGGAACACGTTCCAGTCGTTGTCGCCCGGCCCCTTGGCGGCCTTCTTCCGTGCGCTCTTCTTACCGGCGTCCGGCTGCGCTGCCGGCTGCGCTGCTGGCTGCGCTGCTGGCTGCACGGCTGGCTGCACGGCTGGCTTCCCGCCGGGCGAGTCGCCGGAAGTGGTACGGCCTGTGCCGGTCGTGCCCGCGTGGCGGGTCGGCTGCGGGGGCTGCAGCGGCTGGGTGGGGGGATTCTTGGGGTCAGGGCTGACGGCCGACATGGTGCTTCCTCGAGGTTTGGTGCTGGGTGGAAGGAGCTTCTTCGTCATACTCTCACGGGCCACACCCGGCTCAAAGCAGAAACTGGGTCTTGCCCGGTCGGTTCCGGTACAGCCACGCGAGCCCCAGCAGCGGCAGGATCAACGGCACGTAGCCGTAGCCACTGCCGAACCCCGACCACACCGTCTCGTTCGGAAAGGCCTCCGCATCGAGGACGCTGAGCACGCCGACGGCGAGCACCCCCACGAGTTCCACGGTCACCGCCGCGACGGACACCCGGTACCACGTCCGTCCCGGCCGCGCGAGGGAGACGGTCGCGAGCACGTAGACGGCGGCGGCGAACGCCGTGAGCAGGTAGGCAACCGGAGCCTCAGCGAATTTGGTGAGGATCTGGAAGCCGGCGCGGGCCGTTGCCGCAAGCGCGAACACTCCGTACACAGCGATCAGCAGCCGGCCGGGACCCGATGAGCGGCGGTCCCCGGCCGGAGCGGCCTCGTTCCCGGAGGAACCTCCTGCCGTCCTGCTCATAGGCCGGCCACCCCGTCCCAGATCTGCTCCATCCGGACAAGCATCACGAAGATGGTGGGCCCCACTGCCCCGAGGACGAGGTTGCTCCAGCGGCTGCGCTCGAGGATCGACCACCAGAAGGCCCCCACCGGCACAATCAGTGCGGTCAGCAGGTATCCCCAGAATTCCCAGGCCTCCCCCAGCACCGGCTCCCCAGCGAATTGCCGGACGGCTCCGCTTCCTCCGTAGGCCAGCAGGAAGAGCTCAACCGCTGCCACGGAGAGGATGGTGATGTCGTTGGGGGGCTGGCGCAGGATCGCCGCCCCGATACACAGCACGGCCGAGAGCAGGCAGACGACCGCCCCGGTGATGAGGAAGGGATCCACTCCTAGTTCCCCCCGCCGGGCGCGAACACCAGGAGCGCCCGTGCGTCGTTGGGCCGGTTCTCGAGGAGTGCGACCAGGGTTCCGTCGGGGGCGAATGCTGCCACCGGCCCGGACTCTTCTCCGGGGTCGATCCTGCGGCCGTGGGAGATGTTCGCGGCTTCCCCGGGCGATAGCTCCCGCACCGGGAAGAGGGCCCGGGCGGCGGCGTCGAGCTTGAGGAGCCGAAGATCCAGTGCCAGCTCTTCGAGTGTTGCCGCCTGGTCCAGCAGGTACGGCCCCACCTGCGTCCGGCGGAGGGCGGTCAGGTGCCCACCCACCCCCAGTGCCGCACCCAGGTCACGGGCGAGCGCCCGGATATACGTACCCGAACTGCACTCCACCGTGACGTCCACATCCTGCTGCTTGCCGGAGTTGACCCGCCTGATGTCGTGTACTTCGAATCGGGAGATGGTCACGGGGCGGGCGGAGAGCTGGACGTCCTCGCCGGAACGTACCCGGGAGTAGGCGCGCTGGCCCTTGACCTTGATCGCACTGACACTGCTCGGAACCTGCTGGATCGCGCCGGTCAGGGCCGCCACGCCCGCGCGGATGTCCACCGGATCCACCGCCGCCGCAATACTGCCGCCGGTCACTTCGCCCTCGGCGTCGTCGGTCAGCGTCGACTGTCCGAGCCGGATTGTGGCGTCGTAGGTCTTGGAGGTGCCGACGATGTAGGTGAGGAGCCGGGTTGCCCGGTTGATACCCAGCACCAGCACTCCGGTGGCCATCGGGTCGAGGGTGCCCGCGTGGCCCACCTTGCGGGTGCCGGCGAGCCGCCGCATGCGTCCGACGACGTCGTGACTCGTCCAGCCCTGGGGCTTGTCCACGATTACCAGCCCGGAGTGGATCTGCCCGTTTGTCACGCTCCCAAGTATAGGCGGTGGCCCATCACCGCCCACACAGGAGAGGGACAGCGGCCGCTGGGCCCGGACCTCACCGCCCCGTGCCGCCCCGGGGGCTATTATTCGGCATATGGTTCCCGCCGCTCGCCACGTCCTCAGCGTGCCCATCAACCAGATCCGTGAGATCACCCAGGCGGCCTGGGCCCGCCCCGACTCGATCGTCCTGAGCATCGGGGAGCCCGGATTTCCCGTCGCGCGCCACATCCTCGAGGCGTCCATGGCCGCCCTCGACCGTGATGATACGAACTACACTCCCAACGCGGGCCTTGCTCCGTTGCGGAGTGCTTTCGCTGCCCGCTTTGGCGCCTCCAGCGGCGTGGACGCGGATCCCTCGCGGGTCTACGTCACCGCCGGGGCGCAGCAGGGCCTCCACCTCGCCCTGAGCACCCTTCTCGACCCGGGCGACGAGGTCCTGATCCCGAATCCCGGGTATCCGACCTTCACCATGACGGTTGCCCTGCTGCATGCTGTTCCCGTTGCGTATCCGCTTCGTCCCGAGCACGGCTTCCAGCCGCTGATCGAGGACCTCGAGGCACTGATCACGGACCGCACGAAAGTGCTCATGCTCAATTCGCCGTCGAACCCGCTCGGCGCCGTCTTCAGCCGCGACCTCACGCGCGAGCTCGTCCGGCTGGCGCACCGCCGGAACCTCTGGGTGATCTCCGACGAATGCTACGAGGCCTTCACCTACGACGTGCCACACGTCAGTCCGGCCCGCTTCGACGCCGGCGGGCCCGAGGCGCTGGTGGAGGCGGACCGGCACCGGGTCTTCACCTCACTGACCCTGTCGAAGACGTACGGACTGACCGGGCTCCGGGTCGGCGCCCTGATCACGCCGCCGGACCTGGAACTCCTGCTGAACAACGTCATGGAAGCAAGCGTCTCCTGCGTCTCGGGGCCCTCCCAGTACGCCGCACTGGCCGCCCTGACCGGGCCCCAGGACTACACCGCTGCGTGTCTTCGCCACTACCGGGCCAACCGTGATGCCGCCACGAACGTGCTGCGCGGGCTCAACATCCCCTTCCTCGATGCGGAGGGGGCGTTCTACCTGTGGGCCGACGTATCCCATGCGGCGCACGGGGACGTCCGGCGGTGGGTGGGCACCTTCCTCGAAGAGCACGGGGTAGCGCTTGCCCCCGGGACCGCATTCGGTTCGATCGGCGAGGACTGGGTGCGGATCGCCCTGTGCGGGGATTCCGCGGAACTCGAGGAAGGCCTCTCGCGGCTCCCAGGCCGCGACGCTGGCTGAGCTGCGCCAAGGAAGGCCGGGCCAGGAGCCGCGCGGAACTGCGTAGAAGTAACGGCGGGCACCAACGGGATTACCGCCGGGGCCGGGCGACATGAAAAACGGCTGCCGCCGTGGAAAGT
>NZ_KI914861.1:2286-3373 GCF_000520555.1 Arthrobacter sp. Br18 | reverse complement strand
GAAAGTTCCACTGCGGCAGCCGTTCCCAACAGCACCGAGGAGCTGCACGCGGAGAAGCGCTCGAATTCAGCGGGCGTCGTCGTTGTCCTCGGACGTCCGGTACGGGTCGGCGTCGCCTGCGAAGTCGGCGCCCTGGGCGATCGCCGCTACTTCGGCGTCGCGCTCGCGGGCCTTCTGCAGCAGCTCCTCGAGGTGGCTGGCGTTCACCGGCACCTCATCGGGGACGAACTCGAGGGTGGGCGTGAGCCGGGCGGTGATGTTCCGGCCCACCTCAGCCCGGAGCACTCCGCGCGCCGACTCAAGGGCCATCCGGGTGGCCTGCTGCTCTTCCGGATCACCCAGCACCGTGTAGTACAGGGTTGCATGCTGGAGGTCGTTGGTGACCCGCGAGTCGGTGATGGTCACGGCCTCGAGCCGTGGATCCTTGACCCTCCGGCGAAGGGCTTCGGCAACTATGACTTTGATGCGCTGCGCCAGGCGTGCGGCGCGGGCCGGATCTGCCATAACTGTTCCTCCTGATAGGACGGGGATGGATGAATCCTGCACAGAGCGTGCAGGGAAGGAGACGAAGCGGGCGCCCCGGGATGCTGCACGCGGAGAAGCGCTCGAATTCAGCGGGCGTCGTCGTTGTCCTCGGACGTCCGGTACGGGTCGGCGTCGCCTGCGAAGTCGGCGCCCTGGGCGATCGCCGCTACTTCGGCGTCGCGCTCGCGGGCCTTCTGCAGCAGCTCCTCGAGGTGGCTGGCGTTCACCGGCACCTCATCGGGGACGAACTCGAGGGTGGGCGTGAGCCGGGCGGTGATGTTCCGGCCCACCTCAGCCCGGAGCACTCCGCGCGCCGACTCAAGGGCCATCCGGGTGGCCTGCTGCTCTTCCGGATCACCCAGCACCGTGTAGTACAGGGTTGCATGCTGGAGGTCGTTGGTGACCCGCGAGTCGGTGATGGTCACGGCCTCGAGCCGTGGATCCTTGACCCTCCGGCGAAGGGCTTCGGCAACTATGACTTTGATGCGCTGCGCCAGGCGTGCGGCGCGGGCCGGATCTGCCATAACTGTTCCTCCTGATAGGACGGGGATGGATGAATCCT
>NZ_KI914861.1:0-2186 GCF_000520555.1 Arthrobacter sp. Br18 | reverse complement strand
GGCGCCCGCCTTCACCGGCCTGCTAGACGCGGGGCTTTTCCCGCATCTCGAAGGTTTCGATGGTGTCGCCTTCCTTGACGTCGTTGAACGAGCCGAGGCCGATACCGCATTCGAAGTCCGTGCGGACCTCGGTGGCGTCGTCCTTGAACCGCTTCAGCGAGTCGACGGTCAGGCCCTCGCCAATCACCTTGCCGCCGCGCGTGACACGTGCCTTCGTGTTGCGCCGGATGATCCCGGAGCGCACGATCGACCCGGCGATGTTGCCGAACTTCGAGGAACGGAACACCTCGCGTACCTCCGCGGTGCCCAGCTGGATCTCTTCGTACTCGGGCTTGAGCATGCCCTTGAGGGCGAGCTCGATGTCATCGATGGCTCCATAGATGACCGAGTAGAAGCGCATGTCCACGCCCTCGCGCTCGGCGAGGTCGGCGACACGTTCCGCCGGCTTGACGTTGAACCCGATGATGATCGCGTTGTCCACCGTCGCCAGGTTGACGTCGTTCTGCGTGATGGCACCGACGCCGCGGTGGATCACACGGAGCTGGACGCCCTCACCGACGTCGATCTTGAGCAGCGAGTCCTCGAGCGCCTCGACGGCACCCGACACGTCACCCTTGAGGATGAGGTTGAGGGTGTCGACCTTGCCGTCAGCCACTGCCTGGTCGAAGTCCTCCAGGCTGATCCGCTTGCGGCGCTTTGCCAGGGCTGCGTTACGGTCGGCTGCTTCACGCTTTCCGGCGATCTGCCGTCCGGTGCGCTCGTCGTCGGTGACGAAGAAGGTGTCACCGGCGCGCGGGACGTTCGACAGGCCCAGCACCTGCACCGGACGCGACGGCCCGGCTTCGGTGATGACGTCGCCGTTCTCGTCGAACATGGCGCGGACGCGGCCGTGCGCGGTGCCGGCCACGATCGTGTCGCCCACCTTCAGCGTTCCCGACTGGACCAGGACTGTGGCAACAGCACCGCGGCCCTTGTCGAGGTTCGCTTCGATCGCGATACCGCGTGCATCCTTGTTCGGGTTGGCACGCATGTCCAGGGCCGCATCAGCGGTCAGCAGGACGGCTTCGAGAAGCTCGTCGATGCCTTCGCCCTTCAGCGCCGAGACGTGGACGAACATGGTGTCGCCGCCGTATTCCTCGGGAACCAGGCCGTATTCGGTCAGCTGGCCCTTGACCTTGTCGGGGTTGGCGCCTTCCTTGTCGATCTTGTTGACAGCCACCACGATCGGGACGTTTGCCGCCTGGGCGTGGTTGAGAGCCTCGACGGTCTGGGGCATGACGCCGTCGTCCGCCGCGACGACGAGCACCGCGATGTCGGTCACCTTCGCACCACGGGCACGCATGGCGGTGAATGCCTCGTGTCCGGGAGTGTCGATGAAGGTGATCGCACGCTCGTTCTCCTCGTGCTGGTGCTGGATCTGGTACGCACCGATGTGCTGCGTGATCCCACCGTGCTCGCCCTCGACCACCTTGGTGTTCCGGACCGCGTCGAGCAGTCGCGTCTTGCCGTGGTCGACGTGGCCCATGACGGTCACCACCGGAGGACGTGCCTCCAGCTGCTCATCGCCCTCTGCCTCGAGCTCGGCATCGAAGTCGATGTCGAAGCTGCTCAGCAGCTCGCGCTCTTCGTCCTCAGGGGACACCACCTGGATCTTGTAGCCCAGTTCGGTGCCGAGGACGTCGAAGGTCTCCTCGTCGAGGGACTGCGTGGCGGTTGCCATCTCCCCGAGGTGGAACAGCACCGTGACCAGTGCTGCCGGGTTCGCCTCGATCTTGTCGGCGAAGTCGGTGATCGACGAGCCACGCCTCAGGCGCACGATCGCGCTTCCGTCGCCGCGGGGTACGCTGACGCCGCCCAGCGACGGCGCTGACATCTGCTCGAGTTCCTGACGCTTCGCGCGCTTCGACTTCCGCTGCTTGCCGCGACCTGCGCCGCCCTTGCCGAAAGCTCCAGCGGTGCCGCCGCGTCCGCGGCCGCCCTTGCCGAAGCCGCCGCCTGCGGGAGCTCCGCTGGGGCTCGCCGGGGCGCCTCCCGGACCACGCCGTGGTCCTGCGCCTGCACCGGGTGCACCGCGGCCGGGGGCTGCGGGACGCTCGGTGCGGTTGGGCATCATGCCGGGTGTGGGACGTGAACCAGGGGCACCGGCCGGGCGGGGCGCACCCGGACGTGGACCGCCGGCACCGGCC
>NZ_KI914860.1:31333-54822 GCF_000520555.1 Arthrobacter sp. Br18 | reverse complement strand
ATGAAGGGAATCTTCGGGATCCATGGCATCCCGCAGGTCGTCCACGCGGACCGGGGCACGTCCATGACCTCCAAACCCGTCGCCGCGCTGCTCTCGGATCTGGAGGTCACCCGGTCCCACTCCAGACCCCGGGTATCCAACGACAACCCCTACAGCGAGGCCCTGTTCAAGACCCTGAAATACGGTCCGGAATTCCCCGACCGCTTCGCCTCCCTCCACGACGCCCGGGCCTTCATCAGCGGCTTCGTGGACTGGTACAACCATCACCACCAGCACTCCGGCATCGGCTTCCACACCCCCGCGAACGTCCACTACGGCCACGCCGCCAGCGTCGCCAAAGAACGCTCAGCAACACTGGCTGCGGCCCGCGAAAGACACCCCGAACGCTTCACCACGACCACCGACCCCAAAATCCTCGCGCCCCCAGGACCAGCGTGGATCAACCAACCCCAGGAAACCACCCAACAGTCAGCCGCCTAACTCCCCTTGGTACCGTTCAGCTTGAAAAATTCCGGGACAAGGATGCATCCCAGAACTGCGAGGGCAACGACAGCGCCCAGCATGGCCTGCTCCTGCTGAGCCGCGCGAGCCCCTCGGAGCTCAACCCGCGGGCGGGTCATATGAAACGCCTTTCACTGGGCAGGAACTGTGTCTGCTGGGGATCCCACGCTTGGATGTCGGCTGCCCGCAAGCCGGTCCCTCACCCTGAACTCGCCATCCGAATACGGGACGTTGTGCGCTGGAGGGCTACTGACCCCGCCAACCACTCTGATGAAAGCCCACCATCCTGACGAAAACTCACTCTCCCTGGTCCCGCCACCCGCGCCTGACCAGCAAAAAGATCGGTGCGAAAGGACACCGGTCAGCGTTTCCATAAGAGGAGGTGACCCATCCCATCGTCACCGGGTGCTGCTTTTCGATGACAGGAGGCCAACAGTTATAGTTGGATGCCTAACCCAGAGCCTGGGAAGTCACCCGGAGGGAGTACTTGTGGATCAGGAGCAGGCTTCGGCGATCAATGCCGCTATTCGTACCATCGGCATGCGTCACAGGTCCCTGGCCAGCACCAAGCTGGCAGGAATTGGTCTGTCCCTAGGCCAGGAAATGCTGATGACCGAGTTGGCAGAGAAGGGCCCACGGAGTCAGGCGCAGCTCGCCACGGCCGCCTGCTGTGAGCCTCCCACGATTACCTCTGCTGTGAAGAAGATGGAGGCCAACGGCCTCGTCACCCGCACACCGTCGCCGACCGACCGCCGCGCAATCATCGTGGAACTCACCAGCAAGGGTGAGTTCCTCATGGCGGACCTGGACCTGCTTTGGCGAACACTGGCCGAGGACACTGTGGCCGGACTCGAACGCACCGGGCTGCAGGACTTGACTGATACATTGACCGATCTCGCACACAGCCTGCAGCAGACCTAGCGGTTCCCTTGCGCGTGATTACTTAGCCGCCTAACATTATTTTAGTTAGCCGTCTAAGTACATTAGCTAGGAAAGGTCGCCATGAAATCGCATCTCCTCCGGCCGCTCGGCTGGATCCTTTTGGCCGCTGCGGCGGCCCTGGCCATCTGGCTCGTTGCGGTGCCGATTGCCGGCATACAGCTTACCGTCGGGATCGGCGCTGGTCAGCCGATCAATATCACCCCGGCGCCTATCCTGATAGCTTCGACTGCGTCGGGTCTGGTGGCCTGGGCACTGCTGGTGGTGCTGTCGCGCTTCCTGGCCCGTGGGTACACGGTCTGGATGATTATGGCCGCGGTGGTGCTGATCCTGTCGGTATCGGGGCCGATAACCGCTGAGGCCACCACTGCAACGAGAGTGGTCCTGGTCCTGATGCATGCTGTGGTTGCGACTACGCTGGTCCTCGGCCTGCCTCGAACGCTTCCAATCCACACCACCAAAGGACGAGCCGACAGAACAGCGCCGACACGGGCAGCCACCGACGTCGACCATCCGGCCCCACGATGACTGGAGCAAAAACCTGAAGAAGGTGTGACCGACGGTCCGGCACCATCACCGGTTCAGATACAGCTCGGGCCCAATAGTTCCAGACCAGGGAGTTCGGTGCCCGAAGTGGGACTCGAACCCACACACCTCTCGATACTGCATTTTGAGTGCAGCGCGTCTGCCAATTCCGCCATTCGGGCCGATCCCGCACCGGCAAGCCCCGGGATCCGGGACTTCTAGGCCGCTGGTGCGCGAAACAACTCTACATGCCGATAGGCTGATTGAGAGAACCGGTCGGAGCGTTTCGATTCGACCGGACGTGCCGTCACCGAGGAGCAACAGTGTCCGATCCCACCGAATCCCCCGCAACAGGTCCTGCCAGGCGGGTCATTGTCGCCGAGGATGAGACCCTCATCCGGCTCGACATCGTGGAGATCCTCCAGGGGGAAGGCTACGAGGTCGTCGCGGAGGCGGACAACGGCGAGAAGGCCGTGGCCCTCGCCAAGGAGCACAAACCGGACCTGGTGCTGATGGATGTCAAGATGCCCGTCATGGACGGCATCACTGCGGCGGAGCAGATCGTGAAGGCTCGTATCGCCCCCGTGGTGCTGCTGACCGCGTTCAGTCAGAAGGAACTGATCGAGCGTGCGCGCGACGCCGGCGCCATGGCCTATGTGGTGAAACCGTTCACTCCGGCGGATCTCATCCCGGCGATCGAGATCGCGATGTCGCGTCATGAGGAAATCAAGGCGCTGGAGGCCGAAGTGTCCGACCTCCAGGAGCAGTTCGCCACCCGCAAGCTCGTGGAGCGGGCCAAGAGCCGGCTCACCACGAAGATGGGCCTCACCGAGCCGGAGGCGTTCCGCTGGATCCAGAAAACGTCCATGGACCGCCGCCTGAGCATGCGGGAAGTCGCCGAAACCATCATCAACCAGGTCACCTAGCCCGGCGCCGGGGCCCGGAACCTGAGCGGTTCACAACGCCACCCTGGTCGAAGAGCCTCGCAGCACCGCGCCTCGAGCAAGCGAACGCCCGGCTGGTCCACCAGCCGGGCGTTCCGCGTCAGCCGCAGTGGAACCTACTTCTTGGTCCTGACCGGCCAGGGGCCGACACCCTCCTTGACGAAGGAGGTGTGACCGTCCGGCAGCTGGCCGGCATCGGTGATATCTCCCACGCGGTGCACCTTGATGGAGTTCGTCGAGCCGGCCTGTCCGGGAGGGGAGCCGGCCGCGATGACCACGAGGTCGTCCACCTCGACCATGCCCTGCTCGAACAGGACCCGGTCCACCTGGGCGGTCATCTGGTCGGTGTGTTCCACGAATTCGACGAGCTTCGGTTCGACACCCCAGATCAGGGACATCGTGTTGAGCGTGGACTGCACCGGGGTGAAGGCCACCACAGGCTTCCTTGGCCGCAGGCGCGACAGGCGCCGCGCCGAGTCGCCCGACTGCGTGAAGGTGCAGATGTACTTCGCGTCGAGCTGGTCCGAGATCTCGACGGCGGCGCGGGTGATGGCGCCGCCTCGGGTCTTGGGCTTGCTGCCGAGCGCAGGAACCCTCTCCATGCCGTGCTTCTCGGTGGACTCGATGATGTCCGCCATGATCCGCACGGTTTCCATCGGGTACTTGCCCACGCTGGTCTCGCCCGAGAGCATGACGGCGTCGGCGCCGTCGAGCACTGCGTTGGCGCAGTCCGAGGCTTCGGCGCGCGTAGGTCGCGGGTTGTCGATCATCGACTCGAGCACCTGCGTGGCCACGATGACCGGCTTCGCCCAGCGGCGTGCCAGTTCGATGGCGCGCTTCTGCACGATCGGCACATCCTGGAGCGGGAGCTCCACGCCGAGGTCCCCACGGGCCACCATGATGGAGTCGAAGGCGTCGATGATCTCCTCAAGGGCCTCGACCGCCTGCGGCTTCTCGATCTTGGCGATCACCGGAACGCGGCGTCCCTCCTCGTCCATGATCTCGTGGACGCGGTTGACGTCGGCCGCCCCTCGGACGAAGGAGAGCGCCACCATGTCGACGCCGAGCTGGATGGCCCAGCGCAGGTCCTCCTCGTCCTTCTGGCTGAGCGCCGGAACGTTGACGGCAACACCGGGAAGGTTGATGCCCTTGTTGTTGGACACCATGCCGCCGACGGTCACCTCGGTGACCACTTTGACGTCGTCGACGGCGGTGGCACGCAGGGACACTTTCCCGTCGTCGATGAGGAGCATGTCCCCTACGTTGACGTCCTGCGGCAGTCCCTTGAACGTGGTCGAGCAGATGTCCTTGGTGCCCTCGATGTCTTCGATGGTGATGGTGAAGACATCACCGGGCTTCAGCGCGTGGGGACCGCCCGCGAAACGTCCGAGCCGGATCTTGGGGCCCTGGAGATCGGCGAAGATGCCCACCGGCTTGCCGAGCTCACCCGACGCCCGCCGCACGTTGTCGTAGGTCTGCTTGTGCACCGCGTAGTCGCCGTGGCTCATGTTCATCCGGGCAACGTCAACCCCGGCATCGAGGACTGCGAGGGTGTTCTCATAGCTGGCAATTGCCGGCCCGAAGGTTGCAACGATTTTTGCGCGTCTCATAAACCTAGCCTAGTCGTGTTTGGTGGTGGGAAACCTGTCAACTCTAGAGGACGGCGATCGAGCGGTCGGTGGGCGCTACCGGTGCCGGCAGCTTGGTGGACCCCATCAGCCACTGATCCACCGCGGCCGCGCAGGCGCGGCCTTCAGCGATGGCCCAGACGATCAGCGACTGGCCCCTGCCCGCATCGCCTGCCGCGAAGATTCCGGGAGTGTTGGTCATGTAGTAGCCGTCGCGCGCCACGTTGCCGGAGTCGTCGAACTCCGCCTCCACCTGCTCGGTGATCCCGGCCGGCTCCGGACCGGTGAAGCCGAGCGAGAGCAGGACGAGATCGGCGTGGATTTCCCGCTCGGTGCCGGCCTTCGGCACGCGGCGGCCGTCGACGAACTCGGTTTCGGCCACCTTGATGCCGCGAAGTGTGCCGTTCTCCCCCACGAACTCGACGGTGCTCGCTAGGTACCGCCGCTCGCCGCCCTCCTCATGCGCGCCGGCGATGTCGAACAGCGTGGGGAAGGTGGGCCAGGGCTGGTCGGGCCGCCGCTCCGAGGAGGGCTGCTGACCGATGGCCAAAGTGGTCACGCTCGCGGCGTGATGGCGGTGGGCGGTGCCGAGGCAGTCGGCGCCGGTATCGCCGCCGCCCAGGATGACGACGTGCTTGCCCTCAGCGTGGATCTGGTCCGCCACCGTCTCCCCGGCGACCACCCGGTTCGCCGGCACGAGGTAGTCCATCGCGAAATGGACTCCGTCGAGCTCACGTCCGGGGATGGGAAGATCGCGGGGCACGGTGGCGCCGGTGGCCACCACGACGGCGTCGTACCGCCGCTTGAGCTGGCCCCAGCTGATGTCCTTGCCCACTTCGACGCCGGCGCGGAAGCGTGTGCCCTCGGCCCGCATCTGGTCGAGGCGACGCTCGAGGTGGAATTTCTCCATCTTGAAATCGGGGATGCCGTACCGCAGCAGCCCACCGATGCGGTCATCGCGCTCGTAGACGGCCACGGTGTGGCCGGTCCGGGTCAGCTGCTGGGCGGCGGCGAGCCCGGCAGGTCCGGAGCCGACGACGGCGATGGTGCGGCCTGTGAGGCGTTCGGGCGGATGCGGCTCGACGAAGCCGTTCTCGAAGGCCTGGTCGGCGATCGACACCTCCACCTGCTTGATGGTGACCGGCGGCTGGTTGATGCCGAGCACACACGATGATTCGCACGGAGCCGGGCACAGGCGGCCGGTGAACTCCGGGAAGTTGTTCGTCGCGTGCAGCCGTTCGATGGCCTCGCGCCCCTTGTCCCGGTAGGTCAGGTCATTCCACTCCGGAATCAGGTTCCCCAGGGGGCAGCCCTGGTGGCAGAACGGAATGCCGCAGTCCATGCAGCGGCCCGCCTGGCTCTTCAGGACGCCCTGCTCCTGCGCCTCGTACACTTCCTTCCAGTCCATGATCCGCACGGGAACCGGGCGGCGCGGCTGGGTCTGGCGCTCGCGCACCTTCAAGAATCCGCGTGGGTCAGCCACCGGTTACCTCCAAGATCTTGGTCCACACTGCTTCGCCGTCAGGGTCCAGGCCCTGCTCGACGGCTGTGGCACGGGCGTCGAGTACTGCCGCATAGTCGCGGGGCAGTACCTTGGTGAAGCGTCCCACCGTGTCCTCGAACGTGTCGAGGAGGCGCTGGGCGAGGTCGGACTCGGTTTCCTCGAGGTGCTGGATCAGCAGTCCCCGCACAATCTCGATGTCCTCGGCATCCAGGGGAACCAGCAGCAGTTCACCGTTCTCCAGGCTCTGCTTGTTGACCCGGGTGGAATCCAGGTCGAGGACGAAGGCTGTTCCTCCCGACATTCCTGCCCCGAAGTTCCGGCCCGTCCTGCCGAGGATCAGGGCCTGACCCCCGGTCATATACTCGCAGCCGTGGTCACCGATGCCCTCGGCGACAGCGGTCGCACCCGAGTTGCGGACCAGGAACCGCTCCCCCACCTGCCCGCGCAGGAACATCTCCCCACTCGTGGCGCCATAGCCGATCACGTTGCCCCCGATCACATTGCGTTCGGCGCGGAAGAGGTTGGACCGGTCGGGCCGGAGGATGATCCGCCCGCCGGACAGCCCCTTGCCGACGTAGTCGTTCGAGTCGCCCAGGAGCCGCAGCGTGATGCCGGCGGGAAGGAAAGCGCCGAGCGACTGGCCGGCCTGCCCGGTGAGGGTGATGTCGATCGTGTTGGTGGCGAGGGTGTCGAGGCCGAAGCGCTTCGTCACCTCGTGACCGAGCATGGTCCCCACGGACCGGTCGGTGTTCACCACGTCCAGCGAAATCCTCACCGGTGACCGGTGTTCCAGCGCATCGGCGCTCATGCAGATCAGTTTGTTGTCGAAGTGCTGGTCGAGCTCGTGGTTCTGTTTGAGCATGTTCCGCAGCGGCGACCCGGAGTTGAACTCGTTGCCGCGCAGGATCGGATCGAGGTCGAGTCCGTCGGCCTTCCAGTGCTCGACCGCGTCACGGGCGTCCAGCAGTTCGCTGTGTCCGATGGCCTCCTCGAGCGTGCGGAAGCCCAGTTCGGCGAGGATCTCCCGCACTTCTTCGGCGATGAATTCGAAGAAGTTGATCACGAATTCGGGTTTGCCCGAGAACCTGCTGCGCAGTTCGGGGTTCTGCGTGGCCACCCCTACCGGGCAGGTGTCGAGGTGGCAGACACGCATCATGATGCAGCCGGACACCACGAGCGGCGCCGTGGCGAAGCCGAACTCCTCGCCTCCCAGCAGGGCGGCCATGACGACGTCGCGCCCAGTCTTCAGCTGCCCGTCCACCTGGACCACCACGCGGTCGCGGAGACCGTTGAGCATCAGGGTCTGCTGGGTCTCGGCGAGCCCGAGCTCCCACGGAACGCCGGCGTGCTTCAGCGAGTTGAGCGGGCTGGCTCCGGTGCCGCCATCGTGCCCCGACACGAGGACGACGTCGGCCTTCGCCTTGGTGACGCCGGCCGCGACGGTGCCGATACCCACCTCGGACACGAGCTTCACGTGGACGCGTGCACTGGGGTTGGCCCGCTTGAGGTCGTAGATGAGCTGGGCGAGGTCCTCGATGGAGTAGATGTCATGGTGTGGAGGCGGCGAGATGAGCGCCACACCCGGCGTGGAGTGGCGGGTACGGGCGATCCACGGGTAGACCTTCTGGCTCATCAGCTGGCCGCCCTCACCGGGCTTGGCCCCCTGCGCCATCTTGATCTGGATGTCATCGGCGTTGGTGAGGTACAGGCTCGTGACACCGAAGCGCCCGGAGGCCACCTGCTTGATCGCCGAGCGGCGCTCGGGATCCAGGAGGCGGTCGGTGTCCTCACCGCCCTCACCAGTGTTGGACTTCGCGCCCAGGCGGTTCATCGCGATGGCGAGCGTCTCGTGCGCCTCCTTGGAGATGGAACCGTAGCTCATGGCTCCCGTGGAGAACCGTTTGACGATGCTCGAGACCGGCTCCACCTCGTCGATGGACAGTGCCGGTCGCACGTCGCCGCGGAATTTGAGGAGCCCGCGGAGCGTCATGAGGTTCTTCGACTGGTCGTCGACGCCGCGGGTGTAGGACTTGAAGATGTCGTAGCGCCGTTCGCGGGTGGCGTGCTGCAGGCGGAAGACGGTTTCGGGGTTGAACAGGTGCGGCGGCCCCTCGCGGCGCCACTGGTACTCCCCGCCGTTGTCGAGCCCGCGGTGCGGATCCTCGATGCCGTCCTCGGGGTACGCGGCGTCATGGCGGGCAGCGTTCTCTGCGGCAATCACGTCGAGGCCCACGCCGCCGAGCTGGGTCTGGGTGCCGTGGAAGTACTCATCGACCAGTTCCTGCGAGAGGCCGAGCGCTTCGAAGGTCTGGGCTCCGCAGTAGGATCCCACCGTCGAGATGCCCATCTTCGACATGATCTTCAGGACCCCCTTGCCGAGGCCCTTGATGAGATGGGCGACGGCCTTCTCGGCGCTTACGCCGGTGATGTCGCCGTTGCGGACCAGCTCCTCGCAGCTTTCCATCGCCAGGTACGGGTTCACCGCGGACGCCCCGTATCCGATGAGGACCGCGACATGGTGCACCTCGCGCACATCGCCGGCCTCCACCACCAGGGAGGTCTTGGTGCGGTTCGCGCTCTTCAGAAGGTGGTGGTGGACCGCACTGGTAAGGAGCAGCGACGGGATGGGAGCCCATTGCGCGTTGGAGTCGCGGTCCGAGAGAACCACGTATTCCACGCCCCGGTTGAGCGCGCTGGACACCTGCTCGCAGATCTCGGCAAGCCGTGCACGCAGTGACGCTTCGCCGCCGTCGTGCCGGTAGAGACCCCGCACCCGGGCGGTCAGGCGGTCGCCGTCGTCGGTCTCGAGGTTCGCGATCTTCGCGAGCTCGTCGTTGTTGATCACGGGGAACTTCAGCGCGATCTGCTTCGAGCGGACCTGGCCGGTGGACAGCAGGTTGCCGTCCGGGCCGATTGTCACGCCCATGGAGGTCACGAGTTCCTCGCGGATCGAATCCAGGGGCGGGTTGGTCACCTGGGCGAAGGACTGGACGAAGTAGTCGAACAACAGGCGCGGGCGCTTGGAGAGGACGGCGATGGGCGTGTCCGATCCCATGGCACCGAGCGGCTCCGCACCGTTCTTGGCCATCGGGCCCAGCAGGATGCGCAGTTCCTCCTGCGTGTAGCCGAAGGTGCGCTGGCGGCGGTTGATCGACGCTTTGGTGTGGACGACGTGTTCGCGCTCGGGCAGGTCCTCGAGCTGGATCAGGTTCTCCTTGACCCACTCACCCCATGGGTTCGCGGCAGCGATGTCGGCCTTGATCTCCTCATCCTCGATGAGGCGCCCCTCCTCGGTGTCCACGAGGAACATCTTTCCCGGCGATACCCTGCCCTTGCGGACGACCTTCGACGGCTCGATGTCGAGCACGCCCACCTCGGAGGCGAGGATCACCAGCCCGTCGTCGGTCACCCAGTACCGGGCCGGTCGAAGGCCGTTGCGGTCCAGGACCGCCCCGACGAGGCGCCCGTCGGTGAAGGACACGGCGGCCGGACCGTCCCAGGGCTCCATGAGCATGGAGTGGTACTGGTAGAACGCCCGGCGCGCCGGATCCATGGCGGTGTGGTTCTCCCAGGCCTCGGGGATCATCATCATGATGGAGTGCGTGATCGGGCGGCCCGAGAGCGTCAGCAGCTCCGCGACCTCATCGAACGACGCCGAATCGGACGCGCCGGGGGTGCAGATCGGGAAGAGGTCCTCGGGCGAATCGCCGAGCAGCGGATTGGCGAGCTGTGACTGCCTCGCCCGCATCCAGTTCCGGTTGCCCTTGACCGTGTTGATCTCGCCGTTGTGGGCGATGGTGCGGAACGGCTGGGCGAGCGGCCAGGACGGGAAGGTGTTGGTGGAGAAGCGGGAGTGGACGATGCCGAGCCGGGTCTTGAAGCGGGGATCGGACAGGTCCGGGTAGAACGGCTCGAGCTGCGCCGTGGTGAGCATGCCCTTGTAGACGAGGGTTTTCGAGGAGAGCGACGGGAAGTACACACCGTACTTGTTCTGCGCTCGCTTCCGGACGCGGAAGGCGCGCGCGTCGAGGTCGGTTCCGCCGGCGGCCGGCGCCAGGAAAAGCTGCACGAAGTGCGGCATGCACGCGCGGGCCATGGCTCCCACGAGGTCGGCGACGATCGGTACGACGCGCCAGCCGAGAACGGACAGGCCCTCCGCCTCGGCGATGGCTTCTAGACCTGCGCGGGCGGTCTCCTCCTCCTTGCGCTCCGAGGGCAGGAACGCCGTCCCCACCACATAGGAGCCGGCAGCAGGCAGGTCGAAGTCGACGACAGCGCGGAAGAACTCGTCCGGCACCTGTGTCAGGAGCCCGGCGCCGTCTCCCGTGCCCTCATCGGCACCCACGGCGCCGCGGTGCTCGAGGTTCCGCAGCGCGGTGAGCGCGGCATCGACGATGTCGTGACCCGGCTCCCCCCGGAGGGTGGCGATGACGGCGAGCCCGCAGGCGTCCTTCTCGTTCTCCGGGTTGTAGAGGCCCGTTGCCGCTGGCACGTTCGAGAAACGCTCGAAGGGCGAGATTGCGCCGCTCTCTGCCTGTGCGTTCGGCTCCGTTCCCGGAGCGCCTTCGTCCGCTGTTCTGTTCGCCGCTGTTCTATTCTCCGCTGGTTCGTTTTCCGCTGCCCTGTCCCCTGCTCGTGAATCAGCGGGTGAGTCGGCGGGTGAAGCAGGCGGCTGCCGGGAGGTGTGCCGTGAAGCGTTCATAGAAAGAGTCCTTCCCCCATGATGGAGCGGTGGGAGGGGACAGCCTTGGCCCCGGGGCGCACGCCGGCCGGCGTGGGCGCCTGATCTGTTCCTGCGGGTGGCCGGCGTTACCGGAGCTGCCCGCCGTTGTGTGCTTCGAACGCGAGTCGCGCGTCGTCAGCTGGGAAACCGGAAAGGTAGCGGCAGGAGGGTGATCCGGCGCGGTACCGCGGTGAGCCACAACACTGTGGTTTCGCGTCCCGAATGGCGGTGGCCCGGGACGGGATGGGGCGACCTAGTCCCGTGGCTCCGCTTTCGCGGGGTCCTGCGGCCCGGGGGCAGCAGTGGAGCCGTTTGTTTCGGAAAGATTACCACGAGCGTCTTCTCCGGATGGATCCGGGTCTGCGGCGGGCGCGGCCGTTGCCGGTCCGGACTCCCCGGCGTCGGCCGAGGCCCCTTCCGGAGTGCCCTCCTTCCCGGATGGCTCACGTCCCGCGAGGTACACGGCCTTCGCAGTGTCCTGATCCTGCCGCAGCGTGAGGTAGACCAGAATCGCCACCGCGACGACGAAGATGAGGACGCTGGTCCACACGTTCAGCCGCTGCGTCACCCCGAACAGCGTGACCAGCTCGGCGTCGTCGATCCGCAGCATCTCGATCCAGACGCGGCCGAGCGTGTAGTAGGCGGCATACAGCCAGAACATGCGGCCGCCGCGCAGGCCGAACCGGCGGTCCAGGAGGAGCAGGATGGCCACCCCGGCCAGGTTCCACAGCGACTCGTAGAGGAAGGTGGGGTGGAACAGCGTTCCGGGCTCCGCATCCGCCGGGAAGTTGGCGTTCGCCGGGTCGATCTCGAGGCCCCACGGCAGGTCGGTCGGACCGCCGAAGAGTTCCTGATTGAACCAGTTGCCCCAGCGTCCGATGGCCTGGGCCAGCAGCAGGCCCGGAGCCGCAGCGTCGGCGAATGCCGCAAGGCGCACGCCCGCGCGGCGGCACCCGATCCAGGCGCCGACTGCTCCGAGTGCCACCGCACCCCAGATCCCGAGCCCGCCCTGCCAGATGTAGAAGGCACGCACCGGGTCGCCGTCGGGCCCGAAGTAGGCGTCGGGGGACGAGAAGACGTGGTAGATCCGACCGCCGATGATCCCGAAGGGGATGGCCCAGATGGCCACGTCCCAGACCGCATCGCCGTTGCCTCCGTAGCGGGTGAACCGCTTCTGGGTGAGGACCAGGGCGAGGATGATGCCGAGCAGGATGCAGAGCGCGTAGGAGTAGATCTGGAGCGGGCCGATCTCGAAGCTCGCCCACTCCGCGGGAGGACTGGGGATCGACGCCGGAACCGGTGTCACACCGGAGGGCTGGAGGGTGCTGATCATGAGGGAGACTTTCCGGTACCTGTGCTGAGTTCCTTGGTGAGGGCTGCGACGGCCGGCACGCCGCCGTCGCGCAGCGCCGCCACCAGGGCTGTTCCGACGATGACGCCGTCGGCGTACGCGGCGATTTCGGCGACCTGCTCCGCGGTCGAGACACCCAGACCGACGCAGGCACGCTCCGCGCCTGCTGCGTGGGCGGCGTCGACGACGGCGCGCGCTGCGGCGCCCACCGATGTCCGTGCACCGGTGACGCCCATGACGGACACGGCGTAGACGAAACCGCGGCTGGCTCGGACGGTTTTCTCCATGCGCTCCGGCGAGGTGGACGGCGCCACGAGGAAGACGCGGTCGAGCCCGAACTCATCGGACACCGCAAGCCATTCGGAGGCCTCGTCGGGGATGAGGTCGGGGGTGATGAGGCCTGCTCCTCCTGCCGCTGCGAGTTTCCCGGCGAATTCGCGCACACCCATGCGCATCACGGGGTTCCAGTACGTCATGACCAGCACGGCCGCGTCCGTCTCGCGGGTGATTCCCTCGACGACGTCGAAGATCCGGGGAACAGTGAAGCCGTTGTTCAATGCCTCCACGGTGGCGTCCTGGATGACGCGGCCGTCCATGACCGGGTCCGAATACGGGATGCCGATCTCGATGAGGTCAACGCCGTTGCGGGCCATGGCGATGCCGGCGTCGATGGTGGTCTGGACGTCGGGAAACCCGGCCGGCAGGTACCCGATGAGTGCCGTTCGTCCCTCCGCCCTGGCCCTGTCGATGGCCGCGGCGGCCTTGGACGGGGTGGTTCCGGTCGGAGTGCTTCCGGGGGTGGTGCTTCCGGGGCTGGTGGTCACAGCTGTTCACCCTCCTGGGCGATTTCCTGCTCGGCGCTGTCGTCGGGCAGCAGGTCGAAGTACTCGGCGGCCGTCGCGACGTCCTTGTCCCCGCGGCCGGAGAGGCTGACCACGATGATCCTGTCCGAGGGCACCTCGCCGGGCGCGAGGTCGGCGGTGAGGCGCTGCCCCACCTTCATGGCGCCGGCCAGGGCGTGGGCGGTTTCGATCGCGGGGATGATGCCCTCAGTTTGGCTCAGCAGCCGGAAGGCTTCCATTGCCTCGGCGTCGGTGATGGGTTCGTAGTGTGCCCGGCCGATGTCGGAGAGGTGGGCGTGTTCGGGGCCGACACCGGGGTAGTCGAGGCCGGCGGAAATGGAGTGCGACTCCAGAGTCTGGCCGTCCTCGTCCTGCATCAGGTAGGACCGCGCACCGTGCAGGACGCCTGGCCGACCGAGGGTGATGGTTGCCGCGTGCCTGCCGGATTCGACGCCGTCGCCTCCTGCCTCGAAGCCGTACAGCTGCACTGACCGGTCATCGAGGAAGCCGTGGAAGATCCCGATGGCGTTGGAGCCGCCGCCCACGCAGGCGACGACGGCGTCGGGCAGCCGGCCCGTCTGCTCGAGGATCTGCTCCCGCGTCTCCTCGCCGATGACCTCGTGGAAGTACCGGACCATGGCGGGGAACGGGTGCGCTCCCGCCGCCGTGCCGAGGAGGTAGTGGGTGGTCCCGACGTTGGCCACCCAGTCGCGCAGGGCGTCGTTGATCGCGTCCTTGAGGGTCTGCGAGCCGTTGGTCACGGGCACCACTTCCGCGCCGAGCAGCTGCATGCGTGCCACGTTCAGTGCCTGGCGGCGGCAGTCCTCCGCCCCCATGTACACCACGCAGTCGAGCCCCAGCAGCGCAGCGGCGGTGGCGCTCGCGACGCCGTGCTGGCCTGCGCCCGTTTCGGCGATCACACGGGTCTTGCCCATGCGCTTGGCGAGCAGCGCCTGGCCGAGGACGTTGTTGATCTTGTGGGAACCGGTGTGGTTCAGGTCCTCGCGCTTGAGGAAGATCCGTGCGCCGCCGGCGTGCTCGGCGAAGCGCTTGGCCTCGGTCAGCAGGGACGGCCGTCCGGCGTAATTGCGGTTGAGGTCCGCCACCTGCGCGGTGAAGTCGGGGTCGGCCTTTGCCTTATCGAACGTGTCCTGCAGTTCATCGAGCGCGGCGATCAGCGATTCGGGCATCCACCGGCCGCCGTAGGCTCCGAAGTAGGGACCGGGAGCGTGCCGCAGGGTCTCCTCCGGGTTGAGGAAGGCATCGGCGGGACTGCTGTCGGCGTCGTGGCCGGCCTGCTTGTCAGTACCGGAGTGGGTGTCAGTCATGGCGGAAGCATTCCTGTCTGGTGTGGGTGGCCCGGCGGTGGCCGGCGGTGTCGTGCTCAAGAAATCCACGTCCCTTGGGGGAGGTCGGTCGGCGTCAGGAGTGGACGCCCTGCCGGGCGTTCCTGCCGGCGGCCCGGAATTCGCCGATGGTCGATTCCGGGTTGTCGTGCCGCACCAGCGCTTCGCCGACCAGGACCGCGGAGGCCCCCTGCGCGGCGAACTGCTCGACGTCGGCCGCGTCGCGGACACCCGATTCGGCGATCGTGACAGTGCCCGCGGGAATCCGCAGGGCAAGGTCCGCGAAGACTGAGCGGTCGATGTCGAGGGTCTTGAGATTGCGGACGTTGATGCCGATCAGCCGCGCGTCCACTGCAGCAGCGCGGTCCACTTCCTCCGCTGTGTGGGCTTCGACCAGCGCGTTCATGCCGAGTTCGTGGGTCAGCCCGAGGAGGTGCTCCAGCTGGGCATCGCCCAGGGCCGCGACGATGAGCAGCACCAGGTCGGCACCGTGGGCGCGGGCCTCCCAGATCTGGTAATCGGCCACGGTGAAGTCCTTGCGCAGCACCGGAATGCCGACCTCCGCCCGGACGGCGTCGAGGTCGGCCAGTGATCCCTGGAACCGCCGCTGCTCGGTGAGGACGCTGACGACGGCGGCCCCGCCGCGCTCGTAGCGCGCCGCGAGTGCTGCCGGGTCGGTGATGCTCGCGAGGCTGCCCTTCGAGGGGCTGCTTCGTTTGACCTCGGCGATGACTTCGAGCCCGCCCGATCCGTCGCCCTTCAGCGCGGCGTGGGCGTCGAGTGCGGGCTGCTGCGCCTGCGCATCCGGCATCACCCGCGACAGGGGAAGGGCGGACTCCCGCGCGGCAAGGTCCTCGCGGACGCCGACGATGATGTCGTCGAGGACGCTCACCTAGTGCTCTTTTTTGAGCTTCGAGCCGCCCACGCCGTACCCGATCCGGCGGAGGACGAATCCCACCAGCAACCCGAGAAACATGATGCCGATGCCGACCCAGAACAGCAGGGTGCCGAGGTCGTTGTTCCCCTCGGTGCTCGCGAGGATGAAGGCGAACGAGGAGATCGCTGCACCGACGAGCATGACCAGCACGCAGGTCCACGCCGCGGGGCTGTTGCCGTGCCCGATGGTCTCATCACCCATCTGGGCGTGGCTGGCGGGGGAGTTTCGATTCGTCGCTTGGCTGGTTTCAGCTGCCATGGTGCTTCTCCTTCATCCGGGTCTGCTTACATTCTGCCACTGATGGCGGCCTCCTACAGAACTGCTGGAGGCACTGCCGCCCTGCCCGGCGGCGTCCTGCCCCTAGCGCGTGGGATCCTCGCCGTGGGTCAGCCGGTCCCAGCTGTCGATCTCCCCGCCGTGTGCGCTTTCCCGTGCCGGGTCCGTCGCCTGCGGGTTCTTGTCATACCGCCGGGTGCGCCCCCACGACCGTCCGGCAAGTGCCAGCCACACGGCCGCGGCCGCTGTGGGATCCCGGATCACCTGCAGGCTCACGACCGCGATACCGACGCCGGCCACCAGCAGGAGCGCGGCCACCAACCACCTGCCGATCCGTCCGGCGATCGACACCGCGAATGCTCCGGCGAGGGATACCAGTGCAAAAGCCGTGACAGGGGTGGCTGCGTCGCTTCCTGCGACGTTGAGGCTGGGAGTCTGCACGGCGTCCTGCGGCAGGTCCACCGTGAGCCAGGTCTGGGTTGTCGTACCGAAGGCGAGAAGGGCGATCAGCACGATCGCCATCACCACCGTTCCGCGGCGCTGGAACCGCAGGGCCCGATCAGCGGCCATCGAGGGCCTCCCCCGGGATCAGGAGCGGGGAGGCAGGGCGCAGGCCCGACGCCGTCAAGGCCGCCCGAAGCGGCGCCGCCGCCTTGTTGACGGTTTCGAGTGCCTCGGTCTCCAGGACCGATTCGGCGACGATTCCCCCTCCGGCCTGCACGTAGGCCGTCCCGTCGATGAGCAGCGCGGAGCGGATCGCGATCGCCATGTCCATATCGCCGGCGAAGTCGAGATAACCCACCACGCCGCCGTAGATGCCGCGCCGGTGGGGTTCGACTTCGTCGATCAACCGGAGCGCCCGGGGCTTGGGGGCCCCGGACAGCGTGCCGGCGGGGAAGGTGGCGGCCAGGACGTCGTAGGCGGATTTTCCCGGGGACAGCCGGCCGACGACGGTGGAGACGAGGTGCATGATGTGGCTGAACCGTTCCACCTCCATGAACTGGGTGACATCGACGCTGCCCGGAACGCAGACCTTCGAGAGGTCATTGCGGGCCAGGTCCACGAGCATGAGGTGCTCGGCCTTCTCCTTCTCGTCGGCCCGGAGCTCCTCGGCCAACGCACGGTCCTCCTCGGGTGTCCTGCCGCGCGGCCGTGAACCTGCGATGGGGTGGGTGATGATGTCGTCCCCCGTGACGGTGACCAGCGCCTCGGGCGAGGATCCAACGATGGAGTAGCCCCGGCCGTCCGCGTCCTCGAGGCTGAAGAGGTACATGTAGGGGCTGGGGTTCGTGGTGCGGAGAATCCGGTACACATCCAGCGCCGATGCCTCGCAGTCGAGCTCGAACCGGCGCGAGATGACCACCTGGAAGACGTCGCCGTCGACGATCGCCTGTTTGCCGCGCTCGATCGCCGCCAGGTAGTCGGGCCGGTTCCAGCTTTCCCGGACATTCGTCAGCAGCTCCTCGACATCCCGGGCGCCGGGATCCATCACCGACACGGGAAGGTCGGTCGGCTCGGCCAGTGCGGCGAGGAGCCCGTCGACGCGGGCCACGGCGTCGTGCCATGCCTCATCGACGCGCTCATCCGAACCGTCGAAGTTGATCGCATTCGCCACCAGGGTGAGGGAACCCTCGGAATTGTCGTGGATGGCCATGTCCGCGACGAGGCACAGGGCCAGTTCGGGCAGGTGCAGATCGTCCTCGGGCGGGCTGGTGAGCCGTTCCCAGTGGCGCACCGCCTCCCAGCCCACGAAACCGACAAGGCCCGAGGTGAACGGCGGCAGATTGTCGAACCGCTCGGTCCGGAGCTCCTCGACAGTGAGCCTCACCGCTTCGACCGGGTCGCCCGCGACAGGAACTCCCGACGGCGGCCGGCCGAGCCAGTGCGCCTCGCCGTCGCGCGTGGTCAGGGTGGCACGGGACTTCACGCCGATGAACGAGTAGCGCGACCACACCCCGCCGACGGCCGCCGACTCCATCAGGAAGGTGCCGGGCTGCCCGTTGGCGAGCTTGCGGTAGATCCCGATCGGCGTGTGGGCGTCGGCCAGGACCTTGAGGTGGACGGGGACCACCCGGTGGTCCTTCGCGAGCGCGCGGAACTCCTCCAGGGTGGGGCTGAGCGTTCCCAGCTGCTGCATCGTGTCAGTTCCCTTCGCCGGTGCCGGTGTCATGACGGGAGGATCCGGACCTGACACCGGTCACCGCATCGACGCCCCGCCCGTCGAAGCAGGTGCGCGTGCCGGTATGGCAGGCAACTCCTTCCTGGTCGACGGTGACCAGTAGGGCATCGCCGTCGCAGTCGAGCGCCACACCCTTGACCCACTGCCGGTGCCCGGAGGTGTCGCCCTTGCGCCAGTACTTGCCGCGGGACCGGGAGAAGAACGTGACCCGCCCGGTGGTCAGCGTGCGACGCAGCGCTTCGTCATCCATCCAGCCGATCATGAGCACCTCCAGGGAGTCGTACTGCTGCACCACCGCCGCAACGAGACCGGCGTCGTTCCGTCGCAGCGCGGCGCTGAGTCCCGCATCGAGCGCAGGGTCCCGGAAGACGTCGGCTTCCGGGTCAGCTGCAGCGCCCGCGTTGCGCATGGGATTTTCCGTCGGGTCCGGGCCTGCGTCGGGCGGGGTGGGATCGGAAGCGTGAGGGGAAGGGTTCGGGGATGGCATGGTTCCTAATTCTAGTGCTCGCGCACGACTCGCGGTTCACCGCCCGCGCGTCCGCGGATCATGCTACTTTCAGCTGTGATGCACTACGTGAACCCCTCCCGCGAGGTCCTTGCCGAAACGTTGCTGGCTGCCGGCCCGGACGCCCCTACGCTGTGCGAGGGCTGGACGACCAAGGAGCTCGCTGCACACCTGTACCTCCGTGAGCACAAACCGGCGTCAAGCCTCGGGATAGCCCTGAAGGCGTTTGCAGCCTCGACGGAGAGGGCCGTGCGGAAAACCGCGGCAAAGGCGGCCACTCCTGACGGCTACCGCAACCTGGTGAACAGGTTCCGCGCGGGACCACCCGCTCTTTCCCCGCTGCGGATCAGCTCGGTGGACAACAGCGCGAACCTTATCGAATACCTCATCCACACCGAGGATGTGCGGCGGGCCGGGAATCGGTGGGCGACGCGTGCCCTCGACGAGGAGTACTCGAACGCGCTGTGGGACGGACTGGTCAAGCAGGCGGCAATCCTCTACCGCGGCGTGGACCTGGGAATCGTCCTCGTGCGGCCTGACGGGCCCCGCCACGTGGCCAAGCGCGCCCAGGCATCGGTGGCCATTGTGGGAGAACCCGCCGAGCTCCTCATGCATGCGCATGGTCGACGGGGCCATGCGCTCGTCACCTTCGAGGGCCAGCCCGACGCCGTCGCGCTCCTCGACAGCGCCGACATCGGACTCTAGCCTCGCTCGTTCGGCCGGCTGCTGCCGGCGCGGGCCCCGCTGAACCCTCAGCGGACGGGGAAGCCTGCGGCGCGGATCGCTGCCTTCACCCGGGCAATCGCGTCCACGGGCCCGAAGTGGAAGACCGAAGCCGCCAGCACCGCGTCCGCACCGGCTGCGACGGCCGGCGGGAAGTGCTCGGGAGCGCCCGCACCACCGGAAGCGATCAGCGGAACCGTCACGGCTGCCCGCACGGCCCGGATGAGCTCGAGGTCGAACCCGTTCTTCGTCCCGTCGGCGTCGATGGAGTTCAGGAGGATCTCCCCCACCCCGCGGTCAGCGGCTTCCCGCGCCCACTCGACGGCGTCGATCCCGGTCCCCTTCCGTCCGCCGTAGGTGGTCACTTCGAAGCCGGACGGCGTCGAGGCGTCCCTGGTTCGCCGGGCGTCGAGTGAAAGGACGAGCACCTGCGCCCCGAAGTGCGCGGTGATTTCGTCGATGACTGCCGGCCGTGACACCGCTGCGGTGTTGATGGACGCCTTGTCGGCGCCGAAGCGCAGCAGGCGGTCGACGTCGGAGATCTCACGGACGCCACCGCCGACGGTGAGGGGAATGAACACCTCCTCCGCGGTGCGGGCCACCACCTCGAGGGTCGTCTCCCGGTTGCCCGAGGACGCGGTGACGTCGAGGAAGGTCAGTTCATCGGCTCCTGCGCGGTCGTAGCGGTGGGCGAGCTCCACCGGATCGCCGGCATCGCGGAGGTCCTCGAAGTTGACGCCCTTGACCACCCGGCCCGCGTCGACATCCAGGCAGGGAATGACCCGCACTGCAACACTCATGGAGCCGCTCCTAGATCCTGCAGGCGTGGATGGTGCTCACCAGGATGGCCCGCGCACCGAGTTCATACAACTCGTCCATGACGCGGTTGGTCTCACTGCGCAGCACCATCGAGCGCACTGCCACCCAGCTCGAGTCCTTCAGGGGGGACACCGTGGGGGATTCCAGGCCGGGGGTCAGCGCCGCTGCGGCGTCCACGAGGTCCTTGCGGATGTCGTAGTCCATCAGCACGTACTGGCGTGCTACGAGCACCCCCTGGAGGCGCCGGGTCAGCACGTCGAGGCCGGCGGGCGCCGCGGCGCCGGCCCGGCCGATCAGGACCGCTTCGCTGCGAAGGATGGGATCACCGAAGATCTCCATTCCCGCGGCCTTCAGGGTGCTTCCGGTTTCCACGACGTCGGCGATCGCGTCGGCCACCCCGAGCCGCACCGATGATTCCACGGCGCCGTCCAGCCGGACGACCGAGGCGCCAATGCCGCGCTCACCGAGGTAGTCGTTGAGGAGGCCCTCGTAGCTCGTCGCGAGCCGCTTGCCCTCAAGCTCGGCCGCCGCCGAGAAATGGCCGACGGGTCCTGCGAAGCGGAAGGTCGACGCCCCGAAGCCGAGCTGGAGGAGCTCTTCGGCCTTCACCTGGGCATCGAGGAACAGGTCACGCCCGGTGATGCCGACGTCGAGCGTTCCGGAGCCCACATACACCGCGATGTCGCGGGGCCGGAGAAAGAAGAACTCGATGTCGTTCTCGGCGTCCACCAGGACGAGCTCGCGGGTGTCGCGGCGCTGGCGGTAACCCGCCTCGGCGAGCATGGCCGAGGCGGCCTCGGAGAGGGCACCCTTGTTGGGAACTGCTACACGGAGCATGGGGAGAACTTTCGGTGAGACGGAACTGCGCTGGGAGGAAACGAGGGAGGACAGCTGCCGCGGGGCAGTCCGCCGGGGTGCGGCTAGAGGTGCTTATAGACGTCCGGAAGCGAGAGTCCCTTGGCGAGCATCAGCACCTGGAGGTGGTACAGGAGCTGGGAGATTTCCTCCGCCGTCTCGTCGTTCGACTCGTACTCGGCGGCCATCCACACCTCGGCTGCTTCCTCGACCACCTTCTTGCCGATTCCGTGCACGCCGGAGTCGAGTTCTGCCACGGTGCGGGAGCCCGAAGGGCGCGCAGCCGCTTTGAGGCTCAGTTCCTCGAAAAGCGAATCAAAGGTTTTCACAGTGCCAAGGGTACTGGTTCCCGCCGGTTGCTCCCTCCCCGCGGCTCCCGGTGTGACGGAGCCCTCAGTCGGCCCGCAGTTCCGGAAGCCATGGTCAGGACGGCCAGGTCCGTAGGACCGCAGCCGTGGCCAGGGCCGCGCTGACGGCCTCGTGGCCCTTGTCCTCGCTCGACCCGGGCAGTCCGGCACGGTCCAGGCCCTGCGCTTCGGTATCGCAGGTCAGGACGCCGAAGCCCACCGGCACCCCGGTGCGCACACTGACGTCGGTGAGGCCCGACGTCGCAGCCTGGCACACGTAGTCGAAGTGCGGCGTGCCGCCGCGGATGACGACGCCGAGTGCGACGACGGCGTCGAAGTGCGGCGCCAGACGTGCTGCCGCGACCGGCAGCTCGAAGCTGCCGGGAACCCTCAGCTCGGTGGTTTCGACGCCGGCCTCGGCTGCTGCCCGGCGTGCGCCGTCGAGCAGTCCGTCCATGATCTCCGTGTGCCAGCTGGCGGCGATCACGGCCAGGCGCAGCGGACGTCTGTCGGCTGACGTGGCCTGGTTGATGCCGCTGATGTCGATGACGGGTGCGCCGTGGCCGCTCATGAGGTGCTCCTGGTGGTTGATGGTGGGATGTCGGAAAGGTGGACGATGAGGTCTTCGATGGAGATCAGCGCCAGCGCGTGCTCGTCCGCGAACTGCCGCAGGGCGGGCAGCCGCATCATGGTCCCGTCGTCGTGCACGAGCTCTGCGATCACCGCCGCCGGTTCCATGCCCGCGAGCCGGCACAGCTCGATGCCTGCTTCAGTGTGGCCCGGCCGCTCGAGGACGCCGCCGGCTGCAGCACGGAGGGGAAACATGTGCCCGGGCCTCGTGAGGTCGGTCGGTTCGCTGTCCGGACGGGCGAGGACACGCGCCGTGAGGGCGCGGTCCGCAGCGCTGATGCCCGTGCTGACGCCGACCGCTGCGTCACAGGACACGGTGTACGCGGTGCCCTTTGAGTCCTCGTTGACGGCCGTCATGGGGGGCAGCTGAAGACGGTCGGCTGCGGCTCCCTCCAACGGGACGCACAGCACTCCGGAGGTGTAGCGGACCGTCCACCCGACCAGCGCGGCCGTGGCGGACTGGGCAGCGAAGATGATGTCGCCCTCGTTCTCCCGGTCCGCGTCGTCCACCACGACGACGGCCCGGCCGGCGGCAAGCGCGTCGACGGCGAGCTGGACCGGGTCGAGGACGACAGCCGTCAGCGGTCCCGCCGCACCCACGGCGATCACGCCCTTCCCGCTGTGTCGACGGCGGTTCCCGACAGAGTCCCGGCGGTGGTGCCGGCGGCGGTGCCGCGCTGTCCGAAGGTACCCGGTAGTGCAGCGAATCCGAGGAGGCGCTCGGCGTACTTGGCGAGCACATCCATCTCGAGGTTGACCTGCCCGCCGATCGCCTTGCTGCCCAGGCCGGTGGCTGCAAGTGTGGTCGGGATGAGCCCTACCTCGAACCACGCGTTCCCGGCCGCGGGAGGACTCACCGCCGTCACGGTCAGGGACACGCCGTCGATGGCGATGGAGCCCTTCTCCGCCGCGTACCGGGCGAGGCCGACCGGCAGCTGGAAGCGCAGGCGGTGCCATGCTCCGAGGTCCTCCCGCTCCACCAGAGTTCCCAGTCCGTCCACGTGACCCTGCACGACGTGCCCGTCGAGGCGGCCGCCGGCCTGGACACACCGCTCCAGGTTCACCGCCGCGCCGGGCTCGAGCGCGCCGGTGGTGGTGCGCCGCAGGGTTTCGCCCATGACATCCACCGCGACCCGGCCGCCGTCGAGCTTCACCGCGGTCAGGCACACGCCGTTGACGGCGATCGACGCACCGGGGGCCAGGTCCGACCCCGTCTCCGGAGCGTCGAACACCAGCACGGCGCTCTCCTGGTCCCGGGCTACGGCGAGGGACACGACGCGTCCCTGCTCGGACACTATTCCTGTGAACATGGTGGCTCCTGGTCGTGTGATGCGGCCCGCGCAGGCGAGTCGTGCAACGGGGTGTCGGGGGATGTCGGGAACAATTCGCTCCGGCCGGCAATCTCTTCGGGCCGGAGGTGGAGCCGGATATCGGCTCCCAGCTGTGTCAGGCCGACGCCGCCGGCCGGGTCGAGCTGCCAGCGGCTCGCCTCCGCAAGGGTGGGAATTCCCAGCGACGGAAGCATGGGGGTGCCGTCCCCGAGGAGGATCGGCGCCACATAGGTGAAGACCTCATCCACCACGCCTGCCCGAAGGAAGGCTCCGGCGACGGTGGGTCCGCCCTCCACCATCAGGTGACGGACCCCGTGGTGCGTGAGCTGACTCAGGGCGCCGTGAACATCGCGTGTCCGAAGGTGGAGAAACCCCGGACCCCGGATGGCGGCATCGTCGGCGGGCTTCCGGAATCCCATCACCACGCGCAGGGGCTGACGTGCATCCGTTCCGGTTCTGGCCGTGAGGCGTGGATTGTCGGCCAGGGCCGTGCCGGTCCCCACCAGGACGGCGTCCGCGCGGGCCCGGATCGCATGGCCATCCGTACGTGCCTCCGGGCCGGTGATCCACTGGCTCGTGCCGTC
>NZ_KI914860.1:23595-31233 GCF_000520555.1 Arthrobacter sp. Br18 | reverse complement strand
CCGCAACCCGCCCGTCGAGCGAGCCCGCGGTTTTCAGCGTGATGAACGGCCTGGTCTCGGCGATCGAACGGGTCCACCGGGAGTTCAGGTGGCCGGCAGCCGCCGCCAGGGTGCCCCCCGAGCATTCGACCCCGTGGCACATCAGCCAGGCAGCTCCGCCCGCCGCCTCGGCGTTGGTGTCGGCGGCTGCGTAGACCACGCGCCGGATACCCGCCGCATGCACCGCTTCACAGCACGGGCCTGTCCGTCCGGAATGGCTGCAGGGTTCGAGGGTGACCACCATCGTTCCGCCCGCGGCGTCACGGCCCCGGCGCCGGGCGTCTGCCAGGGCGGCGGGTTCTGCATGGGGTGTTCCGGCACCGTGGTGGGTGCCCTCGCCGATCACCGCGCCGGAGCGGTCCAGCACCACGGCTCCCACGAGCGGATTGGCCCCGCGCACGCCGAGCGCGGCAAGTTCCAGCGCACGCAGCATCGCGGCCTGTTCGGTGATGCCGCGGTCCGCGGTCACCGTGGGATGCGGGCGTCGAGGGGGCCCTGCGGAACGTCCATGTCACTTCCTTCGCCGTCGAGCGGCTTCGGGGTGACGAGAGCAGGGCGGCACGGCCCGCGGCACAGGGCCGCACGCCGGGTCCCGGACTGCGGTCGGCATCCCGGAAAAACGGTGCAGACGCGGCCCGGAGGCCATGCCGTTCGTGCTTCTCTCATCCAGACTTTAACTGTCGGTCCCGGAATTCCACCGGCTCAACCGACGGCTGCCGCGCGGGATGCGCGGCTGCCGTCGGGTCGCGGACTATAACCGCCGGTTCGGAATTACACCGACCCCGGAGCACGTACTCCTGAAAGTATTCCATAGAGCTTCGGGACGGTGTTCCATTTCCCCTGCAGGCGATCGGTCAGGACTCCGCCGTGTCCCTGGGAGCCGTGTCCTTCGGCCGTGCATCCACTCCTGCTTCCTTGCGCTGCTGCGCGGTGATCGGCGCAGGAGCTGCGGTCAGCGGATCATAGCCGCCGCCCGACTTCGGAAATGCGATGACGTCGCGGATGGAATCGGTTCCGGCCAGCAGGGCGACGACGCGGTCCCAGCCGAGGGCGATTCCCCCGTGCGGCGGAGCGCCGTACCTGAACCCCTCGAGAAGGAAGCCGAACTTCTCCTGCGCCTCCTCCTGCCCGAGGCCCATGACCGCGAAGACGCGTTCCTGGACGTCCCGCTGGTGGATACGGATCGAGCCGCCCCCCAGCTCGTTCCCGTTGCAGACGATGTCGTAGGCGAAAGCAATCGCACTCTCCGGGTCTGTGTCGAACGTGTCAAGGAACTCGGGCTTCGGGGACGTGAACGCGTGGTGCACCGCCGTCCAGGCTCCCCCGCCCACGGCGACGTCGCCCGCGGCAACCGCTGCGGCGGCGGGTTCGAACATCGGCGCGTCGACAATCCACACGAAGGCCCAGTCGCCCTCCCTGATGAGGCCTGTCCTCCGCCCGATCTCGACGCGTGCGGCTCCGAGGATGGCGCGCGACGCAATCTTCTCACCGGCAGCGAAGAAGATGCAGTCGCCGGGTTCGGCGCCGACGGCGGCGGCGATGCCCTCGCGCTCGGCGTCGTTCAGGTTCTTCGCAACGGGCCCGCGGAGGCTGCCGTCGTCGTCGATCAGGACGTAGGCGAGGCCCTTCGAACCGCGCTGCTTGGCCCATTCCTGCCAGGCGTCGAGCTGGCGGCGCGGCTGGGAAGCGCCGCCGGGCATGACGACGGCGCCCACGTAGGGTGCCTTGAAGACCCCGAAGCCGGTGTCCTTGAAGAAATCGGTCAGCTCCGTCAGCTCGAGGCCGAAGCGGAGGTCCGGCTTGTCGGAGCCGTAGTTCGCCATGGCATCGGCATAGGTCATGCGCCGGATGGGCAGGGGGATCTCGACGTCGATCAGCTTCCACAGCGCGCCGACCAACTGCTCGCCGAGGGCGATGATGTCGTCCTCCTCGACGAAGCTCGCCTCAATGTCGAGCTGGGTGAACTCGGGCTGGCGGTCGGCGCGGAAGTCCTCGTCACGGTAGCAGCGTGCAAGCTGGTAGTACTTCTCGAACCCGCCCACCTGCAGCAGCTGCTTGAAGAGTTGCGGAGACTGCGGGAGTGCGTACCAGGATCCGGGGGCCAGGCGGGCCGGTACCAGGAAATCGCGTGCTCCCTCGGGGGTGGAACGTGTAAGCGTGGGCGTTTCGATCTCGACGAAACCGTCGCGGTGCAGCAGCTCGCGGGCCACCCGGCTCGCCTCCGACCTCAGCCGGAGGTTGGCCTGCGGTGCCGGGCGCCGTAGATCGAGGTAGCGGTGCTTCAGGCGCGCTTCCTCCCCCACCTCGACGTGCTCGTCGATCTGGAACGGCAGTGGGTCGGAGGTGTTGAGGATCGTCACCTTCTCGGCGATCACCTCGACGCTGCCCGAGGCGAGCGCCGCATTCTCGTTGCCCTCCGGCCGCTGCTGCACGGTCCCGGTGATCTGCAGGACATATTCGTTGCGTAGTCCGTGGAAGACCTCCTCCTCACGCACCACCACCTGGGCGATGCCCGAAGCGTCACGCAGGTCAAGGAAGGCCACCCCACCGTGATCCCGGCGCCGGGCCACCCATCCAGCCAGGGTGACGGTCTGTCCTATGTGACCGGACCCCAAGGATCCGAGTTCATGCGTGCGGAGCACGGCATTCCTTCCCACGAATATGTCGCAGATACGTGTTCACCTGCATAGTGTTGAATCGAGCCTGTCCGAGTTTACCGGTGATCATCCCGGGGGAATGTCAGAAGCTGCTTCCGGGGAGATCCGGTCGCTGAACCAGGGAGGACAGCATGACCGATGCCCCCGAGCTGCGGCGTGCGATGGGTGGTTTCGATGCAACCACCGTCGGCATCGGCTCGATGATCGGTGCCGGCGTCTTCGTGGTTTTCGCCCCCGCAGCGGCGTCGGCCGGCAACTGGCTGCCCCTCGCCGTCGCCGTCGCCGGCTTCATCGCGTACTGCAATGCCGCGGCGACGGCGAAGCTCGCGGCCGTCTACCCCTCCAGCGGTGGGACCTATGTGTATGGCCGGCGCCGGCTCGGCCCGTGGGCGGGCTTCCTCGCGGGCTGGAGTTTCGTCACCGGGAAGCTGGCCTCGTGCGCCGCGATGGCGCTCACCTTCGGCCTGTATGCGGCCCCCGGCTTCGGAACGGCCGCTGCCGTGGCGGCCGTCGTCGCGATGACCTGCGTGAATCTTCTCGGAGTGACGCGCACTGCCCTGATGACGCGCGGCATCGTGTCGGTGGTGGTGCCGGTCATCGCGTTCGTGATCGTGGTCGCGTTCGCCTCCCCCACAGGGAATGAGCCGTGGGTGCCGGCGGACGGCGGTCCGGCCGGAGTGCTGCAGGCCGCCGCGCTGATGTTCTTCGCCTTCGCCGGGTACGCGAGGATCGCCACCATGGGCGAGGAGGTAAGGAACCCCCGGAAGAACATCCCCGCGGCGATCCTCGGCGCCCTCGGCTTCACGCTGCTGCTGTACCTCCTGCTGGCCTTCGCGCTTCTGTCCGCGCTCGGCGCCGGTGCACTGGCCGACTCCCCGGCGCCGCTGCGGGACGTGTTCGACGCCGTCGCCGATCCTGCCCGGCCGCCCTCTGCCGACGGCGGGACGATCCCCCGCGCCGCGGTGACTCTCGCCGCGGCGCTCGCGAGCCTCGGAGCGCTCCTCGCGCTGATTGCCGGGGTGGGCCGGACGACGCTCGCCATGGCGCGGGAGGGCGACCTCCCGCGCGCCCTGTCCCGGATCTCGGCGCGGCACGGGGTGCCGTGGGCGGCGGACGTGCTCAGTGCCGTCGTCGTGGTTGTCCTGCTGCTCGTAACCGACGTGCTCACCGTCGTCGGCTTCTCCAGCTTCGGAGTGCTGCTCTACTACGCCATTGCGAACGCCGCAGCGTTCACCCTCCCCGAGCGCCAGTGGTACGCGCCACGGTTCCTCAGCCTGGTGGGCGCCGGAGGATGCGTGGTCCTGGCCTTCACGCTCCCCCTCACGTCAGTACTCACGATGCTCGCCGTACTGGCGGTCGGGGTCCTGTGCCGGCTGGCCACGCTGAACGTGCGAACCCGGGGATAGGAGGGCATCTGCGGACGGCCTTTGCGGACGGCGGGATCTCCGCCGCGGTCGGATCGCCCGGAGCGTACCTCCTCACCTGACCAGCGGCCCCCCACTCCGAACCGATGAGACGACGTCGAGGATCGCCTGGGTGGTCGCGGCGGCGTCGCCTTCATCCGAGATCATCGAGGCATGGGTGGCGTCGTCGACGACGCGGTGCACGCTGTTGGTCGACAAGGCGGCCATGGCGTCCTGGTCAGCGGACCAGCCGGGGGCATTTCCGACGCTGGCTGTCAGGACGACCAGAGGTTTATCACCGAAGTCGACGAGGGATGCTGCCTGGTCGGTCGAGGGTCCTCCCTGGACGTACTCGTCGATCGTGCTCCGAAGCTGGCGTGCAGTCGCGACGCTGGCCCGTGCCTCCTGCCGGGACCGCGGCGGCAGACTCCCGTAGTCGAGCATTCCGTACAGTCGACCCAGCCCAAGGCGCGCAGTGGTCGACACAAGGATGGAGACACGGCGCAACATCTTGTCGGAGCCCGCAGTGCCCGGCGATGCCCCTTGTTCCGCGGGCGCCGGTGCGGCCGAGTCCACCAGCACCAGCCCCCCGACCTCCTCCGGGTAACGGGCAGCGAAGGTGAGCGTGTAGAGGCCACCGAACGAATGGCCCGCCAGCACATAGGGCCCCGGAACGTCGCCACGCTCCAGCAGCGTGTGGAGGTCGGTCGCGATCTGCGCGCCGTCCTGATCGGTGTCAGCGGGTTCGCTCCATCCGCGCCCTGCCCTGTCGTAGACGCAAACCCTGGTGTTCGGGGCTACGGCCGGTGCTACCCATCCGAGAACCGAGGACATCTCACCTGCGCCCGGTTCGAGCACGACTGTGGGGGTCCCGGAACCGGTGCAGTTCAGGTGCAGGCTGTGTCCGCCCACGTCGATCGACCGTCCAGGCATCGGGTAAGCCGTCGCGTCCGCCGCTTCGCGCACGGTTTCGAGGCCTCCGGCGATCGAGCCGAGAGCCAGCGTTGCGATCACCGGGTAGACCAGCACGCGTCGGCTCCAGCTGCGGAGCTGCCGGTGGGCGCGCATGCCCATCCAGTTCGCCAGCACCAGCAGGGTAGGGGGCCACACCCAGAGGAACACCTCATACACTGGGGAGCCGAAGGTCACCAGGAGAAGGCCGCTGATTCCCAGCATCAGTGCAGGTGCTGCGGCCCATCGCTGTGGCTGGTCGGTGAACCTCACCGAAAGCACGGCCAGCATCGCCCAGCCGAGAGCTAATCCGCACCAGAGGCCGCCTGTGATGCCGCTCTCCGTCGGCGGAATGAACGGGGCGACCACGAGGAGCAGGGCAGCAAGCGCGCCGGTGGCCAACGAGGCGGCCACGATCCACCCGATGCGGCCCTTCGGCGCCGAATCAGGGCCGGCCGGACGTCCCGTACCCCGGCCTTGTCCTCGCGGTGGGTGCGGGGATCGGAGGGGTAGTCGTCACGACGGACTCGATTCCATGTCCTGACGGCTTCGCGCGAGTACAGCCATCCGCACTCGTGGCACGTGCCGTCATCTCGACGGTGCTCCCCTATCGACAGGGTGAACCCGCCTCGGTGCTTCGAGTTTTGGATGCCAATTCCGCTGGCCCAGGGTAACCAGCCCTCCACGACTTCGGGTCAGGGCGCGGGCTGCGAACCGTTCCGGTTGACCACGGGACGAAGGTCCGCAGCGGGGGGCATCCACACCGCCGGATCGGCTGTCACCTGTTCGCCCGAGCGGATGTCCTTCACCTCATGGGTCCCGTCGGGACCGGGAAACCAGACGAAGGGGATGCCCCGCCGGTCGGCGAATTTGATCTGTTTTCCGAACTTCTCGGCGCTTGCTGCGACCTCCACCGGAATGCCGCGGCCGCGGAGCGCGGCCGCGACGTCCTGCGCGAGCGACCAGGCGCCGTCGTCGGGCAGTGCCACCAGGACCGCGGTGGGCACCGCGCGGCTGGCGGAGGCGAAACCCTGGCTCAGGATGCGGGAGACGATCCTTGTGACGCCGATGGACAGGCCGACGCCGGGGAAGGTGCGGGTGCCCTTCGAGGCAAGGCTGTCATAGCGGCCGCCCGAGCAGATGGATCCGAGGCTCTCGTGGCCGTTCAGCACTGTCTCGTAGACGGTTCCCGTGTAGTAGTCGAGCCCGCGGGCGATGCTGAGGTCCGCCACCACCCGGCCGGGAGCGCGGCGGGACGCCTCCCCGATGACCTGCTCGAGTTCCGTGAGGCCCTCCTCGAGAAGATCGTTCGTGACGCCCAGCGCCCGCACGCGCTCGACGAAGGAGGTGTCGGCGGTGCGGATCGCCGCCAGTGCCAGAGCCGCGTGAACCTGCACATCTGTGGCGCCCAGCTCCTCACGCAGGAGCGCGCCAACCTTCTCCGCACCGATCTTTTCCAGCTTGTCGATGCTGCGAAGAACCCCTGCCGAATCCGTCAGACCGATGCCGCGATAGAAACCCTCGGCGAGCTTGCGGTTGTTGACCCGCAGCGTGAAGTCGGGAAGGGGAAGGGCACCCAATGCCTCGACCACCACGAGGGCGAGTTCGACGTCGTAGCGGAACGGCAGTGCGCCGTCGCCCACCACGTCGATGTCGGCCTGCGTGAACTCCCGGGCCCGGCCCTCCTGCGGCCGCTCGCCGCGCCAGCACTTCTGGATCTGGTACCGGCGGAACGGAAAGGCGAGGTGGCCGGCATTCTCGACCACGTAACGGGCAAACGGCACGGTGAGGTCGTAGTGCAGGGCGAGGCCCCCTTCGGAGGGCGACGCGTCATCAGCCTGGAGTCGCGAGACGGCGTAGACCTCCTTGTCGATGTCACCCTTCCGCAGCAGCTGCCCGACGGTCTCCACTGCCCGTGTCTCGATGCTGGAGAAACCGTGAAGCTCGAAGACGCGCCGAAGCGTATCCAGCACGTGCAGTTCCACCAGCCGCTCCTCCGGCAGCCATTCGGGAAAGCCGGACAACGAAGCCTTGCGTGCCATGAATGGTCTCCTGTTGTGGAACGTGGTGTGCGGCATTCATTTTATGGGCTGCACGGCCCACTTGCTAACCGACCCGGGCCCGGCGCAGCGACAGATCCCACGGCTTGGAAGCCTGTGATGTAGATGGAAGACCGGCGGTGGACCAACATGGGTAAAGTAACCTCAGGGCTAGAAGTGTTGAAAGTCATCGCCGACGGCGGTGGCCGGCGGCGTCGGCGACGGATTCCTGCGGATCCTGAACCGACGAACTGAACACCCTGACCTAATGGCCGCGGCACGGCTCGCGTCCATCCGACGAGCGAAAGACTTTTAGCGGTGACCAACAGTCAGCAATCCGACGAAATGACCCCTGGCAGCACGGAATCCACCGATGTGCCGGAGGTTGAAGCAGCAGACGCTCAAGCAGCAGAGGTGGAAGCAGCAGAGATGGATGTGCCGGAGGTGGAGGCACCCCTGGCCGATGCACCTGCCGCAGAAGCTCCTGAAGCAGAAACTGGGGCACCAGCCGAGGAACCAGTTGAACCAGCAGCCGGGGCACCGGGCGAG
>NZ_KI914860.1:8695-23495 GCF_000520555.1 Arthrobacter sp. Br18 | reverse complement strand
TGAACCAGCAGCCGGGGCACCGGGCGAGGAACCCGCCGTCGCACCAGCTGACGCACCCGCCGTCGCACCAGCTGACGCACCAGCCGAGGCACCGGGCGAGGAACCCGCCGTCGCACCGGCCGTGCCTACGGATTCTGGTGCGGCGCTTCCTCCGACTGACCCCGCTGCGATGCCCGCTCCGCCGGTCGATCATCCTGCGCCGACGGCCCCCACTGACGGTGCCGGATCGGCTGCGCCCGCTCCCCTGCCCGCCTCGCCCCGCGCCCCGCTTCCCACAGCTATGGGCCCGCGTCCGCCCAGGAAGTCGAAGCGGCCGCTCGCCGCACCGCCGGCGCACAGTACGCCTCTTGAGGAGGCAGCCAGGTTTGCCCGCGTCGAGGATGACGGCCACGTATACCTCCTGATCAACGACGAGGAACACCCCGTCGGGCAGTACCCCGACGCCACACGCGATGAGGCCCTCGCCTACTTCGTCCGCAAGTACGATGACGTCGCGAGCCAGGTGATCCTGCTGGAGCAGCGTGTGCAGGCCAAAGCACCGTCGTCGGACATGCAGAAGACGGCGAAGCACCTCCGCGCGCAGGTCGGGGAACGGAAGATGGTCGGCGATGTAGTGGCACTGGTGGCCCGCATCGACGCAGTGATGGATGCCATCACCGAGCTCGAGAAGATTGAACGCGCCGCGCAGGACGAGGTCAAGGCAAAGGAACTCGCCGCGCGGGAAGCCCTGGTCGCAGAGGCGGAGGAGCTGGCCGGCCGGGATCCGGGTACGGTGCAGTGGAAAGTCAGCAGCACCCGGATGAATGAACTGTTCGAGCTGTGGAAGGCCGCGCAGAAGAACGGGCCGCGGCTCGGCCGCGGCACCGAGGACGCCCTGTGGAAAAGGTTCCGCTCGGCACGCACAGTTTTCGACCGTCACCGCCGCGCTTATTTCTCCCAGCTGGACAGCGACAACGCCGAGGCCAAGCAGGCGAAGGAAGCGCTGATCAGCAAGGCCGAGCAGCTTTCCACCTCCACCGACTGGGGCCACACCGCTGCTGAATACCGCCACCTCATGGACGAGTGGAAGGCATCGAAGCGCGCCAGCCGGAAGGACGACGACGCCCTCTGGGCCCGCTTCCGCGCTGCCCAGGACCGCTTCTTCGATGCCCGCAAGGCAGCCAATGAAGCAGTGGACGAGGAGTACGGGTCGAACCTCACGGTGAAGGACGCGCTCCTGAAGGAGGCCCGGCAGCTTGTGCCGATCAAGGACGTCGCCGCGGCAAAGAAGGCCCTGCAGTCCATCCGTGACCGCTGGGAAGAGGCCGGGAAGGTCCCCCGGGCCGACATGGGCCGGGTCGAGGCCGGCCTGCGGCAGGTCGAAGATGCGGTGAAGTCCGCTGACGACGCTCACTGGAACAAGACCAATCCCGAGACCCAGGCCCGCACCAACAGCGCGCTGAGCCAACTCGAGGCGACGATCGCCACGCTGCAGGAAGACCTCGCAGCAGCCGAACAGGCCGGCGACACGAAGCGTATTTCAGCAGCGAAGGAAGCACTTGCCGCACGCGAGCAATGGCTCACGATGCTGCAGCGCTCGGCGCGGGACTTCTCCTAGGAACGTCGTTCGAGCCGCTGCGTGGCCGACGCCTCCTCCCCCGGTTGTCCACATGCCGGGGGTGGAGGCTTCTCCTTTTCCCCGGTATTGACGATGCTGGAGCAATGCCCCCACTGGACAGCCTCGCATCCGGCTCGCCGCCCACGCTCACACTGCCGGCCGGGACATCGGGGGCCGCTGCAATCACCTCCACCGGCGGGGCGCTCTTCCACGCGGGCGAGCTTTTCAGCTCCGAGGAACTGCAGGCGATGAGGCTGGACGGACTCGTGCGCCGGATCTACGGAGGCTCCTACCTGAGGGCCGACTACACCGAGGATGCAGCAGTGCGCGCCCAGTGTGCATCCCGTTCCGTACCAAGGGGCCTGCGCAGCAGGGTGGCACTCGGCCGGCAGTGTGCCGCATGGATCTACGGCTGCGCACCCCCGCCCCACCTGCTGAGCCTGGTCACCGACCATCGCCGCCGGACCACCTCGCTGCCCCTCTTCAGTGCCGCCGTGCTGCACCAGGCGTCGCTGGGCCCCTTCGACATCAACCTGATCGCCGGTATTCCTGTCACCACGCCCCTGCGTACCGCCCTCGACATCGCCATTCACGGGGAGGACGGCAGTGCGGTGGAGATACTTCGCGAAATTGCCTCCAGCGGCACCCTCGATTGCCGGCTGCGCCTCGTCGAGGCGGCCCTCACCACGACGAGGCGGGTGCCGGGAAGGACTAAGGCGCTTGCCCGCCTCCGGCAGGCACAGGCCCCGCCGACGGAAGGACAGGAACCGCCGGACGCCCGCCCTGCCTAGAGCCTGCGCTGCGCCCCAGTGGTCCGGTAGACATCGAACACGCCGTCGATCCGCCGGACCGCCCCGAGGATATGGCTCAGATACTTCGGATCACCCATTTCGAAGGCGAACCGTGACATCGCCACCCGGTCGGAGGAGGTGTTGACACTCGCCGCGAGGATGTTCACGTGATTCTCCGACAGCACGCGTGTGACGTCGGACAACAAGCTCTTCCGGTCGAGTGCTTCCACCTGGATCTCGACCAGGAAGACGCTCGACTGCGTGGGCGCCCACTCCACCGGCACGATGCGGTCGGGCTGGTCACGCAGGTCCGCGACGTTCCGGCAGTCGGAGCGGTGCACCGACACTCCTGAGCCGCGCGTCACGAATCCGACGATCGGGTCAGGCGGAACGGGCGTACAGCAGCGTGCCAGCTTGACCCACACGTCTCCCACCCCCCGGACCGTCACGCCGGAGTCGGTGAACTTCGGCCGGCGTGGCTGGGTTGCCACCGCCGTCTCGGCGATGTTCTCCTCCGCGCCCTGGTGCCCGCCCATCAGGGCGACCAAGTGCTCGATCACGTTCTGCGGAGAGGTATGTCCATCCCCGACAGCGGCGTACAGGGCGGCGATGTCCTGATGCCTGAGATCCTGCGCCACCGTGGTGAGCGCGGTGTGGGTCATCATGCGCTGGAGCGGAAGGTTCTGCTTCCGCATGGCGCGGGTCAGCAGGTCCTTACCCTTGTCGATCGCTTCCTCGCGGCGTTCCTTGGTGAACCACTGGCGGATCTTGTTGCGTGCCCGCGGGCTCTTGACGAACCCCTGCCAATCCTGGCTCGGCCCCGCACCCTCGGCCTTGGAGGTGAAGATTTCCACCCAGTCGCCGTGGGTCAGTTCGCTGTTGAGCGGTACGAGTTTTCCGTTGACGCGTGCCCCGATGGTGCGGTGCCCCACCTCGGTATGGACGGCGTAGGCGAAGTCCACGGGGGTCGACCCGGCGGGCAGGGCCATGACTTCGCCCTTGGGGGTGAAGACGAACACCTCGCGGGCGTTGATCTCGAAGCGCAGCGAGTCGAGGAACTCATCAGGATCGGAGGTCTCCTGCTGCCAGTCGACAAGGCTTCGCAGCCATCCCATGTCGCCGTTGTCCGGCGCCTCGATCGCCTTTCCGCCATCGTTCTTGTACTTCCAGTGGGCTGCGACGCCGTACTCGGCGCGGCGGTGCATGTCATACGTGCGGATCTGGATCTCGACCGGCTTGCCGCCCGGGCCGATCACCGTGGTGTGGAGCGACTGGTACATGTTGAACTTCGGCATGGCGATGTAGTCCTTGAACCTGCCGGGCAGCGGATTCCATCGCGAATGCAGCGAACCAAGGGTTGCGTAGCAGTCCCGCACGCTGTCCACCAGGACACGCACACCCATCAGGTCATGGATGTCGTCGAAGTCCTTGCCCCTCACGATCATCTTCTGATAGATGGAGTAGTAGTGCTTGGGACGCCCGGTGACCGTGGCTTTGATCTTGACGGCGCGCAGGTCCTCCTCGACCTGGTTGCGGACCAGGCTCAGATGCTTCTCCCGCTCAGGAGTCCGGTCGCCGACCATCCGGACGATCTCCTCATACACCTTCGGGTGCAGCGCGGCGAAGGACAGGTCCTCCAGTTCCCACTTGATGGTGTTCATCCCGAGCCGGTGCGCCAGGGGCGCGAAGATCTCGAGGGTTTCGCGCGCTTTCTTCGCCGACGAGGCCGCGGAGACGAAGCGCCAGGTCCGGGCGTTGTGAAGCCGGTCGGCGAGCTTGATGACCAGGACGCGGATGTCCTTGGCCATCGCGACCACCATCTTGCGGACGGTTTCGGCCTGCGCGGCGTCCCCGAAGGAGACCTTGTCGAGCTTCGTGACGCCGTCCACGAGCATCGCGACCTCGGCACCGAAGTCCCGGCGCAGCTCATCGAGGGTGTAGTTGGTGTCTTCCACGGTGTCGTGCAGCAGAGCGGCTGCCAGCGTGGTGCCGGTCATGCCGAGTTCGGCGAGGATGGTGGCCACAGCGACGGGGTGCGTGATGTACGGATCGCCGCTCTTGCGCTTCTGCCCCTCGTGGCTGCGCTCGGCGACCAGATAGGCACGCTGGATCAGGTCGAGGTCCTCTTTGGGATTGTTCGCGCGGACCGTGCGCAGCAACGGCTCGAGCACGGGTGAGTACCCCGACGACCCCCGTCCGGCCAGCCTGGCGATCCGCGCGCGGGTACGACCGCGGCGTCCTGGCGCTACCTGGTCGGAGCCTGCCGCCGGTATGCCCGACTCACCATCGGCCGATGCTGTACCGGCGCCGGATACGGACTGCTCGACGACGATAGCCGCAGCCGGCGCGACCGACGGCCCCGTGGGACCGTTTCCGGGCCGTTCGGCGGAATTCACCGCTTCAGCCATGCACAGCCCCTCTTCTCAGCGAGTCCGATCCCCCGAGCCTCAAGGGATGCCCACGGTGTGGACCTCTCCAGTTTAGCCGCGTGAAGGAGCACCCAGCGCCGTCGAGCCGTGCGCGGTCACGGCAGTCGCTGCCGCACTGCCGGCCGTCGCTTCCTGCAGACGACGGTTCCGCACCTTCTTTTCCTGTTTCTTCATCTCCGGCTCGTTGAGCCGCAGGAACGCGTACATGGGAGCCGCGATGAAGATGGTGCCGAGAGTTCCCAGGATGATGCCGATGAACAGCGCGAGCGAAAGATCCTGCAGCGTGCCTGCGCCGAGGATGAAAGCGCCGATGAAGAGGATCGAGGCGACCGGGAGCACCGCAACTACCGAGGTGTTGATCGAGCGCACGAGGGTCTGATTGACCGCGAGGTTCACCTGTTCGGCGAAGGTCCTCTTCGTGGAGAGATCCACGTCCTCGGTGTTCTCGCGGATCTTGTCGAAGACCACCACGGTGTCGTACAGGGCATAGCTGAGGATGGTGAGGAAGCCGATGATCGCCGACGGCGTCACTTCGAAGTCGCTCAGGGAGTACAGGCCGGCAGTGACGATCATGACCACCACCAGGGCTGTCATTGCCGCCACGGACATTTTCCAGGTGCGGAAATAGACGGTCATGAGGACCGCGGCCAGCAGGATGAAGACCACGAGGCCGATCAGCGCCTGCCTGCTCACATCCTCGCCCCAGGTCGGTCCGACAAAGCTGGAGGTGACCTGGTCCTGACCGACGCCGTAGGCGGACACAAGATTGTCCCGGACGCTGAGCGTCTGGTCATCGGAGAGCTGCTCGGTCTGGATGCGCATCGTTTCGGGAGCGATGTTCGTCACGCGGGGAACGGCATCCGGCACGACGTCGATAACCGCCTGCTCACCGACGCTCACCTCGGTGTTTTCTGTTGCTGACACGGTGAACTCGGAGCCGCCGCGGAAATCGATCCCCAGGTTGAATCCGCCATTGACCACCGGAATGATGATCGACACGAGGACGGCGATGCCTGCGATGAGGAACCAGAGGTTCCGCTTGGCGACGAACGGGTAGGACCGCTTGCCCGAGTGGAGTTCGTTGCCGAACCGGGAGAAACTGGTGCCCCTCATTTGTTTTCCTCGTTCTCTGGGGTGCGGCCACGGCCGGCCATGGCGTTCTGCTGCTCGGCGATCCGGCGTTCGGCGATGGTCAGGCGGCGTCCCGCTTCTCCGGCGGCCGCCTTGTTCCTCGCACGCGAAGGAACCGGCGGGGTCTCTGCCGGACGCCGGATGCGACCCGCTCCCCGGTAGAGCGGTGTGACACCGAGTCGCTTGGGGTCGAGGCCCGACCAGCGGTGCCCCTCACCGAAGAACTTGGTCTTGGCGAGCAGGCGAAGTAACGGGTGGGTGAACAGGAAGACCACGATGAGGTCGGCGATCGCCGTCAGGCCCAAGGTGAAGGCGAAGCCGCGGACGTTCCCGACCGCCACGAAATACAGCACGAGCGCGGCGAGGAGGTTCACCGCTTTCGAAGCGAGCACGGTCCGCTTGGCTCTGCGCCAGCCGTTCTCCACGGCGGAGATCATGCCGCGGCCGTCCCGGAGCTCGTCACGGATACGTTCGAAGTACACGATGAACGAATCGGCGGTCTGCCCGATTGCCACGATCAGGCCGGCGACGCCGGCGAGTGACAGGCGATAATTCTCCGTCCACCCGAGGATGCAGATCGCCAGGTAGGTCAGGACCCCGGCGACTACCAGCGACGCGATGGTGACCAGGCCAAGGAGGCGGTACTGGAACATCGAGTACACCGCGACGAGGGCGAGCCCGATCAGGCCGGCGATCAACCCCAGCCGCAGCTGATCGGCACCGAGGGTCGCTGAAATCTGCTGCTCGCTCTGGATCTCGAAACTGATGGGAAGGGCGCCGTATTTCAGCTGCTCGGCAAGGGCGGCGGCGGATTCCTCGGTGAAGTTTCCGCTGATCGAGGGGTTTCCGTCGGGGATCACGGCGTTGGTGGTCGGCGCCGAGACGATGCGACCGTCGAGGAGGATGGCGAACTGGTTCCGTGGGTCGCCCTGGCCGATCGCGAACAGCCGTTCCGTCACTTCACGGAACGTCGTGGTGCCCTCGTCGTTGAAATCGATGTTGACGGCCCACGTGTTGAGGGTTTGTCCCTGACTGCCGGTCTGCAGACCGTAGGATGCGGAATCGATGTCGGTGCCCGGCACCTCGACGGGCCCAAGGATGTATTTGCCCTGGGAGTCGGGTTCACACGCGACCATGGGCTGGTCCGCCGGAGCCGGTTCTTCAGCCGGTTCGAGGACTGCGGGGTCGAGGCAATTGGTTGCTTCGAACTCCTGGAAGATCTCCGGAGTGATCCAGTTGGGATCACTTGCATCGACAGGCTCTGCGGTGGGAGCCGGAAGCTGATCCTCGGGAGTGGGAGTCTCGGCGGCGGGAGCCTGGCCGGGACCGCCGAAAAGCACCGGACGGAACTCCATCTGCGCCGATGCCTGGATCAGGTCGCGTGTCTCGGCGTCGGGCGTGCCGGGGAGGGAAACGATGACGTTCTGCCCAGATTGGGTGTTGATTTCCGCTTCGGCCACACCGCTGCCGTCGACGCGCTGGCGGATGATCTCCACAGCCTGATCCAGCTGTTCGGCGGTGATGTCCGCTCCGCCCTGGACCCGCGGCGCGAGGATCATCTGGGTGCCGCCCTCGAGGTCGAGTGCCAGGCGGGGAGACCAGCTGGCGTTGCTCCAGTAGGATCCCGCTCCCAGCAGGGTCGCGAGGAGTGCAAGGAGTACGCCCAGCCAAACAAGGGTTCGTTTGGCTGCCGTGCCGGGGGCGGTGCGTGGCATGGTGGATCGTCTTTCTAAGAATCGGCGGGAGGTAAGCGCCGGACCGAACGGGACCCGGGCTAACGCCGAGAACCTGCAGCGATGCTATTTGTCGTTGTTCCGTGTGTTTTCGCGGTCGATACGATCGGAGATCTGTTCAGGGGTTTCCGCCGTTGCCGCGGCGCCGCTGGTGGGCTCGGCCTCGGGGTGGAATTCGCCCTCGTGGCGCGGTTCAGCTTCACTGTGTGTTTCGGCGTCGCGGTGCATTTCAGCGTTGCGGTGCGGCTCAGCAACGAGCGATGAGGCGTCGTCGGGGACCGTGGTCGAACCGGCTGCAGTCGCTCCGGCGGCAGTCGATCCGGCGGCAGCATTTTCCTCGGCGACCGGTTCCTGCTGGGTGACCACCTTGCTCAGGGCCTGGGTGTGCACTGTCGCAGTATTTCCGGGAGACAACTCCAGGACGGCCTTGTTGTTCTCCTGGTCGATCGAGAGAATCGTGCCGTACAGGCCGAACTGCGTCATGACCTCGGTGCCCGGCTCCATCTGCGTCCGCATCTCCTTCACCTGCTTCTGGGTCTTCCGCTGGCGACGGAACATCGTGAAGATGAGGAAAGCCAGGGCGAGCGGGAGCAGCAGACCGAAAATGTCGAAGGGCTGTTCAGCGGTCGCGTCGCCTGTTTGGGCTACTACATTTGCAAGCACGAAGAGAATTCCAATCCTGTAACCGGGGCAGCTGAGGCAAAGGTCCTGAAGACCGTCTCGCTGCGTTTCATCCCAGTGTAAAGGGAAGGCTTCCCGTTCCCGGTCAGGACTCAGGCATCGACCAGTCATCCACCGGCAGATCCTCCTGCTCAACCGAGAACAGGTCCTCCGGCATGGCCGCGGCGACTGTCGGGGGCATGACCCAGCCAAGGTGCTTCCACGCCGCCGCCGTCGCAATCCTGCCACGCGGGGTGCGGCCCAGCATGCCCTCCCGGACCAGGTACGGTTCCGCCACAGTTTCCACCGTTTCCGGTTCCTCGCCCACGGCGATGGCGAGCGTCGACAGGCCCACCGGGCCGCCGCCGAACTTGGTGATCAGTGCCGTGAGCACCGCCCGGTCGAGCCGGTCGAGGCCCTTCGCATCCACCTCATACATATCGAGTGCGGAACCTGCGCACCGTGCGTCGACCAGGTCGACGCCGTGCACCAGCGCCCAGTCGCGCACGCGGCGTAGCAGCCGGTTGGCAATCCTGGGGGTGCCACGCGACCGGCTGGCGATCTCGGCGAAGGCTGCGGAATTGACCCTCATGTCCATCAGCATGGCGGAGCGCCGAAGCACCAGCTCGAGTTCCTCGGTCGAGTAGAACTCGAGGTGCCCGGTGAATCCGAAGCGATCGCGCAGCGGCCCGGGCAACAGTCCTGCACGCGTGGTGGCGCCGACGAGTGTGAAAGGCGGCAAGTCCAGGGGTATGGCAGTTGCTCCGGGGCCCTTGCCCACCACGATGTCCACCCGGAAGTCCTCCATGGCCATGTACAGCATCTCCTCGGCGGGCCGGGACATGCGGTGGATTTCGTCGAGGAACAGCACCTCGCCCTCAGTGAGTGAGGAGAGGATCGCCGCGAGGTCACCCGCATGCTGGATCGCAGGGCCCGAGCTGATGCGCAGCGGCGCGTTCATTTCGGCGGCGATGATCAGGGCGAGAGTGGTCTTGCCGAGTCCGGGCGGACCCGAGAGCAGAACGTGGTCGGCGCTGCGCCCCCTCATGCGTGAGGCCTCCAGCACGAGGGACAATTGCCTGCGCACGCGCTGCTGTCCGACGAAGTCGTCGAGGTTCTTCGGGCGAAGGGCGGCCTCGACGGCGCGGTCCTCGGGATCCGACCCTGGCGCCACCAGCGGCGCCTCGTCGGGCTGCTGCGAAGCCATCAGCCCACCCTCGCGCGAGTGGAGCTGCGTCCGCCATCCTGGCCGAGACGCCGGAGTGTGAGCTTGAGGATCTGCCCGACGTCGCCCGTCGCGGCTATCTCCGGCGCCTCGGCGGTGGCGGCGTCAATCGCCGCGCCGGCGTCCTTCTCCGACCAGCCCAGGCCCATCATGGCCGTGAGGACCTGTCCCTGCCAGGTCTGCTTCGGCGCCCCCGGTGCGTCAAGCGGAACGAGCTTGCCGGCAAGCTCCAGCACGATGCGCCGCGCACCCTTGGGCCCGATTCCGGGAACCTTGCTGAAGGCCTTGTCATCGCCCGCAGTCGCGGCAACGCGCACAGCTTCGGGCGTGTGCACGGCGAGGACGGCCAGGGCAAGCCGTGGACCGACGCCGCTGATGGCGAGCAGGGTCTCAAAGACCTCCCGCTGCTCGGCGCTCTCGAAACCGAACAGCGTCATGGAGTCCTCGCGCACGATCATGGCGGTGAACACGTTGGCCTGCTCGCCCGTCCGGAGCGAGGCGAGCGTCTGCGGGGTGGCCTGAACCAGCATGCCGAACCCGTTGACATCGAGGACCGCCGAGTGCAGACCCACGTGGGTGACGGTTCCGCGGAGGAAACTGATCATTCAAGAAGCTCCAAGACAGTGGTGGGGAAAGCCCGTCCGGAGCAGAGTCCGAACATAGTTTCTATTATGCTACGCCACCGGCCGTGCCGGCCCATGGATAATGCTGCAGATAACGCTGCGGCCTTCGCTGAGGATGTCAATGGAGTGCGCCCTGCAGGTTCCGCGCCTGTTCCAACCACCGCGCCGCGCCTGTTTCACCTGCCGCGCCGCGCCTTCGCTTCAGCTTCGGCCCACAGCCGCTGCGCCGGCGTCGCGCTTCCCGCGCCTACTGCGGCGCCCGCCGCAGCCAGGCCCACGCCCCTCCGCCATGCATGCGTGATGGCCAGCGCCAGTGCGTCGGCCGCATCCGCGGGCCGGGGCGGCGTGTCGAGGCGGAGGATCTTGGTGACCATCTTGGTCACTGCAGCCTTGTCCGACTGCCCGTTCCCTGTCACCGCCGCCTTCACCTCGGTGGGCGTGTGCAGTGCCACCGGAATTCCGTGCCGTGCGGCGGCAACGATGATGACGCCGGACGCCTGCGCCGTACCCATTACCGTGCTGACGTTGAGCTGGCTGAACACGCGTTCGACGGCCAGCACCTGCGGCTGGTGGAGGTCGAGCCACGCGTCCACTGCCTCCGAGATCACGAGGAGCCGCTGGTCAAGGCTGCGGCCTGCCTCGGTGCCCACTACTCCCACGGCGACGAGCGTCGAGCGCCGGTTCGGTTCGACGTCGACCACGGCCAGTCCGCAGCGAGTCAGGCCCGGGTCCACGCCCATGACGCGGAGGGTCACCGGTGCCCCACCGGGCTGCCGGAGGGTTTGCTAATCGTCGTTCTCAAGCTCGGCCAGCACCTGCTCGGGCAGGTCGGCGTTCGAGTACACGTTCTGCACATCGTCGAGTTCCTCCAGCGCATCGACGAGCCGAAGGAACTTCCGTGCGCCGTCGGCATCGAGCTCGACGTGCATCGACGGGACGAACTCGGCTTCGTCGGTCTCGTACTCGATGCCGTTCTCCTCAAGTGCCGCCACCACGGCGCGGAGATCCTGTGGCTCGGAGACGATCTCGAACGTGTCGCTCGACTCCTTCACCTCGTCGGCGCCGGCGTCCAGGACCGCCATCAGCACCTCGTCCTCGCTCAGGGCGTTCTTCGGGAGCGTGACCACGCCCTTGCGGGTGAAGAGGTAGGCCACCGAGCCGGGATCGGCAACGCTGCCGCCGTTGCGGGTGATGCCGAGGCGCACCTCCGAGGCCGCACGGTTCTTGTTGTCGGTCAGGCATTCGATGAGCAGGGCCGACCCCTGGGGGCCGCGCGCCTCGTACATGATGGTCTGGTAATCGACGGTTTCCCCGAGGAGGCCGGCGCCGCGCTTGACCGCGCGGTTGATGTTGTCGATGGGCACCGAGGTCTTCTTGGCCTTCGAGACGGCAAGCTCGAGTCCGGGGTTACCCGCCATGTCGGCACCCCCGGCCTTGGCCGCCACCTCGATGTTCTTGATCAGTTTTGCGAAGGACTTGGCGCGCTTGGCGTCGATCGCAGCCTTCTTGTGCTTGGTTGTTGCCCATTTAGAGTGGCCCGACATGCTTACGCTTCTCCTCTGATCATCCGAATAAACAGTTCGTGGACCCGCTGCTCCCCCGTGACTTCGGGGTGGAAACTCGTCGCCAGCAGATTCCCCGAACGCACTGCGACAATCCTAGCGACCGGCGCTGCTTCCGGTGCTGCGGCTGACTCCGCACCCGCCCCGCCGCCGGGGCCGTCGTCGTGCCTCGCCCCCCGGCTATTGCGGCTCCCGGGACCGGGCTGTGGAGTGTCTGCCGCCGGAACCTCCGCCAGGACCCGGACCGACTCCCCCACCCGTTCCACCCACGGCGCGCGGATGAAGGCGGCGTGCACGGGGTCCTCCTTCCCCGCACCCCCCGCCGGCAGAAGCCCCTCGAACCGCAGCTCCGTCTCGAAGGATTCACGCTGCCGGCCGAAAGCGTTGCGCCGCACCACCATGTCCAGCCCGCCGAGGGTCTGCTGGGGGTTGCCGTCGAGGTCCAGGGACGGGTCGGCAATGCTGCTGGAGAGCATGATCATGCCGGCGCAGGAACCGTACACGGGGAATCCGTTGCCGATCAGGTCCCGAAGAGGCTGTGCCAGCTGGAAGGTCCGAGTGAGCTTGTCCATGGTGGTGGATTCACCGCCGGGGATGATCAGGCCGTCAACGCCGTCGAGTTCGGTTGCGCGGCGCACGGGAACCGCTTCGCCGCCGAGCGCTTCGACAGTCCGGACATGCTCACGCACATCGCCCTGCAGTGCAAGAACCCCGATACGCACGCGCTGCTTACTGCCGGAACCAGAGAACGTCATCCTGCAATCCTATCCAGCGCCGGGTTCCGGGAGTGCCGCCCGGGTGGACACTGGACACTGCGCCCCGCCTGCAATGCCGTCGGGAGCGACTGCGCTAGCGTTAACACCATGAATCCCTTGAGCGTGCTGGTCGGAAAAGCGGTGCGCCGCGCCTCGAAATTGCGGGGAGGCGGTTCGGCGCTACCGGGGCTGGTGGTGGAACGCCTCGATCCCGGCTTCATGGGCCGCGCGCTGACCGGATTGAAGCACGGCGTGGTGGTGGTCAGCGGAACCAACGGCAAGACGACAACCACGAAAATGGTGGTCGAGCTCCTCGAGGGCCAGGGGCTGAAGGTGTTCACCAACCGGACCGGCAGCAACTTCACGCGGGGGGTGGCCGCCGCCCTGCTCGGCGAGGTCGATTGGCGAGGACGCCTGGACGCGGACATCGCCGTCCTCGAGCTCGACGAGGCGCATGCCGTGCACTTCGTCCGCCTCGTTCCGCCCCGCTATTCGCTCCTGCTCAACGTGCTGCGCGACCAGCTGGACCGTTTCGGCGAAATCGATGCCACCACCCGCCTCCTTGAAACCATTGCCGCGGCGACCACCGGTGCTGTCATCCTCAACCGCGAGGACCCGCGCGTGGCCGGTATCGCCGCCTCCATTCCAACGGCCGACGTCGTGTACTTCGGGCTCGATGCCTCACTGCGCAGCACGTTCCCCAATGACGATGAACTGCGGGGAGCTGCAGGGATTGCGCCCGCTTCTGCGCTGCGGGCCGACGTCGTACTCGATCAGGTGGACGGCAACTCCGCCGTCTTCCTCCTCAGCGGCTCCACTGCCGACCCCACTGCCGACGCCGCTGCTGGTGCCGCTTTTGAATCCGTGCACGTGGACCTGCGGCTGCGGGGTGTCTACAACATCTTCAATGCCGCCGCAGCGCTCGCCACGGCCCGCGCCGTCCTCGGGGCAGCTGTGGCCAAGGATGCGCTGATCGCGTCCCTTGCGGCCGTGGAACCCGCGTTCGGCAGGGGCGAGAGCCTAGTGGTCGATGGACGCGCCCTCGAGCTGGTCCTCGTGAAGAACCCCAGCGGGTTCCGGCTCGGCCTGAAATCATTCGACCCTTCCGGATGTGCCACGATGATCGCCATCAACGACAATTACGCCGACGGCCGCGACATGTCCTGGCTCTGGGACGTGGACTTCGACTCCCTGGGCCTCGACGGCGTGGACGTGGTGAGCGGAGTGCGGGCGTATGACATGGCACTGCGGCTCAAGTACGACGACGTCCCCGTCCGCGCCGTCGAGCCCGACCTTCCGGCCGCGCTCAAGGAGTTCATCAGCGGCAACGCCGATTTGCCCAAACGGATCTTCTGCACCTACACCGCCATGCTCGCCGTCCGGCGTGACCTTTCCAAAATCACGAAGGTCGAGGTGGTCTCCTGATGCCGAATGGTACTGCGATCTCCAAGGGAACCATTCGGGTCCTCCAGCTCTACCCACGCGAAATGAACATCTACGGCGACTGGGGCAACGTGCTGGTGCTCAAACAGCGCCTCACCTGGCACGGCTACACACCCGAGATCCTTGAACACAACGCGGGAGATCCCTTTCCCGACGACATCGACCTCATCATCGGCGGCGGCGGACAGGACAGCGGGCAGCTGGTGATCCAGGAGGACCTCCAGGCACTTGCGCCGACCCTGCGGGCGCTTGCCGAGGACGGCTTCCCCATGCTGCTGATCTGCGGGCTGTACCAGCTGTTCGGCAACTTCTTCCGGACCCACGACGGCGGCGTGATCCCCGGCATCGGGGTTCTCGACCTCGAGACCCGGGGCGGGGAGAAGCGGCTGATCGGCAACGTCGTCGCAACCAGCACGGAGTTCGGTGACATCCACGGCTACGAGAACCACAGCGGACAGACGTTCCTCGGCCCCGGCCTCGCTCCCTTGGCAACGGTCACGAAGGGTGAGGGGAACAATGCCGGCGACCAGCACGAGGGCGCCCGGTACAGGAACATCGTGGCCAGCTACCTCCACGGCTCACTGCTCCCCAAGAACCCGGCGATTGCGGACTTCCTCATCCGCACAGCGGTCGAGCGGAAGTACGGTTCCTTCGAGCCCGGCGTCATTGACGATTCGCTCGCCGAGGCGGCACGCCGGCACGCAGGCGCCCGCCCGCGCTGATGCGGCGGCGTGAATCGACTGCACAGCAAAGACGGCTCCCAGCTCACTTACCCGTTATTTCTGCACACTCGATCCCCGGCCGGACTCAGCTCAACGGCGCCCCGGATCGACTGCACAGCAAAGACGGCT
>NZ_KI914860.1:1503-8661 GCF_000520555.1 Arthrobacter sp. Br18 | reverse complement strand
GTTATTTCTGCACACTCGATCCCCAGCCGGACTCAGCTCAACGGCGCCCCGGATCGACTGCACAGCAAAGACGGCTCCCAGCTCACTTACCCGTTATTTCTGCACACTCGATCCCCAGCCGGACTCGCCAGTCTGGCCGGATGTGCCGGACTAGGCAGCCTCGCCCGCGGCTGCCGGGTCCGCCCGCTTCTGCCACGGCCACCGGCCCGTGATCTCGAGTTCCAGGGAGAAGCTCAGGAACGTCCGGATCAGCACGATCAGCGCGAGCACGCCCACCGACTCAAAGGTCGGCGTCACGGCCACCGTCCGGATGATATCGGCAGCCACGAGCAGTTCGAGACCGAGGAGGATCGAGCGACCCAGCCGACGGCGGTACTGCCCATACACCTCGTTCCCCGGTCTCCGGCGGAGCAGCGCCCTTCCCGCGAGCAGGCTCGCCACCGCTGCGCCGATCACGATCGCGACCACCCCCGCCGCATCGACGGCCTTGCCGATCCCTTCCATAACTTCCTGGAATTCCATCCCTGCCGCTCCTTCGTTCGCCGCCGACTCCGGCCTCAAGACCTGCAACCGACCCTATGCCGGGCACCGCCCTACCCCAAGAGGAATCCCTGCCGCTGCACGCCTCCGCCATGGAACCGCAGGAACGTGCAAAAGTTGGTTACTATGAGCAACCCTTTCCTCACCCAGAGCACCCTCCCCTACCAATTGCCGCCCTTCGAGAACATCCTCGATGAGCACTACCTTCCTGCGTTCAACGCAGGATTCGCAGAGCACCTCGAGGAAATCGGGGCCATCACCGCGAACGCGGAAGCGGCAACTTTCGACAACACCGTGCTGGCTTTCGAGCAGGCCGGAGAGGTACTCGACCGTGTCGCAGGCGCCTTCTACAACAGGTCCTCAGCACACGCGACCCCCGCCATCCAGGACCTTGAGACCGAGATTGCACCGCGCTACGCCGCACACCAGGACAACATCTTCCTGAACCGGGACCTCTTCCAGCGGCTCACTTCCGTCTCCGTCGAAGGGCTCGACGCCGAGGCCGAACGTCTCGTCGACGAGTACCGCCGCAGCTTCATCCGGGCCGGCGCCATGCTCGACGACGGCGCCCAGAAGCGTCTGCGCGAGCTCAACACCGAACTCTCGGGACTGAGCACCGACTACCAGCAGCGCCTGTTGAAGGACACGAATGCGTCAGCGCTCCTGCTCGACTCCGCCGGGGAACTCGACGGTCTCTCGCCGGATGACATTTCTGCTGCCGCCGGGGCTGCGGACTCGGCGGGCCACCCGGGGAAGTATCTGGTGACCCTGATCCTCCCGACAGCCCAGCCGGCCCTGGAGAACCTGACGAACCGGGACGTCCGTCGGCGGCTGCATGAGGCGTCCGTCACTCGCGGCTTCAAGCCCGGCGACACTAATACGCTGGAGCTGGCGTCCCGCATGGCGACATTGCGCGCGGAGCGGGCGGCGCTGCTCGGCTTCGATAACCACGCGGCTGCCGCGACCGACAACCAGACGGCGCGGTCGCTCGACGCGATTATGGACAGGATGCACGAGCTGGCCGTTCCTGCGCTGCGCAATGCACGTGCCGAGGCGACGGAGCTCGAGGCCGAGGCCGGCCATGGCATCGAGGCGTGGGACTGGGATTTCTACTCGGCAAAGGTCCGCCAGCGGAAGTACGACGTCGACCTTGCGGCGCTTCGCCCCTACTTCGAACTGGAGCGCGTACTTCAGGACGGCATCTTCTACGCGGCGAACAGGCTGTACGGGCTGACGTTCACCGAACGCAGCGACCTCACCGGCTATCACCCGGAAGTGCGTGTCTGGGAGGTTTTCGAGGAGGACGGCTCCGGCCTCGGGCTTTTCCTCGGTGACTACTACACCAGGGACACCAAGAACGGCGGTGCCTGGATGAACTCCCTCGTGGAGCAATCCGCGCTGAACGGTACCCGCGCCGTCGTCGTGAACAACCTGAACATTCCCAAGCCCGCGCAGGGGGAGCCGACCCTGCTGACCTTCGATCAGGTCACCACAGCCTTCCACGAGTTCGGGCATGCCCTTCACGGACTGTTCTCCGACGTCACCTACCCCACGTTCTCCGGCACCAGTGTGCCCCGGGACTTCGTCGAGTATCCCTCGCAGGTCAACGAGATGTGGATCCTCTGGCCCGACATCGTGGAGAATTACGCGCGGCACTACCAAACGGGTGAACCGCTGCCGCGGGAGACCATCGAGCGCATCGTCTCGGCCAGGACCTGGGGCGAAGGCTTCGAGACAACCGCGTACCTCGGAGCCACACTGCTCGACCTCGCCTGGCACTCGATCCCGGCAGGTACGATCGTGGAGGACCCGCTGGCCTTCGAGGAGCAGGCCCTCAGGGACGCCGGGCTCGACTACGCACCCATCCCGCCGCGCTACCGCACTGGATACTTCAAGCACATTTTCGCCGGTGGCTACGCGGCGTCGTACTACGCCTACATCTGGAGCGAAGTGCTGGACGCCGACACGGTGGAGTGGTTCAAGTCCTCGGGAGGTTTGAGCCGGGCGAACGGTGGGCATTTCCGCCGGGAGCTGCTCTCGAAGGGCAACAGCATTGATCCACTGCAGGCGTTCCGGAACTTCCGTGGGCGCGACGCCGAAATCGCGCCGCTGTTGAAACGGCGCGGCCTAGCCTGAACCGGAGCTTCCATGGTCACCATCGCCCAGTGCCAACGACTGCAGTCAGCCTGGTTTGCTGCGCTGGCAGGCGCCACCGGAGGAAAGACCTTCTCCACGCATGGCAGTACCTGGGCGTGGCTTCCTGCGCGGCGTGAGCTGATGTTGATGTTCCCGGAGCAGATCTCTGCCGCAGGAGTGCGGCCGGCGCTCGCTGAGGGCACGCGCCTCGGGGCCACCACGGTCGGTGTCTGGCTCAACGGGGCCGTGCGCAGCGCCGGGCTCGCCGAACTGGGCTTCGAGCCGGGATGGCAGCCGTGGTGGATGGCGGCACCGGTCACCGTTCCGGCGTCGTACGACGCCGGAACGGCCGCCCTGACCACCGATGTGGCGGAGTACCGGGGGCCGCTCTCCCGGGAGCTGCGGGTGGTGAAGACGCAGCCGCGGCAGGCGTGGCACGCGGAAGTACGAACCAGCGAGGGCATTTGCGGTGCCGCCTACGCCTTCCACCCGTCCGGCGTGCACGGACTGGAGGGCCTCGGCGGCATCTTCAACATGGAGGTGCTTCCCGACTACCAGCGCCGGGGCTTCGGCACCGCACTGCTGAGCAGGGCTGCCCGGGCCGCAGCAGAAGCGGGCGCCCGCCACCTCGCGCTCAATGCGACACCGGAGGGCTACGCTTTCTATTCGCAGCGCGGGTTCACGCTCGTGGGACGCGGGAAGACGCACTGGCTGACGCTTTAGCGCTTCCCGGGCCAGGACGGGGAAAGCGTCACCGACCGGACGCCAGTATCCACCGGCGGGATAGAAACTGATCCGGTTGACCGGCGTTGCCCTGCCGGTGTGGACCGCCGGTCAGATGAACCCGGCAAAGGACGTGCGCACCGGAATGAACCGGCGCGCACGTAGTCCTCGAAGGCGTTTGCCGCTCGAAGAGCGGCTGTTACCAGCCGCGCTCCGCCAGGCGGTGGGGCTGCGGCAGTTCATCGACGTTGATGCCCACCATAGCCTCCCCGAGCCCGCGTGAGACCTTGGCGACCATGTCGGGATCGTCGTGGAACGTGGTGGCCTGGACGATCGCGTTGGCCCGCTCGGCAGGGTTGCCTGACTTGAAGATCCCCGAGCCGACGAACACGCCGTCGGCGCCGAGCTGCATCATCATGGCGGCATCGGCGGGAGTGGCGATACCACCTGCGGTGAAGAGCACGACAGGCAGTTTGCCGGCTTTCGCCACCTCCTTGACGAGGTCGTACGGGGCCTGGAGCTCCTTCGCCGCAACGTAGAGCTCGTCGTCGGCCATCGAGGACAGCCGGTTGATCTCCGAGCGGATCTTCCGCATGTGCATGGTGGCATTGGAGACGTCGCCCGTGCCGGCCTCACCCTTCGAGCGAATCATTGCGGCACCCTCGCTGAGGCGCCGGAGCGCCTCGCCGAGGTTGGTCGCTCCACAGACGAAGGGGACGGTGAACTTCCACTTGTCGATGTGGTTGGTGAAGTCGGCGGGGGTCAGGACCTCGGATTCGTCGATGTAGTCCACGCCCAGTGACTGCAGGACCTGAGCCTCGACGAAGTGCCCGATGCGTGCCTTGGCCATCACCGGAATGGAGACCGACGCGATGATGCTGTCGATCATGTCGGGATCGCTCATCCGGGAAACGCCGCCCTGGGCGCGGATGTCAGCAGGAACCCGCTCGAGGGCCATCACTGCTACGGCGCCGGCATCCTCGGCAATGCGGGCCTGCTCTGCGGTGACGACGTCCATGATGACGCCGCCCTTCAGCATTTCTGCCATTCCGCGCTTGACCCGGTTGCCGCCGGTGCGGGCCGCGGTTGTCGAATTCTCTTCAACGCTGGACACAACTTGCCCCTAAAAAGTAGATAAAGGATAACAATCCATGGTACGCCCGCTATCGGATGGGAGGCGCCGTGCTGAAGCCGCCTTCGCGGCGGGCGAAGCATCAGAACCGGGCGAAGGATCAAAGCCGGACGTAACATCAGAACGGGGCGAAGCATCAGAACCGGGCGAAGCATCAGAACCGGACGTAACATCAAAACCGAGCGGAGCTTCAGAGCCGGGCGGAGCGGTCAGCCGCCCGTCATCGCGAGCGACTGCCGCCGCACAGCCGCTACCCGCTGGATGACGGTCACGAGGCTCGCCACCGCCAGGAGGGTGAGGACGCCCAGCAGGAAACCGACCGGCATTCCGAGGCCGGTCAGACCGGTCGCCACCAGGACGGCGACAAGCCGTTCGGCCCGCTCGGCGATGCCGATGTTGGCGGTGAACCCCAGCGACTCGGCTTTGGCCCGTGCATACGAGACCAGCATGCCGAGCACCAGGCACGAAAGGGCCGCGACGCCCACTGCGGCGTTGCCGCCGCCGGTGAAGAACCAGAGCGCGACGCCGGCGAAGAGGGCGCCGTCGGCCAGACGGTCCAGCGTCGAGTCGAGGAAACTTCCCCACGGTCCGCCCTGCCCCTTGATGCGCGCCATGATGCCGTCCAGGAGGTCGGAGAAAACGAACAGCGTAATGAATATCGTCCCCCAGAACAGCTCACCGAGAGGATAGAGAACCAGCGCGCCGAGCGTCACCCCGAGCGTTCCGGCGATCGTGACGGCATCCGGAGTGACGCCCCACTTCAGCAGCAGCCGTGCCAGCGGGGTGAGGAGCGAGGTGAAGAACGTCCTGGCGTATTTGTTCAGCACCGCTCAGCCCGTTCCGTCGGGAGTACGCATGACGCCGTCGTCGGCCAGCGGCAGGGTCGGCCAGGCGGACGCGAGCTGGCTGCGCACTTCGCCGAGGGTCTGGGTGACGGCCTTGGTCTGGGCGATGATCGGCAGGAAGTTCCCGTCGCCGCCCCAACGCGGCACCACGTGCTGATGCAGGTGCGCCGCGATTCCTGCTCCCCCGGTGACGCCCTGGTTCATGCCCAGGTTGAATCCCGTCGCGCTGGAGACGTGCCGCAGTGCCCGCATCGCGGTCTGGCTGAGGGCCGCGATCTCTGCTGTTTCGGCGAGGTCGACGTCGGTGTAGTCGGGGACATGGCGGTAGGGGCAGATGAGCAGGTGGCCCGGGTTGTAGGGATAGAGGTTGAGCACGACATAGGCGTGCACGCCACGGTGCACGATGAGTGATTCCTCGTCGCTCCGGCTGGGAGCCAGGCAGAACGGGCAGTTGTCCTCAGACTTGACCTGGTCCTGGCCGCGCTTGATGTAGGCCATGCGGTGCGGCGTCCAGAGCCGCTGGAATGCGTCCGGCACTCCCGGTATCTCGAAGTCGTCCGTGACACTCCCGTCCTGCGGAGCCCCCTGCCCGGCTGGTTCGGTCATCAGATCGACGCATCCCTCGTGCGCACGGCCTCCACGATGCGGCGGACGGCGTCGGCGACCGGCACCTGATTGTCCTGGCTGCCGTCGCGGAAGCGGAAGGAGACAGCCCCGGCCTCCTCGTCCTCGCCGCCGGCAATCAGGACGAAGGGCACTTTCTCCTTGCTTGCCGTGCGGATCTTCTTCGGGAACCGGTCCGAACCCGCGTCCACCTGGGCCCGGATGCCCTCGGCCTTAAGCCGATCCACGACGTCGAACAGGTAGTCGTTGAATGCCTCCGCGACAGGAATGGCCAGCACCTGAACAGGCGCGAGCCAGGCGGGGAACGCCCCGGCGTAGTGTTCGGTCAGCACGCCCATGAACCGCTCGATGGAGCCGAACAGCGCCCGGTGGATCATGACGGGTCGCTGGCGTGTCCCGTCGGGCGCCTGGTATTCGAGTTCGAAGCGCTCGGGCAGGTTGAAGTCCAGCTGGATGGTGGACATCTGCCAGGTGCGCCCGATCGCATCGCGTGCCTGGACGGAGATTTTCGGACCGTAGAACGCTGCGCCGCCCGGATCGGGCACCAGGTCGAGTCCGGAGGCTTCGGCCACTTCCGCGAGGGTGCGGGTGGCCTCGTCCCAGATCTCCTCCGAGCCGACCGACTTCTCGGGGTTGCGCGTGGAGAGCTCGAGGTAGAAGTCATTGAGGCCGTAATCCTTCAGCAGCCCGAGCACGAAGTTGAGTGTCCCGGCCAGTTCGTCCTTCATCTGCTCGCGCGTGCAGTAGATGTGGGCGTCGTCCTGGGTCATGCCGCGCACGCGGGTCAGGCCGTGCACCACGCCGGACTTCTCGTACCGGTAGACGGACCCGAATTCGAACAGGCGCAGCGGCAGCTCGCGGTAGGACCGCCCGCGCGATCGGAAGATGAGGTTGTGCATGGGGCAGTTCATCGGCTTGAGGTAGTAGTCCTGGCCGGGCTTGCGCACCGAGCCGTCCTCAGCCAGTTCCGCGTCGATGTGCATCGGGGGGAACATGCCGTCGCGGTACCAGTCGAGGTGGCCCGAAACCTCATAGAGGTGACCCTTGGTGATGTGCGGGGTATAGACGAACTCGTACCCGGCGTCGGTGTGACGCTGGCGCGAGTAGTCCTCCATGGCCTTGCGGATCACGCCGCCCTTCGGGTGGAAGACCGGCAGG
>NZ_KI914860.1:0-1403 GCF_000520555.1 Arthrobacter sp. Br18 | reverse complement strand
GAGCCGAGTTCGTCGGGGAACGAGAACAGGTCCAGCTCGGAGCCGAGCCGGCGGTGATCACGCCGCTCCGCCTCGGCAAGGCGCTCCTGGTACGCCTTGAGTGCATCCTTGGTGGGCCACGCCGTGCCGTAGATACGCTGCAGCTGCTTGTTCTTCTCGCTTCCGCGCCAGTACGCTGCGGCCGAGCGAGTCAGGGAGTAGGCATTCGAGATCAGCTTCGTGTTGGGCAGGTGCGGTCCGCGGCAGAGATCCTGCCAGACTACGTCGCCCGTCTTGCGGTCGACGTTGTCGTAGATCGTCAGTTCGCCCGCGCCCACCTCGACGGAAGCGCCGTCGTCGTCGCCGGCCGCGCCCTTCAACCCGATGAGCTCGAGCTTGTACGGCTCGTTCGCCATCGCGGCGCGGGCCTCATCCTCCGAAGCTACCCGGCGGACGAACAGCTGGTTCGCGTTGACGATCTTCAGCATCATCTTCTCAAGCTGCTTCAGCTCGTCGGGCGTGAAGGGTTCCTCGACGTCGAAGTCGAAGTAGAAGCCGTCGGTGATGTAGGGACCGATCCCCAGTTGGGCGTTCGGCCGCAGCTGCTGGACGGCCTGTGCCATCACATGGGCGGCGGAATGGCGCAGCACCTCGAGTCCGGCCGGTGAGTCGATGGGAACGGCTTCGATGCGGGCGCCGTCGGGCAGTTCACGCGCGAGGTCCCACAGTTCCCCGTCGACGCGGGCCACGACGACGTCGCGGCGTTCCCGGAAGAGCTCCGCTCCGGTCACTCCCGGAGCCGCCTGATGCTCTTCGCCATCGACGAGGAGGGTAATAGGCGAGGGCGCTGACACGATGGTCTCCTTGGGGATCCTGAAACTGCTGCGGCGTATCGGAACCACGGGTTGCGGCTCTGGCCATGCCCTCCAATGTCCTGGCGGCCGGCTCCTGATGATCGTATCGGTTGGCCAGTAGGCCCACCAACCGACCACGGCCTGCGGATGCTCCAGTGCACCGCGGGGAAGCCCGGCACGACCCCTTGCATACCTAGAGCTCCTATGGTTCCATACCTTACAGTTCTAGGTATAGGAGGCGCAGTGCGCATCGACAAAGACCTGGTCGCCGCCTCGGCCACCCCGCTCGTGCTGGGGATCCTGTCGGACGGCGATCTCTACGGGTACGCGATCCTCAAGCGTGTGGGCGAGCTGTCGGGTGGAGGCATGCAGTGGACCGACGGGATGCTCTACCCGCTGCTGCACCGACTCGAGCGGCTCGGCTACGTCTCGTCGTCGTGGGGTGTTTCGGAGGCCGGGCGCCGGCGCAAGCACTACGCGATCACGCCAGTGGGCCGAGATGCCCTCGCTGACCGGCAGGAGCAGTGGATCGTCGTCGCCGACGCGCTGCGGCAGGTGTGGCAGACCGCT
>NZ_KI914859.1:30458-47578 GCF_000520555.1 Arthrobacter sp. Br18 | reverse complement strand
GGTGACTATCCACTTTGAGCACATCGATCAAAACATCCGATTTGGCGCGGACTGCCTGAGATACCGGCTCGGCAATCCGCGCCGCCCGCTTTCCTGACGCTCGTCGGCCTGACTTTCGTTATTGCCGGCATCCTTGCCATGCACGTGTGGATGGGCGGGCACGGCTCCACGAGCCACCACGCGGCAGAGCCGCCCGCCGGCAGCATTACTGCGCCGGCAACGGCAGCCCCTGCTGATGCGTATCATGCGAAACATGCGGATCCTGGCCGCCTTGCCGGGAGGTTTTCCTTGCCGGTGAAGTATTCCTTGCCGGTGAGGCTTTCGCGGAGGTCACCCAGAGTGTCGTCGCTGCAACTACGCTCGCGGGCGCCCACGGGGAGCACATGGCGCACACCCTGATTGCCGTGTGCGCCGGAAGCTGTGGCGGAGACGACCTGTCCCTGGATATGTGTGTTCTGTCCCTGATCCTGATGGGCGTTCTGCTCTTGTCGACGCCCGGCGGCCGGGCCCTCGCATCGACCCCCGGCCGGCGCGGTCCACCCACCGTGAGCTGGAGGTTCCGCCCTGCCCCTGCTCCTTCACTAATTCACCTCTGCATCAGCCGCACCTAGAATACGCTCGCGCCCCGCGTGAGAAACGTTCCGTACGCCGGACACCAGCCCCGCCTCCGCGTCTGACAGCGCCTTCGACGCGCCCTACAGCAGCTGATACCAACAATCGATCCTTGAAGGACGGCACCACCATGAGGCGTTACCATTCCTTTTCCGCGCTGGGCCTTGCCGCAGTTCTCACCCTCGCCGGGTGCGGCACCGACGGCGAAGCAGCGACGGCGACGGCATCACGCGCCGCAGCCGACACGAGCGAGAGCCCTGTCCCGACGGACACCCGGGCCGACGCCGCTGCCTCCACAGAACACAATGACGCGGATGCCATGTTCGCGCAGATGATGATTCCGCACCACCAGCAAGCAGTGGAGATGGGCGATCTGATGCTCGCCAAAGACAACATCAGCCCCGAAATCACCGACCTGGCCACTCAAATCAAGCAGGCCCAGGGCCCCGAGATCGGAACGATGACCGGCTGGCTCGAAGCCTGGGACGAGCCCATGGAACCCGACGGCGGCATGGAAGGCCACAGTATGGGCGACATGGGCGACATGGAGGGCATGATGAGCGACGACCGGATGGCCGAACTTGAAGCGGCTGACGGCGACGAGGCATCACGGATATTCCTTGAATCCATGACCGCCCACCATGAGGGTGCGGTGGAGATGGCGCAGACCGAGATCGACAACGGCCGGAACACTGAAGCACTCGACATGGCCGAGATCATCGCGGAAACGCAGCAGGCCGAAATCCAGGAAATGGAAGCCCTCCTCGCCGAGCTGTAAGCGGCAGCAGGCTCACGATGACCGCCGCCTGGGTGAGGCTCACCGGGCACCTTCACGGCAGAGGGGTGGATCCCGGAACACACCGGGTCCTCAGTGGGAACCCGAGGGCGACAGTAGGCTGGGCGGGTGGCGAAGGACACGCAGGATCTCCCCCGTGGCGGATTGGCCGCTCTGTGTGCCGCCGAGACAACGAGCTGGGGCCTGCTGTACTACTCGTTGCCGGTGGCGGTGATCCCGATCGTGCAGGACACCGGCTGGTCAGCACAGGCGGTCACCGGGGCTTTTTCCGCGGGACTTCTCGTCTCGGCCGTCGTCGGCATCTGGATCGGGAGGCTGCTGGACCGCCGCGGGCCGAAAATTATCATGACGAGCGGGAGCGTCCTTGGTGCGGCGGCACTCGTACTGGTCGCGCTCTCCCCCACCCTTCCGGTGTTTGTCCTCGCATGGCTGACTGCAGGCTGCGCACAGGCAGCCATCCTCTACCAACCTGCCTTTGTGGTGATCACCCGCTGGTACGGTGCTGCCCGTGTGCGGGCGCTGACTACCCTGACACTGGTGGCCGGGTTCGCCTCCACCATTTTCTCGCCCCTGACCGCACTGCTCATCGAGAGCCTGGGGTGGCGTCCGGCGTTCCTGGTGCTGGCGGGAATCCTGGCGGTGGTCACCCTCCCGCTCCACTGGTTCTTCCTCAACGCGACGTGGGCCCCGGGCGCCACCACCCCTTCCGGGACAGCCGGAGTCCGGGCGATCACGCGTAGCCGGCGCTTCGTCATGCTCCAGATCGCCATGGCCCTGACAACCCTCGCCCTGTTTGCCGTGACCCTCAACCTCATCCCCCTGCTGCTGGAGCGCGGGTTCGACTACCGGACGGCGGCGCTGGTCTTCGGCCTGGTCGGAGCTGGGCAGGTCCTGGGGAGGGTTGGCTATGCATCGCTGCAGGGACGCACTTCCCCGATTCGGCGCACCGTCATCCTGATGGGCAGCGGCGCGCTGTGCCTGGCGCTGCTCGGAGTACTGCCGGGGCCCGCCGTAGTGCTGGTGGGAGTGGTTGTCCTTACCGGGATGCTGCGCGGCTGCAACACGCTCCTGCAGGCCACGGCTGTCGCCGACAGGTGGGGTACCGGTGGTTTCGGCGCCCTCCACGGTGTGTTCGTCGCGCCGATCACCGCGATGGCGGCCCTCGCCCCGGCAGCAGGTCCGCTCCTTGCCGGCCAGCTGGGAAGTTACTCTGCGATGGCCGTGGGCATGGCGGTCCTCGCCGCGGCCGCGATGGTGGCCGCGGCGCGCTCGTGAGCGAAACCCAACGGCGCAGCGCAGCGCGGGCGACCAGCCAAACGATCGGCGACCAGCCGACGGCGGGCAACCAGCCAAGAACGTAGCGCGGCGACCAGCCGACGGGCGCGGAAGGTCCGGGCATAGTGCGTCCGGCACAAAAAAGCAGGGCGGGAAAAATCCCGCCCTGCTTTCTTCATCCAAGCCCTTTCGGGCCGAGTGCCCTAGAGAGGCTGGATGTTTGACGCCTGGGGGCCCTTGGGACCCTGCTCGGTGTCGAAGCTTACTTTCTGGTTCTCATCAAGTGAGCGGTAGCCGCTCGCGTTGATGGCGGAGAAGTGTGCGAACACGTCTGCGCTTCCGTCGTCAGGAGCGATGAAACCAAAGCCCTTTTCAGCGTTGAACCACTTCACGGTACCTGTTGCCATTTTTGTTATCCTTCTGAAATTCAGACGCACTCCGACCTTCGGAATGCCCCAGTCGCGGCGTGCTTGTCCGCCTTTTCAGAAACACGGCGCCTCCCGGAAGGGGTGCGCCGCGCGAAATACAAATGCGCAACACTACAACTACGTCCTACTTAACCAAACCTAGGTGGGTAATGGCAAGCAGGATCCGGAACCATCTTTAAATCGTGACGTTCAGGCGGCCACGGGCTGGACGGTTCCGGCCACCAGTTCGAAGGACCTCAGCCACGCGTCGGTCGACCCGGCCTGGGTTGCCACGATCAATTCGTCAGCTCCCGCATGGCCTGTGAACCAGTCCAGATAGTCGCTGACCTCACGCGCGGTACCCACCGCCGAGTAGCGGGCCATCTGCCCGATCTGCTGGCTGGCGGGCGAGTTCAGGATTGCCTCGGATTCATCCGTCGTGAACTGCTGCCCCCGGCCCAGAAGCAGGGAGACCCGCCGCCGCTTGGCTTCGTGGAATTCACGCTGGGCATCGGCAGTTGAATCAGCAGCGATGACGTTGACCCCCGCGATGACATGCGGGCGTTCCAGTTGCTCCGAGGGCTGGAACTCCCTGCGGTAGATGGAAACGGCGTCGAGCAGTGCCTGGGGTGCGAAGTGGGACGCGAAGGCGAACGGCAGACCAAGCGCGGCGGCAAGCCTCGCCCCGAAAAGTGACGATCCCAGGATGTAGAGCGGAACGTTGGTGCCGGCACCTGGCGTGGCCTGCACCCCGGGCACCCGCGTCTGCCCACTGAGGTAGCCCTGCAGCTCAAGGACATCCTGCGGGAAGGTATCCGCGGCGGACGGATCGCGGCGCAGCGCCCGCATGGTGTTCTGGTCGCTGCCGGGCGCACGTCCAAGTCCGAGGTCGATACGGCCGGGGTGAAGGGTTTCCAAGGTGCCGAACTGTTCCGCGATCGTCAGCGGCGAGTGGTTGGGCAGCATCACGCCGCCGGATCCGAGCCGGATGGTCTTCGTGGAGGCTGCGATATGGCCCACCAGGACGCTCGTGGCAGAGGAGGCGATACTCCCCATGTTGTGGTGCTCCGCGTACCAGATCCGCGTGTAGCCCCACTCCTCGGCGCGCTGCGCGAGGGTGACACTCGAGGCGAAGCTTTCGGCCGCCGTGGCACCCTCGGCTATCTGTGCGAGGTCAAGGATGGAGAGGGGAACAGTCATTGCGGAACCTTTCACTGCGGGATGCAACCAGCGCCTGATGCTCTAGGTGGAACCGGTGGAGCGGCCGGCTTATTTCCCCCGCACCGTCTCTGCAAGGATGGGTCCATGCCGACTCCTGAACTTCCTGCAACCGTGACAGGCCTCCGGGCGCGCCAGGACGATCTGGTCCGGGCCCTTGCCGTCGAGAACAGCACCGCCACGCTGCAGTCGCTCAGCGATGAGCTTGAGGCGATCCAGCGGCGCCTCGAGCAGGAGGGCCGACAGGAGCGGTAAGCCCCTCGGCCTCGTCGAGGAGGAATCCCCGGAGCAGCGACGCCGTACCGTCCAGGTGTACCGTCATCGCTTCGCGCGCACGCTCGGCGTTTCCGGCAAGGACTGCCCGAACGATGGAGGCGTGCTGCCGGTTCGAATGCGTGAGGTTGACCGCGAGGAAGGGAATGCGGTCCAGCAGGTCGTTGGCACGCGAGCGCGCCTGGGCGACTGCGAGCGTCAGGGACGGCGACCCGGCAAGTTCGGCGACCGCGAGGTGCAACCGGGCGTCGAGCGGGCGGTACTGCGCGGCGTCGGCTTCCGTCACCGCCTGCAGCGCCTCACCGAGGTGGTTGCGGGCGGAATCGGGCAATTCCGCCTGTGCCGCAAGGCCTGCGGCGGCAGGTTCAACGACCGCCCGGAACGTCAGGACGTCCTCGACGTCGGCCCAGGCAACGGCCCCGATCGCACCCGCCCGTAGGTTGCCCGCGCCTCGTGGCAGTTCCGCATTGACCGTCGCACCCCCGTACCTCCCGCGCTGGATCGTGAGGTAACCGGCGGTCTGCAGGTCCGCGAGCCCCTCGCGCAGCGTGGAACGGGACACACCCAGATGTTCGGCGAGGTCCCGTTCGGGAGGAAGCCGGGAACCGGCGGGGAAGACGCCCAGCTTGATCCCGTGGAGAAGCCGCTCGACCGTCTCTTCGAAGGCATTGCCGTTGCGTGCCGGTTGAATCAGCCGGAAAGCCGGATCCACTGGGCCGCTCATGTCCCCAGCTTACGCAGCTTCACCACTCCGCCTTCCGGGCGGGCCCCTGCCGCCGCCCGGAATCTGCTGAAACCCTTGACGGATAGACGCTGGATAGGAATTATTGGAGGCATTCATTGGACTGATTTCATTCCATTGGTTGCGCCGAGTATCCCGTTTCCTCCCCGATGTCCGTCCGCTGCGCCACGGGAGGTTCATTTTGAGTTCTCCACTTCGCCAATCCATCGAGGGGCATCCGTGGCACGCAGGAACATCGACTACACCACCGTTGACGATTCATACCTCAAGCACCGGAAGCTCAAGAGCGGCGCTGCCGGCTGGGTACTGCTGGCGGGCCTCGGCGTCGCCTATGTCATCTCGGGCGACTTCTCGGGCTGGAACCTCGGACTCGCAGAGGGTGGCTGGGGCGGACTGCTGATCGCCTTTGTCCTGATGGGCATCATGTACACCTGCATGGTCTTCGGTCTGGCGGAAATGTCATCGATGCTTCCCACCGCCGGCGCCGGCTATGGTTTCGCTCGGCGCGCCCTCGGGCCGCTCGGAGGTTTCGCAACGGGAATGGCAGTGCTCATCGAGTATGCCGTTGCCCCCGCGGCGATCGCCACCTTCATCGGCGGGTACATCGAGGCACTCGGTCTCTTCGGTATGACCAACTCCTGGCCGGTCTATCTGGCCACCTACGTGGTGTTCATCGGGATCCACCTGTGGGGAGTCGGTGAAGCGCTCAAGCTGATGTTCGGAATCACCGTCATCGCCGTCGTCGCCCTCGTGGTGACCGTGGTGGGGCTGGTGCCGCACTTCGAGACCGCCAATCTCTTCGACATCGTCCCCGACGGATCGGCGGGCTCCTCGGCCTTCCTACCGTACGGAATCTCCGGCGTCCTGGCGGCACTGGTCTTCGGCATCTGGTTCTTCCTGGCCATCGAGGGCGTCCCCCTCGCTGCGGAGGAGTCCGATGATCCCAAACGGGACATGCCACGCGGCATTATCGTGGCGATGCTGCTCCTGCTGGTGTTCGGCGCCCTCATGCTGGTCCTGGTGCCCGGAGCGGCAGGCTCCGAGGCCATGGGAGCCTCCGATTCCCCGCTGCCCGAGGCCCTGCGGGCCGCGGCAGGCGGGGACTCCGCGCTCGCCGACTTCGTGAACTACGCGGGGCTCGCCGGGCTCGTGGCCAGCTTCTTCTCGATCGTCTACGCCTACTCGCGCCAGCTGTTCGCGCTCTCCAGGGCAGGCTACCTCCCCCGCGTCCTGTCCCTCACCTCGAAGCGCCACACGCCCTGGGTGGCACTGCTGGTTCCGGGAACCATCGGCTTCCTGCTCGCGGCGTTCACCGGCAACGGCGGACTGCTGATCAACATCGCCGTCTTCGGAGCCACCGTCTCGTATGTCCTGCTGAACCTGTCCCACATCCTCCTGCGCGTCCGGGAGCCCGGACTGGAGCGTGGCTACCGGACTCCCGGCGGCGTGGTGACGACGGGCATCGCCCTGGTCCTCGCGGTCATTGCCCTCGTGGCCACCTTCTTCGTGGACATCCTCGCGGCATCGATCACCGCCGTCGTCTTCCTGGCGGCGCTCGCGTACTTCTGGTTCTACAGCCGGCACCACCTGGTGGCCAGCGCACCGGAGGAGGAATTCGCGCTGCTGGAAAAAGAAGGCTCGACCCTGACCTGATCGTCCTGCCGTGCAGAAAAGGAACTTCATGGAACCGCATCCCCGAAACGCCCGCATGCTCACCGTCAACCAGCTCACCTCCGCCATCCAGTCCGGGGACATCGACTCGGTGATCCTGGCGTTCACCGACATGCAGGGCCGGCTGCAGGGCAAGGTGATCCACGGCCACTTCTTCCTCGACACCGTGCTCGGACACGGCACCGAGGGATGCAACTACCTGCTCGCCGTCGACACCGAGATGAACACCGTGGACGGCTACGCCATGTCGAGCTGGGAAACGGGGTACGGGGACATGGTGTTCGACCTCGACCTCGACACCATCCGCCGTCTCCCCTACCGGGAGGGAACCGTGATGATCCAGTCGGACCTGTCCTTCACCACGGGCGAGCTGGTGAACGTTGCCCCGCGGAGCATCCTTCGGGCGCAGTCGGCGAAAGCCGCGGAGCTCGGCCTGAAAGCCTTCTCGGGAACGGAGCTCGAGTTCGTGATCTACAACGAGTCCTTCGAAAGCGCGGGCCTCAAGCACTACCGGGACCTGGTCCCTGCCAACCAGTACAACGTGGACTACTCGATCCTGGGCTCGCTGCGCGTCGAGCCCCTCCTGCGGGACATCCGCAACACCATGTACCAGGCGGGCATGGTGGTGGAATCGGCGAAGGGCGAGTGCAACCTGGGCCAGCACGAGATCGCCTTTCGGTACGACGACGTCCTCGTCACCGCGGACAACCACAGCGTGTACAAACTCTCGGCGAAGGAAATGGCGTCACAGCGGGGCCAGTCGGTGACGTTCATGGCCAAGCCCAACCAGCGGGAGGGCTCGTCCTGCCACATCCACATGTCCCTGCGCGGCGAGGACGGCGGGCTGGTGTTCTGGGATGAGGAGAAGAACGAACGCACCCCGCTCTACGATCATTTCATCGCCGGCGTCCTGGCGACGATGCGGGAGTTCACGCTCTTCTACGCGCCCAACATCAACTCGTACAAGCGCTTCTCCGAAGGCTCCTTCGCTCCCACCGCCGTCGCCTGGGGGCTGGACAACCGCACCTGCTCGGTACGCCTCGTCGGGAAGGGTGCGTCGGCCCGCCTGGAGAACCGCCTGCCGGGTGCTGACGCGAACCCCTACCTCGCCCTGGCGGCCATGCTGGCGGGCGGCCTGTACGGGGTGGCGAACAAGCTGGAACTTCCGGCCCGCATGGACGGCAACGCTTACACCTCGGACGCCGAACATGTGCCCGCCACCATGCAGGAGGCGCGCGACCTGTTTGCCGGGTCCGCCGTGGCCCTCGAGGTCTTCGGTGAGGACGTGGTGAAGCACTACACGCACTACGCCGACGTCGAGATGTCCCAGTTCAACGCCGTCGTGACGGACTGGGAACTGCGGCGCGGGTTCGAGCGGCACTAGGTGGGCTCCATGACCTCCGAACCACAACAGCCCCCGGCACAGCCGCCGGACGCCTACCGGCCGAAGATCGGCCTGACAACCTACTGGCAGCCGGCACGGTGGGGCGTCTGGGACGACACCGCGGCGATCGTCCCGGGCGCCTACGTCCGCGCGGTGGTCGAGGCCGGCGGAACCCCGCTGCTGCTGCCTCCGGTCGGCACGGACACCGATGTCCTGGATCTCCTCGACGGGCTGATCGTCGTCGGCGGCGTGGACGTGGACCCTGCGTCCTACGGCGCTGCCCCCCACCCCAGCACCATCAGCCAGCCGGAGCGCGACGACCACGACATCACCCTGACGCGGGCTGCCCTGGACGCCCATCTGCCCCTGTTCGCCATCTGCCGCGGTGCGCAGGTCCTCAATGTCGCCCTCGGGGGCACGCTGCACCAGCACCTGCCGGACGTCCGCGCGGACGCGGTGAAGTACCAGCCCGCGCCGGGCATCTTCGGCAGCGTGGACTTCACCACCGAACCCGGGTCCATTGCACGGCACCTGCTCGGGGCCCGGGCCTCGAGTCCGTGCTACCACCACCAGGGCCTGGATCACGTGGCGGACGGCCTGCGGGTGACAGCCCGCGCGGTGGACGGCACGGTGGAAGCCGTCGAGAATTCCGGCGGGGCCGACTCCGGCTGGGTCCTCGGCGTGCAGTTCCACCCGGAGGAGAACGGGCAGGACCGTCGCCTGTTCGGCGGGTTCGTCGATGCCGCCCGCACCCACCGGCTCCACCGCACTCCCACCGGAAGGCCCACCGCATGAGCTACGCCCTCGAGATTCTGAACCCCGCCACCGAGCAGGGCATCCGCACGGTGACCATGGCCGGGCTCGAGGAGGCCGACGCCGCCATCGCCCGGGCGGCGGCGGCCTTTCCCGCCTGGCGGCAGGTGGCGCCGGCGGACCGGGCACTGTTGCTGCGCAGGTTCGCCGCCGCCGTCGACGGCGAGATCGAAGCCCTCGCCGCGCTCGAGGTGGCCAACTCCGGCCACACCATCGGCAATGCCCGGTGGGAAGCCGGCAATGTGCGCGACGTCCTGACGTACTACTCGGCGGCTCCTGAACGCCACTTCGGCCGTCAGATTCCCGTGGCGGGAGGGGTGAACGTGACCTTTCACGAACCGCTCGGCGTCGTCGGGATCATCGTCCCCTGGAACTTCCCGATGCCCATCGCGGCCTGGGGATTCGCCCCCGCCCTGGCCGCGGGCAACACCGTGGTCCTCAAGCCCGCCGAGCTCACCCCACTGACCGCCATCCGGGTAGGCGAACTGGGGCGGGAGGCGGGACTGCCCGAGGGGGTCTTCACCGTGCTTCCCGGCAAGGGGTCGGTGGTGGGGACGCGCTTCGTCACCCATCCGGCGGTGCGGAAGGTGGTGTTCACCGGCTCCACCGGTGTGGGCAAGCGCATCATGGCCGGGTGTGCCGACCAGGTCAAACGCGTGACACTCGAACTGGGCGGGAAGAGCGCCAACATCGTCTTCGCGGACGCGGACCTCGAGAAGGCCGCCGCCTCGGCCCCGGATGGCGCCTTCGACAACGCGGGCCAGGACTGCTGCGCACGCTCCCGGATCCTTGTCGAGCGTAGCGCCTACGCCGACTTCCTGCTCCTGCTTGAAACCGCAGTGAAGGCTGTCCGGGTGGGGGACCCGCGCGATGGGAGCACCGCGATGGGCCCCCTCATCTCGGCAAGCCAGCGGCAGTCCGTCGGGAGCTTCGTGTACGACGGCGCCGGGAGCGCCCTCGCCGACGTCGCCTTCCAGGGCACCGCTCCGGAGGGCCCGGGCTTCTGGTTCCCCCCGACGGTGATCACGCCGTCCGGCCCGGGATCCCCCGCGTTCACCGAGGAAATCTTCGGTCCGGTGGTCTGCGTGGTGCCGTTCGACGACGAAGCGGACGCCGTGCGCCTCGCGAACGACTCGGCCTACGGCCTGTCCGGTTCCATCTGGACGCGGGACATCGGTCGTGCCCTCCGTGTCTCGCGTGCGGTGGATGCGGGGAACCTGTCGGTCAATTCCCACTCCTCCGTGCGGTACTCCACCCCGTTCGGGGGCTTCAAGCAATCCGGTCTCGGCCGTGAGCTCGGGCCCGATGCCCTCGATTCGTTCAGCGAGGTCAAGAACGTGTTCCTTGCCACCGATGCCTGAGATGCGCTGCCCACCCCGAGGAGTATCCCATGACAGACCTTCCCTACAACGGACTGGTGACGAACCGGCTGCAGGGCCGCACCGCGGTCATCACCGGAGGCGCGTCGGGCATCGGCCTGGCGACCGCGCGGAGACTCGCGCATGAGGGTGCGCACGTGGTGATTGCCGACATCTGTGCCGACGACATCGGCACCGGCCTCGCCGACAGTATCGGAGGAAGGTTCGTACGCGCCGATGTCACGGTGGAGGACGATGTGCAGAACATGTACGCGTTCGCCAAGGAAAGCTACGGGTCCATCGACATCGCCTTCAACAACGCAGGGATCTCCCCGGAGGATGATTCCTCGATCCTGGACACCGGAATCGATGCCTGGCGCCGCGTCCAGGACGTCAACCTGACGAGTGTCTTCTACTGCTGCAAGAGCGTTCTTCCGTACATGCAGCAGCAGGGGAAGGGGTCCATCATCAACACGGCATCGTTCGTTGCGGTGCTCGGCGCTGCCACGTCCCAGATTTCCTACTCGGCGTCCAAGGGGGGCGTCCTGTCGATGAGCCGGGAACTGGGGGTGGAGTTCGCACGGCAGGGCATCCGGGTCAATGCCCTGTGCCCGGGGCCGGTCAACACGCCGCTACTGAGGGAACTCTTCGCCAGCGATGCCGCCAAGGCGGCACGCCGGCTGGTCCATGTGCCGCTGGGCCGCTTCGCCGAACCGGAGGAGATGGCGGCCGCCGTCGCCTTCCTCGCCTCGGATGATTCGTCCTTCATCACGGCGAGCCAGTTCCTGGTGGACGGCGGCATCGCAGGCGCCTACGTCACGCCGCTCTGAACCCTCAGATCGCCGTCTTGGGCGCCGCATCCTCGGTGCCGGAATCCCGCAGCGCCTTGCGTTTCCGGGCCCGGTCGAGGGCGTTGATCACCGGGGCGGCGGTGATGCCGTGCAGGAGGATCGACATCACGATCACGAGGCCCACAATGCGCCACAGGGCCTCGTCCTCGGCGGCGAAGTCACCCTTCGACAGTGCATAGCTGAGGTAGTAGAGGGAACCTATGCCGCGCACGCCGAAGAAGGAGATGACGCCGCGCTCCCACGGCCCGGTGCTGCCCCTGCTGAGACTGATCCAGGCCGCGATGGGACGCACCAGGAGGAGGAAGGCAAGGGCCACGAGGATCTCGCCGAGGGTGACCCCCGCCAGCAGGCCCCGCGCCACTGCGCCGCCCAGAAGGACGAGCACCACCACGGTGAGCAGCCGTTCGAGCTGTTCGATGTAGCTGTGCAGCACCCCGTGGAACCCGTGGGTCTGCTCGCCCGAGCGGATGGTGACGGCGCAGACGAAGACGGCGATGAACCCGTACCCCTCGACCATCTCCGTGACCCCGTAGGTGAGGAACGTGGCGGCAAGGGCAACGAACCCCTCGGAGTGGCTGGCCATGCGTGCGCTCTCGATCCTGGAGCGGAAGAAGATCCGGCTCAGCAGCTTGCCCATCCCGAACCCGAAGAGGCACCCGATGCCGATCCGCCACAGCACATCGACGAGGATGAAGTCGGGGAACCAGGCGGAAGGCGCTGTTCCTACCAGGCTCATGGCGATCGCGAGATAGACAAAGGGAAAAGCGAGCCCATCGTTGAGGCCGGCCTCCGAGGTCAGGCCGAACCGCACCTCATCCTCGGCCTCAAGCTCCTCCTCCGTCTCGGAGGGCTCGCCGACCTGCACCTCAGACGCCAGCACCGGGTCCGTGGGCGCCAGTGCCGCGGCCACGAGGATCGCGGCAGCCAGCCCGAGGCCCAGCACCCACATCCCCAGCAGGGTGAAGACGACGATGCAGAGCGGCATCGCGATTCCGAGCAGACGCCAGGTGGTGGCCCAGCGCTTCCGGCCAATTCTTCGATCCAGGGCCAGACCCGCGCCCATGAGGGAAACGATCACGCAGATCTCGCTGAGGTGGACGGTGATGTCGCTGTAGGCGATCGGGTCCGGATCGGGCAGCCCGTCCGCGAACAGGAACATCAGGAATCCCGCGGCGAGGAACACCATGGGCATCGACACCGGAGCCCGCATCAGCAGGCGTGGCAGCAGCGCGGCGGCGAAGACCGCCAGGCCGGCGGCAGCGAACATCAGACTCGGCGCTTCGAACACCGGTACCTCTTTCCTCATGCGGATCAGCGCACCCTGTGTGAACCACGCTCGAGTAGGTTACGCCGGTTGCGACGGGTGCGGGAACCGGGCGCGCTACCGCGGATGAACGGCCGCGGCCCTTGACAAACGGCGGGGGGGCAGCCGCCGATTGCTGACAGCGGAAAGGACAGCCTCAGCACGCGGCTGGTTCCCGCCGCGTGAGAACATGAAAGTATGCCCAATTCCAGCCACCCCATGGTCGATGTCACCGACATCATCCGCATTGTGGGAGGTGCCGCCTTCCAGCGGGGACAAACCTACGCGAAGGACGGCGCGGTGAGCGTGCTCGCCTGGGACTCCGAATCCCGAATCCTCACCGGCAGGGTCCGGGGAAGCGCACCCAGCGACTACCGCACCAAACTGCGGCTCAGCGTGAAGGGCGACGGCCGCTTCCGGCCCCTCGAGAACCACTGCAGCTGCCCGGTCGGCGCGGACTGCAAGCACGTGGCGGCCACTGCCCTCCAGAGCAACACCGAGCACGTCCTCGCACAGCACGAAGCTGCGGCAGCTCCGGCGCCCCGAAAACTGCCGGACGGCTGGCAGGCTTCGCTGGGCAGCCTGATCGGGACAGCGAACGCCGGCGGCGCGGCGCCGGCGGCGCCCACCACACCCCTCGGCCTCCAGTTCGAACTGCGCACCCCGGAGGTTGCAGTCCAACGATGGGGCTCGGCCGCCGACCGCCAGGGCCAGCGCACGCTCAACACCCGCCTCGGGGTTCGGCCCGTCAGCCGGAACGACAAGGGAAAGTGGATCAAGAACAACCTGTCCTGGGGAAGCATCAGCTACCAGACGTACGGCCTGACACTGGATCCCGACCAGCACCGCTGGTTCTCCCAGTTCCCGGCGCTGCACCGGGGCACCGGCGTCAACTATTTCGGCAACAACGACTCCTGGCTGTACCTCGACGAATTCAGCAATCCCCTGCTGTGGCACCTCCTCGAAGAGGCCCGGCGGCTCGGCATCGAGTTCGTGGGATCCAAGAAGTCGGTCACCATCGACCTGGCCCACCGGGCGGCCCTGAGCCTCGATGCCAGCGGCCTCGAGGACGGGTCGCTCCAGTTGACGCCCGCACTGACCATCGACGGGCAGCCGCACCCGTCGGAGACGGCGCACGTGATCAGCGACCACGGCATCTACACCGTCACCCCGGATTCCACCATCACCCTGGCTCCCACGTCGAGGAAACTGACGGGTCAGGACATCGACCTCCTGCACCGCGCGCGGCCCGTCCTCATTCCACAGGACGAGACGCCGCTGTTCCTCACCGAGTTCTACCCGCTGCTCCGGCGCTCCCTCCGGGTCGACAGCAGCGACGGCAGCGTGAAGCTTCCCGAAATCGAGCCGCCACGGCTGGTGCTCACCGCGGCGTACCGATCCGACGGCGCCGTTGCGCTGGAGTGGAACTACGCCTACGCACTCGGTGAGGCAGTGCAGCGCCGTCCGCTGCGCGGGTCCGCCGGTGTCGGCGCGGTCACGGGACCGCAGTCCGGGTCCGACGACGGCTACCGGGATGACGACGCCGAAGAGTCCCTCGCCGCTGCGGCCCGCGCGGTCCTGGGCACGATGCCGCTGAAATCCCTGCTGCTCGAGGATATGCAGGCCGTCGATTTCACCGAGACAGTGCTCCCTCGGCTCGAGGAAACGGACGGTATCGATGTCGAGGTGGTCGGGGAGATGCCGGACTACCAGGAGCTTACCGAGACGCCGAAACTGACCGTCAGCACCGTGGAAACTGACAACCGGGACTGGTTCGACCTCGGCGTGATGGTCACCGTCAGCGGCAGGAAAATCCCGTTCGACTCCATTTTCCGTGCTCTCGCACAGGGCCGGAAGAAGCTCAAGCTCGTCGACAACAGCTACCTGTCGCTGGAGCAGGAAGTGTTCGACCAGCTCCGCGAGCTCATCGAGGAGGCCCGCTCCCTGAACGAGTGGGAGACCGGCCTCCAGATCAGCCGGTACCAGGCCGGGCTCTGGGCCGAGTTGGAGGACCTCGCGGAGGACACCGAGCAGGCGCAGTCCTGGCGCGATTCGGTGACCGGCCTCCTCGAGCTGACGGAGGTTGAGCCGACGGCACAGCCGGAGGGCATCAAAGCCGACCTGCGCCCGTACCAGAAGGAGGGCTTCAACTGGCTGGCCTTCCTGTGGCGCCACCGGCTCGGCGGCGTGCTGGCGGATGACATGGGACTGGGTAAGACCCTGCAGGCCCTCGCACTCATCGAGCACGCGAAAGAGAGCGGTTCGATGAATGCGCCGTTCCTCGTGGTCGCTCCCACCTCGGTGGTGCCGAACTGGATCAGTGAGACCCGACGGTTCGCCCCGGGGCTGAAGGTGGTGGCCATCACCGACACCCAGGGCGCGTCAGGGGTTCCCATCGGCGCCCAGGTGGGCGACGCCGACGTCGTCGTGACGTCCTACACGCTGTTCCGGCTGGACCTGCCCGCCTACCAGGAGCCCGACTGGTCCGGGCTGATCCTCGATGAGGCGCAGTTCGTCAAGAACCGCGCGTCCAAGGTGCACCAGGCGGCAAAGGAATTCGACACCCCGTTCAAGCTCGCGATCACCGGTACACCCATGGAGAACAACTTGATGGAGCTGTGGTCGCTGTTCAACATCGTGGCCCCCGGGCTGTTTCCGTCGGCGCGTAAATTCACCGAGGACTACCGGACGCCGATCGAGAAGATCGGTGATCACCGTCCACTGGTCCGGCTGCGCAAGCGCATCCGGCCCCTGATGATGCGCCGCACCAAGGAAGCTGTGGCGTCCGATCTCCCGGCCAAGCAGGAACAGGTGCTCGAGGTGGAACTCACCCCCGAGCACCGGCGCATCTACGAGACCTATCTCCAGCGCGAGCGCCAGAAGCTGCTCGGTCTGATCGAGGACCTGAACCGCAACCGGATGATCGTGTTCCGGTCGCTGACGCTGCTGCGGATGCTGAGCCTCGATGCCTCACTCGTCGATCCCGCTCACGAGGGAGTTCCGTCCGCAAAGCTCGAGGTGTTGTTCGAGCATCTCGAGGACGTACTGGCGGAGGGGCACCGGGCGCTGGTCTTCAGCCAGTTCACCTCCTACCTCAAGAAGGCTGCCGCGCAGCTTGACGCACGGGGTATCGACTACGCGTACCTGGATGGCTCGACGCGCAGCCGCGGTGAGGTCATCGACAAGTTCAAGGACGGCACAGCTCCGGTGTTCCTCATCAGCCTCAAGGCGGGCGGTTTCGGGCTGAACCTCACCGAGGCCGATTACTGCTTCCTGCTGGATCCCTGGTGGAATCCGGCCACCGAAGCCCAGGCGGTGGACCGTACCCACCGCATCGGCCAGACGAAGAACGTGATGGTCTATCGCATGGTGGCCCGGGGAACCATCGAGGAGAAGGTCATGAAGCTCAAGGAGCAGAAGGCTGCACTGTTCAATTCGGTGATGGACGACGACGCCGTCTTCAGCTCCGCGCTGACCGCGGAGGACATCCGCGGGTTGCTCGAAGCCTGACCCTCGGGTGCGGTAGCTCCCTTGTACCGTCACACCATGCTGAACTCGGGTGCGACAGCTCCCCCGGCCCGTCACACCACGCTGAAGCCTGGTGGCAGCGACCCCCGGCCGGTCAGCGCCTCGAGCAGGGTTGTCCCGGAGCCGGTCGCACCTGCGATGGCTGCGGCGAGGAGCACTGCATCGGCAAGGGGCGCCTGAGGGATGTGGCTTTCCCGACCGATGGCGTGGCCGATATCAAGCGTATGAACCACGAGTTCGAAGACCCGCGTCCGCAGGTATTCCTCGAGCGGCAGAGCAGCGCCACGGACCTGGATGACCCGTCCCGGGCGTTGGGCAGCGAGCAGGGCGAGGGTACGCTCCCGGGCGGGAAGAATGACAGCGAGGGGGTCCGGCCCCAACCGTTCCCCTGCCTCGACGCCCCGGCGGGCAACTTGCCCCGGATCGGTGGCTCCGGTGATGAAGGTGCTGAAGTACTCTTCGGCGCGGCCGAGCGTTGCCGATTCCGGTTCGTCGAGGGCGAGATATTCCTCGACCGTCGCCAGGGCACGGGACGTGTGTCCGACGAGGGAACGCAGCGACCAGGTTCCAAGACCTGGTCGCTCCCAATCGGTCGGTGGGATGTCCCGGACAACGTCCACGAAGGCTGCTGAGGCCTCGAGAAAATTCTCACTGTGCACCTCTGCCCCTTTCCTGTGCCTGTAGCAGACCCGCTCGGAGCACTTCCGCGAATTCGGTCGGCCGGGATGCAGGCCACCAGTGCCCGCCCGTCACCCGGGTCACCGTCAGGTTCTCGACCCAGGAGTCGAGCCCGTCGACGAGCGCAGGGGAAAGGAACGGGTCCTTCAGCGGCACCACCACCTGGACGGGCATCGTGACCCGCGCGAACGGCGGCAGCCGCACCTTCGGG
>NZ_KI914859.1:17622-30358 GCF_000520555.1 Arthrobacter sp. Br18 | reverse complement strand
GCGGCAGCCGCACCTTCGGGAACATATTGGTCCGGTACAGTTCGAGCCCGCGCACCGGATCATCATTGACGCTGCGCCGCGCCGCGAATTCGTACCGCCGGGTGAGAAAGAGCCGCCAGGCGACCTCGGGAAGCAGCGGGAGCTGGAAGGCGGCGACGTACCAGCTGCGCAGCAGTTGTCCTGCCAGCTGCGGCCACTGCCGGGGGGTGCGTGCACCGGCGCGCAGCCAGCGGGCGAAATGGCGGAGATCTGGGCCGGAGACGCTCGTGAAGCCCGCGATGCGCCCGGCCGCACGGGGATCCTGGACGGCGGCCCAGCCCTGGATCGAACCCCAGTCGTGCCCCGCGAGGTGGACCCGGGAGGAGTCCATGGCGTCGAGGACGGCGAAAAGGTCATCGACAAGGGCCCCGAGCGCGTAGGTGGCTGCGGCTCCGTCGATCCTGGACCGCCCGGCATTGCGGGTGTCATACGCGATGATGTGGTGCGCCGGGGCGAGTTCCCGGATCACCTGCAGGAACACGCGGTGGTCATCCGGGTACCCATGCACCAGCAGCAATGACGGGACCGCGGGATCCGGGTCCTGCCCGTACTCGAAGACGGCCAGCTCGGCTCCCCGCGAAGGAACAGTGCGCCGGCGCTCCCTGAGGACATCCATGCTTCCCAACCCTACTGGCTGGGCGGCGCCTCCGAGGCAGGGCTACCGGCCGCAGGGAGAACGCGACCTGCCGCCAGGGTGACGGTGCGGTCGCTGACCGCTTCGGCGAAAGCGACGTCGTGGGTCGCCAGGACGACGCCGCCGCCGGTGGCAGCGTGGGCCCGGATGAGCTCGCCGATGAGATTGCGGCCCTCGTCGTCGAGCCCGGCCGTCGGTTCATCGAGTACCCAGAGGAGCGGCTGGGTGGCGATCATCGATGCCAGTGCCACGAGACGGCGCCGTACGAAACTCAGCTCATAGGGGTGCAGCGACGCGTACCCGGAAAGTCCTACCCCGGCCAGCGCGTCCCCGGCCTGACCGATCGCAGCCCCGCGCTTCTTTCCTGCCGCACGTGGACCATAGGCTACTTCCCGCAGGACGGTCCGCTCGAAGAGCTGCTGATCGGTGTTCTGGAAGAGGTACCCCACTGTTGCCGCGAGTTTTCCCGTCGGCCTGCGGCCCAGCTCCCGGCCGTCGATACGGACCACTCCCGACACCGGACGCAGCAGTCCGTTGAGGTGCTGGAGCACCGTTGATTTGCCCGATCCGTTGGAGCCCAGCAGGGCCACCACCTCGCCACGCTCCAGGCTGAAATCGACCGAACGGATGCCGGCGGGCGCTTCATCCGGCTGCGCGGGGTAGGTGAAGGAGACGCACTCCAGTTCGACGAGGAGGGCGTCGCCCTTCGGGCGCGACTCCGGGAGCCCCGGCGCGCGATCGGGTGGGTCGCCGGCAGGACGTCCACGGGCCGGCGTGAGGCCGGCGACACCGGCTGCACGGGCGGGTGTGACGCTGGCGGCACCGGCTGCACCGGCCGGTGTGGGACTGGCGGTACGGGCTGCAGGGGTCGGCCCGCGGCCGGCGGAGCTCAGCCGCGGCGGTGCACCCTCGAGGCCGACACCGTAGCGGCGCAGGCCGGCCCCCCGGGCGTCCCCGGGCGGACCTTCGAAGACGGCGCTGCCCTCGAACAGTGCGAGCACCCGGGCGTCCACGGGCAGGCGCCGCGGGAGCAGCGGCTCGCAGACCACCAACCCTGTGCCGTGGGCCCTCAGCAGCTCAAGAACTGCCGCAACATCAGCCGTCGCACTCTCGTCCAGCCCCTGGAAAGGCTCATCGAGGACCAGCACCTGCGGCTCGGAAGCGATTGCCGCCGCGATGACGGTTCTCTGCAGTTGCCCGCCGGACAGCGTCCGCGGGTCCCTCTCCAGCAGATCCGTCAGCTGGAGCTTCGCGGCGATGTCCCGGACCGTCGTCCGCAGCTGCCCGGCAGGCATTCCGCGGTTCGCCGGCCCGAAGGCGATTTCCTCGGCCACCGTCGAGGACATCATGGACAGTTGTCCCCAGGCGCCCTGGGCCACATAGCCCACCCGGCTGCTCCATGCCGCAGGGTCGATCCTCGGGTCCGTGCCGGTACCGAATTCGAGGCGGGTCCCCTCGAGGGTGAGCGCTCCCCGGAAGGCGGTTCCGGCGTCGCCCCCGGTTCGCCCCGCCAGCAGCCTGGCGAGCGTGGTCTTTCCCGACCCGGAGGGTCCCACCACCTGCACCTGTTCCCCTGCATGCACGGCCAGCGTGACGTCCACGAGCGCGGTCGCATTGTCGTCGTAGGCGAGCGAAATGCACTCGAGCGCGATCACTTTGCTGCACCGGTAGCAAGCCAGAGGAAACTGAAGACGACGACGACGCCCGTCATCGCCCAGCGCGCTGCCCGCTGTGCTGCGGAGTCGGTATCCGGTAGGTAACTCGTGCGTCGGACGGTGGAGGAGAAACCCCTGGCCTCGAGCATGTGCGTGCGCTCGGAGGCATCGACCAGCAGTCCGGTCACCAGCGGCGTACTGACCATCAGCAGCGCCTTGAAGCGCCGCAGTCCGCCGCCGACCACCAGTCCGCGCGCCTGTTGGGCCCTCAGGATGTGGTGCGCACGGGCTGCCACATGCGGGAGGAGCCCTACGGCCGAACCGATGACGAACACAAGCTTCCGGTTCCATCCGCGGTGGGTCATCGTGGACACCAGCTCCGGAATACTTGCCGTCATGGTGGCCGTCAGCAGCGCGCCGGCGAAGACCGCCATGCGCAGGCCCATCAGAGCGGCGAACTCAAGGCCCTCGACTGTCATCCGCGCAAATCCCCACTGCGCCAGCACCGTGGTTCCTTCGGGGAAGAACAGTCCGTGGAGTACCAGGGACGAGAGGAGCAGCGGCGCCGCGACGACGGTCAATGTGAGGCCGATCCGGCGTGGCCTGCCGGACAGCAGGACGGCGGGAAGGATCACTGCCACCAGGACCGCGAGCGAGAACTGCCAGCGATTGATGACCAGCACGAGGACCACCAGCAGTGCCGCCGCGAGCAGCTCCGTCAGGGGGTTGAAAATCCTGCGCCGGGGCATTGCCTACTCCCCGGAAGTACCCGGGACGGGCGTCGGTGCACGGCCGGCAAGGACGCGGTACCGCCGGACGAAGGGAAACTGGTTCCGCGCGCGTCCCGGCAGCGCATACACGAGAAGCGCAACGAGCGTGAACACCACAAGCTTGTCGAGAGTGTCGGAGGTCAGACCCTGCTTCGTTGCCGCCACGAGCAGGGAATCACCCATCGCCCGGAAGGCCGCGACAATCGCATTCGTTCCCACTGTCCCGGCAGCGCCGAACATGGTGGCCGCAATGGGCGCGGCCACCAGTCCGCCCACGGCTCCCACGGCAAGCCCTGCGAAGGGCGCGAGGTAAATCCGTCGGAAGGCTCCGTATTTCGCAGCGGTTCCCGCAAGCAGCCCGATCAGCGCCGCGCCTGCGGCGAAGGGCAGTGCAAGGGGATTGAACAGACCCCAGATGGCGTTGCTCAGCGCCCCGGTTGCCGCACCGGCGGCGGGCCCGGCGAGGACTGCGACCAGCACCGTTCCGATGGCGTCAAGGTAGATCTGCAGGCCGAGGCTTCCCGCGGTCTGGCCGATGGCGATGTTCAGGGCGATGCCGAGCGGCATCACCACGAGCGAGCTCGTGGTGAGCGTCGGCAGGATTCCGCCGACCAGCAGCGCACCGCCGCCGAGGAACCCGAAGAGGCAGATGAGGGACGCCGCACTTCCTCCACCGCCCGCGAGGTCGGCCGGCTGCGCCAGCACCAGGTAGAAGTATGTCGCGGCGATGAGGGCGCCTCCGGCAAGGATCAGCGCGCGTCGTGGACGGGACGTTTCCCGCTGGAGCGGCAGGGTCAGGGGTGAACTCACGGAAGATCCTTGGGCGCGTCGGGGAAAGGTGGAGTGCACCTCATGTCACCTCGGCGCCGCCGTCCGCGCGTTCCACGCGAACAGGCTCAGTTTACCCTCGTGAGGCCGGGGCGCGCTTCCGAGCGAGCTCGGCCAGCCGCAGGATCAACAGGTCGAAGCATTCTTCGGGGTCGTTCCCGGACACCACCCGCGCATTCGGAGGCTGGTTCCACAGTCCGGCGAAGTCTCCCACGGTCTGGCCGATCGTCAGCCGCGAGGATACTTCGACGTCCACCGTCGCAAGCCGCGTGGTGAAGCCCACTTCGCCTGTCGCCGCCATGGCCGCGAAGAGGTCATGCAGGTGGGCGACATATCCCTGGTTCTGGCGCCGGTGGAACTCCAGGTAGAAGCGAAGCGCGTCGGACACGCACGCGATGACCGGGTTCGGATTGGCGCTCCGCGTACCGACTGCGTCGTCCGGCGACACGGGCTCCCCGCCTGCACCGGCGGCACGCGACAGGGTGTCGATGTGATCGGGCCGGCACTCGATCCGCTCGGTGGTCTCCAGTGCGCACACCACCGGCAGCTTCTCCTCGGGCAGGCCGCGGTAGGCCGCGAACACCTCCCGTGCGGCATGGGGATCCACCGAGATGTTCCACTCGGCGACAGGGGTGGTGTTACCGGGGTAATTGAACGCACCGCCCATGATCACGAGCCCCCTGAGAAGCTCCGGCAGGCGGGGTTCGGCCCGCAGGGCAAGTGCGAAATTCGTCAGAGGTCCGGTGATCAGGCCGGTGATCTGGCCGGGATGCGCACGCACGGTCTCCACCCAGACGTCGACGGCGTGGCGCGGCGACACCTCCTGCCGCGCCACGGGCAGCACTGCGTAGCCCAGGCCCTGGTCGCCGTGCGTTTCCTCGGTGGTGACGAGCGGCACTTCGAGGGGCACCTCGCTTCCGAGCGCAACCTCTACCCCTTTCCATCCGCCGAGCTCCAACAACGCAAGGTTGTTCGCTGCGACCTGCGCGGCGCCGACATTGCCGGCAGTACAGGTGATCGCCTCGAGCGCCACACCCGGCGTTGCCATCAGGTACAGCAGTGCGACGGCGTCGTCGATGCCGGTGTCGACGTCGAGAAGCAGGCGAACGCGCGGGCCCGCGGTCGTCACCGTGCCGCCGAGGTGCGGAGCAGCTGCAGACGCAGCGCACGCGCGGTTTCCATGTGCGCCCGCGCCATGCCGCGTGCGTCATCGACCCGCCGCTCCGCCACCGCAGCGATGAGCGCGTCATGCTCCTCGAGCACTTCCTGCCAGCGATTGCCGACGGACAGCGTGGAGCGCGGCGTGTGAATCAGGTGGGTCGAGAGCCGCTCCAGCAGGTCCATGAGGATCGGGTTCCGGGCTGCAGCCCACAGCGCCGTGTGGAACTCGAGATTGTTGGTGACCTTCGTGTTGTCGTCCGGATCCCCCACGGCGCGGTCCCGCTCCAGAAGGGCCTCGAGCCGCATCAGGTCCGCGGTCCCCCTGTTGAGTGCTGCCTGTCCGGCAGCTTCCTCCTCGAGCATCACGCGGAGATCGTAGATCTGGATGACTTCCTGGGGGTCGATCTGCGGTACCTGCAGGCCCCGCGCGGCGCGCTCCAGGAGCCGCTCATGCTGCAGGCGGCTCAGTGCCTCCCGGACAGGAGTGCGCGACACCCCGAACCGCTCGGACACCACCACTTCCCGCAGGGCCGTTCCCGGCGGATGCACTCCGCGGAGAATTTCGCTGCGGAGGATCCGGAAGATCGCGTCACCGTCCATCCGGGCCGACACCTCGGTCGGTTCAGCCATGGTGCCTCCCTCGGGGGTTGGTGAGCGGTGACTGTCGGTGAGCGGGAACGCTCCGGTAACCGGCGTTTCTGTTCGCTCCGACCGGACGGCACGGGGCGGTGGGGTGCCCTCAGGCACCCACCGCCCCGGAATCGATCGTTCTAGCCCACGAGCTGGCGCAGGACGTACTGCAGGATGCCCCCGTTGCGGTAGTAGTCCGCTTCGCCCGGGGTGTCGATGCGGAGCGCGGCGTCGAACGTGATCGCCTCTCCACTCTCCGGTACAGCGGTGACCCGAACCGTGGCGGGTGTCCGGCCTTCGTTGAGCACAGTCACGCCGCTCACCGAGAATGTCTCGGTCCCGGTCAGTCCGAGGGTTTCGGCGTTCTGGCCCTCGGGGTACTGCAGGGGCAGCACTCCCATGCCGATGAGGTTGGAGCGGTGGATGCGCTCGTAGCTCTCGGCGATCACTGCCTTGACGCCCAGCAGGGCAGTGCCCTTGGCCGCCCAGTCACGCGAGGATCCCGAACCGTACTCCTTGCCGGCGAGCACCACGAGCGGCGTGCCTGCCGCGCGGTAGTTCTCGGCGGCGTCGTACACGGCGCTCTGCGGAGCATCGGGCTGGGAGAAGTCCCGCGTGAAGCCGCCCTCCACACCGTCCAGCAACTGGTTCTTGATGCGGATGTTCGCGAAGGTGCCCCGAATCATCACCTCGTGGTTTCCGCGGCGGGATCCGAAGGAGTTGAAGTCCTTGCGCTCCACTCCCTTTTCCAGGAGATACCGCCCGGCCGGGGTGTCGGACTTGAAGGAACCTGCCGGGCTGATGTGGTCGGTGGTGACCGAATCGCCGAGCTTCAGCAGCACGCGTGCGCCGTCGATATCCTCGACCGGATCGGCCTCCGGCTTCATTCCGTCGAAGTACGGCGGCTTCCGGACGTAGGTGGACTCCGGATCCCATGCGAAGGTGGCGCCGGCGGGTGTGGGCAGCGACTTCCACCGCTCGTCGCCGTCGAAAATGGCTCCATAGCTCGCGGTGAACATGTCCTCGTTGATCGAGGAGTCCATGACCTGCTGCACCTCGACGGGGTTCGGCCAGATGTCCTTGAGAAAGATGTCCGTCCCGGATTCATCCTGGCCCAGGGGTTCGGTGTCGAAGTCGAAGTCCATGGTCCCTGCCAGCGCGTACGCCACCACCAGCGGAGGGGAAGCCAGGTAGTTCATCTTCACGTCGGGGTTGATGCGGCCCTCGAAGTTCCGGTTTCCGGAGAGGACGGCGGTGACGGCGAGGTCGTTGTCCTGGATGGCCTGCGTGATTTCCTCGTCGAGCGGCCCCGAGTTACCGATGCAGGTGGCGCAGCCGTAGCCGACGACGAAGAAGCCGAGCTTCTCGAGGTAGGGAATGAGGCCCGACTTCTCGTAGTAGTCGGTGACGACCTTCGATCCGGGAGCCACCGAGGTCTTGACCCAGGGCTTGGATGCCAGGCCCTTTTCCACCGCGTTGCGCGCCAGCACCGCGGCGGCGAGCATCACGGAGGGGTTGGAGGTGTTCGTGCACGAGGTGATCGACGCGATGCTCACCGCGCCGTGGTCGAGTTCGAACTCGCGGCCGTCCTTCGTGGTGACGGTGACCTTCCTCGACGGACGGCTGGCGGCCTCCTCGTCCGGGGAGACGGTTTCGCGGGGCCTGGCGTTCTCGTCGATGGTGGTCGACGACATGCCGGCGGTGAAACTCGGGCTGTCCGACGCCGGGAAGCTTTCCTCCGAAGCCTCGTCCACTGTTCCCCTGGGAGCGTCGGTGAGGTGTGGGTCGTTGGAGTAGTTACGGAGGTCCTCGCGGAACTGGCTCTTCGACTCCGTGAGCGCCACGCGGTCCTGGGGACGCTTGGGCCCGGCGATCGAGGGCACCACGCTGGAGAGATCGAGCTCAAGGTACTCCGAGAACTTGATGTCCTTCGACGGATCGTGCCACAGCCCCTGTTCCTTGGCGTAGGCCTCCACGAGTGCGACATTCTCGGCCGGGCGTCCGGTGAGGCGCAGGTAGTCGAGCGTGACGTCGTCGATGGGGAACATCGCCGCGGTGGAACCGAACTCGGGGCTCATGTTGCCGATCGTCGCACGGTTGGCCAGTGGCACTGCTGCGACGCCTTCGCCGTAGAACTCCACGAACTTGCCGACCACGCCATGCTTGCGCAGCTGCTGCGTGATGGTCAGCACGACGTCGGTGGCGGTGGCTCCGGCGGGAATCTGACCGGTGAGCTTGAACCCGACGACGCGGGGGATCAGCATGGAGACAGGCTGGCCGAGCATTGCAGCCTCGGCTTCGATACCGCCCACCCCCCAACCGAGTACGCCGAGGCCGTTCACCATGGTGGTGTGGGAATCGGTGCCGACGCAGGTGTCCGGGTAGGCGCGAAGGACCTTCGTTCCCTCGACGTCGACCTCGCGGGTCATGACGGTACGGGCAAGGTATTCGAGGTTGACCTGGTGGACGATGCCCATTCCGGGCGGCACCACCTTGAAGTCGTCGAACGCCGTCTGGCCCCAGCGCAGGAACTGGTAGCGCTCACCGTTGCGCTGGTATTCGATCTCGATGTTGCGCTCAAGGGCGCCCGCATTGCCGAACACGTCGATCTGCACGGAGTGGTCGATGACCAGCTCGGCGGGTGCCAGCGGGTTCACGCGGGTGGGATCGCCGCCGAGCTCCGCCACCGCCTCGCGCATCGTGGCGAGGTCGACGACGCAGGGCACGCCGGTGAAGTCCTGCATGATGACGCGTGCCGGCGTGAACTGGATCTCGGTACTGGGCTGCGCGTCCGCGTCCCACTGCGCGAGCGCGCGGACGTGGTCGGCAGTGATGTTGGCACCGTCTTCGGTGCGCAGCAGGTTCTCCAGCAGAACCTTGAGGCTGAACGGAAGACGCTCGGAGCCCTCCACTGCGTTCAGCCGGAAAATCTCGTACTCGGCGCCGGCTACATCAAGTGTGCCCTTTGAGCCGAATGAATCCGCTGTCGTCATGACAAGGGTTCCCTTCAATGGAATGGTGTGTAGTCCCAAGTCTATTACGCTCCTCCGCGCAATGTATACATTGGTACACATAAACCATCGGGCCGGCCTGCAGCCTGCCGGCAGGTTCAGGGACGTTTTCCTGCGGGGCTTTCCGAGAGCAGGTCCTTCGTCGCCCTCTCCAGGCGGCTGCGGTCCACGACGGGTCCGGTACCGGCGATCTCCCGGATGGTCTCGATTCCCGCGATCGCCTCCTCCTTGGTGGGGAAGAACGCCGAGACTGCCACGAGGGTTCCGTCCGGGGCTGTCAGTTTCACTCGGAAACCGTCATCGTGTGCGTCCACGAGTTTGAAGTATCCGGCCATGGTCTTACCTCCTTGTAAGGTGCATTCCCTGAATGCGGCCCTCCATGATAGGCACATAGGGTGCCCGTGAAGCCAGATCCTGTGGACCTGTCCCAAGGCACACTCATCACCCACGATCGACCAGACAATCCAGGGGAGAGCATTGTGAATGAATCACCCACCACACCCTCAGGAACCGGCAGCGACGGCGCCCCGGCCGAGGACCGGCGGACGGACGTCCTGGAGCCGGCCGGCGGGGAGGCCGGACAGGCCGCGGACAACATTCGCCAGGAGCAGGGCACCCACGAGGCCGGCATGGTTCCGGCAAGCTTTTCGGGCGACGGCGGCTCCCACCCGCCGGACGACCGATCCCCCGAAGACGCCGCGGACCGCGCCGATGCATGGGATGCCGAAGGCTGACGCCGGAAACGGGGACGGTCTGCAGTGCAACCTTCGCGCGACCCCCCGGGCGGTATCTTGGGCCCATGCTCCGAAGGATGTCGGTCAGGCATGAGCGACCGCCGTTCCCCGGGGTTGAGTTCTGACCCGGCCCTATCCGGCCGGGCGGCGATCAACAGAAAGGGAAACACGTGCCTGGGAACAAAGCCGTTGCCTACAAGGGACCTGGAAAAGTTGAAGTCATAGATATCGATTACCCCACTTTCGAGCTCAAGGACGGACCGGGCGTCAACCCGGCGAATGTGGGCCGAAAGCTCAATCACGGCGTCATCCTGAAGACCGTCACCACCAATATCTGCGGATCGGACCAGCACATGGTCCGCGGCCGCACCACGGCACCCTCCGACCTTGTCCTCGGACATGAAATCACCGGCGAGGTCGTGGAGGTCGGGCCCGACGTCGAGTTCATCAAGGTGGGCGACATCTGCTCGGTTCCCTTCAATATCTCGTGCGGGCGATGCCGCAACTGCAAGGAACGCAAGACCGGCATCTGCCTCAATGTGAACCCCGCGCGCCCGGGTGCCGCCTACGGCTACGTGGATATGGGGGGTTGGGTCGGCGGACAGGCGGAATACGTCCTGGTGCCGTACGCCGACTGGAACCTGCTGAAGTTCCCGGACCGCGACCAGGCCCTCGAGAAAATCCTGGACCTCACCATGCTGTCCGACATCTTCCCCACCGGCTTCCACGGAGCAGTGACGTCCGGGGTGGGAGTGGGCTCAACGGTGTACGTCGCCGGAGCCGGTCCGGTGGGCCTTGCCGCGGCGGTGTCAGCCCAGCTACTGGGTGCCGCCGTCGTCATCGTGGGGGATCTCAACCAGGAGCGCCTCGCGCAGGCTCGGAGCTTCGGGTGCGAGACCGTCGATGTGTCGAAGGGCGATCCGCGCGACCAGATCGAGCAGTTGCTCGGCGTTCCCGAGGTGGACTGCGGTGTGGATGCCGTGGGCTTCGAGGCGCGCGGCCACGGTGCGGGCTCGTCATCCGAGGCCCCGGCCACGGTGCTGAACTCGCTCATGGACGTCACGACCGCTGGTGGGGCGCTCGGCATTCCGGGCCTCTATGTCACGGGTGATCCGGGAGCCGTGGATGACGCGGCCAAGGTGGGTTCACTGTCGATCAGCCTCGGAACGGGCTGGGCGAAATCGCTGTCCTTCACCACGGGCCAGTGCCCTGTCATGAAGTACAACCGCGGGCTCATGATGGCGATCCTGCACGACAAGGTATCCATCGCCAAGGCCGTGAACGCCAAGGCGATCGGGCTCGATGATGCACCGCGGGGCTATGAGGAGTTCGACGCCGGGGCGGCAACCAAGTACGTCCTCGACCCCCACGGGTACGTCGCAGCCTAGCCCCACCTGCCCTCCCCCCCGGCACAGCGGGAGGCGTTCCGGGAACGGGCGAACGGTTGGCCTGCAGCAGACGCTGCGGGCCAACCGGCCGTGTGCCCGTCGCGCCAGCCCGCCTTACCCAAAATTCGATGCTCGAAAACCAGGCCTTACCGGAACAGCGACTTTCCGAGCAGCCCGGCCAGGAGTTCTTTCTGCTCGACTGTGGTACGCACCAGGCGTCCGGCAGTCGTGTCGAGAAAGGCCAGCACTGTCTGCGCCTTGACGCACACCTCGTCCGTTACCGGGTCGACCACCAGATAATCCAACGTGAGGCTCGCCGGTTTTATGGCACTGACCCAGACGTCCACGGGAACCGGCACGCCGCGGTATTCGAGCGGGGCCGTATACCGGACGCGGTGCTCCACGACGAGCGCCTGGACGCCGTCCGCAATGCACGAGAACAGCGGCACCTGCCCTGCCGGTGTGTCCAATATCGCAGCGCCGGTGCCGGCCGGCGCGCCGAAGACGGAGATACGCGCCTCTTCGAGGATACGGAGAACCTGCACATTGTTGATATGTCCGTAGGCGTCCATGTCGCTCCAGCGGAGGACGATGTCGCAGCGTAGCGCGGCGGAAGGGGCGGAGTTCATCCGTCTTTTCTACCCCATCGGCGCCCGTGAACTGCACTTCCTCCAGCCCTGGACCGCCGTAGTGTGGCACACAAGCGGACCTTTCGCCACTTCATCCCCAGCAAGCGAACCCATTGTCAAGCACCGTTCTATCTCGGTTTGGCAACGATCAGATTATGCCCTAGGGTTGGGGAGGTTCCTCGCCAGGGGAACCCCACAAAGTTGCCGGTTGTCACCGCGCAATCGCATATGCCCGGCGCCGCCCTCCACCGCATGCTGCTCATGTGGCGGTCGCCAATCGAGACCACTTAACAGTCAAGGGTGAGCAGCGGCGCAACGAAGTCCGGGGACGGAACGAGTGCGGGTGGCCTTTCGGAGCATCGTACCCATGAAGAATCAAAAATTTGCTACTAACGCGCGCCGTGGCCTTGCCGCCGTCGCCCTCTCCGGCCTCGCGCTGGGAGCCGCAGCAGGCTCAGCAAACGCAGCCCCTGCCAGTGACTGGGATCGCCTCGCGCAGTGCGAGAGCGGCGGAAACTGGGGCATCAACACCGGAAACGGCTTCTCCGGCGGGCTTCAGTTCACGCCTTCCACCTGGGCGGCCTTCGGCGGCCAGGGTTCACCCACCGACGCAAGCCGCGAGCAGCAGATCGCCGTCGCGGAGAACGTTCTTGCCGGTCAGGGCTGGGGCGCATGGCCCGCCTGCTCCGCCAAGCTCGGCCTGAGCAGTGCGGCCGCCCCGGGCAACGTCTCGTTCCAGCAGAACGCCGCAGCCGTGGCACCAGCCCCTGTGGCACAGGCACCAGTTGCCGTACCTGCACCAGCCCCTGTGGCACAGGCACCAGTTGCCGCACCGGCACCGGCTGCAGTCCAGGCACCGGTCGTCCAGGCACCAGTTGCCGCACCGGCACCCGTCGTCGTCCACGCCCCCGTGGCACAGGCTCCCGCATTGAGCGGCGAGACCTACACCATCCAGTCGGGTGACACCCTCCACACCATCGCCACGAAGCTCGGCGTCGAAGGTGGCTGGCAGGCTCTCTATGCGGCCAACGCCGACACCGTCATTCATGCGGACCTCATCTTCACCGGTGCCGTACTGCAGCTCCCAGCTTAGGGACCAACCAGCTCACGCTGGTTGATGGCACCCTTCCGACAGACAACCCCTGCGCCCTTCGGCCGCAGGGGTTGTCTGCGTTCACCCGGCGTTCGCGGGAAGCCGGGCCGGATGCCCATGCGCAGGTCGCCGCGCCGACGGCTAGGTCGATAGATCCAGTCGCA
>NZ_KI914859.1:0-17522 GCF_000520555.1 Arthrobacter sp. Br18 | reverse complement strand
CGCAGGTCGCCGCGCCGACGGCTAGGTCGATACATCCAGTCACAGGTCGCCGCGCCGACGGCTAGGTCGATACATCCAGTCGCAGGTCGCCTCGTCGACGGCTAGGTCGATACATCTAGGCGCAGGTCGCAGCGTCAATGGTGATGTTCAGGTTGTGCGGTACAGAGTACTCACGCTCCGGGGTGGAGAAGCCGACCAGCACGTTCTCAGCCGTTCCGCGCTGTACGCCCTCGTTGAGTTCGACGGCCACCACGATGTTGATGTGCTGGTCCGGTTCGAAGACGTACCCGGTCGCCGGGACTGGCTCCACGGCGAAGGTGCTCGGCGCCGTAGGCTCGGGCGTCGGGACGGCCTCGTGCTCGCCGTGGGCGCCCGGTGCCGCGCCGTGGTTTCCGTGGCCCTCACGGTTGGCCGGCGTGATCTCTGCGGACACCGCGGTCAGCCCGTTCGGGGAACCGAGACCGATGTCCCCGAAAACAAAGGTCTGGAGTGTCGGATTGTGCAGCATGACCGTGTAGGTGAGGACACCGCCCTTCGGCTGCACACCGCACAGCTTCGCGCCGTCCGCACCGACGTTGAGTGGATCGTCGCCGAGGTTGTCGCCGACGAAGGCGGAATCCGGCTCGCTCTGGCCGGCGAGGGACCGGCCGTCGGCGTCCTGCCCGGCAGAAGCCGTCCCCTCGGACCTTTGGCCGTCCCGTGCGGTGTTGACATTGAGCGGATTGTCCTCGGTGGCGGCGCATCCGGACATCAGGGCGACCACAAGAATCGCCGCGGTCAGTCCGCCTGCCTTATACCTGGATCTCGTCACGCCCGTGCCGCCTATCGATGAGTGCCGTTACCGCAGCTTTCAAGCTGGGCATCCTTGTTTGTCATTCGCCGCCGGTGGCCGCCCGGCTTGGTGCTTCCCCAAGGGGATTTCCAACAGTGGCCAGGCGAGTGGCTAAGCGAGTGGCTTGCCTCCGGTCACCCCCAGCACCTCGCCCGAGACGTAGCGGGCGTCATTCGATGCCAGGAACACGAACGCCCCGGCGACCTCCGCGGGCTGGCCCATCCGCCCCAGCGGCGTGCCGTCCCCGAAACTGTCCAGCTTCTCCGGCGTGGTGGTGGCAGGCTGCAGCGGGGTCCAGATGGGCCCGGGCGCCACCGCGTTCACCCGGATGCCGCGCTCCCCCAGGAGCTCGGCGAGACTGAAGGTCAGGTTGTTGAGGGCGGCCTTCGTGGCCGCGTAGTCCATCAGGCTCGTTGAGGGATGGTAGCCCTGGACCGACGTCGTGTTGATGATGCTCGCGCCTTCCGACAGGTGCGGAAGAGCGGCCTGGATGAGCCAGACCGTTCCGAAAACGTTGGTTTCGAAGGTCCTCCTCAGCTGGTCGGTATCGATGTCCTCGATGCCGCCCGGCTGGGCGATGTGGAACCCGGCGTTGTTGACGAGGATGTCCAGGCCGCCGAGTTCAGTGATCACCCTGTCCACTGCTGCCCCCGCATAGCTCTCCTCGCGCAGGTCCCCGGGTACTGCCAGGGCCTTCCTCCCTTCGGCCTCGATCAGCTCGCAGCAACTGCGGCCGTCCTCCTCCTCCTCGGGCAGATACCCGATGGCGACGTCGGCGCCCTCCCGTGCGAAGGCCAGCGCGGTGGCGCGGCCGATACCGGAGTCCCCGCCGGTGATGAAGGCCCTCCGGCCCTTCAGCCGCCCGCTTCCGCGGTAGCTCTGTTCCCCATGGTCGGGCCGCGGGTGCATACGCTCGGTGAACCCCGGGTACTCCTGCAGTTCGGTGGAGGCATCGATGTCGGGACCCCGCGGGTCCTGCTGGTCGAGCGTGTCTTCCGGACCGTGTGCCATGCCGTGCTCCTCGGGTATCGGGCCTGTGAGGATCTTAAGCCTACTGTCCGTAGCACGGGGCGGGAGTCCCCGCCCTCATTGTGTTTAGCCCACCAGTCCTCTAGTAATGGACTATGACTGTGATGCTGAGGTCCCTTGAAACCGCTGTGCCCGAGACGGCGATGAAGCAGTCCCTCGTCCGTGATGCCTTCGCCGCACAGCCCGACCTCACCCGGCTGGGAACGCGGCTTGTCGGGGCCGCCTTCGACTCCTCGGGCATCGACACACGGTATACCGTGGTGAAGGAGTTGACGCTGGACAGCGAGTCCGAGCACCCGGTCTTCTTCGACCGGAGAGAGATGCGTATCCTCTTGCCAAGTACCAAGGTCCGCAACGAGGTCTATGCGGAGGAGGGCACCAAACTCTTCATCGAGGCCGGCCGCAAGGCGCTCGACGCCGCATCGGGCGTCGAGGCAGACGATGTGACCCACGTAGTGACGGCGTCCTGCACCGGGTTCTTCGCACCCGGCCCTGACTACAAGGTGGTGAGGGCGCTGGGCCTTGCGCCGTCCGTGCAGCGCTACCACCTCGGTTTCATGGGCTGCTACGCCGCGTTTCCGGCACTGCGCGCGGCGAAGGCGTTCTGCGAGGCGGACCCCGACGCCGTCGTGCTCGTGATCGCTGCCGAACTGTGCTCGCTCCACGTGCGGTCCTCCAACAATCCGGACACCATCGTCGGCTCGTCGCTGTTCGCCGACGGTGCCGCCGCGGCCATCGTGACGGCCCGCGATATCCCGCTGGACGGTCCGGCGCTCAGCCTTGATCACTTCGAGACCGTCCTGACTCCCGTGGGCGAGGAGGCGATGGCCTGGAACATCGGTGACGAGGGCTTCGAGATGGTTCTCGGAACCTACGTGCCCCACATCATCGACGACCACATCGTCGGCGCCCTCGAGCCGCTTCTCGCCCACGACGAGACTCTGCGGGGAATGGCATACCGCGACATCGAGCACTGGGGCATCCATCCGGGCGGTCGCAGCATCCTCGACAAGGTCGAGGCGAAGCTGGACCTTGCCGAAGAGCAGCTGGTGCCCGCCCGCGAGACGCTTCGGAAGTACGGGAACATGAGCAGCGCGACGGTGATGTTCGTCCTGAAGCACATCCTGGAGCAGCCATCAGCGGGTGGTAACGGCCGCGTCTGCTCCATGGCCTTCGGACCCGGACTCACCGTGGAAACCGCCCTCTTCACCAAAGTAGGCGCATGAGCGCTCCCGGTTTCCTGGTCCGGCGGGATACGGACTCCGTCGAGGAGATGGACAGGCCCGACTGCGATCCGGTGCTGCTGGCGAACACCTACCGACAGTTCGGCCTGATCAATTCGGTGGTCTCGGGCTGGCGGCACACCTACGTGACGCTGCTGCGGCCGCAGCTCACGGCGTCGTCGTGCTCGCTGCTCGACGTCGGATCTGGTGGCGGGGATGTGCCGCGCGTGCTGGCCCGGTGGGCGCGGAGGGACGGACTCGACCTCGAGATCACAGCGATCGATCCCGACGAACGGGCCCACGCCTTCGCGACCGGGCAGCGGCCGGTGCCCGGTCTCACGTTCCGCAGGGCATTCAGTTCCGAGCTCGTGGCGGAAGGAAGGACGTTCGATGCCGTCATTTCCAACCATCTGCTGCATCACCTGTCCCCCGGCGAATTCTCGGGGCTGCTCCAGGACACCGAAGACTTCGCCCCCCGCATCGCAGTACACAAGGACATTGCGCGCCACCGCGTGGGGTACGGACTTTTTTCGATCGGGACCCTCCCCCTCCGGGGATCCTACATCCGCACTGACGGCCTGACGTCCATCCGGCGCAGCTACACGCCGTTGGAGCTTCGGTTCCGTGTGGACGAGGAGCACCGCACGGGGTGGAGCGTGCGCCGCGCTCCCCGATTCCACCACCTGCTCGTGTACCAGGGCGGGAACCGCGCGAATGCATGACGTCCTGGTGGTGGGCGGCGGGCCGGTCGGCCTGTATACGGCGCTGCTGCTCCGGCGGGCCGGGCTCGACGCCGTCGTCCTGGAGCGTCGCACTGAGCGCAGCAGGTACTCCCGCGCCATCGGCATCCATCCGCCCGCCCTCGCGGCATTGGAATCGGCCGGAGTTGCGGCGGCACTGATAGCCAGGGGCGTGCGAATTCGGGAGGGAACTGCCAGAAGCCGCGGCGAGTACGTCGCCGGCGTCTCCTTCGGCGGCCTGCCCGGCGCGCACCCCTATGTCCTTGCCGTTCCGCAGGCCGTCACCGAAGAAGTCCTCGAGAACATGCTCGACGACGAGTATCCGGGCACCCTGCGCCGCGGCGTTGCGGTGGGCAGGATCCACGACGCCGGCGACCGGGTGTTCGCCGACACCCGGAGCGAGGGCGTCAGTGGCGTGCTTGCGGCGGCGCTCGTGATCGGGGCGGACGGCGCCCGCAGTTCCGTGCGGGGCGCCGCAGGCATTTCCGCGCCCGGGCTGACCTACCCCGACTGCTACGTCATGGGGGACTTCGCCGATTCCACGGTCCACGGCTCCACGGCGGTGCTGTACCTCGAGCCGGGCGGCATCGTCGAGTCGTTTCCGCTGCCCGGATCAGTCCGCCGCTGGGTAGTGTGGGTGGGCTGTCCTGTCGAACGGCCGACGGCGGGTGGCCTCGCCGCACTCATCGCCGAACGCACCGGAGTGGGCGTGGAGGCTGGCAGCAACAGCATGCTCAGCGCCTTCGAGGTTCGCTCGCGTGTGGCCCGGCGCTTCGTCGCCGGGCGCATTGCCCTCGTGGGCGACGCCGCCCACGAGGTGAGCCCGATCGGCGGCCAGGGCATGAACCTGGGCTGGCTGGACGCAGAGCGTCTGGTGCCGATCATCGCCGCGTCGCTGCTGGACAAGGAGGATGTGGGGCTGCGGTTGCGGTCCTTCGAGACGGACCGACGGAAGGCTGCCCGCCGGGCCCGGCGCATCGCGCACCTGAACATGGCGCTCGGGCGTCCGCTGCCGTCAGCCGTCCTGACGCCTCGCAACAGGCTTTTCGCCGGATTGTCCAGGGTGCCAGCGGTGCACTCCGGGCTGACCCGCGCCTTCACCATGCAATGACGTCCGGACGCAGCGAACCCCCGTTCCCGGGGACGCTGCACGGGTGGGCGTTCGACCGCCCGCTCCATGCCGCGCCCCAGGGATCCGGGGGTCGTGGCTCCGGAAAGGAGTGCGCTGCTACTTCCGAAGCAGGCCCTTCTTGACGTTCTCCGGGCGCTGCATCTCGCCCTGCTTCGCACCCAGGACGATGACGATGCCGCTGAACACCGGAAGCGCCCACTGCAGCATCTTGAGCTGGGACTGGGCCTTCGCCAGTTCGTCGGACGCTCCTGGGCGGGGCTCCGTAGCGCCCTGACTGCCCTGGTCGGCAAGTTCGCCGACCTTCTTGCCGAGAATGCCGGAGTACAGCGAAAGGGCCATTCCCACCACGGTGACGATCGACTTCCACACGGTGTTGGAGCCGACGGTGTCCTGGGCTGCGACGCGGCCCTTGTTGCCGAGGATCAGGCCGATGCCGCCGATGCCGTGGGCTGCGAAGGCAGCAATCTGGACCGGGGTCCACATGGCCCAGCCGAGGCTGGACAGCCGCGTGCGCTCCTTGGGGTCCTTTGCCTTGCCGGTGGCGCCGTTGAGTCCGACAGCGCCCATGAGGGTGCCTCCGAACCAGGCTGCTGCGCCGAGGTCGTGGGCTGATCGTGCCAAAAGGTTTCCTGCCATGATGTCGTGCTCCTTTAATCTTCGAATTCGGCCTACTCTCTACATTTATCAGCATGCTTAGGATTAAGCTACGAGAAAGCCTGAAAACCCGTTGTTGTGTGGGATGTTCCGCACCGACGGCCAGCGAGAGGATCGGCAGAATGGCGAACACGTCCGGGAACCAGGACAGCGAAGTCGACGAGGTGTGGCCCGACTGGGAGGAGGCTGTCAACATGACCGCCTCCGCTCTCGAGAAATGGCTTGACACCGAGGAGTCGAAAGCCGTGGGACAGAAGGAGGGCGGGGAGTCGGTGGGGCACAGGTCCGGACGGCGGATCGTCGAACTCCTCGGAACCAGGAAGGCGGACCTGACCGACTCCGATGTTGCGCACATGAAGAAGGTTGTCGGCTACGTCCACCGTCACCTTGCGCAGCGGCCCGCCAAGGAGGACGTCGAGCACTCCAAGTGGCGGTACTCCCTCATGAACTGGGGCCACGATCCCCTGAAGTAGGCCTCGCCGGAAACCGGGCCGCTACTTCTTGCTGAGGGCGCCTTCCTTGTGGGCTGCTTTCGCGCCCGTCTTGGCGCTTTCGACGATGTAGTACGGCTCATCCTCGGACGCCTTGAACTTCTGGTCGGAGAACTCGAACTCCTTGACGCGCTTCTCCACGATTTTGCCTTCGGTGGTGCCCTGGGACGTATTCCAGGTCACCTTGTCTCCCTTGGAGAATGACATTGCCGCTCCTTCCGATCTGGTGCCGACTGGGCGCAGTCGCGTTTTTCGAGCCTACCCCCGGGCAGGGACGGACCGGAAGGCTAGCCCTCCAGGTGCGTGGGCGCGAAGAGCCCCAGGAGCGTCTCGACCACCACCACGTTGGGCCCGTCGGCCGCGAAGCTCTCTTCCAGTGCCTGCCGCACACCTTCCGGCTCGACCCGGCGTGCCGGCACTCCGAAGGCCTCCGCAAGTTTCACGAAGTCAGGCCGGGAAAGTTCGGTCGCGGTCGCCTTGCCGAAAGCCCCCTCCATGTACTCGCGGAGGATGCCGTACCCGCCGTCGTCGACAATGAGCCAGGTCACCGCGAGGTGGTGCTGGTGCGCAGTGGCGAGCTCGGCAATCGAGTACATTGCCGAGCCGTCGCCCGAGACAGCGAGCACGCGGGCGTTCTTCCCCTTCGATTCGAGGCCCACGGAACCACCGATGGCACCCGGAAAGCCGTACCCCAGTCCACCTGCTCCCTGCGCCGAGTGGAACTGCCCCAGACGGGCGTCCCAGCAGCTCCAGGCCCAGTACGCGGAGATGGTCATGTCCCAGAATGTCTGCATGTCATCCGGGGCGGCTTCGCGGATGTCGGCCAGAAAGCGGCGTTCTTTTTCGAGGTCCTGGGAGTCGAGCCTCGCCTGCACCTTCGCGAGCGTTGCCGCAACCAGGGCGACGGCGTCGTACCCCTCGGTGCGGTTCCGGTCCAGCTCGGAGAGTCCCTCGTCGATCGCCCTCAGTGCCTGCCCGGCATCGGCGCGGATTCCGAGCGCCGGGCGGTTCGACTCGAGCACGCGCGGTTCGGCGTCGATCTGGATGATGCGTCCGCGTGGTTCGAGCGTGAAGTAGTTGGAGGTCACCTCACCCAGCGAGGATCCGATCACCAGCAACAGATCGGCGTCCTCGAGGACCTCCGTCACATGCCGATCCTCGACCCATGACTGGAGGGACAGCTCGTGGCGCCAGGGGAAGGCCCCGTTGCCGCCGGGCGAGCACACCACCGGCGCGCCCAGCTTCTCGGCGATGGAAAGCAGCCACTCTTCCGCGTTGCCCCGGCGCGTTCCGCCGCCGGCGACAATGGCCGGACGCCTGGATTCGTTCAGCCAGGCGAGTGCTTCGCGGACGAGTTCGATGCGGGGCGGGTTGTCGAAGGGCTCGGCGAGCGCGTCCTCGACCGCGGGGACCATCACGGGATCCAGCAGGACGTTCTGCGGGACCTCGATCCAGACCGGACCCTGGGGCGAGGATACCGCTTCGGTCCAGGCGTCCTGGATGGCAGAGGGAATGCCGGAGGCGTGCTGGATGAGCCGCTGGCTCTTGGTCACGTTCGCAGCTGATGCCTTCTGGTCATCCAGCTGGTGCAGCATTCCCTTGCGGCGCGCACCAAGCCCCTCGAGGGGAATCTGGCTCGCGATGACGATCATCGGCACGCCCGTGGCGTACGCCTCCTGCAGCCCGGCGAGCGACGTGAGCGCCCCGGGTCCGGTGGAGAGGAACAGCACTCCCACCTCACCGGTAGCGCGGGCGAAACCGTCGGCGGCGAAGGCCGAATTGTTCTCCACCCGCGAGGAGACGAAGGTCAGGTCCGACCTGGACAGCGCGTCGAACAGGCCCAGCGCGTGCTGCCCCGGGATTCCGAACACCGTCGTCGCGCCGAGCGCTTCCAGCGTCTCGACCACGAGGTCGCCGCCGTTACGCTGTCCGGTCAGGGGCTCGGGTGGGGCTGAGGCAGCGCCGCCGGTGATTTCCATTCAGTTCTCCTTGCCGCTGGGTGAGGTGAGGTTGTCGGCCATCAGGCTGACGAGGTCGTACGCGACGTGCGACGCCGCGATGCCCGTGATCTCGGCGTGGTCGTACGCAGGGGCGACCTCGACGACGTCGGCCCCGACGAGGTTCATGCCGCGGAGCCCGCGCAGGATCTCGAGCAGCTCGCGGCTGGTGATGCCTCCGGCTTCCGGGGTGCCCGTGCCCGGCGCGTGGGCCGGATCGAGAACGTCGATGTCCACCGAGATGTACAGGGGGCGGTCGCCGATGCGGCTGCGGAGCTTGTCGACGATCTCGTCGACACCCTGACGGAAGACATCCGAGGACGTGACGATGCCGAACCCGAAGCGGCGGTCGTCCTCGAGGTCCTTCACGCCGTACAGGGGGCCCCGCGTGCCCACGTGGGAAATGGCCTCGGTGTCGAGGATTCCCTCCTCGACGGCCCGCCGGAAGGGCGTCCCGTGGGTGTACTCCGCGCCGAAGTAGGTGTCCCAGGTGTCCAGGTGCGCGTCGAAGTGAAGCATCGCCACGGGTGTGCCCGCGCGCTCCGTGGCTGCCCGGAGCAACGGCAGCGCAATGGTGTGGTCACCGCCGAGCGTCACCAGACGCGTGCCGTCAGCCGTCAGATCCAGTGCGTTCTGCTGCACCGTCTCGATGGCTTCGTTGATGTTGAACGGATTGACGGCCATGTCCCCCGCATCCGCGACCTGGACGCGTTCGAACGGTGAGATGGCGAGCGCCGGATTGTAGGGGCGCAGCAACCGCGAGGCCTCGCGGATATGGTTGCCGCCGAAGCGGGCTCCCGGCCGGTAGGACACTCCGGAATCGAACGGCACGCCCACCACCGCGATGTCGGTGCGTGCCACCTGGTCGAGGCGGGGCAGCCGCGCAAAGGTTGCCGCCCCTGCGTAGCGGGGTATCCGGGCAGAGTCGATCGGTCCCAGCGTTCCGCCGGCAGTTATCCGCAGTTCTTCCACGAGGTCCGCTTTCCGTTCTCCAGCGTCGGTTCGTCCCGTGTTGCTGGTTGCTAAATATGCATCAGATGTTTCACCTTAGGCTAATTGTGGGGAAGCACGGGGTCAAGGCCCGCGGGCGGCGCGGTGAATCAGGCGCCCGCGCGTTACTCCTGCCGAACACCATCATCCCAAGCGCTCTGGTGAGGGATGTCGACGCCAGTGCCGTTTTCCCGCCCGTCAATAGCGGCGTGGATCGACGCGACCGCGGACGACGTTAGAGTCGGGTGAATGGCAGACACAACAGAATCCCGCATATCCGCCGACCTGCAGGCCGAGGGCCGGGACGGGTTCGTGCGGGTCCGCGGAGCGCAGGAGAACAACCTGCGGAACATCGACGTCGACGTCCCCCGTGACGCCGTCGTGGCCTTCACCGGCGTCTCGGGCTCAGGCAAATCCTCCCTCGCATTCGGCACCATCTATGCCGAGGCGCAGCGGCGGTATCTGGAATCCGTGGCGCCCTACGCCCGCCGGCTGATCCAGCAGGGCCACAATCCGAAGGTCGAAAGCATCAGCGGACTACCGCCGGCCGTCGCACTCCAGCAGCGCCGGGGCACGCCGAGCTCCCGGTCCACCGTCGGCACCCTCACCACGCTCTCCAACTCCCTGCGCATGCTGTTCTCCCGCGCCGGCACCTACCCGCAGCAGGTGGAACGGCGACTGGATTCGGACGCCTTCTCCCCCAACACCGCCGCGGGCGCCTGCCCGCAATGCTCGGGGCTTGGCACCGCGCACACCGTCACCGAGGAAACGCTCGTACCGGATCCCACCAGGACCATCAGCGGCGGCGCCATCGCGGCCTGGCCCGGCGCGTGGCAGGGCAAGAACCTCCGCGACGTCGTCCGGGAACTGGGCCACGACGTCGACACACCCTGGCAGGACCTGCCGCAGGAATCCCGGAACTGGATCCTCTTCACGGACGAGCAGCCGCAGGTGCAGGTGACGCCACAGCGGGACCGCGTTGCGAAACCCTACAGGGGACGGTTCTGGAGCGCGAAGAGCTATGTGCTGCACACCCTGGCCGATTCGAAGAGCCAGTCGATGCGTGAGCGGGTGCTGCAGTACATGGAATCGGGGCCGTGCCCGCTGTGCGGCGGAAGCGGCCTTCGCGCCGAGGCGCTCGCCGTCACCTTCGCCGGCCGGAGCATCGCCGACCTCAACACCCTGTCCCTGGCGGAACTGGCCGGCGTCCTCCGCCCCACCGCCGGACGGAAGGAACCCGACGCCGCGTGGGAGTCGCCGTCATCCGGTGAAGGGACCGGCGTCGCCGTGACCATCACCCGGGATCTGCTGCAGCGCATCGAAGTGCTCCTGGAACTCGGCCTGGGATACCTGAGCCTCGGCAGGACCACCCCCACGCTGTCCCCCGGCGAAATGCAGCGCCTGCGCATCGCGACCCAGCTGAGATCAGGACTGTTCGGCGTCATCTACGTGCTGGACGAACCGTCCGCCGGATTGCACCCGGCAGACGCCGAACCGCTGCTGAGCGTCCTTGAAGCACTGAAGGCGTCAGGCAATTCGGTGTTCGTCGTCGAGCACAACATGGACGTGGTGCGGCGTGCGGACTGGATCGTCGACGTCGGTCCACGGGCCGGCCAGGACGGCGGCACCGTGCTGTACAGCGGGCCGGTTGCCGGCCTGGCAGGGATCGAGGAATCGGTCACGCGGCCGTTCCTCTTCCCGGACACGAGACCGGCCACGGCACCGGACGACGCGCCACCGGGCGACGCCGCGCCGGCACGGGTGCCGCGGGAGGCGAGGACGTGGCTGCGGCTGGAGGGCATCCGCCGGCACAACCTCAGCGACCTGGACGCCGTCATTCCGCTGTGCGTCCTCACGGTGGTGACCGGCGTGTCCGGGTCAGGCAAGTCCACCCTGGTGAGCCAGGTGCTGGCGGATGTCGCCGGCAGGCACGTTCGGAACGATTCGCCTGTCGACCTCCCGGACGGCGCCGGCAACGACTTCGAATCGGCGCCGGGCGACCGCACCGTCGTCGGCCGGGTGCAGGGCCTCGAGGCCCTGGACCGCGTGGTGCGGGTGGATCAGAAACCGATCGGACGGACGCCGCGCTCCAACCTCGCCACCTACACCGGACTGTTCGACGCCGTGCGCAGGGTTTTCGCCGCCACGGAGACCGCCCGTGCACGGAGTTACGACGCCGGGCGGTTTTCGTTCAACGTGGCCGGGGGCCGCTGTGAGACCTGCCTCGGCGAAGGCTTCGTCGCCGTTGAGCTTCTGTTCCTCCCCGGCAGTTACGGACCGTGTCCGGCATGCCGGGGCGCCCGCTACAACCCGGAGACACTGGAGGTGACCTATCGGGGCAGAAGCGTCGCCGACGTCCTGGGACTGACGGTCGACGACGCCGCGCACTTCCTCGCTGACGTGCCGTCCGCTGCGCGCAGCCTGGCAACGCTGCGGGACGTGGGGCTGGGCTACCTGCGCCTCGGGCAGCCGGCCACCGAACTATCGGGCGGTGAGGCGCAGCGGATCAAGCTGGCCACCGAACTGCAGCGTGCCCGCCGCGGCCACACCCTGTACCTGCTGGACGAGCCGACCACCGGGCTGCACCCCGCGGACGTGCGGCTGCTGCTCGAACAGCTCGACTCACTCGTCGATGCCGGCAACACCGTGGTGGTCGTGGAGCATGAGATGGATGTCGTGGCTTCGGCCGACTGGGTGATCGATCTCGGCCCGTCGGGCGGGAACGAGGGTGGCCGCATCGTCGCCGCGGGGATACCCGCCGCCGTCGCCGTCGCCGACGGAAGCCGTACGGCCCCCTATCTCGCGAAGCGCCTGGCCCTTGGTGCCCTGGGAAGCGGCGGCGTCAGCCCTGTGAGGCCGCCGGCACGAGAGTCCACAGAATGACGGCACGGTCCCCCGAAGGATTGAACCAGGTATGCGGTTCCCTGCCCGGAAAGGTGACGGTGTCGCCGGCCTCGAGCTCGTAGCGTTCATTGGAGAAGATCAGTTCGAACCTTCCCTCGATAACATGCAGCGTCTCGACCTCGCAGTCCACCGAATACAGCTCATCCTCGCCGCGCCCGTGCGGTTCGATGACCGCCCGGATCATCTGCAGCCGTCGCTCCGAGCGCGCCGTCAGCAGCCGCTCGTTGATTCCCTCGCCGCCGAGACTGATCCGCGGCGCCTCACGAAGCTTGGTGAGGTGGATTTCCGGAGCGAGGAACAGATCACCGATCGAGATGGACAGCACCTGGCACAGGGTCACGAGCGACGCCACGGAAGGGGAGGTGAGGTCCCGCTCCACCCGGCTCAGGAACCCCTTGGTCAGACCGGTGGATTCGGCAACCTGTTCGATGGTCATGCGTTGCGACTGCCGTTCGGCACGAATCCGCGATCCAATCGCCACGGGGGCATTGGTCGGTTCTACTGGCAACGCTTTCACAGAATCCTTTCGGCGAGAACAGGCTTAGAGCTTATCCGGCATCGTATGGGCCGCCGTCGCCGGTGCATATCGACAACGTTGACGTGTAAGCCGCATCACATTAGCCTATTACGCAACATAAGTTGCATCAAGAGCATCAGAGCACGGGTCAGGACAACGTCATGCAGTTCGTCAATATTGCCATCGTGGTCGCGTACCTCGCCGCCATGCTGGGTTTCGGCTGGTGGGGCAAGTCGCGGACCAAGAACACCAGCGACTACCTCGTGGCCGGGCGGCGCCTTGGACCGCTCCTCTACACCGGCACGATGGCCGCGGTCGTCCTGGGCGGCGCCTCGACCGTGGGCGGGGTGGGCCTCGGCTACACCTACGGGATTTCCGGGATGTGGCTCGTCGTCGCGATCGGCACCGGAGTTCTCCTCCTGAGCCTGCTTTTCGCGCCCACCATCCAGAAGCTGAAGATCTACACCGTCTCGCAGATGCTGACCCTGCGGTACGGGCACGAGGCGACGAAGGTTTCCGGCATCGTCATGCTCGCCTACACGCTGATGCTCTGCGCCACGTCCACCGGGGCCTACGCCACCATCTTCGTGGTGCTCTTCGGGTGGGACCGGGCCCTCTCCATCGCCGTCGGCGGCGTGATCGTGCTGATCTACTCCACCATCGGCGGCATGTGGTCGATCACCCTCGCCGACATGGCGCAGTTCGTCATCAAGACCATCGGGGTGTTCGCCCTGATGCTTCCCTTCGCCCTGGCGGCGGCAGGCGGGTTCAGCGGTATCGCCGAGCGGTCCGAAGCGGAGTTCTTCAGCATCACGGGAATCGGCCTGCAGAGCATCATCACCTACTTCGTCGTCTACACCCTGGGGCTGCTGATCGGGCAGGACATCTGGCAGCGGGTCTTCACCTCGAGGACGCCGGAGGTCGCCCGCTGGGGTGGCGCGACCGCGGGCATCTACTGCATCCTCTACGGAGTGGCAGGGGCCGTCATCGGCATGGCCGCCAGCGTGATTCTGCCGAACATCGAATCACGCGATGACGTCTATGCGGACATCGCCATCAATGTCCTGCCCATCGGCGTGGGCGGGCTGGTCCTGGCGGCCGCCGTCGCCGCCATGATGTCCACCGCCTCCGGCGCGCTGATCGCGGCGGCGACGGTCGCCCGCACCGACGTCGTGCCCTACGTCCGGAGCTGGTTCGGCCGCGGTGCGGGAGCCATCTCCGTGGCTGACCCGGCGGGAACCGATTCCGGGTCCTCCTCCGAACACGACATCGCGGGAAGCCGCAGGTGGGTCCTCGGCCTCGGGCTCGTGACCATCGCCCTTGCAATCGTGGTGCAGGACGTCGTCGCGGCACTGACCATCGCCTATGACATCCTCGTGGGCGGTCTGCTCGTGGCGATTCTGGGCGGCCTGGTGTGGAAGCGCGGCAACGGACTCGGCGCGGGCGTGTCGATGGCGGTCGGCACAGCCGTCACGCTGGCCACCATGGCGTACCTCGAGATCAACGCCGAGAACCAGTACGACGGCGTGTACGCCAACGAACCCATCTACTACGGCCTGGCGGCCTCAGCGATTGCCTACATCCTGGTGTCCGTTCTGACTCCGGCCACCAGCGCTCCGGTGATGGCCGCCTGGGAGCAGCGGGTGTCGGGCATCCTGCCGGACGGCTCCGCTGCCGTCGGCGACGACGCCGGCGGATCTCCGACGTCGTCGATCGGTCCCCGCGCCCGCTGATGTTGCTGCGCTCCCCCAGATTCATCGACTGCGCAGCACCTACCACCGAACGCCCAAATAGCCGTCATTGCTGCACACTGGATGCACCCCCAGCCCCCAGGCCAGGACGGGCTTCCCCGCGCTTAGTCCTCCGGGCCGGAGTTCTTCTCCGACTCGGAGGCTCGGCGACCCTTGCTTCGACCTGCGCGTGACTCGGTGGCCGGCCGTTTCGCTGCCATGGCAACGGACACGGCGGCGATCCGGCCCAGGAGGGGCCGGTCCTCCTTGGCCATGGAGCTCAGTCCGTGCCCACTCTCATCAAGCGCGGTCTCCTTCTCGGCACGTTCTATCTCCTCGGCACTGATGTCACTGTCGTTTTCCCGGTTCCAGGCCTTGATGGCGGCCCAGCCAACGGCGGCGACCGGCACGGACAGGATGGCGCCGATGATGCCGGCCAGGATGGTTCCGGCGGTCAGGGCGAGCAGGATGACGAGGGCGTGCACGCTGAGCGTGCGGCCCATGACCACGGGCTGGAGGAAGTTGCCTTCGAGCTGGTTGACCACGATCACCACGATGATCACGATCAGGGCCGTGGTGGGCCCGTTGGCCACCAGTGCGATGAGGGCCGCGAGCACGCCGGCAAGCGTCGCACCCACCAGAGGGATGAAGGCTCCCACGAACACGATCGCGGCGAGCGGAAGTGCCAGCGGTACACCGAGAATCACGAGGGCGAGCCCGATGAAGAAGGAATCCACGAGCGCCACGATGGCCGTCCCGCGGACATATCCACCCAGCACCTGCAGGCTGTCGTGTCCGACACGCCGGGCCTTCACGAGGCGCTTGCCCTTGAACGCCCGGAGGATGAAGGCCCAGATCTGCTCGCCGTCCTTGAGGAAGAAGAACAGGATCACTGCCATGAGCAGGGCACCGGTGATGAAGCTGCCTGCGGCACTCAGGCCGGAGATCGCCCCGGCGCCCACGGTGCTGCTGGTGGCGAAGTCGACGGCTGCATCCCGCGCCTGCTGGATCTGCTGGTCATCGACCGGAATCGGGCCGTTCTCGACGAAGGCATAGACCTGGTCGAAGCCCTCGGTGGCCTGGCTGGCCAGCTCACCCGCCTGGCCCACGATCGCCAGCACGATGGCCGTGATCAGTCCTCCGAAAGCCACGAGAAGCAGCAGAAAGGAAAAGCCCGTCGCTGCTGCACTTGGCCAGCCCTTCCTGCGCAGCCACAGAACCAGGGGACCGATGGCCGCGGCAAGGATCAGCGCCAGGAGCATCGGGATCACCACGAGCCTCACCTGGATCAGGGCGTAGACCAGGACCACGGCGAGCACGAGCAGCATGAGCACCTGCGCCACCCGGATACTCGTGCGGCCAAGGGGCCCCTGCCACGGGCTCGTCTCCCCCGAAGTCGATGCGTTCTGGTTGCTCACTTTATTCCCATCCGTGTGTTGACTCATGCAGTGTCACCTGAGTTCCTGGCCATTCGATGCTGGTGACCCCTCCGTCAGCAGGAGCGTGCGCACCTCGCGCCGCAGAACCTTGCCGATCAGGGAGCGCGGCAGCTCCTCGACCGCAATCACCCGTTTCGGCACCTTGTAGGCGGCCAGGGCGGCCCGGCAGTGCTCCCTCAGCGCCTCGGCGTCGAGGTCGCACCCTTCCCGGAGCACCACCACGGCCACGACATCCTCGCCGCCTCCGGCCCTGGGCACGCCGACCACCGCGGCATCGGTCACGTCCGCATGGGACGACAGGGTGTCTTCCACCTCCGACGGAGCCACGTTGAACCCGCCGGTGATGATCAGTTCCTTGATGCGGTCCACGATGGTCACGTAGTGGTCCTCATCGATCCGGACGATGTCACCTGTCCGGAACCAGCCGCCGTCCAGCAGCGCATCGCTGGTCTCCTCGGGCTTCTGCCAGTACCCCGAGAATACCTGGGGTCCTCGGATCAGCAGCTCCCCCGCCTGCCCGGGTTCGCGGTCCCGGGACGGGTCGTCGGGATCGACGACACGGACGTCCGTATTGGGGAACGGCAGCCCCACCGTCCCGGGACGCCGTGTCGGGCCGATGGGGTTGCCGATCGAGACGGGAGACGTTTCGGTGAGGCCATATCCTTCCACCAGGTAACCGCCGGTAGCTTCTTCCCACAGTGTGACAGTTGCTTCGGGAAGATTCATGGCACCGGAGATCGCCCAGCGGATGGAACTGAGATCAGCGCCGCGCGCGTTGGCTGCCGCTGCCAGCCGCTCATAGATGGGCGGCACGGCGGGCAGGAACGTCGGCGGGCTCTTGCGGGCCGCGTCGAGCACGAGGTCGACGTCGAACCGTGGAAAAAGCACGAGGCGCGCGCCGATGCTCATGGCGAAAGTCAGGCACAGCGTCAGTCCGTAGGCATGGAACATGGGAAGGACCGCGTAGACGACCTCCCTGCCCTCCACCAGTCCCGGAACCCAGGCGCGGCCCTGGGCTGCGTTGGCCAGCAGGTTGCGGTGGGTCAGCACTGCTCCCTTGGCCTGGCCGGTTGTCCCGCTGGTGTACTGGAGCACCGCGGTGTCGCCCGACGAAGGACGCGGATGTGTACTGCGCAGGGAACGGTTGGCAAGAAGTCCGCGCCAGCTGAGCACCGGCCGCGGCCCGGACAGGCGTTCCGACGTCGTCAGGGCGTCGCGGGATTTCCTGGCGGCGGGCAGCGGGAGTGAGAGGGCGAGCCGTTTGAGCGCGGGCAGGGCCGCCGGGAGGCTGACCGACACGATCGTTCCGACGCCGATGTCGGTGGGCAACGCCTGGATTCGGGGCACCACCTTGTCCCAGACGACGGCCACCGTGGCTCCGTGATCCTCGAACTGGTGGCGCAGTTCCCGATCGGTATAGAGCGGATTGTGCTCGACGACGATGGCTCCCAGCCGCAGCACTGCGTAGAACGCCACAATGTGCTGGGGACAATTGGGGAGGACGAGCGCAACCCGGTCTCCCGCACCGACGCCCAGACGCCGCAGACCCTCCGCCGCCCGCAGCACCGACTCACCGAGCTCGCGGTAGCTCGTTTCGGCGCCGAAGAATTCGAGCGCTATCGACCGGTCGTAGGACCGCACGGAGGATTCAAGCAGATCAGGGAGGGACCCTGCGGGTACGGCAATTTCCGCGGGGACGCCGGGACCATACCGGGCAACCCACGGACGTGGCGGCGCGAAATCCATAAGCCTGCTTCCTGTTTGGACGGAATAGACTCTACCGCGCGCGGGACGCCGTGAGGTAGCCCGCGCGCGGCCCGGGTCGCGCGCGGGACGCCGTGAGG
>NZ_KI914858.1:42844-49177 GCF_000520555.1 Arthrobacter sp. Br18 | reverse complement strand
CCCGCCGTTGCGGCGGCCACGGTCGAGACCGCGAGGAGCAGCCCCACCCAGACCGGCTGATCCAGCAGGAAGACGGCGCACAACACCCCGACGAGGATCGCCCCGCCGATGGACCCGCCGAAACCCTCCCACGATTTCTTCGGACTGATTTTCGGAGCCATGGCATGTTTCCCGAAGGAGGCTCCCACGATGTAACCGAAGGTGTCATTGGCCACCACGAGCAGGAGCAGCGTCGCGATGACCAGGGAGCCGCCGTCGGCCCTCACCAGCAGCAGGGCGAAGCTGAGCAGGAAGGGAACCCACAGGAGCGCAAACGTACCGGCCATGATGCTGCGCGTCGCGTCGGGCGCCGGATCGGCGGACCGCCACACCAGCAGGGCAAAGACCGACGCCACGGACGCGAACGCGAGGCTTTCGGCTCCCCCGAAGTAGGCAGCGAGCGGCATCACGATGCTCGAGGCAAGTGCCGGTGCCAGCGGAACACGGATGCGCCGTACCTCGAGCGCGCGGGCTGTCTCCCACACACCGACTGCACCGAGGGCGGTGACGATGGCCACGAAGACGAGGGGGAAGAACAGGAGCCCAGCGAGCACCGGGATGAGGAGGCCTGCGCCGACGCCGATTGCTGCGGGAAGGTTGCGGCCGGCCCTCGACGGCTGCCCCGGCGCGCCGGCCTTCGTGCGGGGAAAGAGCGAGAACCCCCGCTTCTGCGGACGCCCGACGCTTACGGTACGCCGACTCACCGGGCACCACCCGTGCCGCTGAGCGGTGGGGCGCTGGTGCCCTCGGGGGTCTGGAGGTCGATCATCAGACTTCGAGGAGCTCGGTTTCCTTGCGCTTCAGCAGCTCATCGATGGTGTCGGTGTGCGCCTTCGTCTTCGCATCCAGTTCCTTCTCCGCCCGCGAGCCCTCGTCCTCGCCGGCGTCGCCGTCCTTGACGGTCTTGTCGATGCCGTCCTTCGCCTTCCGCCGGATGTTGCGGATCGAGATCTTCGCATCCTCGGCCTTGGTACGCACGAGTTTCACGTACTCCTTGCGTCGCTCCTGTGTCAGTTCGGGGAGGACCACACGGATGACGTTGCCGTCGTTCGAGGGATTTGCTCCCAGGTCGGAGTCACGCAGCGCGCGTTCAATATCGTTGAGCGACGACCTGTCGAAAGGTGTGATCAGCAGTGTGCGCGCTTCCGGGTTCTGGAACGAAGCCAACTGCTGCAGGGGCGTGGGTGAGCCGTAGTACATCACCACGATCTTGGAGAACATCGAGGCATTCGCGCGCCCGGTGCGCACTGTCGCGAAATCGTCCTTTGCCACGTCCACGGCCTTGTCCATCTTTTCGCTGGCCTCTAGCAATGTCTCTTCGATCACGACGTCTCCTTAGCTCTGCCTTCAGTTGCACGGCAACCGGTCCGGTTCCCAATCCTAGTTCACACGTCCTGCTGCCCCACCCACACCCCTCCGGATGCCTGCGCGGGTGCTAGGTGGTAACGACGGTCCCCAAAGCTTCCCCGCGGATGGCGCGGGTCACGTTGCCCTCACCCTCCATGCCGAAAACCACCATGGTGAGGTTGTTGTCCTTGCACATGGTCATGGCCGTCTGGTCCATCACCCGGATGTCACGCCTCAGCGCCTCGTCGTAGGACAGCGTCGCAAGTTTCCTGGCGGTCGGGTCCTTATGGGGATCAGCGGTGTAGACACCGTCAACACCGCTCTTGGCCATCAGCACCTCGTCGGCGTGCACCTCGAGCGCGCGCTGCGCAGCAACCGTGTCGGTGGAGAAGTAGGGCAACCCCGCACCGGCGCCGAAGATGACCACCCGGCCCTTCTCGAGGTGCCGGATGGCCCGTCGCGGGATGTATGCCTCGGCGACCTGCCCCATGGTGATGGCGCTTTGCACCCGGGTTTCAACCCCCGCCTGCTCCAGGAAGTCCTGGAGCGCGAGGCAGTTCATGACGGTACCGAGCATGCCCATGTAGTCGGCCCTGGAGCGGTCCATGCCGCTCTGGGACAGTTCGGCCCCGCGGAAGAAGTTTCCACCTCCGACGACGATGGCGACCTCCACCTCATCGATGGTCGCAGCGATCTGCTTGGCGACCGACCGCACCGTGTCCGGATCCACGCCGAGCTTCCCGCCACCGAAAACCTCACCGGAGAGCTTCAGCAATACCCGCCGTCGCCCCTGGGTGCCGCTTTTTGTCGCCGTTTCAAGGATGTTCATGGTGCCTCCCGGGCATCGAGCGGGTGAGTCTTAACCTGTAAAAGAATACGGCGCGCCCACCGGGCGCGAAAAAGGGCGGCCACCTGTTGCGGCCACCCTTCTCCCTGGTACCAACGGAGCCCTTGTGCCTTGGCTCCCTATGCTCCTACACGGAACCGCGCGAATGCCGTCGCCTTGACGCCGGCCTCGTTGAGCACCTGCGCAACAGACTTCTTGGCATCCTTGGCAAAAGCCTGGTCCACCAGGACGCCCTCCTTGAAGAAGCCGGTCAGTCGGCCCTCGACGATCTTGGTGAGGGCCTGCTCCGGCTTGCCCTCGGCGCGGGCCGTCTCATCGGCAATGCGCCGCTCCGACTCCACGAGCTCCGCCGGAACTTCCTCACGCGTGAGGTAGGTCGGTGAGTAGGCGGCAATGTGCACCGCGACGTCATGGGCGGCTGTGGCTGCGGAATCACCTTCACCCTCGACGGCGAACAGGACACCCACCTGGGCGGGGAGGTCCTTCGAGGTCTTGTGCATGTAGGCATCGACGATATTGCCTTCGACGCGGGCAACCCGTCGGACGTCAACCTTCTCGCCGAGAAGTGCACCTGCTTCGATGACGTGCTCAGAAACGGGCTTGCCATCAAGGTCAAAAGCCAGCAGCGATTCGACGTCGGCAGCGCCGGACGCGATTGCGGCTCCGAGCACCTTCTGGGAGAAGTCGATGAACGGGCCGGCCTTCGCGACGAAGTCGGTTTCGCAGTTGACCTCGACCATGACTCCGACGTTACCCTCGACGCGCGCAGCGACGAGACCCTCGGCCGTTGAGCGGCCTTCGCGCTTGGTGGCACCCTTGAGGCCCTTGATACGGATCAGCTCCATCGCCTTTTCGGCATTGCCGTCGGCTTCGTCAAGTGCCTTCTTCACGTCCATCATGCCGGCGCCGGTGCGCTCGCGGAGGGCTTTGATGTCAGTGGCAGTGTAGTTTGCCATACGAACTCCTAGGTTGGGATTGATCAGCTGAAGAAAGAGCGGGACACCGGCTCGCTTCTCAGGAGTAATGCCGGTGGAACATGCGTAGGGGGCGCGGAATCACCCGCACCCCCTACACAGCTGGAACTACTTGGTGTCGTCTGCTGCGGCTTCCGTGGCGGGAGCGACTGCTTCGGGAACTTCCTCGGCGATGGGAGCCTGCAGGCCGGCAGGAGCTTGGTCGGCAGCGGGAACGTCGACCGTTGCCTCGGGAGATGCCTCGCCTGCAACCTCGGGGATTGCCGTCTGGGCTGCTGCGGGTGCGTCTGCAACCGGTGCGTCTGCAACCGGTGCGTCTGCAACCGGTGCGTCTGCGGATGCAGGCGCAGGGGCTTCCGAGTTGCCCTGGAGCAGTTCGCGCTCCCACTCGGCCATGGGCTCATCGGCTGCTGCCGAGTCGTTGTTGCCCGAGCGGTTGTGGCGGGCGATCAGGCCCTCGGCGACGGCGTCGGCGACGACCCGGGTCAGCAGGTTCACTGCACGGATGGCGTCGTCATTGCCCGGAATGGGGAAGTCGACTTCGTCAGGGTCACAGTTCGTGTCGAGGATCGCGACCACGGGGATGTTGAGCTTCTTCGCCTCGTCGATGGCGAGGTGCTCCTTCTTGGTATCGACAATCCAGACCACAGACGGAGCTTTGGTCAGGTTGCGGATACCGCCGAGGTTGCTCTGCAGCTTGGTGAGCTCACGCTTCAGGAGCAGAAGCTCCTTCTTGGTGTGGCCCGAACCAGCGACATCGTCGAAGTCGATCTCTTCGAGTTCCTTCATACGCTGGATACGCTTCGAAACCGTCTGGAAGTTGGTGAGCATTCCACCGAGCCAGCGCTGGTTGACATAGGGCTGGCCGACGCGGGTCGCCTGGTCGGCAATCGCTTCCTGGGCCTGCTTCTTGGTACCGACGAAGAGGACGGTGCCTCCATGGGCGACGGTGGCCTTGACGAACTCGTAGGCGCGGTCGATGTAGGACAGCGACTGCTGGAGGTCGATGATGTAGATCCCGTTGCGCTCGGTAAAGATGAAGCGCTTCATCTTCGGGTTCCAGCGGCGCGTCTGGTGACCGAAGTGGACGCCGCTGTCGAGGAGCTGGCGCATGGTTACAACTGGCATGATCTGCCTTTCTTTCAGCAGGGCTCCTACACGACTCAGCGCGCTGCCTCTGCTTTGTTGACGGTTATCAGCGTTACGCCCAGGGTGGGCGAAACTCCTGGTGCCTGTTTGTTGGATAACGCGCTCGCCCTACCCGAATGAACCGGACCGTTGGACGAACACCCCGGCTGCTCCTGTAGGCAGGCGGGTCGCAGACACGCGTAGTCAGTTCACTGACAGCAGCCCCTCACAGCAGACCGGAAGGCCGCACGGCTGAAGGGAATGCAGCGAACTGCTCTGCCCAGTGTACTACAGGGCGTGGGGCCCGGGGGCGGCGGGTCTGAGGTCGTAGACCGTGCCGGCGGGCTGGACAGGTCAAGGAATTGCGCCGTTGTCCACATGGCAGCAGCGGGTCGCGGTTCACCCTGCAGCACGGGAAGAGTAGTGCCATGACCGGGCACTACCCGCAGCACTCGACTCAACCGCACAGGACCGCGTTCCGCCGCGGGCCGGGACGCGCGCTGGCGGCCGCCGTCCTCTGCCTCGCGTTGCCTGCAGGTGGAGCGGCGCAAGCCGGAGTTGCAGGCAACCAATCAGATCCGGCGCCAATATCGCACGCAGGACCATCAGGTGAAGGAACACTCGGCGCAGGACCGACAGGTGCAGGAACACTCGGCGCAGGACGACCAGTCGGCGGCACTCCTCCGGGTTCGTTCACCGCCCGCTGGTCCTGGCCGCTGGCGCCCACGCCTGCCGTCCTGCGGCATTTCCGGCCACCGCCCGAGCGGTGGAATGCCGGTCACCGGGGCGTGGACCTCTCAGCAACACGGTCAGCAAGCGTCGGCGGTGCAGTGCCGATCCTCAGTCCAGCCGATGGTGTTGTCCTCTTCGCCGGCACGGTCGTCGACCGCCCGGTGCTCTCGATCGACCACGGCAACGGCCTCGTCAGCAGTTTCGAGCCGGTTACGACAGCCCTTCGCACGGGCGATAACGTTGCCGCAGGGGACACGGTCGGCACTGTCGAAGGACCAGCCCACTGCCCGGTGGCGTGCGTGCACTGGGGCGTCCGCTTCAACGGCGACTACGTGAACCCGCTCGCCTACGTCTCGGACCGGCGGCCGTCGGTGCTACTTCCGCTCAGGCGGTGACGGCCAGCCCCGGATACCGGAAACCTGGAACCCGAAGCCGGGAACCGGGAATCTGGCGCCTGGAACCCGAAGCCGGGAATCCGGAACCTGAAGCCTCCTAGACGAAAGCCGAGATGCCGGTGATCGCTCGACCGGTGACCAAGGTATTCATTTCCTGGGTGCCCTCATAGGTGTAGATCGCTTCGGCGTCGGAGAAGATTTTCGCCATCTCGTAGTCGGCGACAATACCGTTGCCGCCGAGGATGTTGCGGCCGGCCGCGACGCTTTCACGCATCCGCGCCGTCGTGAAGGCCTTTGCCATGGCGGATTGCTCGTCCTTCGCCGTCCCTGCGTCCTCAAGCTGCGCGAGGCGCACCATCATCCCCATGGAGCTCATGGCATTGCCGAGAATCTGCACGAGCTGCTGCTGCACGAGCTGGAACGAGGCGATGGGCCTGCCGAACTGCTGGCGCTCCACGGCGTAGCGGCGGGCGACGTCGAAGGCGGCCAGCTGCTGGCCCACCGCCTGCCACCCGACCGAGAGCCTTGTCACCTTCAGGACCTTGTTCGTGTCGCGGAAGCTGTTGGCGCCCTTGAGGTGAAAGTCATCCGATACTACAACGTTGTCGAGGACGATATCGGCGTTCTCCACGGTACGCAGCGCGATCTTGTTTTCGATCTTCGTGGCCGAATAGCCTGAAAGGGAGGTGTCCACCAGGAAACCCTTGACCTGGTTATCCTCCAGGTCCCGGGCGTAGATGACCACCCAGTCCGAAAACGTGGCATTGCCGATCCACCGCTTGGCGCCGTTGAGGATCCAATTGCCGCCCTCACGCCGGGCAGTGGTGCGGGTGCCGCCGGCCACATCGGAGCCGCCGAGCGGCTCGGTCAG
>NZ_KI914858.1:40825-42744 GCF_000520555.1 Arthrobacter sp. Br18 | reverse complement strand
CCGGCCACATCGGAGCCGCCGAGCGGCTCGGTCAGTCCGAACGCGCCGATCTTCCGGTACGCGTAGATGTCGGGTAGCCACGCCTCCTGCTGCTCCGTGGAAGCCAGGGCTTCGATGGAGCCCGTGAAGAGGCCGTCGTGGACGCCGATGAAGGTGGCGATGGAGGTATCCGCCCGGGTGAACTCGGCGTGCATCATTCCCGCGAAAAGGTTCGAGTAACCCTGCCGGTGGACGGGGCTCATGGAATCGAGTTCCGCAAGACGGGGAATGAGACTTTGGGGAAATGAGCCCTCGTTCCACCACCCCACGGCGTGGGGCCGCACTTCCGCTGTCAGCCAGGCACGCACTTCCGCGAGCCGGGAACGTTCCTTGTCCGAGAGCAGCTCTTCGAAGGAGAAGAAGTCGCCGTCCGCGTAGGGCAGGTTGTCGAGGTCGATGGCTTGCGTGCTCATGGGTAGTCCTTCACTCTGATCACCTGCGACCAGTTCTTCACGTAGCCCGGGATGGTCCTGTGCGCGGGGCCAGGGAAGGACACCGCTGCACAACATGTTACCCGCCGGTAACTTAGCCCGCCAGTGAAGACCCGATGAGCAACGGAAGCCCCGGAATATTCGAGCATCCGATCTCGAAGATTCCCGGGGCTCCCAGGGGTAGGGCTGCTGGGGCTTGAACCCAGGACAAACGGATTATGAGTCCGCTGCTCTAACCAGCTGAGCTACAGCCCCCTGCGGCGGCCGGCCCCTGCCCCACAGGGAGGCAGGACGCCCGACCGCTCGTTTATTGTAGCCGCTGCCTGCCCTGCCCCAGTGTGCTAGATGTACTCTGCCAGGAGGTCCTCGGTGAGTGCCCCGTAATACAGGGCCTCGAAGGTTGCCAGCGAGGCGTTGATGTCGTGCTTCTCGGCCATGGAACGGCTTGCCTTGCCCATCCGCTCCAGATCCGCGGAGGGGAGGCCGAGAAGCCGGCCACATCGGAGCCGCCGAGCGGCTCGGTCAGTCCGAACGCGCCGATCTTCCGGTACGCGTAGATGTCGGGTAGCCACGCCTCCTGCTGCTCCGTGGAAGCCAGGGCTTCGATGGAGCCCGTGAAGAGGCCGTCGTGGACGCCGATGAAGGTGGCGATGGAGGTATCCGCCCGGGTGAACTCGGCGTGCATCATTCCCGCGAAAAGGTTCGAGTAACCCTGCCGGTGGACGGGGCTCATGGAATCGAGTTCCGCAAGACGGGGAATGAGACTTTGGGGAAATGAGCCCTCGTTCCACCACCCCACGGCGTGGGGCCGCACTTCCGCTGTCAGCCAGGCACGCACTTCCGCGAGCCGGGAACGTTCCTTGTCCGAGAGCAGCTCTTCGAAGGAGAAGAAGTCGCCGTCCGCGTAGGGCAGGTTGTCGAGGTCGATGGCTTGCGTGCTCATGGGTAGTCCTTCACTCTGATCACCTGCGACCAGTTCTTCACGTAGCCCGGGATGGTCCTGTGCGCGGGGCCAGGGAAGGACACCGCTGCACAACATGTTACCCGCCGGTAACTTAGCCCGCCAGTGAAGACCCGATGAGCAACGGAAGCCCCGGAATATTCGAGCATCCGATCTCGAAGATTCCCGGGGCTCCCAGGGGTAGGGCTGCTGGGGCTTGAACCCAGGACAAACGGATTATGAGTCCGCTGCTCTAACCAGCTGAGCTACAGCCCCCTGCGGCGGCCGGCCCCTGCCCCACAGGGAGGCAGGACGCCCGACCGCTCGTTTATTGTAGCCGCTGCCTGCCCTGCCCCAGTGTGCTAGATGTACTCTGCCAGGAGGTCCTCGGTGAGTGCCCCGTAATACAGGGCCTCGAAGGTTGCCAGCGAGGCGTTGATGTCGTGCTTCTCGGCCATGGAACGGCTTGCCTTGCCCATCCGCTCCAGATCCGCGGAGGGGAGGCCGAG
>NZ_KI914858.1:36418-40725 GCF_000520555.1 Arthrobacter sp. Br18 | reverse complement strand
GACTTTGGGGAAATGAGCCCTCGTTCCACCACCCCACGGCGTGGGGCCGCACTTCCGCTGTCAGCCAGGCACGCACTTCCGCGAGCCGGGAACGTTCCTTGTCCGAGAGCAGCTCTTCGAAGGAGAAGAAGTCGCCGTCCGCGTAGGGCAGGTTGTCGAGGTCGATGGCTTGCGTGCTCATGGGTAGTCCTTCACTCTGATCACCTGCGACCAGTTCTTCACGTAGCCCGGGATGGTCCTGTGCGCGGGGCCAGGGAAGGACACCGCTGCACAACATGTTACCCGCCGGTAACTTAGCCCGCCAGTGAAGACCCGATGAGCAACGGAAGCCCCGGAATATTCGAGCATCCGATCTCGAAGATTCCCGGGGCTCCCAGGGGTAGGGCTGCTGGGGCTTGAACCCAGGACAAACGGATTATGAGTCCGCTGCTCTAACCAGCTGAGCTACAGCCCCCTGCGGCGGCCGGCCCCTGCCCCACAGGGAGGCAGGACGCCCGACCGCTCGTTTATTGTAGCCGCTGCCTGCCCTGCCCCAGTGTGCTAGATGTACTCTGCCAGGAGGTCCTCGGTGAGTGCCCCGTAATACAGGGCCTCGAAGGTTGCCAGCGAGGCGTTGATGTCGTGCTTCTCGGCCATGGAACGGCTTGCCTTGCCCATCCGCTCCAGATCCGCGGAGGGGAGGCCGAGAAGCTCAGTGATCCGGGCGGCGAGCTGATCACTGTCATTGGGCGGGAAGAGGTAGCCGTTCTCGCCGCCGTCGACCAGGTGCGGCAGCGCCATGGCGTCCGCCAGCAGCACCGGGGTGTAGGCCGACATCGCCTCAAGGGTTACCAGCGACTGCAGTTCGGCCGTACCGGGCTGGCAGAACAGGGTGGCCCGCAGGTACGCGATGCGCAGTACCTCGTCACTGGCGAGGCCGAGGAACTTCACCCGACCGCCGAGTCCCAGCCTCGCAGCCTGGGCCTGGAGAGCGGGCTTCACCTCTCCCCCGCCCACTATCTCGCAGTGCACGTTGAGTTCCACGGGCGTTTTGGCGATCGCGTCGATGAGGACGTTGATGTGCTTTTCCTCCGCAAGCCTGCCCACGAAGAGCACGGTGGGATGCGGGTGGGGCTCGATGTCCTCGCCGGGCTTCAGCTCATACGCAGAGGAGTCGATTCCGTTGGACACGGGCAATACCTTCCGAAGGAACGCGTGATCGTGCATCGCCTTTGCCGCCAGAGGCGTCGGCGTGGTGACGGCGTCGGCCTTCCCCATGACCCTGCCCATGTCCCGCCACGAGTTCTTCGCGACGATCTCCTTGAACCACGAGGGAAAGGGAAGGAACGGGTTCACGTTCTCGGGCATGAAGTGGTTCGTCGCCACCACCCGGATGCCGCGTTTGACTGCCTCGTACAGCGTGTACTCACCGACCATGTAGTGGCACTGGATGTGCACCACGTCCGGTTGAATCCGATCGAACAGCATGCTCACGTCGCGGCGGATTTCCCAGGGCAGACAGATTCGCCAGTACTCATGCGTCGGTGTGCTGTGGGACCGCAGCCGGTGCACCGACCACTCACCACCAGCTTCGGTGTGGCTTGCACCGCTTTCGGTAGCCGGAGCGAGCACATGCACGTCATGACCGCGCTTGGTCATGCCCCTGGCCAACCGGTAGCCGAACTGAGCCGCCCCGTTGACGTTCGGCGGATAGGTGTCGGCCGCGATCAGGATGGTCAGTGGCTTGTGTCCAGCCGGGTGATTCACTCGGGTTCCCCTACATAGGTCTGTCGAACGTGCGGGCAGGTGCCGGCGTCGTGGTTCCTAGCGCTGCCGTCTCATCACGTCGGGATGGTGCCGCGACAACGCGATGACTCCAACGATAGCAACCAAAGCAGCCGAGGCCATGCCTACCGCAGCGATCGCCTGCACGTCGGGCTGCAGTTCACCCAGGATCGTGATTCCCACCGCAATGCCGACCAGCGGGTCGATGACAGTGAGCCCGGCGATCACGAGATCAGGGGGCCCGGTGGCGTAGGCGCTCTGGACGAACCAGATTCCGAGTCCCACCGCGGCCAGGAACGCCACCGCCGTGTACAGCGGGACGTTCAGCAGGATCCGGCCGTTCGGATCCAGCACGTGGGTCATGATGATCTTGGTCAGGACGGCCACGAAGCCGAAGAGCACGCCCGCGCCGAGGATGTAGGCGGAAGCATTGAGCCGGCGTTTCCCCAGGAGGGCGAGGCTGCCGAAGGCAACCACGGCGATCGCCAGGAGCAGGACCACGACGAGTTCCTGCCCGGCGGCGACCGCGTGGTTCTGCCGGGTGACGTTGACGGCAAGGATGACGAACAGTGCGCTTCCGAAAACGCAGGCGGCGATGGCGGCGACTGTAGGACGGTTGATCCGGATGCCCTGGTCCCTGGAATTGACGACCGTCGTGATCACCAGCGCGATCGCCCCGATGGGCTGCACCACGGTCAGCGGCGCCAGTGCCAGCGCCACCACATTGAGTGCCGTGCCTGTGACCAGCAGAATGAGGCCGAGGATCCACCGGGGGTGGCGCAGAAGCCGCAGGAAGCCTGCCGAGTTGAGGTCGAGACCGCCAGTGTGTGCACGGACGGCACTGCCTTGCCGCTGCGCGCCGAAGGCGAGGAAAACAGCGCCCACCAGCGCCAGCACGATCGCGAGGAAGGTCATTCAGCCGGCAGCACCATCAACGCGCGCCTGGCGCCGGTACTGCCGGTGGGCTTCCGTGAAATAGCCGTAGAAGGCGAGAAGGTGCCCAATGCACCCCAGAACGAGCAGAACGTGCGCAGCCAGCAGGAGCCCCGGATTTTCGTAGCCCGGCACCCGGTGCAGGAGGAGCAGCGGCAGCCCGACGAGCAGCAGCGCGGTGCGGACCTTACCGACATTCGACACCGGCAGGTGGTTCGGGCGCCGGAAGAGGACGAGCATGTTGAGGATCAGAAGTGCATCGGGAACGACGATGATCCAGACAAGCCACTCCGGCGCGATCCCGTTCACCACGAAGGTTGCGGCGACCACGATCAGCGCCGTCCGGTCCGCCACCGGATCCAGCCACTTCCCCACCGTTGAGATCTGGTTCAACCGGCGCGCGAGGTACCCATCGATCCAGTCGGTCGAGCCGAGGGCCACCAGTGTGACGACGGCCGGGCCGTACTGCTGCTCCACCATGAACCAGACGAAGAGGGGTACACCGAGAAAGCGGATGACCGTGATGATATTCGGCAGGGTCCAGGCCGTCGCAAGCACCGGATGCTGAACTCCAGGCCGCGCTCCGGCACCGATAAGTCTGATCACCACTGCCTCCCTCGTCCATTATGCAGGCACCGGGTTGACTACTACCTGGAAAGCAGGCGCCTCAGGAAAACCACCAGGGCGGCCACGGACCCGGCGAGCACGCTCAACGGCTTCCAGCGGTCGGCGAGCGAGATGTTGTGGGGCACCTCTTTCTGCACTGCGACGGCTGCAACCCCATCCCTGCCGGCGGCGCCGCCCCGGATACTTGCGGCCTGCGCCGCCTTTGCTTCCTTCTTGGCCTTCGCGTCGTTCTGGAACTTCGCGTACCGGGCCTTGAAATCCACGCGTGTGCCGAGGGAGTCCCTGGCTTCCGCGATGTGGGTGCGGCGCTCGCCGGAGCGTCCACGCAGTTCCTCGTACGACGGCGTCGGCTTCTTCGGTGCGGAATCCTTGGCGTCGTCCTTCTTGTCGTCCTTCGGCTTCCTGATGTCCAGTGCCGCAGGATTGAAGCTCCTGCCTTCCTTCAGCACACCGAGGTCGTAGCGGACGCCGCGGATCGCCTCTTCAGGAAGCAGCGGCAGTGCCTTCTTGAACCGCGAGACGCCGATGAGTCCGAGAATCGCTGCGAGAACCAGGAAGACGGCGGCCACCACGAGTGCGGCGAGCCACGGTGGCAGGATGGTGGCGAGCCCGAGGATCGCCGCCACGATGAGTGCCACGGCGAAAAAGAGGACGAGGATCAGCGCGACGACGAGGAACGCGGCCGCGACGCCCGCCTTGATCCCCTTTTGCTTCATCTGCTCCAGTGCGAGCGAGAACTCGTCGCTGATCTGCCGCGGGGTGAGCCGCGCGAGTATTCTGATGAGCCCAAAAAGGGAAAGCGATCCTGTGGACCGCCTGCCGCGTGTGCTAGCCGAGCTGCTCATGCGCCCCGCCTCCATTCCTGTTGAAAGTAACCGTTACGAGCTTGACCCTAAAATTACCACCGGTGCGCCTATCGGCCGCCCCCGTTCTTTCCTGCGGGATTCGTTCGCTTTTCGGCTGGCGGGCATCGTCCAGCGTCG
>NZ_KI914858.1:10844-36318 GCF_000520555.1 Arthrobacter sp. Br18 | reverse complement strand
GGGATTCGTTCGCTTTTCGGCTGGCGGGCATCGTCCAGCGTCGCTTTCCACCCGCCGTGCCTCCTCAGCGTGCGAGCAGCTCGGTGTTGTCCTCGAGGTCTTGCCCGCTGTACTCCTTGAGCCGGTCCTTCACGAAGAAGAAGGACAGCACGGCGAACACCGTGAAGGCCGCATACATGGTCCAGAGTCCGAGGTTGGCGCTGACCCAGGGGAAGGCCAGCGTGACGAGGAAGTTGAAAACCCAGTTCACCATTGTGGCGACACCCAGAGCAATGGAACGGATCCTGTTGGGGAACATCTCACCGAGCGTCACCCACATCACCGGACCCCAGGTTGCGGCGAAGAAGATGACGAACAGGTTGGCGCCCACCAGGGCCATCGGCCCCCAGATGCCGGTCAGTGAAACGTTCTCGCCCGAGCCGCTCGCCTGGGAAAAGGCGATCGTCGCTGCAAGCAGACCCACGAACATTCCCACTGAGCCGGCCAGGAGAAGCTTCCGGCGTCCGATCCGGTCAACGAAGAAGATGGCCACGAAGGTCATGGTGACGTTGATGACCGAGGTGATGACCGACGTCGTGAACGAGTCGCTTTCGCTGAATCCGACGGACTGCCAGAGCGTGGTCGAGTAGTAGAAGATCGCGTTGATTCCGACCAGCTGCTGGAGCGCGGCGATGGCCATGCCGACCCACAGGATCGGCTGGAGGCCGAAGGCGGGCCCCCGCAGATCGCGGTAGCCTGCCTTGTCTTCCCTCTCGAAACTGTCCCTGATCTGGGCGGTCTTGGCGTCGGTGTCGTGGATGCCGCTCACGCGGGACAGCACGCGTGCCGCTTCCTCGTCGCGCCCCTGCCGGATGAGGTACTGGGGTGACTCCGGGATGATAAGGGCAAGGACCCCGTAGACGGCGGCGGGAAGGACGCCCACGAGGAGCATCCAGCGCCACGCGCTGAGTCCCCACCACAGCTCTTCGCCTGCACCACCGGCGGCGCTGGCCAGGGACGCATCCGAGAGGAGAGCTGCGAAGATGCCGACCGTGATGGCGAGTTGCTGCACCGATGCGAGGCCGCCACGCCATCTGGAGGGAGCGATTTCAGCGATGTAGCCGGGAACGATGACGGAGGCGATACCGATGGCAAGGCCGCCGACCAGGCGCCAGGCCATGAGGTCCCACTCCGAGAAGGCATACGCCGATCCGGCCGAGTTGACTGCGAACAGGATTGCAGCGATGACCATGACGGTTTTGCGACCGTACCTGTCGGCCAGTCCGCCTGCGAACCAGGCTCCAGCCGCACAGCCGAGCAGGGTGATGGCCACAGTGAAACCGAGTACCGAGGCACTGAGACCGAAATCGGCCTGGATCGAATCGACTGCTCCGTTGATCACCGCGGTGTCGAACCCGAACAGGAGCCCCCCGACGGCCGCGGCTGCCGTAATTGCTATTACGCGGGCAAGGTGGCGTGGCGCAGGCGTCTCGCCTGGCGCCAGATCCTGCTGGCTCATGTGTTGTCCGTCCTTCTTCCGCTGTAGGGTCCCGTTCACCCTACGTCAGCAGGAGGGCTGCTCAACGGGCGTGCGCAGCCGCGGGGCCTTATGATAGAAGGTGCGTTGATTCGCTACGGCAACCATCGTGCACGCTGTGCGCCCTCCCGTCCTTTGTTCCGATAGGCAGATTCTTGACCCCCCTCTCCCACCCAGGCGATGCACTCACGCGGCGCGAGAAAATAATCTACATTGCCATCCTCGGCGCCCTGACAGCACTGGGTCCCTTCACCATCGACCTGTACCTGCCGGCATTTCCCGCCCTGCAGAGCGACCTTGGAATCTCCGAGGCCGCGACCCAGCTGACGCTCACCGGAACGATCGTCGGATTCGCGGCCGGCCAGTTGTTGGTGGGGCCACTCAGCGACAAGATCGGGCGCCGGGTTCCTCTGATCCTCGCGACCTCGCTCCATGTGGTCGCCTCGCTTGGCGCAGCGCAGTCCGACGACATCACCTCGCTGATGATCTTCCGTGTCCTGCAGGGAATCGGCGCGGCAGGCGGAGGAGTAGTGGCAATGGCGATGGTGCGGGACCTCTTCAGCGGGCTGGCGCTGGTGCGGAACCTCTCCTACATGGCGCTCGTGAACGGCATGGCACCTATCTTTGCCCCCGTCATCGGGTCACAGCTGCTGCTGGTGACACCCTGGCCGGGCATCTTCTGGTTCCTTGCCGGCTATGGAGTGCTGGTCATCATTGCGGTGTCGACATTCATCATCGAGACACTTCCCGCCGAGCGGCGCAAAAGTTCCGGCTCCACCGCCCTCCAGCGCTATCGGGCAGTCCTCAGTGACCGGATCTTCATCGGCGTGGTACTCGTGGGCGGCATGAACTTCGCCGGGCTGTTCTCCTACCTCTCGGCATCTCCGTTCCTTTTTCAGGAACTGTACCTACTGAACGTCCAGCAGTACGGGATCCTATTCGCCGTGAACTCCCTCGGGGTGGTCGGTGGGGTGCAAGCCAGCGCTCGGGTGCTGCGGCGCCTTGGGCCCCAGTGGGTCATCGTCTATGCGACGACCGTGATGATGATCATGGCGGCGCTGATTATCGTGTTCGACCAGCTGGGGTTCGGCATCCTCGGCACCGCGATCCCCCTGTGGTTCTACATCATGGCCGCGGGTTTCATGTTCCCGTGCGTCCAGGTCCTTGCCCTGGTCAATCATGGTGCTCAGGCGGGAACCGCGGCCTCCCTTCTCGGAGCAGTGACCTTCGGGATGGCAGGAATCATCTCGCCGGTCGTGGGAGTGCTGGGCATCCAATCGGCGACACCAATGGCCGCCGTCATGGCCTGCTGCATCGCCCTGGCCACCGTCTTCCTGTGGACGGTCGTGCGGCCGCGGAGCGTGCCGCCCCTGCAGTAGCGCTCCGGCGTATCACTGCGCACACTGCCCGCCGCTCCGGATTGGTCACTGCGCCCGACTGGTCACTCGTCTGGATTGGTCACTGCGCCGGCGGCAAGGTGGAGCCATAGCTTTGTCAAGACGCTGAAATAGAAAGCCGACTGAGGTAATCTTCCTGACAACCCACCTATCAGGAGGCTTTCATGGCGGGCATGGTCAGAGTTTATGTTGAGGGGCCCAACGGGGCGCATGTTTTCGACGCTGACGAGTCATCAACCTACAATTCCAGCGTCTATGGTCAGGTTCGACCAGCGGTACTGGTTTTCCTCGACGGCGAGTTGCACGTGTACGGCACCGCAGACCAGCAGGCGGCCGCAGGCGGCGGCTATGTGGTGTCCTTTGACGGAGGGGTCCTGCGGATCGGTGGAAGCAACGATCATCTGATTCGCGCCTACGCCCCCGGCGCTTGGCAGCAGGTGTACGAGCATCCCCTGCTCCACCGCGGCGACGCGCGTCCGTAACCGCCGCCCGTGAAGCGCGGCGGCGCCGTGTTGATCCCTTCCGCCCCGGGAAGTTTCGCCGGTATACCGGAGCGCCATGCTCCCGGGCCCCGATGAGGCGACCTCAAAGGGGTGCACCGCCGGAACCCGCCGGGCCGGCAGCGTGCTTGGGCAAGCCGCGTGGTTTCCCGCGCCGCAGGTAGGCCGGCCCTACGGCATCGCTTCGGCAGTCTTGGCGATGTTGCGCGCCATGGATTTGAAGATGAAGCCGTGGAACGGGAGCACTGCGAGCCAGTACAGGCGCCCGGAGAGCCCCTGGGGGAAGAAGACTGCACGCTGGCGGTAGGCGCTTCCTGAACCGTCGGGCTCGACTGCGAACTCGAGCCAGGCCCTGCCGGGCACCTTCATCTCGGCGCGCAGGCGAAGGCGTTCTCCGCGCACGATCTCCTCGACGCGCCAGAAGTCGAGTGCTTCACCCGTGAGCAGCTCGTGGGCATCCCTCCGACCCCTTCGAAGACCTACTCCCCCGGCTAGCTTGTCCATCCATCCCCGCGCGGCCCACCCCACGGGCCAGGAGTACCAGCCGTTCTCGCCGCCGATTCCTTCGACCACCCGCCACAGCTTTTCCGGCGACGCCGACGAACTGTAGGTCTGAAGGTCGGTGAAGACGGTGTGTCCCGCCCACTGGGGATCCGAAGGCAAAGGGTCGGCCGCCGCGTCGAGCTGTGAGGCTCCCGCCCAACTCGTTTCGACCTCACCGCCACGCATCCTGCCCAGCGCCAGGTCCACCGCACGCCGGTAGCCGGTGAGCCCGCCCCCAGGGACGGGCAGGTAACCATCGATGTCATGCTCGGCGGTGATGGCGTCGTGCTGCAGCGATTCGATCAGCGGCATCGCCATCGCGCGGGGAATGGGGGTGACCAGGTTGACCCAGTGGCCGGCGAGACGGGGCGTGAGGACCGGCAGGGCGAGGATCTTGCGGCGTGGAAGTCCTGCAGCTTCGGCGTACTGGTTCATCATCTCGCTATAGGTCAGTACCTCACGCGATCCGAGGTCGAACGTCCTGTTCAGTCCCGGCGGCAGGTCGAGGGCGCCGACCAGGTAATGGATCACATCGCGGACCGCGATCGGCTCGATGCGGTTCAGCACCCACTTGGGTGCGGGCATCACAGGCAGGACATCGGAGAGGTGCCTGATCATTTCGAAGGAAGCTGAGCCGGAGCCGATCACCACTCCCGCCTGGTAGGCGATGGTGGGGGTGCCGGAATCGAGCAGGATCTTGCCGACCTGAGTGCGGGAGCGCATGTGGGTTGACAGGGTCACCCCCTCCGGGTGGAGTCCGCCGAGATACACGATCCGCGCGACTCCGGCCTCGGTGGCAGCCTCGGACACCGTGACGGCGATTTCGCTCTCGCGCTGGTCGAAGTTCTTCCCCGACCCCATCGAGTGCACCAGGTAGTAGAGGGTTCCCACGCCCGAGCATGCCCTGCGCATGGTCTGCTGGTCCTGCAGGTCTCCCTCGACAATATCGACGTCGTCCGCCCACGGGACGTCCTTGAGCTTCTGCGGCGACCGGACCACGACACGGACGCTATAGCCCTCGGCGACCAGCTTCGTCACGAGCCTGCCCCCGATGTATCCCGTGGAACCCGTGACAAGGATGAGCGAACCGTCATTTTTCATGGCCCTAGCCTACGCCTGCCTGCTGGCAGGACCGGTTGTCCGTCAGCAGCCAGGACAGAAAAAACCCCCGACCAGCGGAGAAGCTGGTCGGGGGCTGATCTTGCTCCTCCGACTGGACTTGAACCAGTAACCCTTCGATTAACAGTCGAATGCTCTGCCAATTGAGCTACGGAGGAAAGCAGCAGGATCAACTCTACAGATGATCAGCGGTGTTGTGAAATTGGCCCGCGCCCCGCTTCCACGCCGATCGATGACGCCGTCGTCGGGTGCTCCTGACGCGATGGCGTCGTTCCTTGACCTCCACTGCGGCAGGGCCTTTTCCGCTTGGGCGGATCTAGACTTTAAGAAGTGGAGATCAGTGCTGAACCGGTTCTGGGAGGAAAAGACAATGCCGCTCTATCTGTCACGATTCAGCTACACCCCGGAGACGTGGGCGAGGCTGATCAGCAATCCCGAAGACCGCGGAGAAGCAGCCCGGTCCTATATTGAATCGGTGGGCGGGACGCTCCACGGATTCTGGTACGCCTTCGGTCCACACGACGGCTACACCCTGTGGGAAGCCCCCGACAATGTCTCCATGGCCGCGGTCACACTGGCGATCACCGGTGGCGGCGCGCTGAGCTCGCTGGACACGACAGTACTGCTGGGCGTTGATGAAGCGATGGAGGCCATGCGCAAGGCAGGAGAGGTCCAGTACCGGCCCCCGGGCGCCTGAGCCACTGCACCGCCGCTTATTGCCGAGGAAGTCATCAGTCCGAGCGCAGCAGGCGGCGCTGGGTTTCAAGGTCCATGAGGTCACGCTGGAGCTGGTTGTAGAGGGCCGGGTCGGCCGTGGAATCCATGCGCTGCAGCTGCCCCAGCTTCTCCGCCTTCTGCTGGGTGATGCGGAGCTCGGCGAGGCGATTCAGGATATCCCGGCAGTACAGCACGGTGGCGTCGGCATCCTTTGCGGGCAGCGGTCGCACGGCGAGTTCGGTCACGAAGGGGTGTAGCACCTCCGGCACCTCACGACGTACCTGCTCAATCCACCGACCCGGCTCCACGCCGGCAGCGCCGGCAGCGACGACGGCGTCCTGCAGCGCTGCGTAGACCGGAACGGCGAAACGGGTTGCGGAGAATCGCACCCACTGGTCGGCATCGAGGAGTCCCGGCTGCTGCAGGACCACCTCGAGAGACTCACGTTCCATGCGCCCGATCGGATCCCGTGGATCAGGACGCGAGAACTGCGGTTCTGACGGCGCATCAAGGTCCTTCCCACCGGCCCTGCCGCTGGGTTGGTCCCCCGTCCGGGCCCCGCTTCCGCGTCCCGAGGCGGAACCAGCACCATCGCGCCGAGCCGCCGCGGAAACCGCCCGTGCCACCTGGTCCTCCCCCACGAACTGCATGCCGAGCCAGCGGGAGAGCTCGCGCGTGTACGTGGACCGCAGCGACACGTCGCGGATCTGCGCCACAATCGGCGCGGCATGCCGCAAAGCCTTCACCTGGCCTTCACCGGTGGACAGGTCGAAGTTGCCGAAGGACGCCTTGATCGCGAATTCGAACAGCGGCCGCCTGTCCGCGATGAGGGAGCGGACGGCGTCGTCGCCCCTGCTCTGCCGCAGGTCGCAGGGATCCGCACCCCCCGGCTCCACTGCAACATAGGTCTGCGCGATGAACCGCTGGTCCTCCTCGAAAGCGCGCAGGGCCGCCTTCTGGCCGGCGGCGTCGCCGTCGAAGGTGAACACCACTTCGCCCCCGGTGCCGTCGTCGGAGAGCAGCCTGCGCGCAATTTTGATGTGATCGGCGCCGAACGCCGTGCCGCAGGTCGCGACCGCTGTGCCGACGCCCGCGAGATGGCATGCCATCACGTCGGTGTAGCCCTCCACCACCACGAGCTGGCGGGTCTTCGCGATCTCCCGTTTGGCGAGGTCGATGCCGTACAGCACCTGCGACTTCTTGTAGAGCTGCGTTTCGGGAGTGTTGAGGTATTTCGGCCCCTGGTCCTCCTCGTACAGCTTCCGGGCCCCGAATCCGACGGTGTCGCCGGTGATGTCACGGATCGGCCAGATCAGGCGGCCGCGGAAGCGGTCGTAGAGACGGGAGGCGTTGTTGGAGGCGACGCTGAACATGCCCGTGAGCTTCAGCTCGTCGTGGGTAAAACCGCGGCCGGTGAGGTGGCTGAGGAGCCCGTCCCAGCCCTGCGGCGCGTAACCCACGCCGAAGAGCGCCGCGGCATCGCGGTCGAAACCGCGCTCCTGGAGGAACTGCCGGCCGGCCGCGGCGCCCTGCGTGATGAGCTGTTCACGGTAGAATTCGGCGGCGATCTTGTGGGCGTCGAGCAGGCGCTGGCGCTTGCCCACATCCTCGCGCCGGGGCCCCGACCCGCCGTCCTCATAGTGCAGTTCGATGCCGAGCCGGCCTGCCAGTTTTTCGACCGTTTCGGTGAAGGAGGTGTGGTCGAGTTTCTGGACGAACGAAATGACGTCCCCGCCCTCACCGCACCCGAAGCAGTGGTAGGAGCCCATTTGCGGACGCACGTGGAAGGACGGCGAACGCTCGTCGTGGAACGGGCAAAGGCCCTTGTAGGAGCCCACACCGGCCGACTTCAACGTGACGTAGCCGTCGACGACTTCCTTGATATCGGTGCGCTGGCGGACCTCATCGATATCCTCGCGCTTGATGAGTCCGGCCATAAAAACAGTCTATGCTTCCCTGCTCCGGCGCCGAACCGCTCACCAGGAGGCGGAATCAGGCGAGGGACGACCCGAAGGCCGTCCTACCAGAGCGCGGGGACCGGCCCGACGATCCGCTCATGCAGGCTCAGTGCCGAGCCGTCGGTCAGCGATGCCACCTGGTCCACGATGACGCGCAACCGGGCGTCGTCGTCCCCTGCCTCCCGCCAATCCGAGGCGAAGGTCGGCTCAAGGTAGCGGTCATCCTCCGCGTGCATCTGCGCCACCAGCGCCGTGAGGATCTCCCGCTGGCGTTCGTAGACCGGCTGCCGATGGTCGGTGGTCATGACGTAGGTGGTGGCGAGACCCTTCATGACAGCGATTTCGAGGGCCGTGTCCTCCGGCACCACCATCTCGGCGTGGTAACGGGTCAGCGGGTCGGTCCCGTAGATGCCGCGGGTAGCCTCGAGGGCACTGAGGCAGAACCGGCCGATCAGCTGGCTGGTCATATTCTTCAGGGCCGCCATGGACCGCCGCGTGCCGTCAGCCTCCCGCACCCAGACGGGCGTCCCTTCGAGCCGCGCAAGCGCAGCATCGACGGCCGCGGGATCACTCCCGGGAAGGTACCACTGCCGCGTGTAGCCGACCACACGGGCCCTGGCGTCAGCACTGTCCATCCACTTCAGCTGGAGGTGACCCGCAACAATGGCGTCCTCGACGTCGTGCACCGAGTAGGAGATGTCATCGGCGAGGTCCATGACCTGAGCCTCGAGGCAGGAGCGGCCCTCGGGCGCACCGGTGCGGAGCCAGTCGAAGACCGGGAGATCGTCCTCGTATGCCCCGAACTTGGAGGTCCGGTGCGCGTCGATGACGGGGGCCGTGGCAGCTGTCCAGGGATATTTGCAGGCGGCATCAAGGCTTGCCCGCGTGAGGTTCAACCCGGCGGGCGTGCCGTCATCCCGGATGATTTTCGGTTCGAGCCGTGTCAGCAGGCGCAGGGTCTGGGCATTGCCCTCGAAACCCCCGATGCCGTGCGCGAGGTCGTTCAGGGCCGATTCGCCGTTGTGGCCGAACGGAGGGTGGCCGAGGTCATGGGCCAGGCACGCGGCGTCGACGATATCGGGGTCGCAGCCGAGCGACCGGCCCAGTTCCCGGCCCACCTGCGCCACTTCGAGGGAATGGGTGAGCCGGGTGCGCACGAAGTCGTCGGTGTCCGGCGCCACGACCTGGGTCTTGGCGCCGAGCCTGCGCAGTGCCGAAGAGTGCAGCACACGGGCACGATCGCGCTCGAAATTCGAGCGGTGCGAACTTTTGGGAGGCTCTCGAACCCACCGCTCCATGTCCTCGGCCAGGTAGCCGGCGGTTTGGGGTGCGTGCGGAAAACTCATGGCCTCTTTCTGTCTTGGAATGTCGGGTGCTGTGTCCGGTGCGGTGCGCGCTCAGCCACCCGAGACGTCCAGTTCAGCCGCTGCGATGTCGGCCTGCTGGACCGCATTCAGCACCCGCCCCTCCAGCCAGTGCTCGGGCAGCGAGGTCTTCTTGGGCGAACCGGCCCGCCCGCGCGGGCCCTCGGCGTCAACGCCTGGATAGGGCGAATCCATGTCCAGCTCATCGAGGAGGCCGCGCAGCACCTCGAGGGTCGGGACGGCGGCGAGCTTTGCGCGCAGGTCCCCGCCGACCACGTACCCCTTGAAGTACCAGGCCATGTGCTTGCGGATATCCCGCAGACCCATCATTTCGCTGTCGAAGGTTTCCACCAGCAACTCGGCGTGCCGGTACACTGTTTCAGCCACCTGGCCGAGACCGGGCCGGTATCGCTCGGTCCTGCCCTCGAACGCGTACCCGAGGTCGCCGAAAAGCCACGGCCTGCCCTGGCAGCCGCGACCGATCACCACACCGTCGACACCGGTCTGCTGCACCATACGCACCGCATCCTCGGCGCTCCAGATGTCACCGTTGCCCAGCACTGGAATGTCGGGAAGGGCTTCGCGGAGCTCCGCGATGGCGTTCCAGTCGGCCTTGCCCGAGTAGAACTGCGACGCCGTGCGGCCGTGGAGCGCGACGGCGGCGACACCGCTGTCGCGGGCGATCTTGCCCGCCTCCCGGAAGGTCAGGTGATCCTCGTCGATACCCTTGCGCATCTTGATGGTGAGTGGAATGCCGCCCCTGGCGGCCTCGCGCACCGCAGTCTGAACGATCCCGGTGAACAGGTCCAGCTTCCAGGGGAGCGCCGCTCCCCCGCCCTTCCGGGTGACCTTGGGGACCGGACAGCCGAAGTTGAGGTCGATATGGTCGGCGTGGTCCTCCTCGACGAGGATGCGCACGGCCGCACCCACGGTGACCGGATCGACGCCGTACAGCTGCACCGAGCGCACGCGTTCGTCGTCATCGTGGGAGATGATGCGCAGCGACTCCGGGCTGCGCTCCACGAGGGCGCGGGAAGTGACCATCTCCGATACGTAGAGGCCGCCGCCGTACTCGCGGCACAACCGTCGGAAGGCCCGGTTGGTGATACCGGCCATGGGAGCGAGGATTACGGGGGTGTCCACCGTGATGGGGCCGAGCTTCAACGGCGGGAGGTCGAGCTTCAACGCGGCCTCCATCCCTCCCGGAGGGGAAGGGCCGGGGGCGGGGGCGGCCGGGGCAGGTCGGATCGATACAGCAGTCACCCCTCTATTGTCGCAAGGCCGGGCAAATCCGTCGCAGAGCCGGGCACAACCGTGACCGGAGACGGGCAGGACCGCGGCAAGGCCGGGCGGGACCGCCGCTAGGCCGGGCGGGACCGCCGCTAGGCCGGACACAACCGCCGCAAGATCAGGCAGATTGCCAGCGGCTGTATCCCGCCGGGAGTCCTCCACGCGAACGGGTGCAGCCAGCCGACGGGCCCTGGACGGCGCCTGCCGGCATCTCCTGCGCCCCTCTGCGCAATTCCTCGTGATAGAAGTGAGGATCGAACGCCGGTGAATCCTTCCGCCGGCTCCGAGTCTCGAGGTGCGTGAAGATGGCGTGGAAGCCGAAGCAGAACGACCGCCTGTACCGGTTCGTGGTCCGCACTGGCCTGCTGGTGCGATGGGCACTGCACCTACGGATCCGGACTACAGGCACTGAAAACCTGCCGGCACCGGATCCGCGTAACGGCCGCTCGCGGCGCGCGGTCCCCGGCAAGGGAGCGGTGGTGGCCGTCACCCACTTCGGGTATCTCGATTTCGCCTTCGCGGAGCTCGTCCTGTGGGGCCATGCCCGAATCCAGGCACGGTACCTGATCACCAAACGGGTCGCGTCGCTGTGGTTCGTGGGACCCTTCGTCTACGGTCTGGGCCACGTGGTTACCGACCGGCGGGCCGGGGCCGACGCCTACACCGATGCGCTGGACAAGCTGAAGGCCGGCGAATACGTGGCAATCCTCCCCGAGGCGGGTGTCTCCCGCAGCTACACCGTGCGCGGACTCAAGACCGGACCGGTGCGGCTCGCGGCGGAAGCAGGAGTACCGGTGATCCCGGTATCGGTCTGGGGATCCCACCGGCTGCTCACCCGCGGTCACGGGTTCTCGGTGCAAAAGGCCTGGCGGGCACCCGTGAGGGTCCATGTCGGTGTGCCGATCCACCCGGGACTCGACGTCGCCGGAGAGACCGAGAAGCTGCGCGCGGCGCTTCAGGAGGGCATCGACCGGTGCATCGCAGACTTCCAGGTGGCACCGGACCCGGGCGCCTGGTGGCACCCGGCTCACCTCGGCGGCGGGGCAATGACAGAGGACGAACGTCTCGCGGCCGACCAGCACGATCTCAGCACGGGCCGCCACAACCGGGGGTGAACGCACGCGCCGCGGCCGCGGGCGTTACGCAGGAGCCGGTCCAGGACCGCTCGACCACGAGCCCCTAGTCCTGGCCCCGCTCCTCCAGCGCGACGACGTAGGCTTCGGCGTCGACGGTCGCAGCATCGCCGGCCAGCAGCGGTTCGACCACCCGCACGAGTGCCGTCATCGAGTCGTCGACCTCGAGCTGCACGGGGAACTGGTGCACGAGCATCGCGATCATCGTGGCCACCGCCGCCTCCTGCTCGGACGGCTTCAGCGCGGTGTCATAGCCCAGCAGGACGTCGGCCGGACCGTCAGTGCGGGCCTGCGTGTAGCTGACGGCGAAAGCGGCGATCATGCCGCCGTCGGCCCGCGGCCGGTCGCGCAGCACGATCGCGCCCCCGGCACCGCTGGTGTCGGAGAGCAGCAGCTGCTGCGCCCGGCCGACGGTCAGGTCGGCGCGGTCCCAGCCGTGGACGGCCGTGTAGAAGTCCGCGACAGCGCGGGTGAGCTCCACCGATCCCGTTGCCGCCTCCTCGAGCTGCGGCCCGGAGGCATCGTCGAATGCCGGTGCGGCGAGCGCTCCGGGACTCACCACGACAACGCGCGAGCGCTGGATCGGAGAGAAACCTACGGCCTCCGCGAAGAGCGCACCCGGAGTGCCGGGCTGCACTTTGCTGCGCAGCGCGGTGATGCCCGACGGCGACGCCGCGGCTTCGAGGCGCAGCATGGTCAGCAGGGTGGAACCGACGCCGGTGCGGCGGTGATCGGCCGCGACCTCCACGTAGCACCAGAGCCGCTCCGGGTGCAGGGCGGTCTCATAGACGAATCCGGCGGCCACCGGCACCCCCTGGTCGAGCGCGGTGATGCAGCGGTTCCAGGGGGATTCCGCCGATGGCCGGAAGGATCCACGGAACTGCTCCGCCGGCGGCGACTCCGGCCCACCCCAGAGCTGCAGCAGCTCGAGGTCGTCGCCGTCCTGCCAGGCCCGGTATTGAAGAGCCATCAGGAGCCGATCAGCCGTGCTGCGAGATAGCCCTGCACCTGGTCGAGCGCGACGCGTTCCTGCGCCATGCTGTCACGCTCGCGGATGGTCACCGCCTGATCCTCGAGGGTGTCGAAGTCCACCGTGATGCAGAACGGGGTGCCGATCTCGTCCTGGCGCCGGTATCGACGGCCGATAGCGCCGGCGTCGTCGAACTCGATGTTCCAGTTCCGCCGCAGCTCGGCCGCCAGGTCCCTGGCCTTCGGCGAGAGGTCCTCGTTGCGGCTGAGGGGTAGCACTGCCGCCTTGACCGGAGCGAGGCGCGGATCGAGCCGCAGCACGGTGCGCTTGTCCACGCCGCCCTTCGCGTTGGGCGCCTCGTCCTCGGTGTACGCGTCGACGAGGAACGCCATGAAGGAGCGCGTCAGGCCCGCGGCCGGTTCGATGACGTACGGGGTGTAGCGCTCGTTGGTGGCCTGGTTGAAGTATCCGAGGTCGGTTCCGGAGTGCTTCGAGTGGGTCGAGAGATCGAAGTCGGTGCGGTTGGCGATGCCCTCGAGCTCGCCCCATTCGGAGCCCTGGAATCCGAAGCGGTACTCGATGTCGGTGGTGCCCTTGGAGTAGTGGCTGAGCTTCTCGAGCGGGTGCACGAAGAGGCGCAGGTTGTCGGGCTTGATGCCGAGCTCCGTGTACCACTCGAAGCGGTTTTTGATCCAGTACTCGTGCCACTCTTCGTCGGTGCCCGGTTCGACGAAGAACTCCATCTCCATCTGCTCGAACTCCCGGGTGCGGAAGATGAAGTTGCCCGGTGTGATTTCGTTGCGGAAGCTCTTGCCGATCTGGCCGATGCCGAAGGGCGGCTTCTTGCGGGCCGTGGTGAGCACGTTGTTGAAGTTCGTGAAGATGCCCTGCGCGGTTTCGGGCCGCAGATAGTGCATGCCTTCCTCGCTTGCAACGGGACCGAGGTAGGTCTTCAGCAGGCCCGAGAACTCCTGCGGCTCGGTCCACCGCCCCTTGGTTCCGCAGTTGACGCACGCGATGTCCTTCAGGCCGTTCTCAGGCGCCCGGCCCTTCTTCTCCTCGAATTCTTCCTCGAGGTGGTCGGCCCGGTAGCGCTTGTGGCAGCTCAGGCACTCGACGAGCGGGTCGCTGAACACCTCGACATGGCCCGAGGCCTCCCAGACCTGGCGGGGAAGGATCACTGCGGAATCAAGGCCGACGACGTCGTCGCGCCCGCGCACCACGGACTGCCACCACTGCCGCTTGATGTTCTCCTTCAGCTCGGCACCGAGCGGCCCGTAGTCCCAGGCCGAGCGCGATCCGCCGTAGATCTCTCCCGACTGGAAGACGAAGCCCCTGCGCTTGGCGAGGGAGATGATCGGATCGAGTGCTGATTTCGCTGCTGCCATGGGGTTACGGCTCCGGCTTCTGCAGGCCGCTGGGTGCGGTCCGCTGGTTGGGCGCGCGGGAGCCCTCGGGGCTCCGCGCGGGAAGAATATACGCTGCCAGCCTACCGGCAGCGGTGAGCGCCGTCGGAGCGCACGAACCGGGCACCAGGACTCCACTTCCGCAGGGATTGCCGAGTATTCCCACCCTATTTCGCCCGATGCCGCCCGGCGTCCTTGACCGGGACCCGGTTGCTTCCTATTGTGGGGTAGCGCCGTGACGTGACCCACGTCACAGGCGCGTTCTGTGTCTGCAACAGCGGACCCTCTCGCGAACAAAGGAAATATCGTGACCCAAAACGGTTTACACCCGCGTGCACGCATTGGAAGGGCGGGCCTGGCACTTGCCGGCGGCCTGGCCCTGGTCGCATCAGGCGGACTTGCAGCCAATGCAGGCCCGACCCAGGAGAACAGCAACAACAACACCAGCCAGAAGTTACGGACCGCAGTGTCGGTGGAGAAAGTCGTGGGGCACCTGGATGCGCTCGACACCATCGCCGACGCGAACGGAAACACCCGCGCGTCCGGGACCAAGGGGTACTCGGACTCAGTTGACTACATCGTCGGCAAGCTGAAGGCTGCGGGATACTCCCCCACCATCCAGACCTTCCAGTTCCCCTTCTACGCCCAGCTGAGTGCACCCATCCTCACCCAGACGAGTCCGGACTCCAGGACCTACACACCCACCGATTTCGCCGCCATGACCTACTCCGGCAAGGGGGACATCACCGGAACCATCGCCGCCGTCGACACCAAGGGCGAGATGAGCGCCACCACCACCAGCGGCTGCGAAGCGGCTGACTTCATCGGATTCACTCCGGGCTCGATCGCACTGGTGCAGCGTGGCACCTGTCCGTTCTCGGTCAAGGCCGCCAACGCCGAAGCCGCGGGAGCCGGCGCCGTCGTCATCTTCAACACCGGGGTCGGGGCCAACACCGGCCCGATCGCGGGAACGCTCGGAGCACCCGGCGTGGTCTCGATCCCCGTGCTCGGCGCCAGTTTTGAAGCGGGGACCTCGCTGATCAATGAGGTACCTGTGACCGGACGCGCTGCAGCGGACACCATCTCCGAGAACCGGGACACCTACAACGTCCTCGCCGAGACGTCCTCGGGCAGCAACGACAACGTGGTGATGGTCGGCGCCCACCTGGACAGCGTGGTCGCAGGACCGGGCATCAACGACAACGGGACCGGAAGCGCGGCGATCCTCGCCGTCGCCGAGGGCATGCAGAAGGTGAAGACCACCAATAAGGTGCGCTTCGCCTGGTGGGGCGCGGAGGAACTGGGCCTGCTGGGAGCCGAACACTACGTGGCCGACCTCGTGCAGAATGGCGGCCTCGACAAGGTGGGGCTCTACCTGAACTTCGACATGATCGGGTCGGCCAACTTCGGCCGGTTCGTGTACGACGGCGACAACTCCGCCTTCCCGGTAGGAGCGAATGCTGCCGCAGGCCCCGAAGGTTCGGGCCAGATCGAACAGGACTTCCACGACTACTTCGCCTCGGCAGGTCTTGCCTCGGGCGAGACGGCGTTCAGTGGACGAAGCGACTACGGACCCTTCATTGCCGAAGGAATCCCTGCCGGTGGCCTGTTCACCGGGGCAGAAGGCATCAAGACCGCCGAGCAGGCGGAACTCTTCGGTGGAATGGCCGGCGCTCCCTATGACGCCTGCTACCACATCGCCTGCGACGACGAATCGAACCTGAGCATTCCAGCACTGGACCAGATGAGTGACGCCGTGGCCCACCTCACCCTCAGCTACGCCATGAACACGATGGAAGTGAACGGCGCCGGGTCGGCAAAGGGTAACTTCAAGGAGAAGGACAACTTCGACGGCAACCCGCTGGGTGGCGGCACGGAGAGCGGTGGCGGGCTCCACCCGGAGCACGACCACGACGCCGAGCTGGCCGACCGCTAGCCGGTGAACCAGCAGGGCTGAAGACAGAGGGCGGAACCAATCGGTTCCGCCCTCTGTCTTCGCCTCGCAGGACGGGACGCCTCACAGTTCGTTCAGCAGGTCCAGTTCTTCGTTCCTCGTCAGTCCGGCCCGGCGTATTCGGCCCAGCCCCCTGCCGCGTTCGTCGGTGAGTGTGTCCTTCAGGGTCCCGGCCCGACCGCGCAGCTGACCGCCGGCCCTATGGAATGCTTGGTTGCTGCGCTGCGCGAAGGCATTGTCGGCCCGGGGCAACCAGAGTGGCAGCGAACGTTGCCCCGCCCAGTAACTGACGTCGTGCCCAAGGAGCCACTCGTCCGTCGCCTCGACGATTTCGGCCGTGGACCCGGCGGTCCTCGCGGCTTCCGCCAGGACCGTGCCCAGCGCGAGTTCATTCCCCACGGCGTTGATGACTCCGGTGAGGCCTGCCGCCCCGGCGTGGATCATCCAGGCCGCAAGGTCACGCACGTCGATGACCTGCACACTGCGTCCCGCCGTCGACGGAGCCAGAACGGGTTGCCCGTCGGCAAGAGCGAACCGGGCAACCCAGTAACCGAACCGGTCGCTGCCATCACCCGGACCTCCAATCAGCCCCGGCCGAACAACCAGGAGCCGATCAGTCAAGGCTGCCCGTGATGCCCGTTCGCAGGCGACCTTCGCCTGCGCGTAATCCCGGGTATCGCCGGCATCCACGACGGCTGCTGCCTCGTCGGCGTCCGGCTCGGAATGTGATGAATACACAGAAATCGACGAGACCAGCGTCCAGTGGTCCGCCCTGCCGGAAAGGGCATCGAGGGCACCCCGTACCTGGCCGACGTCGTAGGACAGCTCGATCACTTCATCCCACGTCCCGTGTCCCACGGCCGCGTACGCACCCGGTTCTGCTCGGTCCACCTGGACGAACACGGCGCCCGGTGGTGCAGTCCCGGATCTACCCCGCGCCAAACAGGTAACGGATTCGCCCTGAACCAGGAGTTGCTGCGCCAGTTCACGGCCCAGCCACGCCGTACCGCCAAGGATCAGGATGCGTCTCATATCCCCCACCCAACCCGGTCGGAGTCCCTGGACGAAGTGGCTTTCACTCAGGGCGGATCTTCCTTGCCTATCCTTGATGGGCGCCACAGCGGCGGCCCTGATGCCGACCGCGCCGGCGAGGAACACTTCACGGCTCACGGCCTACGCGATACCCGTGGCCCTGCGCGGCCAGGGAAGCGTTGTCAGAACGATGGCGACCAGCGTCAGCATTGTCCCGCCGACGGTGGCGACGGCGATGATGGTCCCGGGCGCGGGGAAGACCAGGTCCAGCAGCAGGGAGCCCACCAGCTGCCCGCCGATCATGCTGAGACCGGTCAGCAGAACTCCCAGGCTGCGCACCAGCAGTGCTCCGAGGCCGATGAACACGCACCCCATGGGGCCTCCCATGTAGTACCACCACTCGGCGGGCAGCGGGTTCCCGGCCCCCGCCGCCAGCAACTTCGCCAGCCATGCCGCAAGGAGCACGACGCTCCCTGCCACGAAGTTCATCAGCGTGGCCGTGAGCGGCGTTCCATAGTGCACCGCGGACGTCCCGTTCATGGCCTGCTGGAAACTCATCAGAATTCCTGCGACGACCGGCAGGAGGACGGGCAGGAGCCCCGGCAGGAGCGATGACTCTGTGTCCCCCGAAAGCCCGAACCTGGGGGATACCGCCCACATCACCGCGACGACGGTGAGGATCACGCCGATAATGCGCATGGGGGTCGCGGACCGCTTGCCCGCGGGGCCGATCCCCGCCCTGTCCACCAGAAGCCCGCTGAGGGACTGGCCCATGACAGCGGCCACCGTGAACAGTGCCACCCCGAGGAGGCCGATGGTCAGTGACTGAGCGAACACGAAGAGAGCGCCGATAGCTCCGGCTCCGATGTAGTAGGGCGGAAAGCGCCTCGCGCGTACGGCAGGGATCACCTCGCGCACTCCGGCTCGCGCTGCGGGAAGGGTGAGTGAGATCGCGATCATCAGCACCAGGCCTGTGCCGAAACTGACCAGTGCAGCCGCGACGCTGTCGTCAAGCCGAATGGCGAGAGCGCCGTTGATCCGTCCCTGCACCGGGATGGCGAGCCCTGCCGCAATCGCCAGCGGAAGCCCGATGACCGGGGATAACGAAGGGTGCGTAGCCACCGATCAAGCGTAGTGGAGCTTGTGCGGCCGCCGCGCCCAAGGATTCTGCAACGCATGGCAGGGGTGGAACTGCGTCAGAATGGAGTCATGAGCGGCGATAATTCTGCGCAGGGCGCAGCCGACAGCGAAGAGATTTCCATCCGCGACGATATGATCCGGCTGGGCCAGCTGCTGAAGCTCGCCTCGCTGGCCGAGGACGGCGTCGAAGCGAAGGCGCTGGTCGACAACGGTCTGGTCCAGGTGAACGGCGAAATCGAGGAGCGCCGCGGAAGGCAGCTTCATCCGGGCGACACTGTGAATGTCAACGGCCGCAGTGTCAGGATTACGAGGACCTAGCGGCGACTCAGCACTGTCTGGGTGAGGAACTCACGCACATGGGCGAGTTCCTGCTGGCTGATGCTGTGCAGCATGTGCGGGTAGAGGATTTTCGTGAGTTGGGTGTTGGCGTTCAGCCATGCGTGGGTGAAGTCGACCATTGCCTCGGAGATGACCGGGTCCTTCTGGTCGCGGCCCCAGAAGAAGGGAACACGGGCGGCTGCTACCTCGTTGTCAGTCCGGAAGAAAGCAGAATCATCGCTGGGTACGGCAAACCCCGACAGTCCGACCACGCAGGCGAAATCCTCCGGGGTGTGTCGCAGCAGGCTCGTGGCAACAGCCATCCCCTGGGAGAATCCGAGAAGGCTGACGCTGGTGTGTGCGCTCCGAACGGTTCCGAGCCAGGCGGCAAGCTGCCCCACCGATGCTGCGACCCTGTCCACCGAGTAGTCGGCGTCCACTGAGAGCGGGAACCAGGAGTACCCCGGTTCCCCTGCCAGGGGCGCGCGTACCGACACGACGGTAAACTCCTCGGGCAGGTAAGAGGTCAGGCCCATGAGGTCCTCCTCATTGGCGAGGTACCCGTGGAGCAGCACCAGCAGCGGGGTCCCCGGCCGCTCGGCTTCCGGCCGCGACCAGAGCACGGTGGGATTCCACGTGGGATCGGCGTGCGGGACGGGGCTCTGTTCGGATGTTGTCATGGGGCACATTTTCGCACGCGGTGCCCGGTGCACATCAAATTCCACCGACGGCAAACTTCGGGCCTGCGTTCGTGTAACCGTCGCTTTGCCTGAAATACTGAAAATGTGACAGCCAATCAGCACGAACCGCAGGTGGTGCAGGTTCCCTATGCCCAGCCGCACCCCTGGAGCCGCTATGTTGCACTCGGGGATTCGTTCACCGAGGGAATCGGCGACCCCAATCCTGAGAGCGTCGGCGGCAACCGGGGCTGGGCCGACCGCGTGGCCGAGGAACTCAGCCGCAACCATCCGGGCTTCGCCTACGCGAATCTCGCCGTACGCGGCCGGCTCCTGCAGCAAATTGCGGACAGCCAGGTAGGGCCGGCTCTCGCCCTGAAACCGGACCTGATCACCATCTCGGCCGGCGGCAACGACCTCCTCCGACCGGGCGGAGACCCTGACCGCATCGCCGAACGGCTCGACGCCCTGGTGCAAATTCTTGGCACCAATGGGGCCACGGTGATGATGCTGACAGGTCCCGACGTCCGCGACACAGTGCTCGGGAGCATCCGGGCCAAGACTGCCATCTACAACGAGAACCTCCGCACCATCGCTGCGCGGCACGACGCCGTCGTGGCCGATATGTGGGCGCTGCGGCTGCTGCTGAATCCCCAGATGTGGGCCCCTGACCGCCTTCATTTCTCCCCTCTGGGCCATCACACCATTGCCGCGATGGTTCTGGACACTCTCGCCGTCGAACACACTTTGGAGCCCCTGCGGCCGAAGGAGCTTCCGGCGAAGAGCTGGCGGACGGCACGATCCGAGGATTTCGTCTGGGCACGGGAATTCTTCGTTCCCTGGGTGCTCCGGCGGCTCCGCCACCAGTCATCGGGCGACGGCGTCACCGCCAAACGCCCCGAGCCCGGAACGATCTTTGGGCCCGGAATGCCGCCGGGAGCGGCCGACTAGCGGTCCAGCGTGGCTGACCCGCCGGGAACGGGAACAGGCGGCGTCGGAGTCCGTCCGAAGCGGAGCACCGACGCCGCCCGCTGGCCAACGATGATCATTCGGCGCTGGTCATCGGATGCCGGGTCATGCGGCGCTGGTCATCGAGCGCCGCGTCATGCGGCGCTGGCCATCGAACGCCGCGTCATGCGGCGCTGGCCATCGAGCGCTGGGAAATCGACCGCGTCAGCCGTTCAGCGATACCTCGCCGTTCGCCACGGCGTCGGCGCAGTTCCCGAGGTCGGGACCCGGCTTGAAATCGACGAACTGGGGCTGGAGTTTTTTGATCAGGAACTCGTAGATCTCGTCGCGGCTGCTGCCCTTGAGGGTTTGCGCTGCCTCGCGCACCGCTGACTGGAGGGCCCGGTCAGCGTCAAGCAGGATCTTCTGACGTGCTTCTTCATTCCACCCGATAGTACTGAGTTCCATGAACAGCTCCTTCGACGGCGTTGGACGGTTGTGGACGATGGTTCGGCCTGCTGGCTACGGTGCCCGCGGCCGGGCTGCATACTAAGCAGGCTTAGCTCCAACCCTAGGCCCGATCGCCGTCAAACCCAACCTTGTACTTCGACCGGATCCGCGTCATGTCCCCTACCCGCCGAAGAACGCCTCCGCCAACTCACGGTCGAGCTGATGGATCTGGGTCAGGAATGCATCATGCCCGATGGGGGATCGGATGGTATGTACCGGAACGTGGCCCGGAAGCGCCTCCGCCAGGAGATCCGACTGCCCGGGGAAGTAGAGGCGGTCGGTGTCGACTGCGGCGATGAAGAAACGGGCGGTGGCCACCCTCAGCGCCTGCTGCAGCGTTCCCCGGTCCCGCGCCGCATCGTGGCTCATGAGCGCTTCCGTCAGGATCACATAGCTGTTGGCGTCGAACCGGCTCACCAGCTTCGCCGCCTGATGGTCGAGGTAGCTCTCCACCTGGTAGCGGCCGCGCTCAGTGGGCAGCACACCGCCGAACGGCTGCTCGACGTCCTGCGCCGACCTGCCGAAGCGAAGAGTGAGCTCCGGCTCGGAGCGGTAGGTAATATGCGCTATCCGCCGTGCAAGACCCAACCCGGCTATGGGGAGCTCTCCTCCGTAGTAGTCCCCTCCGGCGAATGCCGGATCGAGGCGGATCGCCTGGAGCTGCGCCTGGGCGAAGGCGATCTGTTCGGCCGAACTCGCTGCAGTGCAGGCGATGACAGCGCATCGCTCCACCCGCTCCGGATACATCAGTGCCCATTCCAGGGCGCGCGCTCCCCCCATCGATCCGCCGAGGACGGAGTGCCAACGCTGGATGCCCAGCCGGTCCATCAGCAGGGCCTCGGCGCGGACCGAGTCACGGATGGTGATGAAGGGGAAGCGGGATCCCCACGGGGAACCTTCCGGGTCGAGGCTCGCCGGTCCCGTGGAGCCGTAGCAGCCACCGATCATGTTGATCGACACCACGAAGTACCTGTCGGTATCCACGGTGCGGCCGGGCCCCACGAGCGAGTCCCACCACCCCTCCTCCCCGGACGCACCGCGGGCGACATGGGAACTGCCCGTCAGCGCATGGTGGACCAGCACGGCATTGGAGCCATCACTGTTGAGGGCGCCCCAGGTTTCAAAGCCCAGTTGCACGTCGGGGAGCTCACCGCCGGCGTCGAGCACCACCGGTCCGATCGGCGCGATCCGAAGAAAACCGTCGCCTCGCGCACCCGCGAGGGGCAGGCTCGGCGGCGCAGGTAAGTAGGTGGTCACCGCGCTGGTTCCGCCCCCTTCGCCGCTCGGAAGCCGGCATCCAGATCGGCCAAGATGTCCTGGAGGTTCTCCAGCCCCACCGAGAGCCGCACGAGACCGGGGCGCACACCCGCCGTCAACTGCGCCTCCGCTCCCAGCTGGCTGTGGGTGGTCGACGCCGGATGGATCACCAGTGAACGGACGTCGCCGACATTCGCCACGTGTGAATGAAGCTCGAGGCCATCGACGAACCGCTTGCCCGCCTCGATGCCGCCTGCAATGTCGAAGGAAACAATGGCACCGGTACCCCGGGGCCCGTATTTGCGGCCACGCTCGTACCACGGGCTCGAGGCCAGGCCCGCATAGGCGACCGATTCGACGTCGTCGTGACCTTCAAGCCACTCGGCCACGGCCCTGGCATTGTCCACGTGGCGCTCCATGCGCAGGCTGAGCGTCTCGATGCCCTGCGCGATCAGGAAGGCGTTGAAAGGTGAAACCGACGACCCGAGGTCCCGCAGCAACTGGACGCGGGCCTTGAGGATGAAGGCGAGGTTCGCGCCGAGGGCGCTGCCGACGCCGAGGTCCCTTGCGTAGACGAGGCCGTGGTAGCTCTCGTCGGGTGTGTTGAAGCCGGGAAACTTCTCCGGATTCTGCGCGAAGTCGAAGCGCCCGGAATCGACGATCACCCCGGCGATAGCATTTCCGTGTCCGCCCAGGTACTTGGTGGCGGAATGGACCACGATGTCGGCGCCCCACTCGATAGGGCGGATGAGGTACGGGGTGGACAGCGTGTTGTCGACAATCAACGGGATGCCGTGCTCGTGGGCCACGGTGCTGATGCCCTCGATGTCGAGGACGTCCTGCCGAGGGTTGGACACCACCTCACCGAAGAACAGCTTCGTGTTGGGGCGGACGGCTGCGCGCCACTGCTCAAGGTTGTCCGGATCCTCCACGAAGGTACAGTCGATCCCGAATCTCTTCAGCGTGTGCTTGAAAAGGTTGAACGTGCCGCCGTAGAGGCTCGGGCTCGCGACGATGTGGTCCCCCACCTCGGCGAGGTTCAGGACAGCGAAGGTCTCCGCGGCCTGTCCCGATGCCAGCAGCAGGGCACCCACACCACCTTCGAGGCTTGCGATGCGCGTCTCCACGGCTTCCTGGGTCGGGTTGCCGATCCGCGTGTAGATCGGCGCCAGTTCGATCAGCGCGAAACGGTCGGCGGCGCTCTGGGCGCTGGGGAAGACGAACGAGGACGTCTGGTAGATCGGCAGGGCACGGGCGCCCGTGGTGGGATCGGGTGTCTGCCCGGCATGGATCTGACGTGTTTCGAATGACCAATCGTTGGACATGGTGTCCCCTCTCGATGGGGGCCGTTGAGCCGTCGCCGAAGAACCGGCTGGGGCTTTGGGGCCCGCGCTTGCGCAGCACCCTTGTGGGCTCCGCCTGGTCTTCACCCGGGGCACCCCACCGCGGTTGGAGGGTTGCCGGCCAGCGAGCCGGGGCTTTCCGCTGGCACTCATGACCTGCAGTTAATGAAAGCCCAAACAGGCGACGCAGGCAACTTCGTGACGCCGGATATGACCCCGCGTGAAGTAAGGCCTACCTAAGTCGAGACGTCCATCACAAAGTGCCAAAATGTAGCCATGCGCCTGGACCACGTCTCTTACGCCTGCGAACCCGACGGATTGGCTGCCACCGCGGAGCGGATTTCAACCGCTCTCGGCATGGAAGCCGTGAAGGGCGGCGTCCATGCCCGCTTCGGAACCAGGAACATGATTTTCCCCCTGGTCAACGGCCAGTACCTGGAGGTCGTCGAGGTCCTCTCGCACCCCGCGTCGGACAAGGCACCCTTCGGCCAGGCGGTGCGTGCGCGCTCCGAAGCCGGCGGGGGTTGGATGGGCTGGTGCGTTGCCGTCGACAACCTCCAACCCTTCGAGGAGCGCCTCGGCAGGAGTGCGGTTCCGGGCAACCGGAAATTCCCTGACGGGCAGGAGCTGTCCTGGCAGCAGATCGGCATCAAGGGACTCATCGCCGACCCCCAGGTCCCCTACCTGCTCCGATGGGACGACGGACTCGAAGCCCTGCATCCGTCCCAGGCCCGCCCGGCCACAGTGAAACTCGACTGCCTGACGATCGCCGGATCATACGAGCGTGTCACCGAGTGGCTCGGCACGCAGGTCGAGGAGACGCTCGACGGCGTCGACGTCCACTGGGTTGCCCCCAATGGAACGCCGGGAATCATGTCGGTGACCTTCGAAACGGAACGCGGCTCGGTCGAGATCTAGCGCAGTCGGGATCCGGCCGGCGGACTCCAGCTGTCGAGATCCGCCTGTCGAAATCCGGCCGCCAGGACGCAGCTGGTGAGAGTCGGCTGACGAAGTCCGGCAATCGTGATCCCAGACGCGTGATCCCAGAGGCGTCGTCCCAGACGCGTCGTCCTAGGCGTGGGTGTACGTCAGGCAATCAGCGGCGTCGGCGCCGGGGCCGACCTTGACGGCAGGCGCCGTGCACATGAGGTCGTGGTTGAAGTTGCACTCGGCGCGCTGGCACGCTCCCACCTGGGCGAGCATCTTGGGTAGGCCGCCGCTGATCGACGTGTCGATGAAGGTGGCGCACGAGGCGTGGTCGGCGCTCCCGGAGACGGTGATGGCAAGGGCAGTACAGCCATCGTGGTTGAACGAACAATTACCGACGCTGCATTCCGAGACGTTCGTGATGACTGTCACGGTTCCTCCTTGGCGGCCCGCGGAAGAGGCCGCGATTCCTTCAAAGTAGCACCGAAGCCGGCGGTAATTTAGTCACATTTTCGTGGCCCAAAAGGAAAGCCGCACAGCCGGCTAGCCGCCGATGCCGATTGCCGGGCCGAACAGCGAAAATCCGACGAACCCGGCGATATCGATGGCCGCATGAGCGATGACCAGCGGCATCACCCTGCGCGTCCTGGCGTAGACGTAGCCGAACAGGAGGCCCATGAGCACGTTGCCCACGAATGGGCCGAAGCCCTGGTACAGGTGGTAGCTTCCCCTCAGCAGCGCACTGGTGACCAGAATTGCCGGCACTGACCACCGGAGTTCACCGAACCGCTCGAAAAGGTACCCCACGACGATCACTTCCTCGAGCACCGCGTGGCGGAGGGCCGAAAGGATGAGGACGGGCACGGTCCACCAGTAGGCGTCGAGGGCGGCCGGGACGATCGCCGTCGTCAGCCCCAGTTCCCGCCCTGCGGCGTACACCCCCAGGGTACCGGCACCGATGACTGCTGCAAGGCCGAGTCCCAGGCCGAAGTCGGTGCCCGGTTTCGCAAAGGTGAAACCGAGACGGCGGACAGCGGACGCGCCGGAACCGCTGAGGAGGAACAGTACGAGCGCCACCGGTACGAGCGCGAAGAAGATGCTCAGCAGCTGGTACGCAAGGTCGAAGTACTGCCGGTCGTTGAGGACAGGGTTGAGGGTGGTGGTCTGCCCGGACAGCGGCGCCCGCGTCAGCTTCTCCAGGAGGTTCACCGCTGCGTACACGCCGGACTGTCCCAGCGACAGACCGAGCACAATGAGAATTTCGGCCTTGATGCGCCTTTCCTGCCGCCGGGCCGGGACGTCGAGGGGGGCGGTGTCGTGGGGCGTCTCGCGAGGCGTCTCGCGGGGGACGGGGAATGGCACGGGCATGCTGCTATCCTTCCAGCGGATCCTGGGGATTCCCAACGGCCCGCCGGGGCTCCGCTGCCCGGTCAACCCGGATTCCGGAGCTCCATA